>NZ_NPBY01000009.1 GCF_002272015.1 Paenibacillus campinasensis | reverse complement strand
GATTTATAATTTATTATTTGCGTCAAATTAGGATCATTTTCGTCTTTTTACGACAAAAAAAATCTCAAGGCATTAACCTGCCTCAAGATTTTGGTGAACTGATGTTTCGCGAGACGGAAGGACGCCGGAGTCCTGCAGCATCCATTCGATAAAGCATCCATACCCCGATTTCGGATCGTTGACAAACACATGGGTCACTGCTCCGATCAGCTTGCCGTCCTGAACAATTGGACTGCCGCTCATCCCTTGCACGATTCCGCCTGTCTTCTGTAACAGCTTCGGATCCGTAATTCGCAGTACAAGCCCTTTGGTCGCCGGGGCGTCCTGCTTGGATACATGAACAATCTCCACAGAGAAGCGCTCTACCTGCTCCCCTTCCACTACCGTCAAAATTTCGGCCGGTCCAGGCTTCACTTCATGGGCAAACGCAATCGGAATCGGCTCCTTATACACGCCTTGCGCCGGTTTTTCATCCATTTTGCCGAAGATGCCAAACTGGGTGTTTCGTTCAACATTGCCAAGCACTTTTCCATCCTTAGCAAAGGAAGCCCGCTTCTCCCCAGGATCACCCTCCTCGCTCTTGGAGATGGAGGTGACGTTCGACTGAACAATATTTCCGCTGCCTACCTCAATGCGGGTCTGGGTATTCATGTCTGTGATCACATGCCCAAGCGCACCGTAAACCTTGTGCTCTGGATCATAAAAGGTCAGCGTCCCTACACCAGCGGCTGAATCGCGGATGTACAGACCAAGTCTCCACGATTTGTCCTCTTCATCAAAGGCCGGGTTCAGCTTTGTCTTCATGACTTTCCCGCTGCGTTTAAATGTAATATCAAGAGGCCGTTTGTTTTTACCTGCTTTCTCCACAATGTCGGCGACCTTGGTTACATCATTCAGCGGCTTCCCATCCATATGGGTCAGAAGATCGCCCAGCTTTAATCCGGCTGACTCCCCGGGTGATACCCTTGCGCCATTCTCGGCATGAACCAGATGATGTCCGACAACAATAATACCGGATGATTTGACTTTGACGCCAATGGTCTGTCCCCCAGGAATGACCTTCAGTTCAGGCACTACATCCACGTGAACAGTTTTGACAGGGATCTTGCCAAATAATTTCAGGGTGACCGCAGCTCTGCCGATCTGCTGGGGCTGCAGGTGAAGCGGTTGTTTTGATGCAAGGAGAGATGTCTTGCCGGAACCATTCAGCTGCAGGATATCCGGCCTGTCGACCGAGGCAAGTGCCTGCACCGGCATATCCACATCCAGATGGGCCTGCTGGCCGGTAAACAGTCTCACTTCATCGGGCAAAGAAACAAAAGATTGGACAGGCTCGGCAGTGCCAAGGAAACAGAGAAGGAAAGCAAGAAGGAAACCGAGCAGTTTTTTCCTGATGTTAGGCTTCAATGGCTGTCACGCTCCCTTTTTCTTCTTTCGCTTGACGAAAAGGTGGTCGCCAATTGCGTACCTTTAAGTTACCCTGCCCCTAAGCTTTTATAACTGTTAATCATTGACCCGAAGCCGTTCTGGAAGCCTTTTGCGCTGCCGCCAGATTGAGCATTTCCTGGGCATGATGAAGTGTCTTCTCCGTGATTTCCACGCCTCCAAGCATACGGGCAAGTTCGGTCACTCTTCCCTGATCGCTCAAGTGCTCGACCTGGGTTCGCGTTCGGGATTGCTCCAGCTTCTTCTCAATTAAATACTGATGATCCGCCATACACGCCACCTGTGGAAGGTGAGTGATGGAGAACACCTGGCATGTCTTGGCCAGCACAAACAGCTTCTCCGCAATCGACTGCGCCGCTCTGCCGCTCACACCGGTGTCCACCTCATCAAAGATAAGGACCGGAATCTGATCATGTCGAGCAAAAATGCTCTTCATCGCCAGCATTATACGCGACATTTCCCCGCCGGAAGCAATTTTCGCGAGTGGACGGAGCGGCTCGCCAGGGTTGGCTGAAATCAAAAACTCAGCGTTATCCATTCCCTGACGCGTCAGGCGGATGCGCTGTCCTTCGTATTCATAGCCGTTCGCATCTTGAACCAGTTCGAGCCGCACATCAAATGAAGTCCGTTCCATCTGCAGATCCTTCAGCTCCCGCTCAACCGCTCGGGCCAGCTTTCTCGCGCTTTCCCTCCGAGCCGTGCTGAGCTCTCTGGCAGCCTGCAGCAGTACGCTCAGCAGCTCATCCCGCCGCTTCTCAAGACCCTGCAGCACCTCATCCTTGTTTTCCAGAAGCTCGGTCTCCTGTTGAATTCTACCGTAGTATTCCAGAATCTGCTCCACATTATCCCCATATTTTCGCCGCAAACCGGTAATCATATCAAGGCGATGTTCTATCTCATCCAGCCGTTCCGGATTGAATTCAATGTCATCCCGATAGTCGCGCAGCTGAAACACCGCATCCTCGAGCTGATAATAAGCAGATTGCAGCTGTTCAACAACTGGCTTGAGACCTTTCTCATCATAAGAAACGACATCCTGCAGGCGGGTGATCGCCCTGCTGATCGTCTCCAGGCCCTGCGGGCCGTACAGCAGATCATACGAACCGGCTACAGCATCCATCATTTTCTCGCTATGGGACAGCTTCAGCCGCTCTTCCTGCAGCAGTTCATCCTCTCCGACCTTCAGCTTGGCGGCCGCAATCTCCTCCAGCTGAAAGCGATACATATCCAGCATTTGATACGCCTTCTGGCTCGTTTCCTGAAGCTCCTTCAGCTCTTTCTCCACTTTGCTGAATTCAGCGAACAGCGCTTGATACTTCCGTTTGGCAGGCCCGATCACCGCTTCCCCATACGTATCCAGCAAGGTCATATGCTGCTCCGGCCGAAGCAGGCTTTGGTGCTCATGCTGGCCGTGGATGTTAATCAGCTTCTCGCCCACCTCCCGCAGCATGCTCAGATTGACCATTTGACCATTGATCCGAGAGGTGCTTTTCCCCTGGGAGGTCAGTTCCCTTCTGATGAGCAAATGCTCCGCCGGGTCCGCTTCAATGCCGAGCCGCCCGAGCGTATCCCAGACCGGATGAGCAGCAGGCAGGTCAAACAGCGCCTCGATCTCCGCCTTCTCACTTCCGTAACGAATCAGATCCGCGGAACCTCGGCCTCCGGCAATCAGACCGAGCGCGTCGATGACAATCGATTTCCCCGCACCCGTCTCCCCTGTCAGCACATGAAATCCCGGATAAAAATGCACGTCCACCTCTTCCACAACGGCGAGATTGCGAATGGACAACGTAACCAGCATCGCTAACACCTCCAAATCGTAACTGCATCCATCAAGAAATATAGCTGTTAATTTGCTCGACTACCTGCTTCCCGTCTTCCTCAGACCGGCAGATGAGCAAAATGGTGTCATCTCCGCTGATCGTCCCCATCACATGAGACCATTCCATATTATCGAGAAGCACTGCAACGGAATTCGCCGTTCCCGGCAAACATTTCATCACAACCAAATTGCCGGTCCGATCGATAAATACAAAGCTGTCGACCAACGCCCGCCTCAGCTTTTGCACCGGATTGTACCGCTGATCTGTCGGCATGGAATATTTGTAACGCCCGTCATCAGTCGGAACCTTGATCAGCAGCAGTTCCTTAATATCTCGCGACACCGTAGCCTGTGTCACCTGGAACCCTTCGGCCCGCAGCGCCTCCACCAATTCATCCTGGGTTTCAATATCCTGATGTGTAATAATGTCCCTGATCTTGATATGTCGTTGTCCTTTCATGTCCGAAAAATCCTCCTGTAAAAATAAACTTGGTCATCGTCAATCCTCATTGCCTGCCCATTCCTCATCTGACCACTCCATGTTCAGACGATGGACGCTGTGCGCGTGGGTGTCCACATACAGCAACCCTTCACATTCCGGGTACAGCAGAAGGAACGGCATTAATCGGTCTCGAATCCCTGCCCCCGTCCAATCGACAGGCAGCCGTTCACGTGCCAGCTTGACCAAATACAGCTCTCCGTTCTCGCCGGAAGCGATATAATCGATAAACAGCCGACTGTGGATTGGACGCTCGTCCGTATCGAAGGTAAGATTTATTTTTACTTTTCCCCCTACGACTTCATATCCCTCTTGCTCCAGCAGTGCAATCGCTGGGTGATCTGGAATTCGCTCGTTGATCGGCACACCCGGCAAATGATCAGGCTCAGGCGACATCAGCCAGCGGTTCAGCTGATAGCCAATCAGCAGCAAGATGATGATGCCCAGCAATATCATTAACAACCAATCGTAACTTTCACTCATCCCCTCACCTCGACTTTTGTATTCGAGAATGGGAACATAAATTCCTCTTTTTCAGCAAAAGAAACCCATCATTTCGATGAGTTTCCTGTGAAAGTATGAGCTGCCTGCTGCACAACGGCTGCAATCCGTTCCGCTAAATCCGCCGGCGCTTGTCCGGATTCCTGAAGCGGTTCTTCCGTAACTTCAGGGCCCTCCGGCTCTAATC
The DNA here is from genome assembly GCF_002272015.1 of Paenibacillus campinasensis. Classification (GTDB taxonomy): domain Bacteria; phylum Bacillota; class Bacilli; order Paenibacillales; family Paenibacillaceae; genus Paenibacillus_AQ; species Paenibacillus_AQ campinasensis. The sequence continues at coordinate 94,890 of NZ_NPBY01000009.1, read as the reverse complement.
GCCAGTGGGCCAGGAATTCGATATTTCCTTCCCCTCCGGTAATCGGAGAGAAGGTTAAATGCTGCAGTGCAAAGCCGATCTGACTGGCAAAGGTCAGCACCTCGGTTAGCACTTCCTTGTGCACCTTCGGATCGCGAACAACCCCGGATTTGCCAACCTTCTCGCGTCCCGCCTCGAATTGGGGCTTGATCAGCGCCACCACATCACCAGGCCTGCCGAGCAGCGCCTTCAGTGGCGGCAGAATAATCCGCAGCGAGATAAACGACACATCAATGCTTGCAAAGTCCGGTGCCGGCCCCTTCAGGTCCTCGGGCGTCATGTACCGGAAATTGGTCCGCTCCATGACACATACCCGCTCATTATTGCGCAGCGACCAGTCCAGTTGGTTGTACCCGACATCGATGGCATATACATATCCGGCGCCATGCTGCAGGGCGCAGTCGGTAAATCCACCGGTGGATGCGCCGATGTCCAGCATCGTCCGCCCGTCCATCGCAATGCCAAACTCCTTCAGCGCTTTCTCCAGCTTGAGCCCGCCCCGGCTGACATAAGGGTGCACCGCCCCTTTTACCCGCAGCTCTGTGTTTCTCGGCAGCTTGGTGCCCGCCTTTTCAATGCGTTCACTGCCCGCATAGACCAGCCCGGCCATAATCGCGGCCTTCGCTTTCTCCCTGCTATCGTAAAATCCTTGCTCCACAAGCAATATATCAATGCGTTCCTTTTGTGTTGAATCCATCTATATCTCCTAAACCGCCTAAGACATCAGGCTTCGCTTCCCCAAGGTAGATGCCCGCGAAGTCTTGAAGCTGCGAATTCTGTTACATACCTGTTCAAGCGTTAGCCCAACCTCTTCGCGCTGCTCCGGAATGCTGCCGTGCTCGATAAAGCGGTCTTCAATGCCCATAAGTGAAACAACGGTATCAAACAATTCCTGTTCCGCAAAAAACTCCAGCACCGCGCTTCCGAGACTGCCTGCCTGCGAAGCTTCTTCCAGCACCAGCATCGAAGTGCCGCTAGCCGCCAGCTCCTTCAGCATCGTCTCATCCAGCGGCTTCAGGAACCGGGCGTTAACGACCTGCACCGATAGCCCTTCCCGCTTGAGAAGTTCAGCCGCCTCTTCCGCCAGCTGAACCATCGGCCCGACTGCCAGAATCGCGTAGCCTTCGCCAGCGCGAACCGTTTCCCATGAACCGATCGGAATCGGGACAAGCTCCTTGTCGAGCTCGACGCCGCGACCATGAATGCGCGGATAGCGGTAGGCGATCGGACCGTCATCGTAATCCAGCGCCGTCTTCATCATATGCCGCAGCTCATTCTCGTCCTTCGGCATCATCAGCACGATATTCGGAATATGACGCATGAAGGCGATATCGTATACGCCCTGGTGCGTCTCGCCATCCGCCCCGACAAATCCTGCCCGGTCAATCGCGAACATCACGTTGGCGTTATGACGGCAAATATCATGCACGATCTGATCGTAGGCACGCTGCATAAAGGTTGAATACACGGCAAACACCGGCTTCATTCCTTCCATGGCAAGCGCAGCGCAAAGCGTGGCCGCATGCTGCTCGGCAATGCCGACGTCGATCATCCGTTCCGGAAATGTCTTCCCGAACGGAATGAGCCCGGAACCGCCCGGCATCGCCGGTGTGACAGCGACAATGCGCTCGTCCTGCTCGCCCAGTTCGACCAGCGTTTGGCCGAAAATCTCGGTGTACATCGGATTTCCTACTGCCTTGAGCACCTTCCCGGACTCAATCTTATAAGGCGTAATGCCATGCCACTTGTGTGAATCGGACTCGGCCGGGCTGTAGCCCTTCCCTTTGGTGGTGACAACATGAACCAGCACAGGCCCCTCCACGTTGTCCGCCTGATTAAACGTATCAATCAGTTTGCCCACATCATGGCCGTCGACTGGCCCCAGGTACGTGAACCCAAGCTCCTCGAACAATCGGCCCGGAACCATCGCAAATTTAAGGCTGTCTTTCATCTTCTCCGCCGTTTTGGCAAGCTTGCCGCCGATGGCCGGAATTTTCTTCAGCAGCATTTCAACTTCATCCTTGGCCCGCAAGTAGGTGCGGTCCGAACGGATCTTGCTTAAGTAATTATGCATCGCACCGACATTCGGCGCGATGGACATTTCGTTATCGTTAAGTACAACCATCAGCTTCTTCTTCTCATGGCCGATATGGTTCAGCGCCTCAAACGCCATGCCGCCCGTAAGCGCACCATCGCCGATGAGCGCGATGACCCGGTTGTCCTCACCTTTCAAATCCCTGGCCATCGCCATGCCCATCGCAGCAGACAGTGAGGTGCTGCTGTGGCCAGCTTCCCATACGTCATGCTCGCTTTCAGAGCGCTTCACGAAGCCGCAAAGGCCGTTCTTCTTGCGCAGCGTATCGAATTTGTCCATTCTTCCGGTCAAGATTTTGTGAACATAAGCCTGGTGCCCCACATCAAAAATCAACTTGTCCTGAGGGCTGTCGAAACAGTAATGCAAAGCCAGCGTGAGCTCAACTACTCCCAGATTCGGCGCGAGATGCCCTCCGGTCACTGACAGCTTCTCAATCAGGAACCGGCGGATTTCCCCAGCCAGATCATTCAATTGGTCTACAGTCAAATTCTTCAGTTGTTTCGGATGATTGATATTCGGAAGCAGCACGAGAATCCCCCCGCTTTCCTTCTAAATAAGTTTTCGAATTCAGATGCCATATGCTATCGTACCGCATTGCAAACACGGAATCGAATTTTGCAATATTGTAAAATCACATAAAGACATTATATCACAAAAAAACCGTTTGCATGTAAAGCGGCCTCAGTGATCGCGCGACATTAGAAAATCGGCGATTTCCAGCAATCTGTCCGGAGCCTCAAGTCCCGCTTCCTTAATCAGCGTCTTCGCTTCGTCTGTCAGCCGCCCCACTTCAAGCCTGGAAGCCTCGAGGCCGATAAAATAAGGATATGTAACCTTCTGCTGCTTCACATCACTCTGCGTGCTCTTCCCAAGCTTGGCTTCATCCCCAATCAGATCCAGAATGTCATCCTGGATCTGAAAGGCAAGACCGATTCGCTGACCGAATGCGCGCAGCGCTTCAATCTGGCGCTCCGAGCAGCCGGCCACTCTGCCTCCTGCGATGAGGGAGAACATGATCAGATCGCTCGTTTTGTGCAGATGAATGTATTCCAGTTCCTCCAGCTTCGTGATGCCTTGCTCCCCTTCCATATCGGCCACCTGCCCGCCGACCATGCCCCTTGGGCCTGCATACTCCGCCAGATCCTCCACGATGGACAGCACACGCTCTGCCGGAACCCCGAACTTCCTCGCACTCTGAACCACCATATAGAAAGCATGGGTCAGCAGCGCATCCCCTGCTAGAATGGCTGTCGCCTCCCCAAACACCTTGTGATTGGTCGGCTTGCCCCGCCGGAAATCATCATTATCCATCGCAGGAAGATCATCGTGGATGAGCGAGTAAGTGTGCACCATCTCCACAGCGCAAGCCACCGGAATCGCCGCTTCCGCACTGCCTCCTCCTGCTTCACAAGCAGCCACGACCAGAAGCGGCCGGAGACGCTTGCCGCCGGCCATCAAGGAGTATGTCATCGATTCGCGTAGAGAGTCCGGTACATCCCAGGCCCCGGGAAGGACATGCGTCAATTCGGTTGCAACCCGGTCTGAAATGCTGCTCATATATTGGTTAAAGGACGGTCTGCCGTTATTCACCAAGATCACCTGTCTCATCGAGAGCCCCTTTAAACGGCTTGCGTTTCAGCTCCCCGCCTTCCTCAATGATCATCTCAATTTTGTGCTCGACCTGCTCCAGCTTCTGACTGCACATCTGGGACAGCTTCATTCCCTTCTGGAACAAATCGATCGCCTTCTCCAGAGGAACATCACCGTCTTCAAGCTGTTCAACGATCTCCTCCAGCTGCATCATCGCCTCTTCAAAGCTTACTTCCTTCTCACTTGTCACGACTGTTCTCCTCCTTCATTCCCCACACCTGACACTGAAGCCGGCCGTCGCTGACCCGGACATGAACCAGATCGCCGAGCTGCACGTCGTCCAGCGATTTCACGAGATGCTTCTCTTGTTCATCGTATACGAGACTGTAACCTCTGGACATAATTTTCAGCGGACTCAGCGCATCCAGATGCCGGATTTCAGATTGCAGTTTGGATGTCTTCTCTTTCATCATGGACTGCATCGCCGAGACCAGCTGCCGCGTGGACGCTTCCCTGCGCTGCGCCGCCGTCTCCAGCTGGGTCCGGGGATTAAACCGGATCAGTCCCTGCTTCAGGGACAGCTGGCGCTGGCGCTGCAGCGACATCTTCGATTTCATCGTTCGCTGGAGCCGCAGGCTGAGCATGTCCAGCCGTTCGGCATGCTGAAGCATGTAGCGGCGCGGATAGACAAGCACCGGCGATCGCTGCAGCGCCGCCAGCCGCTCCTTGCTCGTCTTCAGCCGCTGCTGCAGAGCTTGTCCGAGCTGGCGCTGCCTTTGCCTCAGCCGGGCCGCCAGCTCGGCGCTGCTCGGCACAGCCAGTTCGGCGGCTGCGGTAGGCGTCGCCGCGCGCAGATCGGCCACAAAGTCTGCAATCGTAAAGTCGGTCTCATGCCCGACCGCCGAAATGACGGGAATCTCGGATTCGGATATGGCCCGCGCGACGATTTCCTCATTGAAAGCCCATAATTCCTCCAGCGAGCCGCCGCCTCTGCCGACGATCAGCACGTCCGCTTCACCGATCTCATTCATTGTCCGGATCGCCTGGACGATGGAAGGGGCTGCGCCTTTTCCTTGTACCAGCACAGGATAGAGCACGGCTCGCGCCTGCGGATACCGGCGCCGAATCGTAATCATTATATCCCGCACGGCAGCCCCAGTCGGAGAGGTGATCACCCCGATGGTCTCCGGGAATTTCGGGAGCGGTCGCTTGCGCTCGGCAGCGAACAATCCCTCTTCCTCCAGCTTCTGCTTCAGCTGTTCATACGCCAGATAGAGGCTGCCGATTCCGTCAGGCTGCATCTGGACCGCATAGAACTGATATTGCCCGTCCCGTTCATAGACCGATACGTTGCCGCGCGCAATGACGCGCGCGCCTTCCTTCGGAATGAACGGCAGCCGCCGGTTGTGGGTAGCGAACATAATCGCGCGAATCCGGCTGCCCTCATCCTTCAGCGTAAAGTACATATGGCCGCTGGAATGATGGGTGAAATTCGAAATCTCCCCGCGAATCCATACGTCCGACAGCACCGCATCGCCTTCCATTTTCATGCGGATATAGCGATTCAAATCTTTGACTGTCAGTATTCGGGATTGATCCATAGAGCTCATCTTAAACCAGCCCGTTCAACTTTTTGGCTGCAATCAAAGTGTTCTGCATCAGCATCGTAATGGTCATCGGACCTACGCCGCCAGGCACCGGCGTAATCGGACCGGATACCTCCTTCACGCTCTCAAAGTCAACGTCTCCGGCCAGCTTGCCGTTCTCAAGACGATTCATGCCGACATCAATGACAACGGCTCCCGGCTTGACATAGCTGGCGTCGATCATATTCGCTCGGCCGACAGCCACCACAAGAATATCCGCCTGACGCGTCAATTCAGCCATATTGGCGGTGCGGGAGTGGCACATGGTCACGGTCGCATTCTCCCGCTGGAGAAGCAGCGATACCGGTTTGCCCACGATATTCGATCTGCCGATGACAACCGCATGCTTGCCGGAAATTTCAATTCCGGTGCGTTTGATCAGCTCAATCACACCAGCCGGCGTGCACGGCAGAAGGCTGTCGTCGCCGATCACGAGATTGCCGACGTTCACCGGATGGAAGCCGTCCACGTCCTTTTCCACCGCAATCGCGTCGATAACGGACTTCTCATGAATATGCTTCGGCAGCGGCAGCTGAACCAGAATGCCGTGAATGGAAGACTGCTTGTTCAGCTTGTCCACCAGGGCAAGCACGGTTTCCTGGGTGGAATCTGCCGGGAGGCGATGGACTTCCGAGTAGAACCCGAGGTCATGACATGCTTTTTCCTTATTGCGTACGTATACATGGGAAGCCGGATCATCGCCGACAAGAATCACCGCCAAGCCCGGGCGAACCCCCTGCTTGGACAATTCCTGAACCTCTAGAGCAATGCCCTCCCGAATTTCCTGGGAAACCTGTTTACCGCTAATAATCGTTGCTGCTGTCATCCTAATCTCTCCTCCATTTCAAATAAATGAAACCGCTGATCCATAGTGATGCTATGCGTTTGACATTACAATTGCTGCAGCTTTTCCTTGACGCGATCCAGCTCCTGGATCATCCGGCCAAGCACCCCGTTCACGAATTTCCCCGAATCCTCTGTGCCAAAATGCTTGGACAGCTCAATCGCTTCGTTGACGGCCACCTTGCCAGGCACATCCTCGGCCTGGGTCAGCTCATAGACAGCCAGACGCAATATTTGGCGATCCACACGGGAAAGACGACTCACCTGCCAGCCTTTTAAATAATGAGCCAGCAGTTCATCGATGGCTTCCCTGGAATTCCATGTTCCGTTTACAAGCTGCAGCACATACTCCTTCAGCAGCACTTCATCACCGATGACCCGCTCGGTCTCATTTTCTTCGGCCGCCTCCGAGAGCAGCATCGTTACAGCCTCCATGCTGTCGACTTCGTTCATCTCCATCTGATAAAGGCTTTGAACGGCGATCTCTCTAGCTACACGTCTCTTCATCTTGTTCCTCCTGTGGACCTTGTAAAATCCAAATCCATTTTTCTGATTAGTATGATCAATTCCTTAAACTAAAAAAACCCGTAGACAGCCACTCCGCAAAAAAGGGCGAGCCTGCAGCCTGTCCCAGCATTTTTCGGAGAAAGCTATCACGGGTTCATTTAAACGGCCGCCAACGCTCCGACAGCCAGCGCCCCCATTCCTGCCAATGGAACAGGGAGCCTTGCTTCAGGTCCTTGCGTTTCCCAAACACATAGCCGATAAAAACCACTAATGCAAAGAACAGCATATCCCAAAAACCGGATATTAAGTAAATCAGTCCGCAAACAATGCCTCCGGTAACACCGACAATCCGTCCTCTGTGACTTTCCCATATCTCTTTCCAAGGCATCGGGAAGTTCACCTCTATTCCACACGACTCTTGAAGCTTGGCGCCTGTACCACATTCGCAATATACACGGATACAGAGGCCACTGGAATTCCTGTCGTATCCTCAACAAAATCATGCACCTGTTTCTGAACCTCGGTCGTCAGCTGAGGAATGGATTCCTCTCCGTCCACCACGGCACGAATCGCAATATCAAGTCCGGCCTGGGATACCTTGATCCGAGACTTCAGATCCTTGACACCGCGAACGCGGGAGGCTGCCTTCAGGCACAGATTCTCAATCGTCTCAACCGAGATCTGAATTTCACCGAAGTCGGTGCGCTGATCGATCGAATTCAGATTCGAGCGGTCACGCCGTACCGATATGTAGAAGAAACGGATGCTCATAAGAAGCAATATCCCGGCGATGATAATGCCGGTTAGAAACAGACGCTGTTCCTGAACGGGAGTCACTTCATAAGGAACTGCCCCGCTCAGGAGGAGGATGGCAATAACGGATATTACACCAATGCTGATGCTGTAAATAAACAGCAGCAGTCTGTCCATGATTTTGGCCACGCAAGCACAGCCTCCTTAAAATTGGATTAAACCCTCGACATTGCTGTCGGGGGCTCTATGATCTCTATATTCTGCGTTTTATTTCACGCGCTGAACAAGGTCCAGATCCTCGGTTTTGTCTGCTGACTTCGCAAACTGTACATCGTGAATATGTACATTTACCTCCACGACGTTAAGCCCGGTCATATTCTCGATCGAACGCTTCACATTGCGCTGGATCTCCCCAGCCACTTCAGGAAGGCGATGACCGTATTCGATAATAACGGATACGTCAACAGCCGCTTCGCGCTGGCCAACCTCAACCTTTACGCCCTTGGACAAATTCTTCCGGCCAAGCAGCTCGGCGATTCCGCCGGCAAACCCGCCGCTCATCCCTGCAACACCGGCAACCTCAACCGTTGCAAGTCCTGCAATGACCTCGATGACCTCCGGAGCAATTTGAATCTCACCGATATCCGTACGTTCAAATTCTGTTGGCAAAGATTCTACCATGATCTAAACACCCTTTCGTATAAGTTTGCGGATGCACCCGGACTGCTCAAGGCATGCGCCCTTATTACACATACTATACCATTTGGCCAAGTTTATGACAAACTTGGCCATATGGATCAAACTTCATTTTCTTCCAGGAATTTAATATCAAAATCACCTTTCAGGAAGGTCGGATGCTCCAGCAGCTTTTGATGGAACGGAATTGTAGTATAAATTCCTTCAATCTCAAATTCCATCAGCGCGCGTCTCATCTTCGCAATCGCCTCCTCGCGGGTCGGAGCCCATACGATCAGCTTCGCGATCATCGAATCATAATACGGACTGATGGTGTATCCAGGATAAGCCGCGCTGTCCACGCGAACACCCGGACCGCCTGGCGGCAGATAGAACTGAATCGTCCCCGGCGCAGGCATGAAGTCCTTGTCCGGGTTCTCCGCGTTGATGCGGCATTCAATCGACCAGCCGTTGATCTTGACATCCTCCTGCTTGAAGGAGAGCGGATTGCCTTCGGCAACCGAGATCATCTCCTGAATCAGGTCCACACCCGTGACCATTTCGGTTACCGGATGCTCAACCTGGATTCGCGTGTTCATTTCCATGAAGTAAAATTGACCGTCCGGACCGAGCAGAAATTCCAGCGTTCCGGCACCGGAATATTGAACGGCCTTGGCCGCGCGCACAGCAGCTTCCCCCATTCGGCTCCGGACTTCTTCCGTCAGAACCGGGCAAGGCGCTTCCTCCACCAGCTTCTGGCGGCGGCGCTGCACCGAGCAGTCACGCTCGCCCAGATGCACCGCATTGCCGTGCTTGTCGGCAATAATCTGGATCTCCACATGCTTCATGCCCGTCAAGTATTTCTCCAGATATACGCCGGCATTGCCGAACGCCTTCTGCGCTTCCTGCTGAGCGGTTGTAATCTGCTTGATGAGCGCTTGCTCATCCTCTGCGATGCGAATGCCCTTGCCGCCGCCGCCGGCGGTCGCCTTAATGATGATCGGGTAGCCGATATCTCTGGCCAGCATCACCGCCTCGTCCAGATCCTCGACCAGACCGTCCGAGCCTGGAATGACCGGCACGCCGGCATCCTTCATCGTCTGTTTGGCGACAGCCTTGTCACCCATGCGGTTGATGGCATCGGCAGAGGGGCCGATAAAGGTGATGTTGCACGACTCGCAAATTTCCGCGAAGTCAGCGTTTTCAGCCAGGAACCCGTATCCGGGATGAATGGCGTCGCATTCCGTCAGCGTGGCTACGCTCATAATATTAGTAAAGTTCAGATAGCTGTCTTTGGATAAGGTAGGACCGATGCAATAAGCCTCATCAGCCAGTTTAACATGCAGTGAATCCCGATCCGGTTCCGAGTACACCGCAACGGTCGATATGCCAAGCTCACGGCAGGCCCGAATGATGCGGACAGCAATCTCCCCGCGGTTCGCAACCAGCACTTTTTGAAATGTCATGAAGTAACCTCCTTCGAACTCGTATGGCGTTCGTTCGTAAGCAATGTCCCGCGGATCAATCCGCTTTTACCAGGAACAGAGGCTGTCCGAACTCGACCAACTGGCCATTTTCCACAAGCACTTCAACGATCTGGCCTTTCACTTCGGCTTCCAGCTCGTTCATCAGCTTCATGGCCTCGATAATGCACACCGTTGTTTTCTCATCCACACGGTCGCCAGGGCTGACGAATGGACCCGCCTCTGGAGATGGGGAACGGTAGAAGGTTCCGACCATCGGAGACACAATCTTATGTAATGCGCTGTTGCTGTCCACGGCTGCAGCTTCCTGCGACGCCTGGGCTGGTGCCTGTCCGGTCTGAACGGTCTGCGGAGCCACAACTTGAGGCGCAGGTATAAACGTCTGAGGGGCTGCCTGCAGGCTGACCACCTCTTGGGTGCTAGGCTTTTTAATAGACAGGCGGGTGCCTTCGTTCTCAATCTCAAGCTCCTGAACAGAGGTTTCATCCACCAGTTTAATCAGTTCCTTAATTTCATCCAATTTAAACATTCTCGACGCTCACTCCTTCATATTCTGGAAAGCCCATCATAGGACAAGTCAGTCAATAGCTTAAAGTATTATATCACAAACATAAGAAATAGAAAGAGCCCCGAAAAAATCCCGGGCTCTTTGATATTTGGCGTTTTTCGCCGCATTTTGCGGAATTTTGCCGATACCGATTATGGCGATACGTATTGAACCGTAACTTTATCCGGGCTTACCTTGAGCTCTTTCATCACGAGGGTTACAATGCCAGCAGCTCCCTTGGCATCCAGCTCGTTTGTCAGCACCACGACATTATATCTGTCATTCTCTTCTTTGACAACTGCATTTCCGAACTGTTCTTGGAGTTCTACCTCAATGCTCTCGATGACCGCTTCTCTTTCCTCGGCAGCTCGCATCTGCTCGCTGGCCTTCGCCAATTCTTCCGGCGTGCTGTCCTGATTGCCGATTCTGGCCATCAATTCATCATACAGCTTCATATTTTTTTCCGTGCGCTCCATTTTGTAAGCTTCGATTTTGGATTCGCTGGTGCCCGCCTGGGCGGCAACTTCCTCCAAAATTTCCTTCTCTGTCTTGGCTCCGGTTGTGCTGCTCGTTTCACTCGACTTGTCCTCGCCTGAAGGTTCGGTCTTCGGCTGCTCGGCTCCGGTGTTCGATTGTCCGGCATTCTGATTGCCTTCAGCAGCCGACGTATCGGCATCGGCAGCACCGGAATCCGCATCAGCCTCCCCGGTTTCCGTGCCTGTGCTTTCCGCATTCTCCGGCGCCGTTCCCGGCTCTTCGGAAGCTCCTTCTTCCACGATCTCGTTGATCACCAGCTCATCCGGATTGCCTGTACCGTCTGCGCCTTGTACGCCTGGGCCCGCTCCATCGGCCTGGGTGCTGTCCGCTACCGGCGGCGTCGTTGAGCCCGGATCATCCGTGAACAAGTAGTAGGCCGAGAGGACGACCATCAAACTGAGCATCGATACTAACCAAATGGTTTGTCTTTTGTTATTCATTATGAACGCTTCCTCCTTTAATTGAGAACCTGCGGGAACGATCGGCTCGTTCACCCTGCTACTGCTGCTTGCGAGGCACGACCGAGATGCGATAGGTTGGAACATTCAGACCTCGCTGCACCGCATCCACAATCAGTCCTTTCACCACTTCGTTCTCTGCGCCCTTGGCCACAACCAGCACGCCTCTGACCTGCGGTTTGATCCGCTTCGTCACGATCGGAGCCTGGTCTCCGGAAGTTTCGTAAGTGACGATCTGACCGTCGCGGGTGTAGCTGGTAATGTGACGTTTGCCCCCGTTCGCGTCGGTTTCCTCTGTCAGCTCCTGGGTATCCCTGATGTTTTTATGGACGACCAGCTCTTCCGTAGATTCCACCGTCACCATGACGTCGACCTCGCCGACGCCGACAATTTGCTCCAGCATCGCCTTGGTGCGCATCTCGAAGTCCTGCTCGATCGTTTCAAATTCGCCGGCCGCGTTATCCGCATCCGTTGGCACGGATGTTGTTACCGAGGCGTCCGGCGGCTCGCGGCTGACATTGTCCTGATCAATCTTCTTCACATTGATGAAGGAGCTGAACAGCATGATGGCCACGCCGACGAGCCCAAGTATGATGAGCCAGCGTAAGGTTTGAACCTTTTTAGCACCGCCCGCCCCGCCACCTAGCCACTCCTCCAACCGCTTTAGCCAGTTCCCCATCCGATTCACCTCCGTTCATAATGTCGTATCGCCTTCCACGCCAGGCAGTTCGACGGTGATTTGCTCCGGTTTCAAATCCCACTGGCTGCTGAGCAATTCGCGAACCGGCTGAACCCTTGCCTTCGCTTCTGCCGAGCTCGCCTCCTGGACGCTGCCTGACTCGTTCTCCGGATTATCCTTATTCGGGTGTGACGTTGATTGAATGTTCACATCTATAGCATCAACGGGTGTTATACCGATTGGTTTATGGGTGATCTTGGAGTCGGGCTCCGCCGGCTTCGACTGATCCGGCACGAGCTTGACACTGACCGACTGAATGACTGCTTCCGACAACTCTTCCGATTTGCCAAGCGCCAGGACAACCTGCACGCTCTGTACACGCTCCCCCGTCTCCCGGCTGATGTCTTCCTTCATCACCCGGGCCAGCTCCTCGCCTGCCCATTGCAGGCTCTGGTTCCGCTGCTGTTCCTTGAACTGCTCGGCCTGGGCCAGGATGGCGTCCAGCTGCGCCTCGTCAGCGCTCCCTCTCTCCAGCTGCCTCAGCTCTGCGGCCAGCTTATTCTCCGGCGAATCCGTCAGCAGGCTGACGATGGGTCCGAGCAGCGTCAACAGGATGAGAAAGCTGAGCACGACTCTGGCGTAGCGTTCCATCTTTTTTCCCGGCAGGATCATATCCACGAAGGCTGCAAACAGCACGATCATGATGACGCTTTTCAGCCATTGTCCCAGCCAGTCCATTCTTCGCTTCACTCCCCTTCGGGCTCAGATAAGCGGCAGCGATCCGGTTCTCCTTCAAACGGGAAGCTTCATCTGCAGCTCTACCCCTCCGCCTCACCTCATCATGACGGTGATGTTGCCTGCCGTCAGCATGATGGTGATCGCCAGAAAGAACATCATGCTCACCGCAGCCAGCGCTGCGAACACGTACAGCATCGTTTTGCCAATCGTCTGGAGGCAGGTGACAATCGGAGTGTCACCAAGCGGCTGCATGATTGCCGCGGACACATTGTAGATGAGCGCCAGTATCAATATTTTGATCGCGGGAAACGCGCACAGGAACAATATGATGATGACGCCGGCCAGACCGATCGAATTCTTCACGAGCAGCGATGCGGATATGACCGTGTCCGTTGCATCCGCGAACATCTTGCCGACGACCGGCACGAAGTTGCCGGTCACGTATTTGGCGGCCCGGATGACAACACCGTCCGTAATCGAGCCGGATATGCCCTGCACGGAAATCACGCCGAGGAATACGGTGAGCAGCACCCCCAGCACCCCCATGCCGACACCCCGCAGCAGATTGCCAAGCTGGGTCAGCTTGTACTTATCGGACAGCGAGCTTACCAGATGCAGCATCGCCGAGAAGAACAGAAGCGGAAATACGATCGTGCTGATCAGCGTGCCCACGGTATGAACCATAAAGATGACCAGAGGATGGGCGACGGAGACGGTGACGACATTTCCCATCGAAGCCATCAGAGCGAACAGGAGCGGCAGCATCGCCAGCATGAAGTCAACCATGCTGCTGATCGCGCCCTTCGCGTAGCCGATGGCGACACTGAAGCTGTTGACCGCAAGGATCAGCACGACCATGTAGCAGATGGCGTAGGCGACACGGCTGACCGTGTTTTTTTCAAAAGCGGATTGCAGCTGCTCCAGGATCATGCTCATGCTGCTCAGCATCACGATGCTGACCAGCAGCTTGCCATTAAACAGCACCTCGTGCCACATGTACTTGCCGAGCCCGGAGAGCACCGACGTAAACGATAATCCGTCTCCTCCCGGCAGAAGCATATCCATCAGGGAGGGCGTTCTGCCCTCCGGGAAGAAGCCGCCATAATCCTTCATCAGCTGTTCCCAGTATTTCTCTACCTGCTCTGTCGGCAGTTGCTCGGTCTGCTGTCTGACCCAATCCTCCGCTGGGGAAGAGGCATGGACGGTTCCGGAAAACAGCCCCATCATCAACAACATCACGATCATCCATCCAAGAACTTGCAGCAGCCGATATGCTGAACGCGTCATGACACCCCCCACCTTCATCAGACCGGGAGCAGCTTCAGGACCGTCTCGATGATAATCCCGATTATCGGTATCGCCAGCACCAATATGAGCACTTTTCCCGCCAGTTCTATTTTCGAAGCGATGGACTCCTGGCCTGCATCCCGCACAATTTGAGCCCCCATCTCCGCGACATAAGCAATGCCTATAATTTTGAGCACGGTCTTCAAATATATCAGCTCTACCCCTGCGTTCTGAGCCATATTCTCCAGCATTCGAATGATCGAGCCGATCCGGTCTACCAGCACCAGCAGAATCATGAGCGAGGCGGCTACCGCAATCAGAAAAGCGAACAGCGGCTTTTGTTCCTTGACAACGAGTATCAGTATTGTGGCAATCAGACCAAAGCCGACCACCTGGATAATTTCCATAACTCCACCTACTGGAACAGAAAGATGCTTTTGATTTCCTTAAGCAGATCATCTAGCAGCCTGACAACCATAAACAGCACAACGACAAACCCGATAAGCGTCACCCAGTGTGCCATATCCTCTTTTCCCATCTGCTTCAGGACTGTATGAATCATGGCGATGATGATGCCGATTCCTGCAATCTGAAAAATGGCGTTCACTTCAATGTTCATTCCCTGGCACCTCGCTAAAAGATCAATATGACGATCAATGCTCCAATAAGCAGACCCAGGCTTTTGCTCATTTTTTCGTACTTGGCCTGGTCTTCCCTTGCCGCGGCCTCCTCGTGTTGTAGCTGGCCGACGGCCAGGGCTATATGCTTGATCTGGTCCTGCCTGTCACTGGTGCCAAGTACACCGCTTAACCGGTCTAACACGTCTTTCTCCGCAGTTTTCATGGAGGTTCGTCTCCAGTGCATATTCAGCGCCTTTCTGATGCTGTCCTCGGCCGAGAGTCCGTAATCGGGGCTCATATAATCCGATGCAGCGATAAACAACGTTTTCAGCGGCTCCTTGAGCCCGCCTCCAATTCGCTCCAGCGCATCCGGAAGCGGGGTGAAACCGTAGCTGATTTCGGTCTCCAGACGTTGAAGGGCCAGAATCAGTTCCCTCAGCTGCCTGGGTCTTAGCGCAAACTGATGAGCTTGATAAAAACCGGCTAAAGTTCCCGCTGCCAGCACCAGAATAGCCCCGATCAGATTAAGCATAGGCATCACCGCCCGGGGGACCGGCGCCGGCGGTTTGCAGCGTGCGCTGCCCGCCGTCGTACAGCTTGTAAGACCGTTCATGTCCCTTGCGGCATAGGACCGCATACATTTCAAACCTTCGCTGCTGCACCAGCGCCGACAGCGCAGGCCGCCCGCCAATATCCTGTATCGAGGAGCCATGTGCCGTAGCGATGACACTGATTCCGGCATGCAGCGCCTCATTGACAGCCTCGGCATCCTCCGGCCGCCCGATCTCGTCCACAATGAGCACATCCGGCGACATCGAGCGAATCATCATCATCATGCCTTCCGCCTTCGGGCATCCATCCAGCACATCGGTGCGCGGCCCGACATCGAACCCCGGCACGCCCCGCTGACAGCCGGCGATTTCGGACCGTTCATCAATAATGCCAACCTTGAGTCCGGGCCATTGAAGCTGGGCGTTCCCCCAGCTGCCATAGCTGATCTGTCTGGCCAAGTCTCGCAGCAACGTCGTCTTCCCTTGCTGGGGAGGGGAGAGAATCAAGGTGTGCATCACCCTGCCCCGTTTTCGGTCAAGCAGAAAAGGAAGAATCTCATCCGCTGCGCCCCGAATTTCCTTTGCTATCCGGACGTTGAACCCGCTGATGTCCCGTATATGCTCCACCCTGCCGCCGCTCAGCACCGTTCTGCCGACCAGCCCAACCCGGTGGCCGCCGGGAATCGTAATGAAGCCTTTTCGCAGCTCCTCCTCCATCGTGTACAAGGAGTGGTTGCTGATCAGGTCCAGCAGCCGCCTTGTATCCTCCCGGGTCGGCTTGTACGCTTCGCCGGGGTGCAAGCTCAAGCCGCCGTCCCGGTCCAGAAAATGATGCCGGCCAGCGGCATTGATCTCAAGCGGACGCTCCTCGCGGATTCGAATCTCCTCAAGATGGTCCAGCATCGCCTTCGGCAGCTTCAGCAGGATGAGCCTGATGCTTTCGGGAAACAGCCCTAACCAATCCAGTGTCATATCCATTTCCCCCAACCTACCTGTCCTCTTGGTAACTACCTCATATAAAAGAACTTTCTTACTCCCATGTGTATGCTTGTACCTGACTTTTATGCCGCGAATCTATCATTTTTTTAAGATCCCGTATAAGAGACAGGACACCCCGCACAATATCCAGCCAATCTTGCCCCAGGACAATTTGTCGGCCATTCCGACAAGCCCGATCGTGGTCGTCACAATCAGGATGAGCGGCCCCATAAACGCAAGCGCCGAGTTGACTGCCAAGGCCTTGTCCACTTGGTTCAACCGGAGCATAATAATGGCTGCGACAATTTCCAGGCTGCCGGAGAAAAATCGGAGCGAGGCCATGCTCGTGACAAACTTGTCCAGCATCAGTAAACCTCCTTCTGCTTGTTATGATGTTTAAAAATATGCAGCCTTCTCTCGGAATATCTCTATTTTTTTCAATATCATAGACAGAAATGGAGGGAACTTGCGGGAAGGGGCAGCGAAACTGCTGCCCTATTAGGCTCGACAATGCAGGGCGGGGCGTTCAAGATTCGAGAGATCTCCGGGATATCCTTGCTTCCCACGGCAGGTGAGCATAAAAAAAACGAGCCGAGCAAAGGATTTCTCCTTGCTCGGCCCGCTGTTATGGTTAGAGGTGCGTATTATCGGCGTACCTGAGGCCCGCCGACAACCGCCTGCTGATCCGTGTCCAGTCCGTACGCGGTATGAAGCGCCTGAACGACATTTTGCAAATTGCCGCTCTCGATGACGCAGGACACCTTGATCTCCGACGTGCTGACCATCTTGATGCTGACGCCCTGTTTCGAGATGACATCGAACATCTGGGCGGCCACGCCCGGATGGCTGACCATGCCGGCGCCAACGATGGATACTTTCACCAAGTTATCCTCGGAGGTTACGTCACGGTACGGCAGCTGATCGCGGATTTTCTCAATGACCGCAAGCGCCCGCTCCCGATCCTCAAGCGAGACGGTGAACGCAAAATCCGCCTCTCCGTTCTGCACGCCGCTCTGCACGATGATATCCACGTCGATCCCTTCTGTGGCAAGGGCACCGAACATCTGGGCGAGCACGCCCGGAACATCGGCTACCCCCAGAATGCTGATTCTGGCGACGTTCTTATCATAGGCAATTCCACTGACTACCACACCCTGCTCCATGCTTGCTTCCTCCTTAACAACCGTTCCTTCGTTATAATTGAAGCTTGATCTGACGACCAGCTTCACCTGATTGTGCTTCGCATACTCCACCGCCCGCGGATGCAGGACCGCAGCGCCGAGATTGGCAAGCTCCAGCATCTCGTCATAGGAGATTTCATTCAGCTTTCTGGCGCAATTGACAACGCGCGGATCGGTCGAGTACACGCCGTCCACATCGGTGTAAATCTCGCAAACGTCGGCGTCAATAGCGGCCGCAAGCGCAACCGCCGTCGTATCCGAGCCGCCGCGGCCGAGCGTCGTGATTTCGCCTTCCTCGGACATGCCCTGGAAGCCGGCCACGATGACGATGTTCCCTTCATCCAGCGCTTTGAGCACGCGCTCCGGATGAATGTCCGCAATACGCGCTTTGCTGTGGACGGAATCGGTAAGGAATCCGGCCTGCCAGCCGGTATACGATAACGCCTTGCGCCCGAGGCTGTGAATCGCCATCGACAACAGGGAGATCGAAATCTGCTCCCCTGTCGTCAGCAGCATATCCATTTCCCGAGCCGGCGGATTGTCGTTTAATAGCTTCGCCTGATCGATCAAATCATCGGTTGTATCCCCCATGGCGGACACGACGACAACGCATTGGTGACCTTCATCCTGCTTCTCTACAATTCGTTTGGCGACGCGCTGCATCCGTTCCGTATCCCCTACAGAACTGCCTCCGAATTTCATGACGTACAGTGACAACGCTTCTTTCACTCCCCACATAGAATCTGTATCTGCTCACATCAGTTTCTCACTTTAAAACAGTATAATACGAAAGTGACTTGTTCCGTCAAGGTTTTTCGCATGAATGACGGCTATCTGTTATAAATTGGGCGTCCGTTCGTCCCTTGGAAAGGACGACAGCAGGACCTCCGGGAATTGCGCAAAAAACCCCTGTACACTGTACAGGAGTCTCTCACGTCATGATGCCTGGAAGCCGCCGCTTGCGGTTTCCAAGTCTTCATTATGCACGGGAGATGTACTTGCCGTCACGGGTATCAATCAGAAGCACATCGCCTTCGTTAATAAAGAGCGGAACCTGAACGTTCAGACCCGTCTCTACCTGGGCATTCTTCGTTGCTCCTGTCGCTGTGTTGCCCTTGATGCCTGGTTCGGTTTCTACAACCTTCAGTTCAACGCTGTTTGGCAGGTTGATCCCGAGGATTTCGCCTTGATAGCTGATGATATTTACATTCATATTCTCTTTCAGGAAGTTCAGTTCCCATTCCAGCTGTTCGCTGGTCAAGCTGAACTGGTCATAGGTTTCGTTATCCATGAACACATGCTCTTGTCCGCTTGCATACAGGTACTGAACGCCGCGGTTGTCGATTTGAGCGCGGCCGATCGTTTCGCCTGCGCGGAATGTTTTTTCAACGGTGTTGCCATTGCGCAGGTTTTTCAGCTTGGAGCGAACGAACGCTGCACCTTTACCCGGCTTTACATGCTGGAAATCGAGAACGGTATAGATATCGCCCTCCACTTCTACGGTTAATCCTGTTTTAAAATCGTTAACTGAAATCACTGAAGATCCCTCCTAAGGATAGTTAAATAAATAGCTGCGGTCACATCATGAAAGTACGGTGTAATCCTTGCTGGAGCTTGTCAGGATCTGTATACCCGTTTCCGTGATGACGATATCATCCTCGATCCGGACCCCGCCGAGTCCAGGGAGATAAATGCCAGGCTCTACAGTAACCACCATGCCTGGCTGCAGCACATCGTCGCTCAGCTTGGACAGCCGCGGCGACTCATGCACTTCCATGCCAAGGCCATGACCTGTGCTGTGACCGAAATACTCGCCATAGCCATAACGGTCAATGATATCGCGAGCAAGCGCGTCGGCCTCGCGTCCTGTCATGCCCGGCTTGATATGGGCCAGCGCATGCAGCTGCGCCTCCAGCACAATGTCATAAATCTCCTTTAATTTCGGATCCGGGTTACCCAGTGCCACGGTACGTGTCAGATCCGAGCAGTATCCGTCCAGCAGCGCGCCAAAGTCGAAAGTGACAAATTCATTGCCCTGAATGACCCGTTCGCTGGCCACGCCATGAGGAAGCGCGGAGCGTTCCCCGGACGCCACGATCGTATCGAACGAAGAGGCGGTCGCGCCATGCTGACGCATGAACATTTCCATCTCCAGATCGATCTCACGCTCGGTTAAGCCCGGCTTCAGAATGCCCAGCACATGGCTGAACGTCTTATCTGCCAAATCCGCCGCCCGCTGCATCACCTGCAGTTCCTCGGCGTCCTTGAATATGCGCAGCTGTTCCACCAGGCCTGATGTAGCTACGAGCTGAATCGGATTCAGCTGCTCGGAGTATGTAGAATATACGCCGTATGTAACATGATCCTGCTCAAAGCCCAGGGAAGTGATGCCCTCCGAAGCGAGAAGCTCCTTCACCGTCTCCATCACCTTCGGTCCATGTTCAACGACCTTGAATCCTTTGGCCTGCTGGGGAGCCTGCGTCATGTAGCGGAAATCCGTAAGCAGATACGCCTCGTTCAAGGTGATGAGTACATAGCCGGCCGATCCGGTAAACCCGGACAAATAACGGCGGTTGATCGGACTTGCAACCAAGACGGCCGACAATCCATCCTGCTGCAGCTTCTCGCGAAGCTTGGTCACTCGATGATTGCTCATATCTTTTCTATCTCCTCTCTCAGATCGTATCAATAGGCCTGTTACTTGGCCTCCTGCCGATCCAGCACCTGGAGCAGCGCCGTCAGTCCGAGACTGTAGCTGTCTGCGCCAAAGCCTGCAATCTGCCCTACAGCGACCGGGGCGATGACCGACTTGTGACGAAATTCCTCACGGGCGTGAATATTCGACAAATGAACTTCCACAACCGGAATTCGCGCCGAGCTGATCGCATCGCGAACCGCATAGCTGTAGTGGGTCAGCGCACCGGGGTTCAGCAATATGCCGTCGGCCTTGCCCATCGCTTCATGGATGCGGTCAATGATCGCTCCTTCATGGTTCGACTGAAAGAAGGTAATACCGATACCGGCTTGTTCCGCCTGTTTGCTCAATGACTCTTCGATCGCCTGCAGGCTGAGCGAACCGTAGATTCCCGGTTCCCGAACGCCAAGCAGGTTCAAATTCGGTCCGTTTATCACCCATATGGACTTCATAGGGTTTCCCACCTTTTCGTCAAATAACCAAAAGCTATTTTACCATAGCGGGCATCGCCTTGAGAAGTTTTTATTGTTCGGGCAGGCGGGAGCCCTCTCTAGCTGATCATCTTCTTCGGCTCTCGCAGCTTTTCATCCGTATATTCCTGAGCTGTCGTGTACCCGATAAACAGCCCCCATAGAATAAAGACGCAGAACTCCGATATATTCGAATCCCAGGTCAGCAGCTTGACCGGCCTTGTCATTTGCAGCCACGGGTTTAATACGATGAACAGCATGATCCACCAGACCGCCCCATATGCAATGCCGGGCCAAGGCCCCTTCAGCTTGCGAAACAGAAATACGTACAGCAGCGAGGCGATGACCGAAAAGGCAATGAAGCCAAGCCATCCGGCCAAATGTCCCGCTGTGCTGTTCAGGAAACGATGTTTGAAATACGGCTCCAGCAGAAATCCCGGCAGCACCTGCGTAAAGTTCAGCGTATAAAAAACCCACCGAATCGCCCCCCAGATCAGCCCGGCATAGTAGCCCAGCTCCAGCGCAAAAGCGATCGGATTCGTATGCGGATACTGCTGTCGAAACAGGCGTTCATGCATGTCGCTTCATCCTCCTCTATGCATCCGCACTCCCGGCTCCACTACCGGAAGATGCTCTTTCATGGAAATAAGCTATAGTATGCTCCGATCGCGCCCAGCCTAATCCAACTAGAAATTACTTTCAAAATTCGCTACAATAGGTTTCATAGATTGAATTTCAGGAGGGTGAGCCGGTTGTCCCAAAAATCAACCCCGGTCAGCTACGGCGGTCAGGCTGTCATCGAAGGTGTTATGTTCGGCGGCAAGCATGTCAACGTTACGGCTGTTCGGAGAAAGAACGACGAGATTAAATTTTTGGAGGTTCCTCGCGAAGACAAGGCTTGGGTCCTGAAGCTCAGAAAGATTCCGTTTCTCCGCGGTATTGTGAGTCTCATAGATTCCTCCATTAAAGGTTCCAAGCATTTGAACTACTCTGCAGATGCTTATGCTGACGATACGCTGGAGCCTGAGGAGCGTGAAAAGCAGAAAGAGAAGGAAGAATCGGGCTGGAGCCTCAGCATGATTATCGGCGTTGCCGCCGTCAGTGTGCTGTCCTTCATATTAGGCAAGCTTCTGTTCACCTTGGTCCCTGTTTTCGTAGAGGATTTTTTATTTGGCAACACATTAGACAACTACATTGTGCGTAATCTGATAGAAGGCGTCATCAAGCTGATTTTATTGCTGGCGTATCTGTGGATCATCTCGCAAACGCCTGTCATCAAGAGACTGTTCCAGTATCACGGTGCGGAGCACAAGGTCATTAGCGCATACGAAGCCGGTGAAGAGCTCACGGTGAAAAATGTGCAAAAATATACGCGCCTCCATTACCGCTGCGGTAGCAGCTTCATGATGCTGACCATCGTGCTCGGCGTGGCCGTATATTCCCTGGTTCCATGGGACAATATGACCGAACGGATTGTTCAGCGGATCGTTCTGCTTCCGGTCGTGCTTGGCGTTTCCTTCGAATTTCTCAAGCTGACCAATGCGCTCAGAGACGTCCCAGTGCTCCGCTACCTTGGATATCCCGGTCTGTGGCTTCAGCTTCTGACCACGAAAGAGCCTACCGATGACCAAGTTGAAGTATCCATCGCATCCTTTAACAGAATGCGTGAACTGGATGCTCAGTACGAGAAAGAGAACGTTACCGTTCCGCAATCTGTGACAGGGAGTGTGCTGGATCCCGCGAAAGGATGAGTAATCCATGAGAAGGCATGCCATTATTTTTTGGACTGCAATTACGCTTGCAGCGCTCGGAATTATCAGTATGTTGTTCAACCCAAGTACGAGGAACTATGTTCTGATCCCGGTCATTGTCGTCGGGGTGGTATACCTGCTCTACAAGTTTCCTCCACGAACGAAACGGCATCCGAAGGTAAAGCCATCGAAGCGTACTGCCGCCAAGCTTGCTGCCAAAAACAACGGTGTCCGGAAAAGCAGTCCGCCATCCAAACGGAAGCAATATCCGTTCCAGGTTATCGAGGGCCAGAAAGGGAAATCCGATCCGTCCGACGATCTCCCGAAATATCATTAACATATCCTGGCCCTGCAGCCGCAAGAGGTGTCCATCAAGATCCTAAGATCTTGAGGACACCTCTTTTGTTGCGTGGTCATACGATACGCTTGCCGGTTCGTTGACGCTATAGCCTTCCTTCCGCCTTCCAGCGGGAGAAAAACTGCGTCCCTGCGCGCACCCCCGATGCGTACAGGCTTTCGCTTTCCTCTTTTGTCAGATCGAATTGGGTGGTGCTGATGCCAAGCGTCGGTATTTTGATCGTCCGGCTGCGGTTCCTCTGCTCGATATAACGTTCATCATGGGCGGACAGCATCGTTTCGAACATGGCCGTCATCATGCTGAACGGGCCGTTAATGACGCGCGGCTTATTGCTGTTCTTCCCGACCATCTGAAAGCCGATCACCGGCAGCGGCTTCGGTCCGCCCAGCGAATCTTTATCAAACAGCCACAGCGGGAAATTGCTGAGCAAGCCCCCGTCAACCACGTAAACAAACTGCTCGTTGAAGGATTTGCCTTTCGCCGCCCGTCCCAGCAGCCGAAGAATCACCGGATCAAAAAAATACGGTATGCTGCAGCTCATGCGCACGGCCTTGGCGACCGGAAACGTGGACGGATTAATGCCGTAATGGCGCAAGTCATCAGGCAGCACCAGCAGTCTGCCATTCGTAATGTCCGAAGCGACAATGTACAGTTTCCCGGACGGTATATCTGAAAAGGTCAACATCCCTTTCTCCAGCAAAATGTTGCGGATCCAGCTCTCCAGCGCCTCACCGGAATACAGGCCTCTCTTGATCAGCACCCGAAGCGCCGGGCCTACGATTTTGGCATTGAAAATCGGAGCCCGCTTCAGCAAGGAATGAAAAGGCGTGCTCTCAATGATCAGCTTCATCTCATCCGCTGTATACCCTGCGGCCAGTACTGAGGCAACGATGGAGCCTGAAGACGTGCCTGCCACCCTGCTGAATTGAATCCCGGCAGTCTCTGCTGCCTTGACAGCTCCTGCAAGCGAGATTCCTTTGACTCCCCCGCCTTCAAATACAGCGTTTATTTGCATATGAAAATCCCCCGCCTCACATGGTCTATTGACTATGTATGAGAACGGGGGAGTATTCATACCTCAAGGACGTGCCGATTATCTGTAATATGATTGCAATTGATCTTTAAGTCCCAAAGAATTGCTTAGTATATTTTCTGCTCTGAAGAAGATGCTGCCTTTGATTTCACTGTATTGTTGGTTATAACGCAGCTGATTGATAATCTCTGACGCGCTTTGCCAGCCAATCTCCGAGGTGCCCAGCTTGTATGCCGCATGCCCGATCAGCAGATCGACATCGGTTCCGCTCACTTCCCTCACCCACCAGTCGACAAGCACATCGTAATCGACCGCCGGGTTGCTCATGCTCCAGTAGATCTGCGGAGCCACGTAGTCGACCCATCCGTTGCGGATCCAGGCCCGAACGTCAGCATACATGCTGTCATAGGCGGTGACGCCTGCACTGGTCTCCGATCCGCTTGCATCGGTGGACTGATTGCGCCACACGCCGAACGGACTGATGCCAAACTTCACATCCGGTTTGACATGATGGATGCTGTCCTTCAGTCCGCTTACAAACAGGTTGATGTTCCCCCGGCGCCAGTCGCCGATGTTGCGGTAAACCCCCTGATTGTAAGTCTGGTAAGCTGCCTCATCATGAAACACCGTATTCGACGGGTAGAAGTAATCATCCAGGTGAACGCCGTCGATATCATAGCGGTTGACCACTTCCATAATGACGTCAATGATATGTTGTCTTGCTGCCGGAATGCCGGGATTAATATACAGCTGATTGCCTGTATTCACAATCCACTCCGGATGTGCAACCGCGACATGCCTCGGGTCAAGCCCCGTCACATTGGCAGCCGTGTTCGCCCGGAACGGGTTGAACCAAGCGTGAAATTCCATGCCTCGCTTATGCGTCTCTTCGATCATAAAGGCCACCGGATCATAGCCCGGATCGACGCCCTGAGTGCCGCTGACCGTCTTGGACCAAGGCACCAGCGCTGACGGATACAAAGCGTCCCCTGCAGGACGAACCTGCACATAGACGGTATTGATGCCCGTGCGCTGCAGCTCGTCAATCATGCGAATATAATCCGCTTGCTGCTGCACACTGCTTCCAGCCACGGGCCAATCCAGGTTGTACACCGTGGATATCCATGCGCCTCTTATTTCATCCGAAGCTGGCGCCCCGGGCTCTCCCGGTTGTCCTGGCTGTACCGGCTGTACGGGCGGGCTAACGATTCTGCTGTACAGATCGATGCGCTGAGCTGCCTGGTTCCAGGATACCCTCAAGCCGAGATTCTCACTGATGAACCGGATCGGCACCATGATTCTTCCGTTTCGGATCTCCACCGATGCGTCAAGCGGCACCGCTGCTCCGTTGACGGTAGCTGTCGTTCTGCCTGACGTTAACGTAATGACCGAGCCATCCTTGCGGATCATTGCGGTTTTCGAAGCCTGATTCCAAGTTACGCTCGCACCGATGCCTTCGCTGATTATCCGGGTCGGCACCATGGTTACATATACTTTAGGAAGTATGTAGGGGGATGTATCGCTGTTCAATCTTTGTCCATCCAGATAAATGCTGATGCCTGCTGACTGTGCTTGTGCAGTCGGAATTACAGAAGGGATACATAATAACAACATCATCAGTACCAATAACCATCTTCGAAGCCTCATGATATAAATTCCTTTCAAAACAAAATTTGCAGGTGGATGAAGAGTGCAGAGAGTGAACGAAAAGGCGCCCCCAAGGCGACCTCTCTAAGGAACCGGGCATGAGCCGCTGCATTAGAAAGCACTTTCCGTCATGTTAGGAAAAGGGCACCTGTCACAGGCGACAGATGCCACATTACGATTCGTTGACTAATTCGTTATGAATGTCACGCAATTCCTGAAGTCGATTCTCGTCACGCTTGAAATATTCGACAAGCGTTTCAATTCTCATAATGGAATCCCAGCTCAAATGATGCTCGATTCCTTCGACATCACGGTAAATATTTTCCTCCTGAACGCCGATCATCTCCAGAAATTCCTCCAGCAAATGATGCCGTTCCATAAGCCGCTTGCCCATCTTCTTACCTTTGTTCGTTAATACCAGCCCGCGGTATTTTTCATAGATCAGATATTCATCTTTATCCAGCTTTTGAATCATTTTCGTGACGGATGAGGGGTGAACCTCCAAGCCTTCGGCGATATCCGAAACGCGCGCATATCCCTTCTCGTCGATCAATTTGTAGATGCGCTCCAAATAATCCTCCATGCTAGGTGTCGGCATCCTTTTCCCTCTTTTCTATAATTACGTGACCCTTCAAAACCGTTCTACCCGCACCTGTAATGATACATGGTTTGAAGACTAGTTGGCAAGTCCCGGAACCTTTTTCTGGCTGAAAGCAAGCCCATTTCTTGTCCGAAACAACGCTGCTGCAGCGCCCGCTAAAACTTGTAAAATTCTAATGACATCAATCTGTCAAAATTTAAGCCACTCCGGCGTAATGCTCTGGAGCCAGATCGTAATCCGGAACATCTGGTTCGTGAACAGCAGCACCCCCATCACAATCATCAATGCGCCGCCGACCTTCATCAGCGTCTGGGAGTACTTCAGAATCCAGCGGGTGGATCCGATGAAAAACGCCAGGACAAAAAATGGCACGGCAAAGCCCAGCGAGTAAGCGGTAATGAGCGGGAACCACGTCCCCGGATCGGTAGCAGCAAGCGCAATAATCGCCATCAGAATCGGTCCGACGCAAGGCGACCAGCCTGCGGCAAAGCCGATCCCGAACAAAAAGGTGCCTATGTATCCTGCCGGCTTGCCTTTAAAATTGAATTTGAAATCTTTCATCAGCATCCGCGGCTGAAAAATACCTAACAGCATAAGTCCCATCAACACGATAAGCAGCGCGGAGAGCTGACGGATCAGTCCCTGGTATTCGATAAAAAATTCGCCGAACAGTCCGGCGCCCCATCCGAGGGAGTAATACACTGCCGAGAAGCCGAGGATGAACGCCAGCGTATGGGTCATCGTACGGAAGCGGACATCTTTGCGGCTTTGCTCATTCTTCAGATCATTGACGGACATCCCCGTAATGATCGACAGGTAGGAAGGGTACAGAGGCAAACAGCAGGGAGAGATAAAGGATGCGAGCCCCGCGGCAAACGCAATTCCAATATGAATATCGGCCATGACTATCAGCCCTCCTTAGGTCGTCGTAAAACCTTTTCTGCCCAGCATCGTAATGACAAGCAGTGCAATCAGCAGCAGCACAATTGTGGCGCCTGGCGCCAGATTGAACAGTCCGGCCATCATCAAGCCTCCGATGACAGCCAGCTCCGAGATGATCACCGACAAAATGATGGAGGACCGGAAGCTTCTGGCGAGCAGCAGACTGATTGCCACCGGAATCGTAAGCAGCGCGGACACAAGCAGGGCGCCGACGATTTTAATCGCTGTGCTGACAACAAGCGCGGTCAATACCGTGATCAGCATGTTCATCATCTTCACGGGCAAGCCGCTTACACTGGCGGCATCCTCCTCGAAGCTAAGCAGGAAAAACTCCTTGAACAGCAGCGCAACGACAGCAATGACAACCACGGTTACGCCGGCTACCATATAGATATCGGTTGTGTCCAGCGTGTAGATGCTGCCGAACAGATAACTCATGACATCGGTGTTGTACCCCATTCCCAGCGTGAAGAAGAGGGAGGCCAGCGCCACACCGCCGGACATGATGATGGCTATCGACAGCTCGGCATAGCTTTTGTAAGCCTTGCGGAGCTTCTCGATCGCAAAGGACGCGAGCACTGCAAACACGAGGCCGGCTGCGATCGGGTATACCTCAATCAGAAAGCCGAGCGCCACGCCCGCGATGGTCACATGGGACAGCGTATCGCCGATCATGGACAGCCGGCGCAGCACGAGAAACATCCCGATGAGCGGTGCCGTAATGCCGATCAACACGCCGCCGACAAGCGCCCGCTGAAAAAAATCGCTAAACAATATATCAAGCAATGATAACGTCTCCTTCACCTACGATGTTCAATCAAACGAGAGAATGCTGAAGATCCTCTTCCGCACAGTTCTCTATTTCATGCGAGTGCCGGACAAAGAACTGGATTTTGCCGTTCTGCGAGACCGGGGATTCTCCCAAATAATCCTTCACCATATCCAGATCATGGGTCACCATCAGGAACGTCATGTGATGGCGGGCGTGCATATGGGTAATCAGATCAAAAAAACCTGCCTGCGTCTCCGCATCGATCCCGATCGTCGGTTCGTCCAGAATGAGCAAATCCGGCCGGTTGATCAGCGCCCGGGCCAGAAAGACCCGCTGCTGCTGTCCGCCGGACAACGCACCGATCCGCTTGTCCGCAATATCCTGAATACGCATCACCTCAAGCGCATCATCACATTTCTGCTGGTCCTGACGGGACAGGCGCTTGAACAGGCTTTTGCGATTGTAGAGGCCGGACATCACCACCTCCCGCACCGTGGCAGGGAACAAGGGGTTAAATGCGTTTTTTTGCGGAACATAGCCGATGCGCTCCCAGTCCTTGAATTTGCGGATCGGTGTGCCGAACAGCTCAATCGCCCCTTCTGCAGCAGGCAGCAGCCCGACAATCATGCGCAGCAGCGTCGTTTTTCCCGCGCCGTTCGAGCCGACGATCCCGACAAAATCCCGCTCCTTGACCGAGAAGTTCAGATCGCGGATGACCTGCTGGTCTCTATAGCTGAAAGAAACCTTGTTTAATTGTATGATGGATTGATGGCAATCCTGTACTTCCGGCTCCATAAATCTGGCCGCCTTTCTATGGATAAAATCGAATATTCGAATGCATGTCTTAAAAAAAGTGTAAGATGGGGATTAGAATCCCCATCTTATTTATTGTAAAGCCTTCTTCAGATTTTGCAAATTTTTCTCCATCAGTGTGAAGTAGTTTTCCCCGCGCTCCGCCTGCTCTTTCGTCAGGCCTTCCACCGGGTTCAGCACCAGCGTGTCGACGCCGGCTTCAGAAGCAAGCATTTTGGCAATCTTGTCAGACACCAGTTCCTCAAAGAACACGTACCGGATTTGGTTGTCTCTGACGATGTTCGCAAGCTTGACAATATCCTGCGCTCTTGGCTCCGCATCTGGTGACAAGCCCATGATCGCATGCTGTGTCAGTCCGTAGTCGCGAGCCAAATATCCGAAGGCCTGGTGTGAAACGACGATATCTTTTTTCGGCAAGGCAGACAGCTCGGTCTCAAAATCTTGATCCAGCTTGATCAGCTTCTGCTGGAGCGCTTCAAATCGCTGCTCATAGCCTTCCTTGTTCGCAGGGTCCACCTCGATCAGACTGTTCTTGATGTTCTCAGCCATAATGAGCGCCGATTTCGGGCTTACCCAAGTGTGGGGGTCGGTGTGATGGCTGTGATTGTGACCGTCGCCGGATGTGTCTGCGCCTGTGTCTTCTTCAGCTGCGTGATCCGCTTCCGCCTCATGACTGTGATCATCCCCGGCATGTTCTTCTTCATGAGCGTGGTCATGACCTTCATGCTCATGATCATGCTCATCTTCATGGGCATGATCGCCAGTCTCGTGCTGGTGATCGTCATGAGCATGGTCATCATGAGCGTGGTTATCTTCCTCATGTCCCGGATCCTCTACGGCTCCGCCATGATTATGACCGTCGTCTCCCTCGGCGTTAATCAATTGGATCCCTTGGCTGACTTCAACCGCCTTCACCTCGGAATCCTTGTTCAGCCCTTTCAGGAACCCTGGAACCCAGCCCTCCAGCCCGGCTCCATTGTACAGGAACAGCTGCGCTTTGGACGTGTTCAGGATGTCCTGACTCTTCGGCGTCCAATCATGGGGCTCCACTCCCGTAGGCAGCAAACTGATTACATTCGCATCTTCGCCGCCGATTTCCTTGGCAAACTCATATATCGGATAAAATGTTGTAATCACGTTGACTTTGCCTTCCACAATGCCTCCCGAGCTGTTTCCACAGCCGGTGATCGCGAGGATAATCGTCAGCAGGATGGCTGACATCCATGTTGCTTTTTTCTGTCTCTTCATAACTCAAACTCCGCTCCCATCAACTAATCGTAATGATTACTATCAAGATTATAAGAGCAAACATGAGCCAAGTCAACATAAATCGTAACGGTTACTATTAATGCTCATTCATAGCCAGAGCTGCCTCCGGCAAAAAAAGCGGAATGCCTTGGCCAAGGCATTCCGCTTCCATATAAGGCTTCACGATGAGCCGTTTATTTAACAACCGCGCCATTAGGCATGCTGTCCGGCACCGTAGCCAGCGTCAGCTGTTCTCCTTCGGAGGCCGCCAGAATCATGCCCTGAGACAGCTCTCCTCTCAGCTTGACCGGCTTCAGGTTCGTCACACAGATCACCTTGCGACCGACCAGCTCCTCCGGCTTGTAAAATTTCGCGATGCCGGATACCACCTGGCGCTGCTCAAAGCCGAGATCCAGCTGCAGCTTGAGCAGTTTATCCGCCTTCTTCACCGGCTCACAGGCGATAACCTGGGCGACACGCAGCTCCACCTTCGCAAAATCCTCGATGCCGATCTCCTCTTTAAGCTCCACTGGCTCCGCTGCTGTTTCACTGCCAGCAGCCGGATTCTTGCCGCCTTCACCTTCGGATGCAGAAGCTGCCGCCCCGCCGGTCATGGCGCTGGCAATGTAGGCCACTTCGACTTCCGGGTCAAGGCGCGGGAAGATTGGATCTCCCTTGTGCAGCTTAGTGCCGCCCGGAATAGCCCCCAATGTGCGGCCGCTGTCCCATGCGGTCCGCTCGCCTTCCTCGATGCCGAGCTGCGCCCAAATTTTGCGAGGGGTGCGGGTCAGGAACGGCTGCAGCAGAATCGAGGCAATCCGCAGCGACTCCACCAGATGGCTCATGACAGAAGCCAGCTCCTCGCGCTTGCTCTCATCCTTCGCCAAGGTCCAAGGCTGTGTCTCATCAATATACTTGTTGCTGCGGCTCACGAATTGGCTGATCGCCGTCAAGGCCACGGAGAACTCCATATTCTCCATAGCGGCTTCCACTTTGTCATAGACAGCCTGCGCCGCTTCTTCCAGCGACGCATCAAACGCCGTAACTCCCGCGCGGAAAGCCGGAACCTCTCCGCCGAAATATTTATCTACCATAGCGACTGTACGATTCAGCAGGTTGCCCAGATCGTTGGCCAGATCGGAATTCACGCGCTCTACAAAGCTTTCCGGCGTAAACGTGCCGTCCGCCCCGAATGGAACCTCGCGCAGCAAGTAATAGCGCAGCGCATCGAGGCCATAACGGTCGATCATCGTGACCGGATCAACGACATTGCCTTTAGACTTGGACATTTTGCCATCCTTCATCAGCAGCCAGCCGTGTGCGAACACCTTCTTCGGCAGCGGCATATCCAGCGCCATCAAGATGATTGGCCAGTAAATCGTATGGAAACGGACGATCTCCTTGCTCATCAGATGAACATCCGCCGGCCAGTACCGCTCATACAGCGAGCTGTCCTCTGAACCGTAGCCAAGCGCCGTCACATAGTTCAGCAATGCATCGATCCATACATAGATCACATGCTTCGGATCACTCTTGACCTTGACGCCCCATTCATAGGTTGTACGGGAAAACGAGAGATCCTCCAGCCCCGGCTTGATGAAGTTGTTGATCATTTCATTCTTGCGGGAAATCGGCTGAATGAAGTCCGGATTCTCTTCATAATATTGCAGCAGACGATCGACATATTTGCTCATCCGGAAGAAATAGCTTTCTTCCTTGACCAGTTCTACTGGGCGGCCGCAGTCCGGGCATTTGCCGTCCACAAGCTGCCGCTCCATAAAGAACGATTCACACGGGGTACAATACCAGCCTTCATATTCGCCTTTATAAATGTCGCCCTGCTTCAGAAGCCGCTCGAACACGTCCTGTACGACGCTCGTATGACGCTTCTCCGTCGTCCGAATAAAGTCTTCATTCGAAATATCCAGCTTCTTCCACAGCTCCTTGATGCCAGCCACGATGTCATCCACGAACTGCTGCGGTGTCTTGCCAGCCTCTTGCGCTTTGCGCTCGATCTTCTGTCCATGCTCATCCGTCCCCGTCAGATAACGGACGTCATAGCCGCGCAGACGCTTGTACCGGGCAATCGCATCCCCCGCCACCGTTGTGTAAGCATGCCCGATATGGAGCTTGTCACTCGGATAATAGATCGGCGTCGTAATATAAAACGTCTTCTTGTCTGTCACTTGGCACCATCCCTTTGCGCTGAATTGAATTGATTGTGAAATTTGACCTGCTTGCTGCAGAACAGCAAAAAACTCCCGCCCCCTATGGGACGAGAGTTGATCTCACGTGTTACCACCCAATTTCCCTGCGTCCTTGACAGACCGCAGGCTCATCAGCCGCGCATAACGGCTGTCCATTAACGCTGGATCACGCCGCTCCTTTACGGCAGCTTCAGGCAGATGCTGCAAGCGCTCAAAAGCGGATCCTCCAAGACCATTTTCCGAAATCAGCCAAGACCGGTTTGCAGCTTCCCCGGCTCTCTGTACAAGGCTTGTCGTTTCGTACTTATCTCTTCCTCGGATATCGATATTTTTATTATATTTATTTTATTAAAGCTCTATCCACGATGTCAAGCGATGCCGTACTATTCCGCTTCCACCCGTGTTTTCTGGCCGCCGGGCGGTGGAACCAGGTCGATTCCGCCCGGATGGAATGGATGGCATTTGGCGATTCGCTTGGCCGCCAGCCAGGAGCCCTTCAGCGCTCCGTGCACCTCAATGGCTTCCAGCGCATAGGCCGAACAGGTCGGGTAAAATCTGCAGGTCGCCGGTTTGAGCGGCGAAATGTATTTCCGGTATACATGGATTGGAACTTGAACCACCCTGCGCGCCGCCTTCATCCCCGCTCATCCCGTCTGGCCGCGCCGACGCCTGACATCGGCTTGCCCCCCTCTTCCTGTCCGCATTCGCGGCAGTAGCCAAACACCTCGAATTTATGCTGTACAACCTGGAAATCATCCGGAGCGTCTGTCAGCTGCATCGGACAGAACGTAATCGGATACGTCTTCTGACATTGCAGGCAGATCATGTGATGATGGTGATGATCTTCGCTGCAGCGACCTCTGAACTTGACCCCTTCTTCGAAGACGACTTGCTCCAGAACTCCCAGATCGTTCAAAACGCGCAAATTGCGATAGACGGTATCAAAGCTGAGCCCGCTGTACTTCTGCCCCATATATTCATATACATCCTTGGCCGTCAAATATCCCGAATGTTCGCCAAACAGCTTGGCGAGCGTCTTCCGCTGATCGGTAATGCGCAGCCCGTGTTCCGACATGGCTTCGATGATCTGATCTGTCGTAAGCATACGCGGCTGACCTCCATTTCTGTCGATGCTCGTTCTTTCAGACTATTATCAATTTCGGTACCGGCCTCTTCCGATTTTTAAAGCAACCCGTCTACCAAATCGGCATGAACGCTCAATTACAAGTAGAAAGCCGCACCAAAAGACGTGCACAATTCTCCCTTAATAATGCCTGAAAATGATAGTATCGTCAATGAACGGCCTTATTGCCTGATGGCCGGGCATCTCGAAAATACGAAAACACCCCCCGTTCTGTAACGGAGGGTGCGGAATTCTATCCTAGGATAAAGGTAAAAGGGCATGCGTACAGTTCTTATCACCGCAGGCGGCTCATACCTACCAGCGCTTACTTGCTTTCCGGAAGCGGCTGGAGCAGCAGATTGACCGGCAAGCTGCTGCCTGGGGCAGCAGTGAACAGAATCTCTACGCTCCGCTCATAATCCCCTGTGCGATAGAGCACGGTTGCTTCATGCGGTGCGGCTACCGCCCCGCTGTTCGGCACGTTGATAATGTTGCCGTTGACCATCACTGCGCCCATGTATCTGCCTCCACGCGGATTCAGCGTGATCAGCGTGTTCGGGGCGACGCGATGGAGCTTGATTTTGTACAGCACACCAAAGTTGCCGGAATTGGACTGCGGAACGCCAGTGATGCCATCAAAGCCTTCCAGGTTCGGATCATTAACGCGATCGCCGATCGCAATTCTGGCCGGCGTATCGCCCACCCGTTCATAAGTCTCAATGATGCGCGTTGCATCCGCATAGGTTCCTCTGTTATGCACGCCGTCAACCGGCTGCAAAATGAGATGAGGCAGCTTCTGGATCGGGTCCTTCGCCTCATCGATCATAATGACATCGTAACGGATCGGCGAGTCGGTATACAGATCGGCAAACATGGAGACCACATGTCCGTTCGCAAGCGACTGTCTGCTCAAATCATCCAGGATAACTCTGCTCTCACCCGGCGCCAGCGAGATGGTCTTGAAGCTGTCCGCGGACTGCATCGACTCGAGATAGCGCTGAACGGATGCCCGCCCAGTAGCCGTCGGAATATCAATCGGACCGCCCATGCCGGTGTATTGGGTAGTGATCCGTGCTGGGGTGTTGTTGATGTTGGTGGCCACCACGTACATTTTCATTCGCTTGCCTGTAGCGTTCAAATGGTGGATCATGAACCGCGTGTTGCCAACGCCAACCTCACGGTACACGATACCCTCCCGGTACACCGTTTCAGGCGAATTGCTTCGGATCAGAAGCGCAGGCTCCGATCTTCGGGTAATCGGCACGAGATTCATCGACGGAACCTCCAGCCCGTTGAATGTGAACTTGTCCCCGATTTCGGTAAACATATGATTGAATTCATCGCGGGTGTACATCACCTCGCTGGAGACCTGAATAACCTGCTGATAGCTGGAGGTCGCTCCATGGCTGTCGGTGACGACAAGCGTTACCGTATGACGTCCAGCCGTAAAGAAGGCTGGTTCGTTATTCTCCCAGCGGTAGGTGATCTCATCGCCAGGATCGCGGTCATAGCTTTGATTGATGTACGTAATTTTCTCGCCGATTTTATACTCTTTCTTGTCTGTCATAAACATGGCGACAGGCGGTGTATTCGGCGCCTTGACTTCAATGTTCACATAGTACGGATCGCTCCACTGTCCGCTCGAATCCTGAACGGAATAGGAAACGGTATGCAGGCCCGGTTCATGAAACAGGTCCTGACGTCCTTCCCAGCGCTCATCCACGATATCCAAGCCGACTGGAGAGTGTGCGCTAGTGGAATACCGCACCCGGGTCTGTCCGGCAAAAATCTCGCCCGGCTGAACCGTAAAGGAGGCGATCGGCTTGGTAGAAACGTTGAGAATGACCCGTTTGTTCGGCTGATCCACCCGATACGGAATGTCCAGCGCTTGCGTGATGGAGGTCAGCGGCACCATGAACACATTGTTCGATTGGTATGCTGCGCCTTTCATCGTTCTTTGCAGACCATTGACGGTGTACACATTGCTGTTCGTTTTAAAGCGCAGCACGTCATTGCCGCGTGTAATGATCGTTTCCTTCGTGGTGTTGTCGTAGGTTAGCCGCAAGCCAACCCGGTCCACCAGCGCCCGAATCGCCACGTAGGACACGCCGTTTGTGACTGCCATCGGTTGACCGGCGGTGTATTCCCGGCCGTTTTGCACCATTCTGGCACTGTTCATATACAGAACCAAATCATGCGGTCCAACGCCCGGAATATTCGGCGTTCCGGTTCCCGGGTTGGCCGTGCCTCCCCCAGGCTGTCCACTGCCGCTTTCCATTCGCGCAAGGTCCAGAATGACCCGCTTGCCCGGCTGATCAACGGAGTACGGAATGCCAAGTGCCTGCGTAATCGCCGTCAGCGGCACCATGAACACATTGTTCGACATATAGGCTGTGCCCCTCATCGCACGGGTCTCGCCGTTCACTTTATAGTTGCTGCTTCCGTTCGTGAAGCGAAGCTCATTGCCATTTTTCAGAATGATTGTTTCTTTCGTCTGGTTATCATACCTTAACGTCAATCCGGCCCGTTCTACCATCGCGCGGATCGCTACATAGGATACGCCGTTCTTCACTGCCATCGGCTGGCCGGCCGTAAACTTCTCACCATTGTGGTACATGACGTCGCTGTTCATCAGCAGCACCAGGCTATTAGGGGCAGACGCTGCCGCTAAACCGCTTGCAGAGCTTGTGGCCACTGCCTGAGAATTCGCCGCGGTCCCTTCCGTTTGACCGGACTCCGTTGCAGGCTCTCCTTCGCTTGGCTCCGAGGTGATCGACTCCTGCTCCGTAGCGTCCGAATGGCTCACAGATGCTTCATCCGTTTCTCCGCCGGACAGATCGCCATCGTGTGACACAACTTCTGCTCCATCGACAGCCGTGAACCCTTCACTGGCCGGGGACTCCATATCTGCTGACACACCATCCGCAAGGCCGGACTCCCCGGTCAAGCTGCTCGGATCTTCTTCAAGAGATGAAGGCACGGTATTGCTTGATGATACCGTCGTTGTTGTCCAATCCTGTGATTCTGCTACTACGGGTACAGTGCTCATGACCTGGGCCGCAGCAAGCACGGTAATCATCGTAAATCTTCTAAAATTCATCATTTGCTCCTTTATTGCACGTTATAGTTGACTTAAGCTAAGAATAACTGCGAAATCATATCATTAGACGCAGAAAATGCGAAAAAGTTGCTATTATCATGTCGAAAATAGCAATCTGAGAGAATCCATGGATATCCTATTCTGAATCGAAAGTCATAGACCAGCACTCGGTCTGCGGGGACGTTCAATGGTGAGAAATCGATAGAGGGGACTTCATCGTCAGAGAGGCAATGGTATTCTGTTCATCTATATATCGGTAACCACACGTGGAATGTTTATGTCGAAGATGTGAATGATGATGTCAAAAAAACGGACATATGCCCCTGCATCTGCTTGAAACGCTTTATCAGATCTACAGGGGCATGGGTTCTCACATCCGTATGTCCATATCTATGGATAGGTTAGGAGCTATGAGCGAGCGGGTACTCTTCGCCAAGCGCCACCGGCAGCTTGCCTTTCGGCTTGAGCTTCCCAATCAAGGCGGCCGCTGCCGCCTGCATCAGAGGCGGCGTGTTCTCATAGCTGCACAGATAGGTTTTGATTCCTTCAAGAAATTCGATGTCATACGGGTTGCGCGAAGCCAGCACAACCAGAGACCCGCGCTGCAGTGAAGCCAGCTTGTTCACCAGCTGCTGCTGGCCATGCGGCAATCTGCTCTCGGCTGTATAGGTGACGGCGATGATCTGCTTGTACCCGTCGGCATCTTGGACGACCTGCGCCACTTCCTCGTCCGTCATATCAGTGCTGATACGCAGCTCGCGCACGGGCACGCCATAGTCCTTCAGGGCGTCACCAAGGGTGTAGCTTTTGCTCCAGGCCTCATCGACCTGGGTCGCTTGGCGCAGCTCCGGCCAGATGACCAGCGTATCCACATCCTTGCGGATCGGCAGCTGCCCCTCATCCTTCACCAGTGTCAGGCTTCTTCCGGCGATGGCATACAGAAGCTGCTGTACTTCCTCCTGTGGCACACCGGATGCCGAGAGCG
The DNA here is from genome assembly GCF_002272015.1 of Paenibacillus campinasensis. Taxonomy (GTDB): domain Bacteria; phylum Bacillota; class Bacilli; order Paenibacillales; family Paenibacillaceae; genus Paenibacillus_AQ; species Paenibacillus_AQ campinasensis. The sequence continues at coordinate 57,937 of NZ_NPBY01000009.1, read as the reverse complement.
GAAGCTGCTCACGCTGCTTAATCTGCCGCTGCTTCAAAGCGAGAATCCGCTCCACCGATGCGTCGATCCGGCTCTCCGGAATTCTTCCGCTCCGGACCGCTTCCACAACCGCCCGAATGGCTGCGTCCTGCTCCGCATAGGTGTGGCTGACCAGCACGCAGTCGGCTCCCGCCAGTATTGCGAGCACGGCGCCTTCCGCCACGCCATACTGCTTGGAGATGGCATGCATCTCCAGGCAATCGGTAACGATCAGCCCTTGGAATCCCATCTCCTCACGCAGCAGGCCGGTCAATACCGGGCGCGACAATGTAGCAGGATAGCCGCTGTCCTCGATCGCCGGGAAGCTAACATGGGCGGTCATAATCGCATCAACGCCCTCGCGGATCGCTTGTGCAAACGGAACCAGCTCCACCCGGTTCAGCCGCTCCCGGTCATGCGGCACGGAGGCTCTGCCCAGATGGGAATCCACACTTGTGTCTCCATGTCCCGGGAAATGCTTTGCTGTTGCCGACACCGCTTCCTCCTGGTAGCCGCGGATAACGGCGCAGCCAAGGCGGGCAACCGCTTCAGGGTCTTCGCCGAAGGATCTCACCCCGATCACCGGGTTGCGAGGGTTGTTATTGACATCAAGGCATGGCGCAAAATTCATGTTGACGCCTACCGATCGCAGCTCGCGCGCACAGATTTGGGCGGCGATGTACGCATCCTCTTCGCGGCCGGACGCCCCCAGGGCCATGCTGCCCGGAACCCGGTTGACTCCGTCCTGGTCGATCCTCGCCACCATCCCGCCTTCCTGGTCAATCGCGATAAACAGCGGCGGCTGATCGCCGGCGGCCGCCAGCTCCTGCAAGGAATCGGATAAGGCCGACAGCTGGCTTAACGAACGAACATTGCGGCGAAAATAGATGATTCCGCCTACCTGATGTTGCTCCACCAGTGCCCGGGCATGCTCATTAGCTTCAATATCATCAAAGCCGCATATAAACAACTGTCCTACCTTTTGCTCCAAGCTCAACGATTGCAACGTCCACTTCATCAATTGGGCACCTGCTTTCCTATAGTCGATTTGGTTATATGGCTCTTCCCCGTCAGCTCCCGGTACTCGGATGGCGTCATTCCGGTCGCCTTCTGGAACACTCTCGTGAAATATCGCCGTTCATGATAACCGACGTATGCGCCGATCTGGGTAATGCTTCGATCGCTGTTCTCCAGCAGGAACCTGGCTGCCTCCACCCGTTTGCCGGTCAAGTACTCCACAAATGTCTGCCCGACATGGTTCTTAAACAGGAGGCAGAAATAACTCGGGCTGATGCCAAGCAGCTCTGACAATTCCTCAATGCCAAGGTCCTGGCCCATATGCGTGTTGATATATTCCAGAGCGGCGGTCATCATCTGCTCGGGTGTTCTTTTGCCCGTGTCATCCGGCTCCGGCGTATCGTCGAATAGAGGAAGATGGCCGTAATATCGTTCCTTCGCCTGTTTGATGCGAATTTCCTCGCCTGTCTCCCGAATCTTCATCTCAAGCTCCCCGTAATGGATCGGCTTGCTGATATAATCCTTCACACGAAGCTTGATCGCTTCTCTTGCATATTCGAATTCCTCATAACCGGTCAGCAGAAAGATCTCCGCATGGCAACCCTGCTCCCGAAGCTTCGCTATAAACGTCAAGCCGTCCATGACCGGCATGCGTATGTCGCTAAGCACGAGATCGGGCGTATACCGGGCAGCCAGATCCAGCGCCTCCATACCGCTTCGCGCCAGTCCGGACACCTCCATCCCCATCTCGCTCCACGGCAATACCTGGTGAAGGTTGCGCAGAATCGGAGCTTCATCGTCAACCAGCAGTACTTTCAGCATGTTCCCACCGCCTTCCATCGTGATAAGGGATTACGCATTGAATGACCGTGCCGCCAGGACGGCTGGAGCAGATGTACAGCCCGTAATAATCGCCGTACTGGATCCTTATGCGGTCGGCAACACTCCTTATGCCCAGCCCCCGCTGTTCCCGGTTCTCCATCACATGATCCGGCGCTTCATCAACGTGATTGTCCACAGGATCATCGCTCGCCATGTATTCAAAAGCCGCCAGCTGCTCGGCGTCCATCCCGAGTCCGTTATCCTCCACACGTATGATGACGTTGCCCCGCTCCTTCCAGGCCGTGACCCGGATCATACCCTTGTACGGGATGCCTTCAAACCCGTGCTGGATGCTGTTCTCCACCAGCGGTTGCAGCGTCAGCTTCAATATTCGGCTCATTCTGAGCTCTTTCGGGATATCAATCTCGTAATCGAACACGTCCTCAAAACGGAATTTCTGGATCTCCAGATAGCTCACCAGATGCTTGATCTCCTCTTCCAGTGTGATTTCCTCCCGCTCCTGGATGCTGATCCGCAATATGCTGGCCAGCCGGTACACCATCTCGCTCACCTTGCGCCCCTCATTCTGCACAGCCAGAACGTTGATCGACTCCAGCGTATTAAACAGAAAATGCGGCTTGATCTGGGCCTGGAGCAGGCGCATCTGGGCTTCGGTGTTCTGCCTCTGCTCCTGCTTGATCTGGGCAAACAGGCCGTTGATCCGGTTCATTAAATTGTTGAAGCCCTTGGACAGCAGCAGCAGCTCATCCTCGCCCTTTTCCTCCACCCGGGCATTCAGGTCCCCGTCTTCAACCCGGCGCATAAACCTGACGATGACGGCAATGGTGCCGGTAATCCGGTTCATGAACAAGCGGTTGAACACAATTGCCGTTACAAGGCAAGCGCCGATAATGACCAAAAACCATTTGGCAAATGAGGTGACTTCCTGAGACAAGGAATTCCAGTCCGTGAAAGACACCAGATTCCAGGCATAATCATCCAGATGATAGATGGAAACGATATTTTCCTCTCCGTTAAAATTCGCCTTGAAACTTTGGTATCCCTCCCTGAATTCCACATTCTGCCTCAAATATTGTCGAATGTTCTGCCCGTCCATCGTGCCGCCCGGGTCGAAAAGGATAAGCCCGTCGTTGTTGACCAGCATGAAGGAGGTGTTCTGATGATTGTTGGAAAGTGTCAAGTTGCGAAAAATATCCTCGAACTCCCAGGTCTTGATCTGGACAACGAGAAAACCGAGCTTGCGCAGCGTGTTGACATCCTTGACGAGCCGGATCTGCGTGAACACCGGCTCCGTGCCGGTCAGTTCCGGGAATTCATGCGGCGCGAGCCACTTCGGAATCCCGTTCAGTTCGATCACTTCATGATAGAGCCGGTTGTTCTTGAAATCATCAAACGGAAGCGCCTGGAAATTTTCTTTGCTGAAAATCGGAATCGGCGCGGACTCGCGGTTGAAATGGTACAAAAAAGCGTAGTTGATCGCTGGGTGATTGTACAGAAGGTTGCGGAAGCTGCGCTGCCGCTCGTTCAGGTTGAGCAGCTCCGAATCGGTGATCAGGTTCTGGGAATCCGGATCCTTGGCGCTGAGCGCCATCGCAAACACCGAGGTGGCAATCCCGTTGTCGGTGACATACTCCATCTCCTTAAACACGCTCGATATGCTGTAGCTGATCGCCTTTAGCGAATATTCGGCCTGCTGGCTGTATTTTTTCTCGATCGAATTGTAGGTGATGAAAAATGTAAATAAGCCAAGCGCAAATAACGGAATGATGATCAATCCCAAAAATGCGGTAAACAGCTTGTTCCTTAGATTCATGTGTTTGCTCCCGTAATGCTCAAGTTATAGCGGGCCAGCCCCACGCCACGATTGGTGAAATCCACTCCGTCTGCCGGAACAATGCTGCTGCCGGATAACATGACTAACCGCATCCACTCATTCCCTTCCCGCATTGGCTGCCTCCTGTACCTCCTGAACCCGCATCAGCATATCCCTGGCCCCGATCTTGCCGCCAATCACCTGCTGGATGCCGATGCTCAGTTCCGTATTGACCTCAGCTTGGACGAGGGCGTCAAAGGCCGGGTACGACTTGTCGATGTCGTTCAACGCCTTGAAAATGTCCTGCAGCAACGGATCATCCGAGGTGGAATTCATCACGGCCAGGTCCATCTTCATCGCCGGCAGCACGCCGTCCTCCTTCAATCCTCTAAGCTGCATCTCCTCATTCCACATCTGCTTGATAAAGAGCTTGACCGCGTGCAGCTTCCGCGGGTCTTTGGCAACGGCGGCAGAAAAACCGTACCCGTTATTCGCATCCTGCATCACGACAATCGGGTCGTCTTCATGGACCGGTGGAAGGTTAAAGTACCCGATCTGCCCCACCAGCTCACCCGCCTGCTCCGGATCACGAAAGATGGAGTTGGCCCAGGAGCCGTCCATCATCATCACCGCTTCGCCGGAGATGAGCTGCTCTCTCATGTCGGCATAATCAAGGCCAAGCTCCCCTTTTTTGAAATATCCCTTCTCCACCCATTCCTGGTGCTTCTCTACCCCTTCGACCACCTGCGGGTCTGTCCATTTCGTATCGCCGGTCTTGAAGCCGTAGGTGACCCCGGGGCCGGCGTAGTAACTCCACAGGTTGTTGGTCAGCATGAGCGGAATCCAGGCATCCTTGGAAGACTGGGCAAAGGGCACCTTCCCGTCCGCTTTGATCGCATCGGCAATCTGCTCAAGCTCCGCAAGCGTACGGGGAACGCTGAATCCTTTTTCCTCGAAATAAGGTTTGTTGTAATAAATGCCCTCAATCGTGCTTCCGATCGGCAAGCCGTAAATTTTCCCGTCATGGGTGAACGGGTCCAGCGTCGTGAATTTGTCCCTCAGCTCCAGCTCATCCAGAATCGGCGTCAGATCGAGCATCAGCCCTTCCTTGGCATACAGTCCGGCTTCCGGGCTCCCGAACACATCAAAGATGTCCGGTGGCTTGCCCGCAGCCATCTCCCCTCTCAGCTTCTCCTTGCGGTTCACCTCGGCATCCACCGCATCCAGCCGGATGGTCAGGCCAGGTACGGCCGCTTCCGTTTTGCGTACTACCTCATTAAGCAGGGCGAGGCGAAACTTCTTGGAGTCGCCCACCTGTGTATGACGGACGGTCATTTCAAACGGATCGGAGCTGACGCTGCCTGCTTCTTCCCCAGGCTGTGCAGGCTCGCCGCCGGGAACACTGCAGGAAACGAGAAGTATGGAGGCTGCCAGCCACCAAGCGATCCAGATCGCGGCGCGTTTATCGTTCATCGTTCATGACCCCTTCAACAATAACCGGTATTTTGTAAGCTTTCAGTCCCCTGATTCTCTGTTTATATCCCATTATAGAAAGCGATTTCGGTTTGCGGAAGGTCACTTTTGGCTATAGCAGGGATAAAATCGTCCACAGCTCTCGCGCCATTGCCTGCTTCCGGTAGGGGCTCTAACGTGATAGCTTGCCTGCAGAGCCCGAAGAAGACCGGTACGGGCGTCAAGCACCAGTCAGTCGTCAAGTCGCTCGTTGCAGGACGACGGCCTTGCACATAATAAAGAGCACTTAACCGAAGCTCCCCTTGTACGGACTAGCCCGAACAGGGATCAAGCTTGTGGTTAAGTGCTCATCATGGCTTATTGGATTGTCAGAAAACAAATGACCGATTCTCCCCGCGTGGTGGCGCATCTTCCGTGCGCGGCTCTGCCGCTACTTCCAGGCTATACGCTCGCAAGCGCCCTGCCTTCCTCGATCAGCCGGTAGGCACGATCCACCTCGGCTTCGGTTGGCGAAGGCACGCCTTCCAGCGGGTAGGCTTTGCCGAGAGCCTCCCATTTATAGACGCCCATCTGATGGTAGGGAAGAATTTCGAACTTCTCCACCCCTTGCAGGGTGCCGATAAATTGGCCCAGCCGGTGCAGGTCCTCCTGATCTTCATGGATGCCCGGAACATAGACGTGCCGGACCCACATTTTCCGGCCATGGTCAGACAGCCAGCGCGCGGTCTTTAACGTCCGTTCATTCGATTTGCCGGTCAAAACGATATGCTTCTCATCGTCGATATGCTTCAGATCCAGCAGCACCAGATCTGTGACCTCCAGCAGCTCACGAATTTTCTCCGGCTCGTTGTAGCCGTTCGTGTCCAGGGCAGTGTGCAAATTCCACCGGCGCTTAACCTCCCGGAACAGCTCGGTTACGAACGGATACTGAAGCGTCGGCTCGCCGCCAGACACGGTCAGCCCGCCGCCGGATGAACGATAGTAGGGCAGATACGATTCGATCTCGCTCAGCACCTCATTGATCGTCATCTCGCGTCCTTCATTCAGTCCCCAGGTGTCCGGATTATGACAGTATTGGCATTTCAGCAGGCAGCCTTGCATGAAGAGTACAAAGCGGATACCCGGACCGTCAACCGTACCGAAAGTTTCTAGGGAATGGACATGGCCTTTCATCATAGGAAGTCATCCTTTCTGTATCCGCTTTGTTATTGGCTGTACTGGTCTGCCGTGTTACATCGAGGCATGGAAGGTCCGGTTAATGACGTCGAGCTGCTGCTCGCGGGTCAGCTTGATGAAGTTGACCGCATAACCCGATACACGCACCGTCAGCTGCGGATAGTTCTCCGGATGCTCCATCGCATCGATCAGCTGCTCACGGTTGAATACGTTCACGTTCAGATGGTGCGCCTTGCTGCCAAAATATCCGTCCATCATCGAAACGAGGTTGTTCCGGCGAACGTCTTCCTCCTTCCCAAGCGCCTTCGGCACGATGGAGAAGGTGTTGGAGATGCCGTCCAGACTGTCCTCGTACGGCAGCTTCGCTACCGAGGTCAGCGAGGCGAGCGCGCCTTTGCGGTCACGACCGTGCATCGGGTTCGCGCCCGGTGCGAACGGCTCTCCTGCCTTGCGGCCATCCGGCGTGGTGCCGGTCTTTTTGCCATATACAACGTTCGACGTGATCGTCAGCACCGATTGGGTCGGCAGCGCGTCGCGATACGCCTTATGCTTGCGCAGCATGCTCATGAAGGTTTCCACAAGCTCAACGGCTATGCTGTCTACCCGGTCATCGTTGTTGCCATAGCAAGGGAAATCGCCTTCGATCTCGAAGTCAACGGCAACGCCTTGCTCGTTACGGATCGGCTTCACCGTCGCATATTTAATCGCGCTTAGCGAGTCGGCAGCAACGGACAAGCCGGCAATGCCGCAGGCCATCGTGCGCAGAATGTCGCGGTCATGGAGCGCCATCTCGATCCGCTCATAGCTGTACTTGTCATGCATGTAATGGATGACGTTCAGCGTGTTCATGTACAGCTTCGCCAGCCATTCCATCATCGGCTTGAAGCGGTTCATCACTTCGTCGTAATTCAGCACCCCTGCCGTAATTGCCGGGTACTCCGGTCCAACCTGGGCGCCGGATTTCTCATCCTTGCCGCCGTTGATCGCATACAGCAGCGCCTTCGCCAGGTTCGCCCGAGCGCCGAAGAACTGCATCTGCTTGCCGATCCGCATGGCGGATACGCAGCAGGCAATGCCATAATCATCGCCATAAATCGGACGCATCAGGTCATCGTTCTCATATTGAATGGAGCTTGTTTCGATCGATACTTTGGCACAGTACTTCTTGAACGCCTCCGGCAGCTTCTCAGACCACAATACAGTCAGGTTCGGCTCCGGTGCAGGTCCCAGGTTGTACAAGGTGTGCAGGAAGCGGAAGCTGTTCTTGGTCACGCGGGTTTCGCCGCCGACGGACATGCCTCCGATCGATTCGGTTACCCAAGTCGGATCCCCGCTGAACAACTCGTTATAATCCGGGGTGCGCAGAAACTTCACGATGCGCAGCTTCATGACAAAGTGGTCGACCAGCTCCTGGGCTGTCTGCTCGTTCAGCGTTCCTTCTTGCAGGTCGCGCTGTACGTAAATGTCGAGGAAGGAGGATACCCGGCCCAGCGACATCGCCGCTCCGTTCTGCTCCTTGATCGCAGCGAGATAACCGAAGTACAGCCATTGGAATGCTTCCTTGGCATTGTTGGCCGGTTTGGCAATGTCATAGCCGTGCATCTTGGCCATTTCCTTCAATTCCTGAAGGGCTCGAATCTGTTCGGACACCTCTTCACGCAGACGAATGACCGCTTCATCCATATGATCCACTTCAAGCTCCTGCAGTTCACGCTGCTTATCGCGGATCAGGAAATCCACGCCGTACAGCGCCACCCGGCGATAGTCGCCGATAATGCGGCCGCGGCCATAAGCATCCGGCAGACCGGTGATAATGCCCGCTTTACGCGCTGCTCTCATCTCGGAGGTATAGGCATCAAACACCCCTTGGTTGTGCGTCTTGCGAATGTGAGTGAACATGTCCACGATGCTTTGCGGAAGCTCGAAGCCGTAAGCATTGCATGCGTCGATCATCATCCGGATACCGCCAAACGGCTGAATGGAGCGTTTGAACGGCTCATCGGTTTGCAATCCGACGATCTGCTCCTTGTCTTTATCCAGATAGCCTGGCCCATGTGACAGTATGGTGGATGGCGTGTTGACGTCCACATCCAGAACGCCGCCGCGCTCGCGCTCTTTCACGCTCAGCTCGGATATAATTTCCCACAGCGCCTTGGTGTTCTCCGTCGGACCCGCCAAGAACTGCTCATCCCCATAGTAAGGTGTAATGTTGCGCTCGATAAAATCATTGACATCAACAGCCTTCGCCCATTTACCGGTCGTGAAGCTTCTCCAGCCGACTTCCTGTGTAATCACCGACATATTGAATCCCTCCAATATTTTTTTAGGCAACTTGAGCCCGGAGCGGGAAATCCACGGGCGACATCCCAGATCCGCTTATGTGACATATTTCACAAATGTGGATGCTGCTATCCCGCTCACAAGCTGCAAGCTTCCGTTTTTCTTCACTTGATCTGGGACTCCAGAATGCTTAAATCCTGCTACACCTTTATTGTAGACCTGCTGCCAGCCTCAATCTGTGATAATGATCACAAATCATGGCCTGAACGTGATTTTTATCACCTGTGACTCCGCTCCTCGAAACGCACTAGCCGCCATCATTCAAGCTTCGCCTCGCCTTGCGGTGCCGAGCCCCGTCTGACATCCGCCTCGGGAGCCCGCCGCAGCCGATTAGAACCGGCCGTAGAAGGCGTTGCGATAGATGTCTGCCAGTTCGCTGACCAGCGGCAGCTTCGGATTGCTCGTGGTGCACTGATCCTCGAATGCCCGGTCAGCGAGCTGTTCTACCCGACTCTCGAAATCGGCCGGATCGAAGCCCAGCTGCTGGAACGATTCTTCAATGCCCAGCTTGCGGTTGAGATCGCGAATGGCCTGGATCAGGCTGTTCACGCCTTCCTCGGTCGTGCGCGCTGGCAGTCCGAGAATGCGGGCGATCTCTGCATACCGCTGATCCGCCACGAACGACTTGTATTTCGGCCATGCGGCATGCTTGGTCGGCTTCTTGGCATTGTAGCGGATCACATGCGGCATCAGAATCGCATTGGTACGACCGTGCGCGGTATGGTACTGACCGCCCCATTTATGCGCCAGGCTGTGGTTGATGCCGAGGAAGGCGTTGGCGAAGGCCATGCCCGCCAGGGTCGAGGCGTTGTGCATTTTCTCCCGCGCAAGCTTGTCACCCGTCAATGCCGATGCTTCAAGATATTCGAATACCAGCTGGATCGCTTTGATGGCGAGGCCGTCTGTATAATCGTTGGCCATGACCGATACGTAAGCTTCAATCGCATGGGTCAGCACATCCATCCCTGTATCGGCAACCGCCGTTTTCGGCAGCGAGTATACGAATTCCGGATCGATAATCGCCACATCCGGCGTCAGCTCATAATCCGCCAGCGGATACTTGGTATTGCCCTGGATTTTGTCCGTGATGACCGCAAACGAGGTCACTTCCGAGCCTGTACCCGAGGTTGTCGGAATCGCCACGAATTGGGCTTTCTGGCCAAGTCTCGGATATTTGAACGTCCGCTTGCGGATATCCATGAACTTCTGCTTCAAACTGTTGAACTCGGTGTCCGGATATTCGTAGAACAGCCACATCGCTTTCGCGGCATCCATTGGCGAACCGCCGCCAAGGGCGATGATGCAGTCTGGCTGAAAGCGCGCCATCATTTCTGTTCCGCGCTCGACCGTCGTAGTCGACGGGTCCGGTTCCACTTCCGAGAACACTTCGATCGCAACCGGCGTCCGGCGCTGGCGCAGGTAAAATAAATTTTGCTCGGCACTTTAAACCACTGCATATTCACGGTACGTCGGTTCACCCTTTTCACATTAATCAGGTTGACAGCCGTTACGTTCGAAGACGTTGCATTCCGTCCGTAAGAGCCGCAGCCCAGCGTCAACGACGGCAGGTTCGTATTGTAGATATCCCCGATGCCTCCCTGGGAGGACGGCTGATTCACGAGAATGCGGCAGGTCTGCATGCGATCGGAAAACTTGGCAATGACCTCTTCGTTATTCGAATGGATGACCGAGGAGTGACCCATCCCGCCGAAGGCAACCATTTCCTCTGCCCGCTTGATCCCCTCTTCCGCATTCTTCACTTTATAGCAGGCCAGCACCGGGCTCAGTTTTTCCGCAGACAGCGGATAGCCAGGTCCAACCCCGGCCAGCTCGGCCACGAGAATCTTGGTGTTCTCCGGCACTGTAAAGCCGCATGCCTCGGCGATCTTGACCGCAGGCTGTCCGACGATCGCAGGGTTCACTGCGCATTTATCGGCAACCATTGCCCCGGCCGTCAGCTTCGCTGCTTCCTCTTTGCTTACAAAATAGCAGCCGTTCTCGATCATTTTCTTCTTCACCTGGTCATAGATCGGCTCTTCAATGATGACCGCTTGCTCGGATGCGCAGATGATGCCGTTGTCAAACGTCTTCGAGAGGATCAAATCATACACCGCCTGATCCAGATCAGCGGTTCTCTCAATAAAGCATGGCACATTCCCGGGACCGACGCCGAGCGCTGGCTTGCCGCAGCTGTATGCCGCCTTCACCATTGCCGAACCGCCGGTGGCCAAGATGAGCGCCACATCCGGGTGGTTCATCAGCAGATTTGTTTTTTCCATGGAAGGCTCCTCAATCCATTGGATGCAATCGGCAGGCGCCCCATGCTTCACTGCAGCCTCCAGCAAAATTTTGGCTGCCTCGCGGCTGCAGGCCTGTGCTGACGGATGGAACCCGAAGATGATCGGATTGCGCGTTTTGATCGAGATCAGCGCCTTGAATATCGTGGTGGATGTCGGGTTCGTCACCGGTGTAATGCCCATAATGATGCCGACCGGCTCCGCAATCTTTTGATAGCTTTCGTACGGATTATCCTCAATGACACCTACCGTCTTGTCATATTTGATGCTGTTGTGAATATATTCGGTAGCGAACAGGTTTTTAATAATTTTGTCTTCATATACCCCTCTTCCCGTTTCCTCCACGGCCATTTTGGCCAGCTGCATGTGCTGCTCAAGCCCGGCCATCGCCATCGCCTGCACGATCCGGTCTACTTGTTCTTGATCGAGAGCCATAAACTTCTCCCGCGCCCGGTTCGCTTTTGCAATCAATTGATCAATATAACCGGTTGCCGTTTGCTTTTTGTTATCCGCGTTTTCTTTCGTTACAGCCATCTCTCTTCGCCTCCTAATGGTATTCGTTTCTATGTTCAGCGCATCCTCACGCTGCTTACGGTTTGATCATATCATGCGCCAAACCAAAATCATGTGAATTTTTTCACAATATAAAAAATAACGAAATATTTCGTTAAAACACCTATACCTGTGCCTTTTCATTCCAATCACGATCCGCCCCACTATGCTATTCTTCCCCGTTTATCACCCCTTTTAAGTGAAAATGATCACAATGTTTGAAATTTAGACACTTTTGTCGCGTCACAAGTGAATTTTTTCACGTTATAATGTATTTAAAGATTGAATGTATTAAAAATAGGATGTTAGGAGATGCCAACAATGAAAACGATGGAACTGACAATGCAAGCCCAAGGAAACACACGCTGTTTTTCGGAGCAGAACTTGAACCGTCTGCTCGTTGCCATGAAAGATAGAACGCTCCCTGAAGGCTCCCATCTGTTTTGGGAAGGCGATTTTTCCGACAAACTTTATTACATCAAGAGCGGCTGTGTCAAATTAACGAAATCGACCGATGAAGGCAAAGAACTGATCCTCTATATGTATCATCCCGGCGACATGGTTGGCCAGGCCGATCCGTTCTTCGGAACGAATCACAGCTTCTCGGCCGAAGTGGTAGAGGACACGGTGGTCGGCGTCATCGATCAAAAAGAGCTGGAAATGCTGATCTGCCAACACTGCGATTTTGCGATTGATTTCATGAAATGGATGGGCATCCATCACCGCATCACCCAAACCAAATTCAGAGACCTGATGATGTACGGCAAGCCGGGGGCGCTCACGTCCACGCTCATCCGCCTGAGCAACAGCTACGGTCAGCAGCAAGAGGACGATACCGTTCTGATCAACAAAAAGATTACGCACACCGACCTCTCCAACATGATTGGCGCAACCCGGGAAAGCGTAAACCGGATGCTGAGCGACCTGCGAAGAAAAGACGCCATCGAATATATCGGAGGCATGATTCTGATCAAAGATATGACGATGCTGCAGGATATTTGCCACTGCGAGCTGTGCCCGGAGGAAATTTGCAGGATCTAGGCGAGCAATACCATAGCATGAGCCTCCCCCACCCGGCTGGGCTATCCTTCAGATCAACGATATCAAGGATGGCCTTTTTCTTTTGTCACAAAAGCGGACTTATGCAGCTGGCTAGCCTTTAAAGTCCGCTTTCTTGTTATGTTTATTTAGCCAGCGTCTTCTCCTGGCCGCTGTCCTGCGTCTTCGTGCTTGTCTTCGTCTTCGCCGAAGAGATGAACCAATAAGCCATCCCGAGAAACACACTGCCCCCGACAATGTTGCCAAGCGTCACCGGCACCATGTTGCCGATCCAACCGGCAATCGACACCGTCTCCGGATGCCCGGGCAGCATGACCGCCAGCGTAAGCAGCGACATATTCGCTACGCTATGCTCGTACCCTGTTGCAATAAAGGCAAACAAGCACCACCAGATCAGAATGAGCTTCGCCGTCTCCCCTTTGGTGCGCATGCCCATCCATAAAGCGAGACAGACGAGCCAGTTACACAGAATCCCCCGGAAAAACAGTTCCATAAACGGATCGTTCATCTTTTTGGCGGCCGCGGTAAAAATCAGGTGATCAGCCGGAATGCCCTTAAACAGTCCGGAGCCATAGATCAGACTGCTGAGCACAATGGCTCCGACAAGATTTCCGATGAACACAACCACCCAGTTCTTCAACGTATCCGATACGGTGGTCCGTCCGGACAGCGTGCTCATCGTAAAAAACATATTGTTGCCGGTAAACAGCTCCGATCCTGCAAACACAACGAGTGTGAGCGCAATCCCGAAGGCCGCTCCCATCACGAGAGACTGAAGCGGCGAACCTTCCGCTGCAAGCGGAGCGCCCAGCCTGAATATCAGCATGATGCCGATTCCGACATAAGCGCCCGCCAGCATCGCGGATACGAAGTAACGCAGAAAATTGGTCTTCATCTGTTCCTTTTTCTTGACCGCCGCCTGGACGACGGCTTCCACATCTTCAGCGAACACGGACCTCACCTCCCGGGTGCTCCGTCTGCTGGCCGCCTGCCGCCACGCCTACCTCAATCATTCCATCGGCCTCCCGGACCGGAAACGTTCGCACGTGGCCGGTATCCGGCGCTTGCACAAGGCCCGTCGTCAGATCAATTTTCCAGTCGTACAGCGGATCATATATATAGTGGCCGGATACGATGGCCTCGGCCAGCGTTCCTCCTTTGGGGTTAGGGTTTTTGTTCTCCAGTGCAAACCAGCGATGATCCGAGGTTCGGAAAACGGCGATTTCCTCGCCGCATACTGACACCTTCCTTCCGAGCAATGTCGGGAAATCCTCCGGCCGGCCAACAGGTGTAAACATTCCGTTCTCCATGTGTGTCATCCTCCGTTCAGGTTTTATAAAATCAGCTCATCGTGACCGGTTTGACGTCCTCAAACAGCGTTTCCCGCAGCGTCTCATCCTTCAGCACTTTCTTCCAAGGGTCTTCGACCTGCTTGAGGGCAAGCTCGATTCTTGCGACCAGCGCCTTCCGCTCGCCGTCATTGCTCAGCACCGCTTCGCGGATAGAATCAAGGCCCAGACGCTCCACCCATTCCGATGTTCTTTCCAAATATTTGCCGGTCTCGCGGTAATACTGCATCAGCGCCGCACAGATCTCAATCAGCTCTTCATCCGTCTTCACTTTGCAGAAAGAATCGGCAAGGCGAGCTTTCGTTCCCCCGTTGCCGCCGACAAAGATCTCCCAGCCGCCGTCATTGCCAACGATGCCGATATCTTTGGTGCAGGCTTCGGCACAGTTCCGCGGACAGCCGTTAACCGCCATCTTGAATTTCGCCGGAAAGTCCAGCCGCTCGAACTTCTTCTCGATCAAGGCGCCCATGCTCATGGAGTCCTGTGTGCCGAAGCGGCAGAACTGGGAGCCTACACAGGTCTTCACCGTCCGCAGCGACTTGGCGTACGCATAGCCTGACGGCATATCCAGCTCCTCCCACACCTTCGGCAGGTCCTCCTTCTTCACGCCGATCAGATCCAGACGTTGACCGCCCGTCACCTTGACGACTTTCACATTATATTTCAGCGATACATCCGCAATTTTCTTCAGATCCTCCGGTGTCGTCACCCCGCCGTACATCCGCGGCACTACCGTAAACGTGCCATCCTTCTGAATGTTTGCGCTCAGCCGCTCGTTCACAAAGCGGGACTCTCGCTCCTCCTGATGCGTTTCAGGATTCAGCATGACGAGGTAGTAATGGATGGCAGGCCGGCACTTCGAGCAGCCCTCGGGATTGCTCCAGCCCAGGACATGCATGACCTCTCTCGTGGAGGTGAGTCCTTTATCCCGGATCTGTGCCACAATTTCATCCCGGTCGAGCGTCGTGCACGGACATATTCCCTGCTTGGCACTGGCTGTATAGCCGGCCCCGAGCACGCTCTGGAGAATCTGCTCCACCACCGGCTTGCAGCCGCCGCAAGAGCGGGTCGCTCCCGTGCAGGCCTTAATTTCATCTACTGTCGTTAAGCCCTCACCGTTAATGGCGTCCACAATCGCCTTTTTCGTCACCCCGTTACAGCCGCACACAATCTCGTCATCCGGCATGTTCTCCACCATCGCGGCTTTGCTGCCCCCGTGTCCTCCGCACCCGGTTCCCATGATGGAAGCATAGATTTCATCCGTCATTTCCGCCTTCTGTCTGATCAAAGACTGCAAGCTGGCCGATTCGCTTACGTCGCCGAACAGGATCGCTCCGACGATGCGCCCGTCCCGCATCAGAATTTTTTTGTATGTCTTCTTCCACTCATCCTTAGCGGTAATCACGGTATGCTCCGGCTGCTCCAGGAACTCGCCGGCCGAGAACACATCAACTCCGCTGATCTTCAGTTTGGTCGATACCACCGATCCTTCATACGGCTTAGTGTCCACCCCGCTTAAATGCTTGGCCAGCACCTGTCCCTGCTCAAACAGCGGAGCCACCAGGCCATAGCATACGCCGCGATGCTCACAGCATTCGCCTACCGCATATACATCTGGCATCGACGTTTCCATATAGTCATTGACGACAATCCCGCGTCCGGTCTCAATGCCGCTCGCTTGAGCCACCGCCGTATTCGCGCGAATGCCGACCGCCATCACAACCAGCTCGGCCTCCAGTTCGCCCCCATCCTTGAAGCGCAACCCTTTCACCCGGGTATCTCCCCATATTTCAGTCGTCTGTTTCCCGAGCAGGAAACGAATTCCCTGGCGCTCAAGCTCCTGCTGCAGCATCCGGGCCGCATGGGAGTCGAGCTGGCTCTCCATCAAGTCGTCCATCAGGTGAACGACAGTGACCTCCATACCGAGACTCACCAGCCCTTTGGCTGCCTCAAGTCCGAGCAAACCGCCGCCAATGACAGCCGCCTTCTTGTAGATTTTGGACGCTTCGAGCATGCGGGTACAATCCGCAATATCCCTGAAGCCAACGACGCCTTCCTTATCACTGCCTGGAACCGGAAGAATAAACGGACGCGAGCCGGTCGCAATAATCACCTTGTCGTAAGGCACGTTCAAGCCATTGTCGCAGACCACCACTTTGTTTGCCTCATCAATGGCTGTCGCTGCCGTACCGGTGTGAAGCGTAATCTGATTGTCTTCATACCATTGCCAGTCATTCAATACGATATCATCGATCGTTTTGCTGCCCTCCAGAACGTAAGACAGCATGATCCGGTTGTAGTTCGGGTGTGGCTCCTGGCCAATGACCGTAATATCATAGGCTCCGCCCAGTTTAATAATTTGTTCAATCGTGCCAATTCCGGCGATGCCGTTTCCTATGACAACTAATTTTTGTTTTTTTCGATTCGTCACGATGCATTCCTCCCCGCTCGTTATGCAGCTTATCTCTTCCCTTACATGTCAATTATATCGTTTGAGCCCTTTTATTTTTGTGATATTTTTCACATAATATAGTTAAAAATTTAATTATTCATACGAAAATAAACCCTGACTGAGAACATGTCTCAGGTCAGGGTCTATTTTTGTGGAAGTGCCGAATGAACCACCGTCATTATTCAATCCATTGCTCCGCCCAACTGGAGATTTCATCCATTACGGGACGAAGCGCTTTCCCCTTTTCAGTTAATTCGTATTCAATACGAACCGGAGTCTCCGGGTAAACATGTCGTACCAAAATGCCCTCACATTCCAAGTCCTTCATTCTCTCGGACAGCATCTTGTCACTCATGGACGGTATGACACTGGAGATGTCTTTAAACCGCTTCGGTCCGCTCATCAGCGCCTGAATGATCAGTCCATTCCATCGCTTGCCAAGGCATGCAAACGCCGACTCAAACCGGGGACAGAGCTTGATGTTTGTAGCTCCCATATCCTTCACCTCTTTGCGAAGTCACCTTGTACTCATCATTATACGGGTAAACACTAACATGTGAAACTTACGATTAGTTAGTATGTTTCATTTTAGCATATTTTTAGGCTTCTGAAAACCTTTTAGCCCTTTTTCCTCATAAAATCAGCTGTTTCTTCTTAAAATTTGAGATAAATGATCCAGATCAGACATAACAATATCGGTCAGCTTCCTGTTATATAGTATAGCAGCCGGATGAAACAAAGGGAATATTTGATAGATTTCCCTTGAGAAGATATAGCCCTTATCCGGCATTGCCGGATCGGCCGCCTGCTGAACTGGCCCTTCAATCAGCTTGCCGTGCAGTGAAGTAATCGTTTCGTGACTGCCAATCAGTCTGTGCAGCGCCGTATTGCCCATCGGCACAATGATCTGCGGCTGAACCCAGCGAATCTCTTCATCCAGTATGGGCGCATGCGCCAAGATTTCAGTTTTGGTAGGCGTTCGGTTGGAACGGCTGATCACCGTCTCCCCTGACGCCCGGGTCAGCGGCTTCTCCTTATACGGTCTGCTGCGGATGACGCTGGTGATATACACCTCATCACGGGTAAGCCCAAGCCGCTGTAAATACCCGTCCAGCTCCTCCCCGGCCTGACCGGAAAACGGCCGTCCTTCCTGGATCTCTGTCGCTCCCGGCGCTTCACCGACAAACATCACCTGTGCCGGATACGTGCCTCCCCCAAGCAGAAATCCTTCCACCGGGTGCCCGCTCAGCCGGGCTCTGCAGACGGCAATGACGGATGGATCCACCGGCGCGCTTCGGATTCCACTCAGCATTCGGTTCCCCTCCTTCCAGGTTATCCACCCTTTCATACATTATATTACCCTAAGATGCAAAGAAACCGGTCAAGAATATATAATCCTTGACCGGTTCTGCCGCTATTATGAATGCGGAAGCTAACTTATACGACCGGAATCTGCAGCGGACGGATCGGCTGACTGTTTCCGAACACCTGTTTACCCGCTTTGGATGGTGCCCACCGAATCGCATTGGAAATGACTTTCAGCACTTCAGGGTTGCGGTAGGTTGGATAGGTTTCATGACCTGGACGGAAGTAGAAGATATTGCCATGTCCGCGCTTGAATGTGCATCCGCTGCGGAACACCTCTCCTCCGGAGAAATTGCTGATAAAGATCAGCTCATCCGGGGCTGGAATGTCAAAGAACTCCCCGTACATCTCCTCTTGATCGATAATGATCGGACCTGTAATTCCTTCAGCGATCGGATGCGTCGGGTTGACGCTCCACATCAATTCCTGCTCCCCGGCTTCCCGCCATTTCAAATCGCAACTTGTGCCCATCAGAGCTTTGAATGGCTTGGAGAAATGGCCGGAGTGCAGAACGATCAGCCCCATACCGTCAAGCACGCGCTTTACCACTCGATCTACAATCTCGTCGCTAACCTTGTCATGAGCCATATGTCCCCACCACAGCAGTACATCGGTGGAATCGAGCACGTCCTGGGTCAGTCCATGGTCGGGCTGATCCAGCGTTGCCGTCCGGATGATAAAATCCGGATGAGCCAGACCCTCGGCCAAAGCCATATGAATCCCTGTCGGATACACGGCTTTAACCTCCTGATGAATATTTTCGTGAACGAACTCGTTCCAAATCGTTACATTAAGCATGTAGCTGTTCCCCCTAGAAATGCATTTAGTCGTTAGCTTGCACAGCGGATCAAATAACTTATACCCACCACATTTCTCCGAGCGGCTCTTCGATAAGCACTTGTTTCAGGTTATCCACCGCTTTGGAGAAGCCTTCTTCTACAGACATCAAGCCATCCTCATGCTCGATGCTGACCACATAATCATACCCGACGAGACGCAGAGCGCTCATCATATCTGCCCATTCCTTCACATCATGACCGAATCCGACGCTGCGGAACTGCCAAGCGCGATCCAGCATATTCGTGTAGGACTGCATATCCGTCAAACCGTGCTTGTTAACATTGATTGGATCAATGCTGGTGTCCTTCGCATGGAAGTGATGAATCGCTCCGGCGCGGCCCAAAATTTGAATCGCTTGTACCGGATCAATGCCCTGCCACCACATATGGCTCGGATCAAGGTTCGCCCCGATCACTTCGCCGGCAGCCTCACGCAGACGCAGCAGCGTGCCTGGAGTATGAACGGAGAAGCCGCCATGCAGCTCAAGACCGATCTTCACATTGCGGTCAGCAGCGAATTTACCCCACTCGGTCCAGTAAGGAATCACTTTGTTTTCCCATTGCCAGTCCAGGATTTCCTGGTAATCGTTCGGCCAAGGAGCTACAGGCCAGTTCGGATATTTGGCATCCTCATGGTCACCTGGGCAGCCGGAGAACGTGTTAACGACAGGCACTTCCAGTTTCTCAGCAAGCTCAACTGTTTTTACGAAGGCATCGTGAAAATCTTTTGCGATCGCTTTTTGCGGGTGAAGCGGGTTGCCGTGGCAGCTTAGCGCACTGATGATCAGCCCGCGCGATTCCACCGCATTTTTGAAATTCTTCAATGCCGTTTCATTCTCAAGAAGCTCCGCCGGGTTGCAGTGCGCATTCCCCGGGTAACCTCCGGTTCCAATTTCAACCGCTTTCAGCCCTTTGGCTGCAACGTAGTCAAGCGCATCTTCCAGCTTGCGCCCGCTGAACAGTACCATAAATACTCCAAGTTTCATTGTTGGATCTCCTCCTGTTTCCATGAATTGATTCGAATTGATTCGGGAACTTCCCTTGCTGTAATTACCACAATAAATCCGGGCAGTAACTTTCTTCGACAAGCACTCCCTGTGCTCCTGCTTCACGAGGAGATGTTATCAGGCAGTATCTTTTACTGAACAGCCGTGCATATACACCATCTTGTGTCATGCTTCCCTCTGCTTGGCGGATTAGCCCAAATCGGCCTGCTGCGGAGCCGGGAGCTTGCCGTAATGATAAGTGCTCTGCAGCACGATATGGCGGCCCTCCAGAGACGACTGCTGGAACGACTGCATAATCTCCAGCACATGGTACGCAAGGCGTCCGCTTGCGCGATGATCCTTGTTGCTGTGGATCGATTCAATCATGTCATTAATGCCGAGCCCGCGCTCATTCTGCCCGCACTCGAACACAGGATCCAGCGTTTTCCATTCATCGGATCCTTGCTTGCGCAGCTTAACCTCACCATTGAAGTAGTTCGGATCGCCGAGGCTGAGCGTGCCCTGCGTGCCGTAAATCTCAAGCCACGGCAGCGACGACCCGCCGAAAATATCGAAGCTGGTAATCATCGTGGCAATCGCTCCGTTCTCGAAATCGAGCGTGCCTGCCAGATGCGTCGGGGTCTGCACCGTAATCGGCCTGCCCTGCAGCGGACCGGAGCCTATGCTGCGATCAGGAATCTGAATGCCTGCCGATGCGCTCACCCGGCTTGCAGGACCCAGCAGCTCGACCAAAGCCGACAGATAGTACGGCCCCATGTCCAGCATCGGCCCGCCGCCCGGCGCATAGAAAAATTCAGGATTGTGGTGCCAGGCCTCCGGCCCGGAACCCATCATGAATGCGGTCGCCGCAATCGGACGGCCAATCAGCCCGGATTCAATGGCTGCCTTGGCTGTCTGGACGCCGGAGCCGAGGAACGTATCCGGCGCACAGCCGACGCGCAGCCCTTTCAGGTCTGCCTTGTTCAGCACCTCTCGTCCTTCTTCAAGGGTGATCGCCAGAGGCTTTTCGCTGTATACGTGTTTCCCGGCCTCAAGCGCCGCTACATCGACACTTGCATGACTGGCCGGAATCGTCAAATTAATAATCAGATCAATGTCAGGACGCGCCAGCATCTCTTCTACCGTGCATACGCCCGGTATGCCGTATTCCTTGGCCTTTGCTTCTGCGTAATCCATAACCAGATCGGCGCACGCGATCACTTCAACCCACGGGCTGTTCTTCAGGTTGGTGAAGTATATGCCGCTAATATTGCCGCAGCCGATAATGCCTGCTTTCATTTTTGTCATCGTTGTCACTCCTTGACCCATTGGATATGCCCGGTCTAGTAACCATGGTATTCTGAAACGCTTTCGTTTAAAATGAATAATATGATTGAAACATGAACTATCTGGTCATTATTTTCTTTTTTGAAGGAGACATTTCGTCATGGAACCATCTTTTACAAGCCAAGTCGTCGCAGCAGATTTTTCCTTTCACCGTAAGCCTTTTGAGATGACGCTCCCCGACGGTTTTGACTCCTACTTAATGCGGCTTCAAACCAACGGACGCTGCCGTGCGATCATCGACGGCGAACTGGTCCATATCGAGCCCGGCGATCTGCTTATATGCCGTCCCGGTCAGCCTTACGAGCTTAAGATTGACGATGAACTTAACGCCCATGGAGAACTGACGATTGAAAGCGGCGATTATCATATCTTTATCAAAGGCGATTGGGTTGATGCATGGTGGAACGCTTTAAAGCGCCCGGCCAAAATCCGGATGCCGCTGGAAGAACGCTACCTGAGCCATTTTCGCTCGCTCGTGCTGGAGCAGCGGCGCATCACCAACCCCTATCCCCAGATCGCCGACTATACGGTCCGGATTCTGTGTCTTGAGGTGGACCGGCTGCTGTCCGAGCAGCCATCCACAACGCCGAAGACCTATCTGGCATACCGCATGAAGAACTATATTGAAGAGAACGCCTCCTCGATGTTCAAGCTGGAGGATGTCGCCGGGCATGTCGGCATCAGCGTCTCCCGGGCAGTGCATCTGTTCAAAGAGGCGTTTGGCACCACCATCATGCAGTACACGATGGAAGTGCGGCTGAACATGGCCAAGGAACGGATCGTATTCAGCCCGCTCTCGCTTGAAGATGTGGCGGAGACGTCGGGCTTTGCCAACTATACTTATTTTCACCGGGTATTCCGGTCCCGATTCGGCGTATCGCCCAAACAATACCGCATGGCCAGCCGCACGCCTACCTGAGCAGCTGATGCTTAGACACTGCCTGACTTTAGCTGCACATTCTAACAGCGTCTGTGTCTGCCACTGTGCGAATGCCGCTTCGGACGATAATCGCATAAGCGTAGGCAGCAAGTCCAAAGGCAACAGTGGAGTGAACCGCATCAGACTGTTATTACTAAACAAGCCCGGACAAGGATCCACTCCTTCCTCCGGGCTTGTTAGGATTCACGCGATAGTTCAGATGACGCTTCACCAGCTTAACAGGTCAAAGACTGGCATCCTCTAACGCGCTCCCTTCACTTCCATATCTCCATATTCCTTACAAAGATCCTTTTAAAGAAGAATCCAGACATGCCTCAACAGCATGCTTTACCTCAGAATACAAGAGCGGCTCGCAAGCGACTGTTATCCACAGTCTTTGCAAGCCGCCCGCCTTCTATGTACCGCTCTTGCGGGCGGCAGCGATCTGTTCCATCGCCTCGGTAACCACCGCGGCCAGATCGTCATTCCCGTAGAGGGACAAAACGCCAAGAACGGTATGATCCGCAATATCCCCGGCTTCCTCCTTCGGCACAGTCAGCGCAAGCGCTCTGGCCAACGGTTCATTCACCGGTTGATCGGGATATGCCTTGCGGTAAAGCTCCGCAGGGTCCAGCCCCTGATTCACGCACCACTGGGCGAACACCAGGATCATCATATCCTCATCCTGCCTGTAGCTTTCCACAATCCGCTCTTCTAGGGATTTTGATTCTGAATCCATATGATCGGTCTCCTCCTCATGTATCCAAGGGCTTCACCCGCGTGCAGCTCCAAGCGCGCAGGGAAGGATGCGGATTGACCCAGCATCAACCGCATGTTGACCCTTTCCTCATGAGCACATTATAACGGCATCTTCGCCAGGAGACAAAACCCGCGGATTAATCCGCCATCTTCACTTGCACAGGCTTGCGTTTTTGCTTGTCATCATTCTTTTTCTTCGTCCACAAGCCTAGACCGATAATAAGGATAACGACAATAATTTCAAATCCATACTTCAACACGTTGTTTGCAAACCAGTGATGAATGAGCGGCTCTTCTACGATCATCTTGGAAGCGGTCCATGTCAGAACGGCTGCACCGATCGTAATGACTACCGGATAACGTGTGGTCAGCTTCAAAATAATTGTACTTCCCCATACCATAATCGGCACCGAGATGGCCAGACCGAGAATAACGAGCAGGAAGCTCTCGCCCGCTGCACCGGCAACCGCAAGCACATTATCCAGACCCATCATCGCATCCGCGATAATAATGGTCCGAATGGCTGCCCACATCTGGTTCCCTGCCGAAATTTCATGATCCTTCTCATCCACCATCAGCTTGTAGGCAATCCATAGCAATGCCAGACCGCCAACAAGTCGCAAGCCTGGAATCATCAGCAGATATACAACAAGCAGCGTCGCAACGACACGAACGGCAATGGCGCCGACCGTTCCCCAGATGATGACCTTCTTCTGGTCTTCCTTCGGAACGTTGCGTGCAGCCAGACCGATGACGATCGCGTTATCGCCTGCCAGCACCAGGTCAATGAGGATAATGGACAACAGCGCGGTCCAAAATTCTACTGACATGATATCCATGCTTCTTCACTCCTTCTTTCTTGATATCGATATGTTTTCCTGATACCGACGTCCACCATGCAAAAACGTTGTTTCCTTTTTCTAAGCAGTTCAACAACGTTTTATAAGCGCAAAAAAGACCTTTACCTCATCAATAAATAAATGCAGGCAAAGGTCTCGCTAAACAACTGGTTCGTTGCCAGTAAAGCCGGAGTTCGGTGAACTCGTAATGACGACTTTACTGCTGGAGCTACTCCCCTTTGGGAACTATTCGGCTGGACACATTATAGCACATGACCAACATGTTGTATATATAAGTTTTGACATGAGCACCACTTCTTTCTTGGGGCCAGGACTGCATATTTTCAACCCGTACGTAAACGGACGGCAGCGGCTCTTTTCTGGTATGATAGATATATTCGCCAGCTCAGCAAGAAAGGAAATTATGATCATGAAATGGCTCGTTCCTGCAGTCTATCTCTGTGTGCTCGTTATCGCCTTTATATACAGGCAAGACATCTTCATCTGGCTGGAGCAGTCCCCGGCATTTCCACTGATGATGCTGCTTGCAACGGTGTTCGCTCTGTTTCCCTTGATGCCGTACAAGGCGGTCATCGCCGTGCTCGGGTATACCTACGGGACGATGGGGGGAGCGGTTATCGCCTGGGTCGCCACCACCATCGCAGCCATCGTGGTTTATGCGGTAGCCCGAGTGGTGTACCGCGACTCCGGCCACAGGCTGATCGAGCGGTATCCGGCTCTGGCCTCGTTTACGAAGGCGGTGCAGACCTACCCATTTCGGGCAGTCATCATCGCGCGGCTGCTGCCGGTCATCCCGCAGACGGCCGTCAACATCTATGCCGGGGTGGCGCCTGTTCCTTTCTGGACTTATGTGATCGCTTCTGGCATTGGCAAAATCCCGTCCATTCTCATCTATGCCTACCTCGGTCACGGCCTGTCCTTGAACCCCGCGCTGTTCGGTACTGTGGCCGTCATCATCATATTGCTGTCCACACTGCTCATGATCGCCTATCAAAAGAAAGGCAGCCGAAGATGAAACTTTCCTCCTGCCTTTTTGGCTTCATGGAACCAAATGATTTATAATATAATGCACAGCGTTTAAATTCTAACCCTATTATGGAGGGATAATATGAATCACTCAACGAATGAACTGGCGACATTTGCCGGAGGCTGCTTCTGGTGTATGGTCTCTCCGTTCGATCAGCTGCCCGGCATCGTGAAGGTCGTATCCGGCTACACTGGCGGCCATACCGAGAATCCGACCTATGAAGAGGTATGCTCCGATACTACCGGCCACTACGAGGCTGTCCAGATCACCTACAATCCGGACATTTTTCCTTATGAGCGACTGCTGGAGCTGTTCTGGCAGCAGATCGACCCTACCGATGCAGGCGGCCAATTCTATGACCGGGGCGCCTCTTACCGGACGGCAATCTTCTATCATACCGAAGAACAGCGTGAGCTGGCGGAGCAATCGAAGCAGGCGCTGGCACAGAGCGGACGTTTTGACAAGCCGATCGTGACCGAGATCCTGCCGGCGAGCACGTTCTACGAGGCAGAGGAATACCATCAGGACTACTACAAGAAAAATCCCGTTCACTACAAGCGGTATCGCAAAGGCTCCGGGCGCGAGGATTTTATCGAATCCCACTGGAGTGAGCCGATTGACAAGAACGAGCTGAAACGCCGTCTCTCCCGCCTTCAATATGAGGTAACCCAGAACAATGCTACCGAGCCTCCATTCCGGAACGAATTCTGGGATCATGAAGGCGAAGGAATATACGTGGACATCGTCTCCGGCGAGCCGCTGTTCTGCTCGCTGGATAAATATGATGCCGGATGCGGGTGGCCGAGCTTTACCCGTCCCATTCAGGATCATGTCATTAAAGAGCGGATCGACCTCAGCCACATGATGGTGCGTACCGAGGTTCGCAGCCGCCGCGCCGACTCCCATCTCGGTCATGTCTTTGACGACGGCCCGGGTCCGGACGGCTTGCGCTACTGCATTAACTCTGCCGCGCTGCGGTTTGTGCCGAAGGAAGACCTTGAGAAGGAAGGCTATGGACAATATTTAATGCTGTTTGAATAAAGGCGGATCCATTCTACAACTGCCTGATATTCGGCTGAAGAAGGGGATAACTCCCCTTCTTTTTTTGTTGTGTATGCCGCGCTCGCCTTCTAACTTGCTGTTGGATGCTTTCTTATCCTCGGTCGCCCAAAGTTTGGCTTCGGTCGGTTAAGCCCATGTTCTCACGGGTAATAGGTCTGTAACGAAGCAGCTGCTGAAATCGATGCTGAAATGGAGGGATATCCATGCCTTGGAGTGCGAATGATTATCCGCCGTCCATGAAATACTTGAAGCCGCGTGTCCGCAAAAAGGCGGTTGAGATCGCCAACGCGCTGCTCGAGGAAAACTACGAGGAAGGCAGAGCGATTGCCATCGCCACTGCCAAAGCCCAGGAATGGGACGAGAACCATCCGGAGGACGAGGAATAACCGGGATTCATCTTGATTATACCAAGACAAACGCGAGTACCCGCACGGGGGACCAGATGCGTAAGCGGCTGCTGACTTACGACCATGCGCAGCTTGAATAATCAAAAGCGGTCATTCGTGATAAGACTCACGAGTGACCGCTTATTGTTATTTCCGATTCGGTTATGATTCAAGGGTTACACCGACCTCCCGCTCACGGGATGGGCGCTGCCAGGCTTGGCGGCAACAGCAGCTCGCCGGGCCGATGCACGTTTGAATATCGGCTTGAGCGGCTTCGGTTTCGCGACTTGCTTCTCCCGGCCATAAGCGACCGTCATCGAAATGACCTGCCCTGCAATCGTAACCGCCAGAATGGTGAACATGGTCTCCATCAGCGGCAGATACGCCAGCGACAGAAGCAGCACCGCGGCATCCATGATCAGAATGACCGTACCGACCTTAAGTCCGCTCCATTCACTGATCAGTACGGAGATCGCATCATCCCCGCCCGTAGCACCGCCATAACGCAGAACGATTCCCGCTCCAAAGCCGGTAAGCACACCGGAGATTAGAGCCGCAACCAGCAGGTTATGGTGAAGATCGATCACCAGGGTCGAATACCGCTCCATCAACGCATAGAACAAAGAGAACATCGCCGCTGCCACGACCGTGTTAATGATGAACTTCTTTCCCTTCAAAAACAGGGCAACCAGCAGCACCGGAATATCCAGCAAAATCATGCCGAGCGCTGGCGGAATGTCCAGCACATACTTGCCCAGCAGTGCCAGGCCTACAAATCCGCCTTCGGATAAATGGTTCTGAAAATTAATATGATAGTAGGTAAAAGCCATTAATAACGTACCAAATAACATCGCTGACATTTCAATAATGAAGTCTTGTCTTTTCCTCATACAGGATCCCTCTTGTCGTAGTAGATTGGTCAGACAAAGGCCCATCTCTACGCACAGGCATCCTGGAGGAGCTCATCCTTCGGATAATCATCCTATCCTTCCTTTCGTAGAGACCGTCCTTGTCTTCAGACGTCCGACATCGCTCTACGGAGGAAGCTATGTGTATGATAGATCATAACGTTTCCAAATCGTCCTTTGGGGAATTGTCCTTCGGGGACACATGGTATCCTGATCCTTTCTTTATTTAGTTGTTTGCCAAGTTCCAATTGTATTATACCACAAAGTGAAGGCCGACTAAACAGGGGCTGGAGATATTTGGGCAATCAAGCAGTAAAATACACGCCGGCTCCCCCTCATGGCTCATGCTCCCTCTATGTATACGACCAGCATCGTTCACATATTCGAAAAATCCAGTGTGACGATAATCACAAATGGATGTTCGGGCCATCCCTATACTTGACACATACGAATGATTTACAATGCTTATTCACGAGAAACAGTATCTGGAAAAAAGGGAGGCCGTGTTATGCTGCACAAAGAAACGATTGAAATCATCAAATCCACCGTGCCGGTACTCGAAGTTCACGGGACCGAGATTACGTCTGTGTTCTACACAAGACTGTTCGACAATCATCCCGAGTTGCTGAACATATTCAACCATGCGAACCAGCGCCAAGGGCGTCAGCAAACTGCGCTGGCCAACGCCGTATATGCCGCCGCAGCGCATATTGACCGCCTGGAGGAGATTGTGCCTGTCGTCAAGCAGATCGGCGAGAAGCATCGCGCGCTCGGCATTTTGCCGGAGCATTATCCCATCGTGGGCACAACCCTGCTTGCGGCAATGAAGGAAGTGCTGGGAGATGCGGCGACACCTGAAATTTTGAATGCTTGGGCGGATGCCTACCAGGTGATTGCTGATGCGTTCATCAGCGTGGAGGCGGAAATGTACGAGAAGGCAGCCCGTGTGCCTGGCGGCTGGTCCGGCTTTCGGCGTTTTGTCATCGATCGGAAAGTGACGGAAAGCCCGTTGATCACCTCATTGTATCTCGTGCCGGAGGATGGCGGGGAAATCGCGAGCTACGAACCCGGACAGTATATTACACTGCGGGTGAAGCCAGAGGGAGACTCGTATTCTCATCTGCGGCATTACAGCTTGTCCACGGCTCCCGGAAAGCCTTACTACCGCATTACAGTCAAACGCGAGGACGGGATGAATGGCGAAGGCGCCGGCGTCGTATCCACCTGGCTTCACCGCCAGGCTGAGGAAGGAACGGTCGTTGAAGTCAGCGCGCCAGCCGGCTCCTTCACCTTAAATTCCGATTCGGAGTTGCCCCTGGTTCTCATTAGCGGCGGGGTTGGATTGACCCCGCTGGTGAGCATGCTGGAAACGGCGCTCACCAAGCAGCCGTCCCGTCCAGTCGTATATATTCATGCCGCCAAATGTGGAAGCCAGCATGCGATGCGCGATCATATTGAGCAACTGACTGTCCAGCATCCGCAGCTCCGCTCTTACGTGATCTATGAATCTCCAGAGCAGGAAGACCAGTGCCATAAGACAGGCTACATTGACCTTGAGTTGTTGCAGGAAACAACCGATCCGGGCTCCGACTTCTACTTCTGCGGACCGGTGCCGTTCATGCGCGCCGTATACAGCCACCTGAAAGCGATGGGCGTGCCTGCGGATCGGGCGCATTACGAATTTTTTGGACCTGCCGGAACGATCGAGCAATAATCTGTTTTCCTTCAGAGGCTCCGCTCAGCGTACATAGCATCTGCGCGCTGGGATGGCAGCCTCTTTATGATTCAGCATAAGCCTGCCTAGCCCCGTTCGTTAAATTCCGGTGAACGCAGCAGCCGATTAACCGTTTCCCGCCGTACGCCGATCAGCTGTCCGATTTCCTCCTGGGTCAAATATTCGGTCAGATGCCTGCCGTCGGAGTGCTCGTCCAGCCAGCGCATTAGCAGTGTCAGCCGCTCCTGCGGCGTGCCCACGGTCAAGTGGTCCAGCCGGGTCTGCATAAAGCGCAGCTTCTCCTGAAGCAGACGCGCCACCTCCAGCGGTTTCTCCGGATCTTCCCGGAGCTCTCGGTACCAGGTCTCCGCCGGGATCACTTCCACTTCGCTCTGCATCAGCGCCGTAGCGGTTCCATGCGTTTCCTTCGGACTGATGAGCGAATGATGAGGAACCGTTTCACCCGGATATAAAATGTTGAAAAGAACCATATTGCCATTCTCGTGCAGACGCGTGACCTTGAACAGACCGCTTTCGATACGATATAAATACTTCCCGCTATCCCCTTGCCGAAACAAAATTTCTCCCTTGTTCAGTCTCATTCCCGATCACACTCCTTTGTCGCGTAGGTTTATGCTAAAGACAACGAAATTCTCCATAACGATATGGAGCCATGAATCACACAATGCGATTACCGTAACTATAACAGATGAATGCGCTCAACATCCCTGGAAGAACCAGAATTTGTGGATTGTTTTTCAATGGATGAAGTTCTAAGATGAAAGAAAAGGAACGTATGTTCCTGTATATGTATAAGGTATCACGCTGCATCTACATCACTTGAATCAAGGATGTGCCGCTATGACAAGACTATCCAAGACGCCTCCCCCTCCATCGGAGGAAGACGCCGCCCTGGTTCGAGACTATGTCACTTACTCGGTGCTGCTCGCTTGTGCGAACCGGGATCTCCGGACGCTGCGCACCCTCGATCTGAAGCTGTCCAGCCTGTATATCCACAGCTTGGATGAAGTGAAGAAGGACATAACGGAACACAGACGCCGCATCCAGCTGCAGCTTCGCCGGCACGGCATTCGGCTGTATCGTGAAGAGCGGTGTGCCTATGGCATAGAAGCCCATTACTTGTGCCGAGGCTTCACGTGCAGCCTTGTCGCGGAATGGGCCGAGATGAAGCCGATCTGGATTCATCTTATGATGAATCACATCATGAACCAAGTGTCTCCCGGAACACAAACAGACTGCTGACAGCGGGGACATCCGCTATCAGCAGTCATTATGCAGCATGGCGCTCCATCGCTATTCGACCACGCTGCCCTCCGGGGCCAAGGCCGTGGTTCCTCGCTCCACCAGCTTGACCGGAACGAGCACGCGGCCTGGCGTCTGTCTTCCCTTCTCCAGCCACCCGACAATGATTTCGGCAGCCTGACGCCCGATTTCATAGAAATTTTGCTCAATCGTCGTGAGCGGGATAAGCACATGCTCGGTTACCGGATTATTGTCAAAGCCGATAATCGAGAACTCTTCCGGAATCCGGATGCCTCTGTCCAGGCATAAATTGAGCAGCGATGCGGCAATGAGATCATTTTCGGTATGGACCGCCGTCACGCCATCCGCGCTGTACGAGTCCAGCAGCTCCTTATAGAACCGCTCCCCTCCGACCTGCTCCCGATATCCCTTCATATTGAGCCGGATATAGCGGCTGTCAATCGGAAGGCCGTGGTCTTTCAGCGCCTGGCAGTAACCGAAATACCGGTCTCTGACGGAGGAGGTCGATTCAATCGTCACCGCGGTCAGGAAAGCGATCTTGCGGTGGCCAAGCTCTATCAGCCGCGAAACCGCCTGGTAAGAGCCGTTAAAATTGTCGGATACGACAGCCCCGAGCGGCAAGCTTTCAAAATATTTATCTATCGTGACGATCGGATACTCGTCCAGACAGAGCCGGTGCAATATATCGTAATTCGTCTGGTCATTCCGAGGATATAAAATGATGGCCGCGATGCCCTTTCGAGTCAGCATCTCCAGCAGATCGCGCTCCTTCTGCGAATCGTAATCACTTTGATGGATGCTCAAATAGTAGCCGTTAGCGTTCAGCCAGTCCGAGGCCCCGCGAATATACCCCATCGTCCCCCGGTCATCCTCTGACGGCAGGATCAGCGATATCATCTTCCCGGTTCCCTCAGCTCTGTTCTCCTGTCCCCGGTTTCTGGGCTTGACGAAGCTGCCGCTTCCCTTGATCCGGTAAATGTATCCGTCCCGCTCCAGTTCATCGAGCGCTCTGCGCGTCGTGATGCGGCTGACTCCGAATCTAGAGCTCAGCTCTGCCTCGGTCGGCAGCTGGGATTCAGGACGATACAGGCCCGATGAAATTTCCGACTTCAACTGATCCATGATCACGCTGTACAGCGGTTTATTGTCTTTAGTCAACTTCGTTCTCATCCCATCTACGGTTCTCTTTTTCAGTATCTCTCCCGGTATTAACACTTGCAAAATTCGGACGACGCTGCATCCTTGTTATAGTAAATTATAGCGTTTTCCGCATTGCCGTGTAAACTGAGGGGCAGCTTGCCTCCCTGCAATCATGGCTCACTTTACATTTATATACCGCTCATACTGCGCTCTCTTGATGTCCAAATATTTGCTTGCTCCCATCCTCTCCAAGGTGGAGACATAGGTGTCCCAATCCGTATCCAGGCTCGCTTTGCCGGTCACGAACTTCACGCGCATCTCTTCAATATACTTGTTGATGTCGGTGAGAATCGCGCTCGTTGTTCCCGCTTCCTCGTCGGTTGGCACAAAATCCGGCCACAGCTCCTTCGGCGCCAGCTCGTCCAGCTCGGCAGGATCGGCCTTAATCTCATTTTCCACCGTCGTGCCTCTTGCAGCCATCCGCAAGTCGTCGTCCGGCTCGACATACGGATAATAAGCGCCATATACATTGTCTACATATTGGAATGCCCCTAGCTGCACACCGCCCTTGTAGTTCAAAATTTCATCCTTGTATCTCGGCTTGCCGTCCACGATCTCATACGTTTCCCCTTCCAGGCCGAAGGTGCCGAAGTTAATCCCTTCTTCCCCGTAGAAGTAGTCAATCCATTTGATCGTTTCGACTGGATACTTGTTTTTATTGGTGATAATAAAACCGAAGATGCCTTTGGCCGGCGGCCCCAGCGTACTGGCCACCTTATCCCCGTTCGGACCTTCCAGGGCGTTGATGCCGACATAGTGCTCGGACGCTTCCTTGCCGATATACCCCGGTCCCTCCCATACGAAGGAGCCGATCAGGTTATTCGCGCCGTCGGTGGACCATTTGGCGTAATCATAGCCGGTCGTGAAGTTCTGCTGCGCCAGCGAGCCGTCCTGATACAGCTCATGCATATACCGCAGAAGCTCCCTGTATTTCGGATCATTAAACGTCGTTTTCACCTGACCGTCCGTATCCTTATACAGATACTGGCCAAACGCCTTGGCACCTCCCTCGCCCATGCCGAAGCTGCCGGCCAGGAAGCTCTCCAGGAATGTCCAATACTGCGTTTCGAGAACCCAGCCGAGGCGGTTCGGATCCTTCTCCCGCACGGTCTTTAGCGCCTGACGGAATTCCTCCGTCGTTGCCGGCACCGGCAGCCCGGCCTCATCGAGCCAGCTCTTGTTGATATACAGGCGGACAGAGTTGAACGCCTTCGAGAAATCAACATAAGGCAGGGCATAGATATGCCCATCCGACATCGTGATGGCGCCTCTAATGTCCGGATTGTCATTCAGCAGCTTTTGCAGGTTGGGCGCATGCTCCTCGATCAGATCCTCAAGCGGGATGAACAGCCCCTGCTTGCCGTATTTCATCAGCTCGTCTGTGCCGAAGGCAATCCGGTAGAAGGCGTCGGGCAGATCATTCGAGCCGAGCATCACATTTTTTCGCTCCGTGACCGCTGAGCCGGCCAATTCCTCAAACTCGACATGGATGCCGGATATCTCCTCATACTTTTGCCACATCCACAGCTGGTCTGCAGGCGGATGGACGTCGGTGTATCCGCGCTTGACCATTTTCAGCGTAATCGTTCCTGGATCGTCCGTCTCTCCCGGCTCCGGCGTTGCCGTATTGTCCGAGCCGCTGCATGCCGCAAGCAGCAGAGCACACGATATTGTCCAGGCAAGCAAAGCAAACCATCTTGTTCTCATCATTCTCTTAACCCCTCTTTCGTTCATGATCATAAGGCAAGCGCAGCCTTGGCGCACCGGCGGTGATGAATCCGGCCTCAGCCTTTAATTGCACCCACCATAATGCCTTTCTCAAAAAAACGGGACAGCATCGGATACAGCAACAAGAGCGGCAACGCAGAGATGACCACAATCGCATATTTCAGACCTTCCTTCACCATCATCTGGTCCGCATACTCCGCGCCCACCGATATCCCGGCCATCTCCTTGAAATCGTTCTGGACCAGAATTTCCCGCAAAATAAGCTGAAGCGGAAATTTCTCTCGGTCCGTTAAATAAATCATCGCATCAAAATAGGAATTCCAGTGGCCTACACCGTAGAACAGAATCATGACGGCAATGATCGGCATCGACAGAGGCAGCACAATCCTGTACAGCATCTGAAAATCATTGCACCCGTCCACATACGCGCTCTCCTCCAGCTCATCCGGAATCCGGGTCTGGAAGTAGGTGCGCATAATAATCATGTTGTAGGCGCTGATCGCGCCGGGCAGAACAAGTGCCCACATTGTGTTCAGCAGGCCAAGCTGCTTGTTGACCAGATAGAGCGGAATGAGGCCTCCGCCAAAAAACATCGTAAAAGCAAACAGCATCGTAAACAGCCTTTTCCCATAAAAGCGCTTTCTTGACAGCGGATAAGCGCCGAGCACCGTCATCCCAATATTGATCGCGGTCCCGGTCAGCGCATACAGGAGCGTATTTCCATAGCCCCGCCAGATTTCGCTGTTCTCGAACAGCTTGGCATAGCTGTCCAGGTTGAAGCCCGCGGGATACAGCAGCAGCGGCTTGTCCCAAAGCTGACGCGGATCGGAGAACGAGGCAAACAACACGAACAGCAGCGGGTACAAAATAACAATTGTAATGAGGATCGCCAGCACGAGGAGGATCGCATCGGCCAGCTTCTCCCCCGGTGTGCGCTTGATGTTCAGCAGCACGGCTCACACTCCCTTCTTGAATGAACTTTGCCTTCTACCACAGGCTTGTTTCGCCCACTCGCCGGGCCACCGCGTTCACGATGATCAGAATGATAAAGTTAATGATGTTGTTGAACAGCCCGACGGCTGCAGAGAAGCTGTACTGCGTATTCAGCAAACCGCTTTTGTACATATAAGTGGAGATGACCTCCGAGGTTTCCAGATTCATGGCGTTCTGCATGAGCAGAATTTTCTCGAAGCCAACACTCATAATGCCGCCGGCACTCAGGATCGACAGAATGACAATCGTCGGTATGATGCCGGGAAGCGTAATGTGCCAGATGCGGCGGAGCTTGCTTGCCCCGTCCATATAGGCCGCTTCATACAGGTCTGGAGAAATGCCGGAGATCGCCGCGCTGTAGATGAGCGAGGACCAGCCAATGCCCTGCCATACGCCCGACCATACATACAGATGCCAGAAGTTTGAAGGCTCGGCCAGGAAATCTTTCGGCTGACCGCCGAGTGCAACGAGAATGGAGTTAAAGACACCGTTGGTTGGAGAGATGAAGAAAAACAGAATGCCGACCGCAACAACGACCGAGATGAAGTGAGGCGCATAGGAGATCGTTTGGGCGAAGGAGCGGAATTTGCGGCTGCGCAGCTCGTTGAACAGAAGCGCAAGCAGAATCGGTGCAGGTATGCCGACAAGCAGCCCGTACAAGCTGATCCCGAGTGTATTTTTTAAGATAGTCCAGAAGTAATAAGCATTGAACAGCCGCTCGAAATGATCGAAGCCGACCCATGGACTGTTCCAGATGCCTAACCCGGGCATAAAATCTTTAAAGGCGATCTGCACGCCGTACATCGGCCAGTAATGCCAGATCAGAAAATAGAGCACCGCCGGTGTAATAATGATGTACAGCCCGAGATTTCGTTTCAGCTGCTTCTTCGCATATGTCCATCTCCCCGGGCTTGTTGCCGGCTCCGCGGACGCCGAGTTTAACGGTTTTAGCGGGACGCTCATACAGAATTTGACCTCCTTTGTGCATGGAATCATGAAATCGACCGCCTGCCTTCAAGCAGGCCAATCTCCTGTGACCGGATGGGTTCTATGGGAAGAACAACGCATCCTTATCCACCATGTGCGCGATCACCTCCGCCTCTTAATTTGTACTACCATTTTTTTGTGACTCTCATATTTGTTATAACACATTCTAGTGAGAACTCATTTTACCGTCAATATCCCTTGAAAAAACGTTACTTTAGTATCATTCTCCCGAAATTTGTTATGACAAATAACGACATAAACCTGGGCTGATATGGCTGGATAAACCGAATTTCGACAGAAATCCGATCTAGCTCCAGTACGCTATTAGGCATAATTCACTACCTGAACAGCTCCATGCGACAGGCCTAATGGATAGCGGATGATATAACAAAACGCCCCGCTCACTCCTGCTCAGGCAGAAAGGATCGGGGCGTGTAGCACCACATATGTTATTGTCACAGCCTCAAGGCGGAGGACAACTCCACCCTTAAAACGGATGTCTTGTCCGGGATGCCTTGTCCAGGCTGGCGTGTAACCGAGCAATGGTGTCATTCGGTTAACGCTACATTCCTTCATCACCGGCTTCGTGCCATCCTGACGATTCCTCGGCCAGTATCCGCAGCGTTTCCGGGTCCAGTTCACCCAGCCGCCACAACACGATATCCGAAATGCCCGCAGCCTCCGCCTGCTTGATCCATCCCGCAAGCGTAATACCATCGGCATACCATACCGTGTGCTTCGACCCCTGTTCATCGTTGTACTCAAAAAACAGCGCTCCGCTATCCGGATCCCGCTTCGGATCATCTGCGCTCAGCTCCGCCAGCTCTCCTGCCCGCTTCTCGGTGACGGCAACAACGCTGCCGTCTTCACTCCAGGCAAACCCGCCTGTAGCCAGCGCCAGTTCATGCTCCCCCGGAAGACCGTTCAGCTTGCCCGCCAGTTTCCGGATTAATTCATGATCCGCCTTCGGCCCGGGCCCGCTGTGACCGCCATACAAATTATAGGCCATCATGACATAGGACGGCCCTTCCGGCAACCGCATTGCATCCAGATCGGCGCCAGGCTCAAGCACCACCCGCAGGCTCAGTCCTTCCTTCCGCAGACGCTCATACAATTCCTTATAAAATCGGGACAAGCGGCTCCAGTCTGTCGGCTGCACCTTTTCGTAATCGATCTCCACCCCGGAGAATCCGTACCTTACCGCTGTCGCAGCGATCTCCTCGATATGGCGGCTGCGCGACTCCTCCGAAGAGATTAGGCGGGATACGAGCCCGGGGTCCTTCTGTACGATCACACCGCCATCCTGGAAGTAATCATTGACAATCGTCAGCAGCATGCCATGTATTCCCGCCTCCACGGCCGTCTCCCGCACGCGGGGCAGCCCCTCTGCAAATGCCGGCGTAAAATGGAGCGCATCCGACGCATCATAATAAGCCGCAAAAAAACGAACACTTTCCAGCTGGGAGCCTAGAAGCTGTAAGTCCTCCGCACCTGCCTCCCACTGCCAGTCGGTGACCCATGCGGACAGCGAAATCGAAGCTGCCGATGAGCCTGCAGGCTCCCCGGCATCTCCTCGCTGTTCTCCACCCCATATGACAAAGACCACGGCCAATATGCACACTGCCAGAGCAGCTGCGGCAACAGCCCATCGTATAGCCTGCTTGCTCATCGGACCATTCCTTTCGCGCTGCTTATCAGAAGTTATCAATGGCCCAATCCACTACGGTGTCAAACATGTTTCTTGCTTTCACCGCCGCGCCTTTCATCCCGGTCTGCTTGCTTGTGAACAGCACGGTACGCTTGTGATCCGGAAGCTCTTCCGTTGTCACCGTCACCTGATCAAATATCGCATCATAAATGTCATCCTTCTCATTCTGCTCGTGATACTGCGCTTCAAGGGCTACGCCGCCAGTGCGGATCGAAGGGTCGATGGACAAACGCTCGAGAATGACCTGCTGATCCGCGATAATGCGTACGGAATTGCCGGTAACCGAAACTTCCAGCTGCCGCTTGCCCGGAATATTGATCGGGTATTCCGGCTCATCCTGACGGGCGCCGGACTGGGTTTGTGCCTTGGAATAGACCGTCGCTTTATCAAATCGGAGATCTTCTTCGCCCCACTTCACATCCGACAGCTTGTAGGTGAACAGCTCCTTCGGAAGCTCGCCCTCCTTCTTCTGCTCCAGCCGAATGACGTTATTGTCCAGCAGTACGCGGAGATATGATGACTTTGCTCTGTCATGCCGGATGTAGATCGACTGCTTTCCAACGACGTTGCCGAGCAGCGTTGCCGAGACGGTTGTTGTCGCATCAAACGCCGCCTGCTCGCTGTCGTTCAGATACACCGTCCCTTTGCCGGACGGAGGCGAAGTGACGATGATCTGGCTGCCCGCGAACTCGGCGGCTCCGTCGAGCAGGCTCCATTTCTCCGCGAGCGCTTCATCCCCGCGAACGAACTGCAGACGCTCCCCGGTATCCTTGCGAAGCTTCATCAGGAGATGATTGGTCGACCAGTAAGGAGCGGGCTGGACCCGCGTCAGGTTGTGCGGTCCGCTGTCCTTCGTGTTCCAGGCACTCCCTTCGCGGCTGAAGTTCAGCTTGAACAAATCTTCAATCTGTGACACATTGGCGTCCCGAACCAGATTGTTCATCCCCTGGTCAAGCGCGTTGGCATGCATGATCATATACGTGCCCGGCACATAACCGAGCGATTCGGTATACACGCTCCGCATCAGCTCATAATCAGCGCCAATGCGTTCCTCCATCTGTTGCCGGTTCTCCGTCGGAATCATATTCTCGTCGCGAATGAAATCCATCAGATAGTGATTGTAGTATTCCACATCCGACTTGTCCGTCAGCTCGTTCTCGTCCTTCACGCCGATGAACCCGCCGTCTTTATCAAAAATGTTGATATACGTCAGCCGGTATCCGTTCGTCCCGAGCTCCCAGAAACCCGTTTCTTCCATCTTCAGCATCTCTTTCGGCTGGAGGAACTTTCCTTCACTCGCCCCCATTTTGTTGGCATAGGACAGGAAGGTCGCCTTGCCGTTGTACTTTTCCAGAATAGGCTGGGCGAACAGCGCGGAATCATTTCGGCCGTCCTCAAACGACAGGAACAACGCCCGCTTGGGCAGCGGCTTGCCCCGCTCATAAAAATCGATGATATCCTGCTGCGAAATTGTCACATATCCCTGTTCATGCAGCACCTTGAGATGATCATTAAGCTGGCTCTTGGCAACCAGCTTGGACGAACCGCTTCGCCCAACTCCGAAATAGGAGATGGCAATAAAGCCTTCTGTCTGATCCCAGCTAGCCCGGTCAGGCTCGCTGTAGGTTTTCAAATCAAATACGGTATTGACCAAAATAGCGGTCAGCAGCACCAGCAGGAATACCTGCACAACGACCTTCATTTTTTTCCTGCGATTTTTTCTATCCACATTGAGCGCCGGATTGCGCTTGTTATCCATTACCGTCATCCTCATTTCAATATCCTCGGACACCGGTTGATGCCGTTATCCGGTTAATCCGCCTTTGCGCTTGCGCGCTTCTTTCTTCAGTCTGGCTTCCACATCCTGCGGCGTGTCCCGGGTCCCCCAGGTGGACTTCCAGAACGTAAACCAGGCGACCGGCATCTGCCACAGCAGCACAAACTCATAGAACAGGCAGAATACAAAACCGAATATCCACAGCCTGCTCTTGCGCAGCAGCAGATGGGCCAGGCTCATCAGCATCGCCATCATCAACAGCCCCAGCAGGAACGTTCCCGGGAAGATGCCGTGCACAATCGGCACATACATCAGGTTGTAGGCAACAACGATCGGGGCGGCGATCGGAACGATCAGGCCGACGTAGAAGAACAGCGCCATGAACGGCTCCTTGCGCCATATGAATCCGCCGGCCCGAAGCGACTCCCGCAGCCAGGAGCGTTTCCAGCGCATCTGCTGCTTCAGAAACACGTCGACCCGCGAAGGTACGATTGTCGAGCAGACCGCGGAATCCTGATAGCCTGTGCGATGCTCCTTCAATATAAAGTTGGTCATGCTTCGGTCATCACCGAATGTCGCCGGCTTGCCAAGAAACTTCTGGTTCAGCCAGTCGTCGGCATACTTCAGCACCAGATCCTTGCGGTAACAGGACAGCGGCCCGGACAGACAAGTGACGCTGTCAAACCACGATTCCGCAGCCTTCATAATGCGGAACGCGATATAATACCGGACCGTCTGCAGCTTCGTAATGGAGTTGGTATATTTGTTCTCCACATCGGTCCGTCCGGCCACACCGCCCATTTTCGGGTCTTGGAAAGGCTGGACCAGATGGCGGATCGCCGTCGGGTCCAGGAAGCTGTCCGAATCCACAAACACGACCAGATCATGCTTCGCCATCTCTACCCCTTTGACAAGTGCGGCCCGCTTGCCCGCATTTTCAGGCAGCACTGTATAGAAGAGCCGATCCTTCGTTGCATAGCGCTCTGCCTCGTTGTGGATCGTCTCGATCATATCCCTGATTCTCTCCACCGACTGGTCTGTCGAGCGGTCATCCACCACGATGACCTCCAGCTTATCGACCGGATAATCCTGGTTCATACAGCTCAGAATCGTTCGCTTAATCCATTCCGCTTCATTGAAGCATGGGATAATGATCGATACGCCGGGCGTATAGCTCGGGTTAATCGGAACATCCCGGTACAATGCGCCAAACAGGTAGCGAGTCAGCAAAAAGGCCGCCGCAATCAAGCTGTACAAGTACAGCACCATATTATATTTGAAATAGATCAGACTTTCGGTCCGAAGCAGCATAATGAACAGCACGGTGCCGAGCAGAAGCGCACTGGCGGAATACACCGAGTATCCCCAGCGCTTGCGCTGCATGTATTCCGTGAGCGGCTTCGCGAACTCCATCGCCAGCATATATTCCACTTGTCCCGCCTCGCCCTGGGCCTCGAACCTGCGCACGACCGTCGCGTCGATCTTCACCCCGGATTCGAAGCCCTCCGGCATTGCGCCTGGCGGAATGTTGAACCTCGCCCTGATCTTGTCCCCCGGCTTCAGTTCCGGATGTTCGGACGGCAGCCTCAGGAGAAGCCCGGTGGCCGAAATATCCGATGCTTGTGCGCGGATGCCTTCACGCCGCCTCCACTGCCCTTCACGTTGCACCAGCACGTCAAAGTCGGCGGCATACCGCAGGCTAAGCATCCGGAGCTTCTCCAAGTATTCGGTATCGGACAGATCAGCATCCAGGACATGTCGGCCTCTTCGATCTGCCGACACCCGAATCTGCTCCGGGTCCGGAACATAGGACAACCGTCTCCGGTCGGCTCGCGGCTGTGTCAGAACCTCTTTCATTTTTTGGCGTCGTTTATTAAATATCACAGCAATTTCTCCAATCTATCAGCTTACAAGCTCCAGTAGCGGAAGCCTCTGCTCTCGCATTCCGCCCGGTTATAGGCACCCTTCACATCAACCAGAATCCGTTCGTCCGCCGAGCCGAACATCCGCTCCACATCAGCGAGGGATAAAGCTTTGAATTGACGGTGCGGCACCGCCATAATGGCCATGTCCAGGCTGTGAAGATCGGTCATCTCCGACAGCTCGATGCCGAACTCTTCATACGCGTGTGCCGGTTCGATATAAGGATCTACTACCAGCGGCTGAACTCCGT
Source organism: Paenibacillus campinasensis (assembly GCF_002272015.1). Taxonomy (GTDB): domain Bacteria; phylum Bacillota; class Bacilli; order Paenibacillales; family Paenibacillaceae; genus Paenibacillus_AQ; species Paenibacillus_AQ campinasensis. Next base: position 17,526 of record NZ_NPBY01000009.1, on the reverse strand, counting down.
ATTCCCGAAGCTCCCGAATCAGGTCAATGACCTTGGAATTGCGAATATCGCGGCAATCCTCCTTGAAAGCCAGCCCCATGACGGCCACTTTGGCGTTTCGAAGATCCAGGCGATACTTCACGGCAAGCTTGATCGCCTGCTGCGCCACATACTTACCCATGCCGTCATTGATGTGCCTCCCGGCTAGAATAATTTTGGAATGATATCCGAGATCCTCTGCCTTGTAGGTCAGGTAGTACGGGTCAATCCCGATGCAATGCCCGCCCACCAGGCCGGGCCTGAACTTGAGGAAATTCCATTTCGTCTCCGCCGCACGCAGCACCGCGTTCATATCGATCTCCATCTGGTGAAACAGCATCGACAGCTCGTTCATGAACGCGATGTTAATATCGCGCTGGGCATTCTCGATCACCTTGGCCGCTTCCGCGACCTTGATGCTCTCCGCCCGGTGAACACCGACCTCGATAATGAGCTCGTACAGCCGGGCCACCGTATCCAGCGCCTCCCCATCGCTGCCAGACACAATCTTCACGATATTCTCCAAACGGTGCACCTGATCCCCCGGGTTGATGCGCTCCGGCGAATAGCCGACCTTGAAGTCCTCGCCAAGACGCAGCCCGGACGCCTCTTCCAGAATCGGCGCACATACTTCTTCGGTGACCCCGGGATATACCGTGGATTCGAATACCACCAGCGATCCGGGAGTCAGCGCTTGACCGACCATCTGGCTAGCCCCGCGCAAAAATTTCAGGTCCGGCACATTGCCGCTTTTCACCGGTGTCGGAACAGCGACGATGAAGCAGCGGGCCTCCTTCAGCTTGTCCGGATCGGAGGTGAACGCCACGGTGCTATCAGCCAGCTCCACCCCAAGCTCGCCGGTAGCATCAATGCCCTGCTGATAGAGCGCAATCTTCTCCTGGCTCAAATCAAAACCGATAACATCCACCTTTCTCGAAAAGGCAACGGCCAGCGGCAGCCCGACATAGCCAAGCCCCACCACCGCAACCTTGTCGGTACGGTTCACAATATTGTTGTATAGTCCCATCCCTAATTCCTTTCCCTGGCACCGCTCTGATGCTCGATCATATCCGCCATTTTCACAAAGGTATATCCCTTATCCTTCAGTCCTGTCAGCACGCGCGGCAGCGCTTCAATCGTATGAAGGCCATCCAGCATATGCAGCAGAATGACGCTTCCCTCTTCCGTCTTGGTCATAATGCCGTTCACGATGTCATCCGCTGTATTGCTCGTATCCCAGTCAAGCGTAGTCACGTCATACATGGCCATGATCGGATAGCCGGTTGCCGCAATGGCCTTGGCACGCAAATCATCGACCACGCCGGTTGGCGGCCGAAACAGCATGACCGGCTGCTCCTGTATCGCTTCGGTGATGACTTGATGGGCCTTGACCACATCCTCCTGCAGTTCCTCGGGAGTCAGCGTCGTGACAACAGGGTGACTGTAGGTATGGTTGGCTACATCATGGCCGCCCTCCAGCATCGCCCGGGCCAGGTTCGGATTGTCCTCCACCCCTTTTGCCCGAAGGAAGAAGGTTACCTGTACATCATGCTCCTCCAAAATATCCAGAATCTGCGTTACCGTCTTGTCGCTTCCGAAATCATCAAACGTAAGCGCGACTTCTTTGCGGTCCGTTCTCGCTTTATACACCAGCTCATAAGCAGCATCGTGATAGTCCGGGTTGATCTTGGCCGCATCATAACCCGGAATGGATGCAAGCGGCTTGCGTTCGCCGCCATTCTCAACCAGCTCATCCAGTGTGATCAGCCGGTATCCGATGTCTTCCGCTGCCTGAGCAATATACTTCACCGCGGCCACAACTTCCGGATTGATGTCCGTGTTCATGGAAATAATACCGCCCCGGGTCATATACCGGGCGACATATTCCCCGATCTCCTCTGCGCTTTGCATGTCACGGTCCCGCGGATTAATTTTATAGCTGACCACAGCCTTCATTCCCAGATGTGCAGCCGCTAGCGGAACGTCCTCTGGGTAGTCTCCAGATCGTGTGCGAACATAGCGGGGCTTCACGCCCGTCTCGCGCTCAATGACCTCGTTAGCCAGCTGGATCTCCTTATATATGCCGTCATAATCAAGCGTGCTCATATCGAGCTGATTCAGCGTATTATTCTCAATTTCATGCCCGCGGGCCGCAATCTCCTTGGCGATATCCGGCTCCTCCGCGACCCTGACGCCCGGGAGAAAGAACGTCGCCTTCACCCCGTGTGCATCCAGCTCATCCAACAGCGCTGTCATCGTCTTCTGGTCCCCCATGCCATTAAAGGTAAGGGACAGCTCCTTTCGGGCGGTGTACACATAGGAAATTTCCCTGCTCTTATCCCCTTCATACCGTTCCACTGCCGGGGCCGGCGCTTTGACCTCGCCCTTGATCGTGCCTGATGGATGGCCCAGCAGACTGCATCCTCCAAACACCGGAATAATGGTTAGCAATATTAAAAACCGGAATCCTGAAAACATTGTCTCTTTTACTTTAACTTTCATTTCCACGCCTCTCTCTCAACCAATAACCACGTCTTTTGACTTATTTCAGAAATGGAATATACCGCCAAAGAATCACCTGCTATGCTGTCAATGTAACCGGAGCCGCCTTTCCAGCCTAGGAAGTTTGACATAGCGACTCATAGTATACGACCGGCTTCTCTACAATTCCTATACAGCCTGACAGCATGCTGTCAGGGGTCATTGATGCAGAAATGATAAAGGTGCTCATTTTCATTTCATGCCCATGCGCGAAAAAGCCCGTGAACACGCAAAAAAAGGCCGAAAACCAGCTCGGTAAGAGCCAGTCTTCGGCCTTTTATGTTTTTTTTATGAACAATGTACATTTCTTGTATGCTTGTGATGTTCAGTACGGTGCAGCAAAGGGTCCACAACTGACATCAACGTTCTTCTTCCGCCATGGACATCCTTCGATCCATCCACGCCTGATAGTGATGAACGGCCAGACCGGCGAACGACGGATGCCCGCTGCCGAGCGTTGCCGCCCGCTGTGCTTCCTCCTCCATCGCCTGCTCGCTTTTGGAATAGAAGGTCAGATGGTCGCCCTCGTCCGTGTTGCCAAGCTCCATGCCAATCCATACCTGCTTGCCAAGCTCATCCGCCTGTTCAAGCTCCTGGCGGGACAGTTCGTACATCAGCTCCCCATCGTCACGGTAGGCCATGACGGCAATGGCATCCATTCTGGATATGATCCAGCGGCTGAACGATCCGGAACCGGACGGGCCAGGAATCCTATCGAGCCAGAATGGAACCGCGGCGCTGATATATAGCCCTTGCCGGGACACTTCCCTTGCCCATGCCGACATATTGATGCTCCATTCCGCGACGACCTGCTGCTGCTCCTCCTCCCATCGCTCTCTCACATAGGGCTCCACATCAAACTGAATGCCGTCAAACCGTTCCTCCTGCCGGGATGCCGCGTGAAATCGCTCCAGCCAGGAGAGCAGCTTCATCCCCTCATCAAGTCCCTGCGAATAGGCCCATTCGGGATGCCCGTCCAGCGCATGAACCTCAATGCCAGCCTGATGCGCAAGCGCATTGAAACGGCGATAGTCCTCATCCCGGACTTCCTGCTGAATTTGCAGAAAGATCGTCGTGATCCCTTCATTCATACTGAAGGAGACGATCTCCTCGGCTTGGCTGCGGATCAGCTTCGCTTCCCACACCCAGGTCGCTTTGTTCTCATTCACCGAAGGCGAAGGGAGAAGAAGAGGAAGAAGGACGAGCAGCAAAAGTCCGGTGAGCCCTGCCAAGATGAACAACCTTGCCCTTGCCGATACGTTCTTCATTCCTCGCCTCCATTCTTTTAGGCTAATACCGCCTCGCCAGGCTCAGGGATGTGCTGGACGGAATGACCGATTTTATAAATATGCGGCTTGGCATGTGCTTTAAACGCATTCCGCGTATCCAGGATCGGAACCCCAAGGGAAGCGATGGTGCCATAATCAAATCGGCTGTGGTTGGTGATAAGCACCATGCAATCATACCGGCTGAATGCCGACAGATCGTATTCAATGCTGCGGACCGTCTCCCCTTGCTTGTTCATAAAGGAGGTCGCGTAAGGATCATAATAATCCACCGCAGCTCCGTTCTCCTTGAACAGTTCATAGACCTCAAGCCCCGGTGATTCCCGCAGATCGCTGATATCCGGCTTGTACGCCATGCCGAGCAGCAAAATTTTGGATCGTTTGACCGATTTGGCGTATTCATTCAGAATGGTGGCTGTTTTATTGATGACATAATAAGGCATGTTGTCATTCGTCGACTGGGCCAGCTCGATAAATTTGCTGTAGAAGCGATAGCCCTTCGCCTTCCAGGACAGATACATTGGATCAAGCGGAATGCAGTGGCCACCAATGCCCGGTCCCGGATAGAACGGCATGAATCCGAACGGCTTCGTCGCCGCTGCGTTGATCACCTCCCACACGTCAATCCCCATGCGGTCGCACATCATCGCCATTTCATTCACAAAGGCGATGTTGACACTGCGGAACGTGTTCTCCAGCAGCTTGGACATTTCCGCAACCTTCGGACTGCTCACCGGCACCACCGTCTCCACATATTGGCTGTACAGCGCCTCGCCCAGCTTCAGGCATGCTTCGGTCGTTCCGCCGATCACCTTCGGCGTGTTCCGCGTATTAAACCGGCTGTTGGACGGGTCGACACGCTCCGGCGAAAAGCACAGGAAGAAGTCTTGGCCAACCTTGTATCCAAGCCTTTCCATCTCGCCCTGAATCAGCTCCTCGGTTGTGCCCGGATAGGTCGTGCTCTCGAGTGTGATCAGCGCTCCCCGCTTCATGAACCGCTTCAGCTGGTCCACCACCATCGTAATGTAAGAGGTATCCGGGTCCTGATTCTCGCTCAGCGGAGTAGGAACACAAATGCTGACCGCATCAATGACCGCGAGCATGCTGTAATCGGTCGTCGGCTTGAAACGTCCGGTATCGATGCAGGCGGCAAGCTCTTCGGATGAAATATCGGTGATATAGGATTCGCCACGGTAAATACGTTCGATTTTATCCACGTCCAGATCAATGCCCACCACGGTAAATCCTTGCTTCACCATCTCTACGGCCAGCGGCAGCCCGACATACCCCAAGCCAACGACACCCAAAACAGCCTTTTTGCTTTCAATTGCGTTCAATAACGTTTTGTATTCCTCATTCACAAGCACTCAACCTCCATTGGATGTGTATAGTCTGTTGCTCCAGCTCCAGCATCAGCGACAACAAGCTTCTTATCGATTTATTGCAAGCAGCGGCGGATGCGGGCGTCCAGCTCGACGGGCGAGAACGGCTTCGTTACGTAATCGTCCACGCCGCTTTCAAAGCACTGGCTTATCGTCTGCTCCACCCGTTTTTCGGTCAGCACCACAATTTTGGGCGGATGCTTCACCGCAAGCTGCTGGATATGATGAATGAACGGCAGCCCGTCGATCCCGTGCAGGTTCAGCTCCGTAATCATCAGATCCGGCTCCCACTTCACGATCAGGTCAAGCGCCTCCAGGCCATCTGCAGCCTGCAGCGTTTCATATCCTTGCATCGCCAGCCGAATATGCAGAAAATCGCGCACGGCCGCATCCTGATCGACGATCAATATCCGGCCGCGGCCCCTTTCAGATTTCTGCTCTGTATAAATATAAATATCCGAGCTGGTGCTCAGGCGAGTCGCTTCCGCCATCTGTTTGATCACAGACGAAGCTGGCGGTTCTGTCAGGGCAGCAAGCGTAATCCGAGGCTCGCCCAACCTCTGCTCCTCCAGCAGCTGCTTCAGCAGAAGCGCCTCATAATGGGCAGCATCCAGAGAATAGCCCGGCAGCGTCACCGCCAGCGTCCGCATTGCCGCATCCTCCCGAACTTGTGCGCCTGATGCGGACAGCTGCTCCACATAACCGCGGACAGCATCCTTCATCTCGCTCAGACGGTCGGCGCTGTACAGAAACATCAGCGCAAAACCGCTGCCTCGATGCTGGCGAGCTTCTTGTTCCAGCTCGTCGTATAAATCTGTTGACTGTACACGCTGCAATGTAGCTTGAGACATGATCCACTCCACCTCTCTTTAATTATTGAATGTATATCTTATTGAACCGGGCCTGGCTGCGGTCTAAGCTGTCTTGGACTTCTCTTTCCAGCTCTGCCGGGTCATCGTGCCCCATGTGTTGTTGTTCTGCAAATATTGAATATGGCCCTGCACTCTCCACAGCACGCCCAGCTGGTGGTATCCCACAAACTTGAGCGCCGAGAACAGCAGCATTTTCACCAGATCTGACAGCTTGTTGTACCGTCTGAACGCCATCTCCTCCAGCAGCAGCGCCCCGATGCTGAGCAGGTAGCCGCCCAGGAAATTGACAAGTCCGAATACAAGCAGCACATGCCAGTTGGTCATATCCATCAACACATATCCAAGCAGAGCCAGCAGGCCCGTAATTCTGAAGTAAGGGTTCAGCGCTTCAAAAATGACGTTGTAAGGCATCGTAAGCCAGCCCATCACCTTGTATCTCGGGTTGAAGAGCATGTCGCGATTCTCGATCATGTTCTTCAGGTTTCCCCGGCCCCAGCGTTTGCGCTGGTTCGAGAGAATATGATACGAGTCTGGCGCCTGTGTCCAGCACACCGCTTCCGGACAGAAGGCTACACGATACGGAATTTTATTCTTCAGCATATAGCGGTGAAGCTTGATGATAATGTTCATATCCTCACCCGGATATCCGCCACGGTAGCCGCCAACGGCAATGACATAATCCTTGCGGAACATGCCGAACGCTCCCGAGACGATGATGAGACCGTTGATATGGCTCCAGCCGATGCGGCCGCCCAGAAAAGCTTTCAAATACTCAATGGACTGGAACATGGGCCACATCTTGCGGGGAAGCGAAACTTCCTTGACCGCTCCGTTCTCAATGATGCAGCCGTTGGCAATCCGAACGTCTCCTCCGATCGCCACCGTCTCCTCCGGATTTTCCATGTACATTCTCGCCATCCGGATCAAAGCATCCTTCTCCAGCAAAGAATCGGCGTCAATCGACGAGATGAGCGGATAGCGCGACAGATTAATGCCGGCGTTCAGCGAATCGGCCTTGCCGCCGTTTTCCTTGTCAATCACATACAGATGCGGATACTGCGGATTATGGTAAACGCCGCGAATTCTCTGCGTATCCAGACGCCCCCGGATTTCAGGGTTCGGAATAGCCTCTAGCTCATATTCCTTCAACAACACGTCCAGCGTGTCATCAGAAGAGCCGTCATTGATGACAATGACCTCGTAATTCGGATAATTGAGTGTCATCAGACACCGCACGTTCTCGGTGATCGTCAGCTCCTCGTTGTAGGCTGGCACCAGCAGCGACACCGACGGAACGAGCTCGGAGCCGGATAATGTGTTGTATGCCGAATAGGCAGCACGTCTGGAAATGTTCCAAATATTTCTGAAAGATAGCATCATAATTACAAAATAAAGTGCACTAACGATCATGACGTAATAAATTGCCGTCATGCCATAAACGAGCAGGATGTCCCTAAGCAGTGTAATCGCCTCCTACCCCTGCCATTTTGCCGATGCGCTTGCTCGGCTTCGCCCCGCCGAAATAGCGGTCATACAGCAGCTTTTTCTTGTTGAAATCCACCATCTGCTCCACTTCCTCATGGTTCCCTTCCTTCGCCATGATCCGTTCGATCCGGTACAGGGCAGTCTCCCTCGCCGGGCCCGTACCGTGAAGGGCCGCCTGGCATAATGTCTCAAATCCCTGCTCACCGAGAAGGGCCAGACTCTCTGCGCTATAGTTGCGCACATGCCAATTGTCGTCCTTCAGCGCCTCTGCCAGCAGCGGAATGCTGCCTGCCGCATGGAGACGGCCAAGCGCTTGCGCGCAAGCGGCCCGAACCTCCCATTCATGATCGTTCATCAATTGGGCAATCGTCGCATCCTTGAGCACCGGATTCGAGCTAAGGTACAGCTTGACCGCCTCGGCCCGCACATCCTTCTCGCTCGATCCGACGAGCCGATCCAGGGTAGGGACGGCGCTTGGCACCGCCTGCCCCCACATCGCCACCAGCGCCACCTTGACCAGGCCTGGTTCTGGGTCGTCAAGGAAGCGCCGCAGCAGACTTGCCGAATCCAGCCTCGTCTCCAGCAATATGTCAGCCGCCAGCGCGTGAATCGGCTTGCCGCTGGCCAGCAGCTGCAGCAGCATGTCCCGAATCTGCTCCGGCTGATCGGCGCTCTTCGCAATCGCCCTGGCGATGATGATCGCCAGCGGGCCATAGTTCGTGCGGGCGAGCAGCTTGAGCAGCTGCGGCACCGCCTCCGATGCCCGCATCCCGCCTAGACGGTAGGCCGCCTCAATCCGCTTGCCCTTCCGGAAGCTGGACAGGCTGCGAATGTCCCGCTCAACAAAACCGGCTTCCCGGCACAACAGCAGCAGCTTCTCTCTTGCTTCCCCTTTCAGTTGCTCAATCCACTCCATCAGCTTGGCCTGGATGACGTCGGCCTCGATGCGATCCAGCCTGCCGGGGGGCAGCTGCAGTTTGACATCATCGTGCAGATGCATCTGCACGTATACGAAATAGTCGCGATGCTTCGCCGTGTATGCCTCTATTTTGCGAAGGGCTGCATTATGCTTGATTTTCATGCAGAACAACAGAATAATGCCTGCTGTAATCATCGCCAGACAGATATAGATAAATCCATAAGCCAAGGCTATATTTGAAAACATATCCGGATAGTTCCTCCTTTTGATAGGATCTAGGTGCAGCGTTAGGTATAGGCGTTAAGGCAGCCGCTGGAACAGCTCCTGCATCTCGTAATAACTTTTCTTAAGCCGCTCTTGATATCCAACCGTTTCCCAAGGCTCCCATGTGTACAGTGGAATATGCTGCAAATTGATGGTGCTTGCGGCATCTGACGGGATGTCCGGCACCTCTTCGCCCGCCGGATCGGCGGCTCTCTCTGCAATCCACGGAATCAGCCGTACGCCCTCCGCGGTTGTGGTGGTGAATTCCCGGTTGTCCCCAAGCGGACTGTAGTCAATGACCTGCAGCGAGCTTGGATCGCCAAAGCCCAAGAGCATCCAAGGGATCCGCATTTCCACGGTATTTCCCTCATACTGCCACGTCGTAAGCGAATTGAATTCCGGCGAGCCGGGATCGCTGATGCCCCGCTTGAGCAGGCCTACGGTTTCATCCAGGAAGGGATGGGAGAAGCGGGTATCCGGCGGATTCATCAGCAGGCTGATCGCCAGCTTCCAGGAATGGAAGCTTCCGCCCGGCACCTTCGGGTCGTCCTTGGACCCTTCTGCCGGATCTTCCGGCAGCATCCAGTATCCTTCCTTGCCATACAGACGCTGGTGAAAATCATAGGATGGAGCAATCGCAACCTGGGACTCGCTGTCCTTGCCAAGCTGGATCAAAGCCTCGAGGCCTCCGCCGTCCATCCGGATTCCGCCCAGCTCCTTCTCAGGCACGTCCCCGCCCTCAATGGTGTCGGCACCGATGAATAATCTGGACCGCTGCGGATCAAAGGGCTGCTCCAGCTCCATGCCGATATACAGGTAAGCTTCGTCATGGGTGAGGCGCATGCTGCGAATGCCTGGCGCCTCTCCGCCCCATAACTGCACCTCCTCCTCGGGAAGCTGGTCCCAGTCGGACAAATCGCCGTCAATGACGATGTCCCCATCCTTGCCGGACTGCATGGCCAGCAGGCCGAACATCTTTTCATTGGTAAGCACATTGAGCCAGAATGGACGCCGGTCATCGGGAATTTCAAACGGCATCGTATTCCATGTTTTTTTGAACCATTCGTCCTGCCACATGAACAGGATGGCTCCGGAATAACCTTCCTCATATATGTCTTCAGTCAAGGATACATTCACCTTGCCCTGCTCGATTTCATCATGACCGCCCTGGTCGCGTCCTCCCGGCCCATAATGGGAAATTCCGATGGAGGATGGGACCCCGTACTCGGTAACCATAATCGGCATGTCCGTGAATTCGGCCTTCAGTCTGCGAAGATACGCTTTGTAGGTGTTGTAGCCCCCTTTGTCATCCGGGATCGTCCAAAGCGTCTCATCTGTCCGGAAGAAATCCGGATAGTACGGATACACGTGATAAGAAGCAAAATAACCTGCTTCCCAGTCGACCGGCTGTACATGTCTGGCGTCCACGGACACCATGTCCTCTTCAAACAGCGGCTCTCCGGGATGCTCCAGCACGTCGGTAGTCACCCAATTCGTAAACGTTATCGGGTGCTCCCAGCCGTACTTCCGCTCTGCGGCAGCGGTGTGGTCCAGCATCGAGGCAAGCCAGCTTTCGAACGGACTTGCTCCTTCCACGGCAGAGAAGTAGGCCCCTTCATAACGCGGCATATCCTCGTGGAGCCGGTTCGTATTGTCCACCATCGCCGGGTCCCATTCGGTACCGATATGCCAGGCCATTAAATACTTGCCCGCGTTTACCGTGTATTTGCCGCTGGCGCTGCCCTTCTTCTCCTCCAATGTGATGTCCCCGTATACCGCTGCGACTGCTTTTTCAATCTCCTGCTTGAACATCTCGACAATTTCCGGATCATAGGCATCCTGACGTTCAATCAGCTGCTCCTCCGGGGACCAGATGCCCTGCATGAAATAGAGGGCGTCTTCTCCCTTATCATGGTTGTACTTCACAAGCGCTTTGTAGAAGACCGGGTTATGGACCGTGTAAATTCGGATCACATTCGCTCCCATCTCATCGATCTGCCGGAACCAGCGCAGATAGTCCTCCTCACGAATTGGCATCTCGCCCGGAAAATGCCCCGGTACCGTCGCTCCCAGGTTGACGCCCTTGGCAAACATCGTCTGCCAGTTTCCATGTTCGTCATACACCTGAAACTCTGTGCCTTCGGTTTTGAACTTCATCTGGACTCCATCTGCATCCGCATAAGCGGGCAATGACGGACGCATCCATCCGAATATTACAGCGACACCGCAGAGAAGCATCACCGTAAGCAAGCATACTGCGACTATCCATTTACGTTTGCTCATCGTCTCGTCTTTCACCTTCTCCTTCTGTGACATGTTCATGGCCACATACCGGCTGAATCGACGTTTGAGCTACATCGCCATTCTATAGCCGATATCGTCCCGTTGCCATATTCCTTCTTTACCAACTTTTATTTTGACAATAATAGTCATAAAGAATCGAATATGGAATTTTCCACTCTTTTTTCATAAAAGGCGTCTGCTCGTCTTATTCTTCTGTATTCGTCCGCTTGAAACCGTTCTAACGCCGTCTGTAGCGCTGGCCCCTTATGTAAGTTTAAAAGGCTATGGATGACAGAACATGTAAGGGCCGGCACGTATTGCGAGCTTGCATATGAACACGCTCGGACGGAAGCGAATCGATTATTTAAACGCAAGAAAATTTCTAAAGTTACGGTCATTTTTACATCATTATCCATATATATTACAAAATTGATACCAAAGTCATACAGAGAAACGAGGGAAAACCGCGTCCTGCATAGGGTTTCCACAAATCGCCTTTTGATCAAAATAAGAAGGGAGTCCCGTACCGGGATGGGTATTATTTTAAAACAACGACCTTCGCGTTCAAGTGGTAAGTATCGCCTATTTTTTTAGGAACCTGTTTCTGCAGTGATGAAATGGGTGTCTCAATTAGTTACAAAAATGATAATTTTCCGCGCAAACTGCTTACGACGGAGACCCTGCAATTCATTTTATAATTATGATTCTCATTAAAATCATTTCCTGATCCCACCATCAGGTCCTGTTATTCACATAACATAAACAACCACTGGAGTTAGAGGCTGGGTTAAATAACGGCGAACCTTCATAAACGGCTGCCCCATTCCTTGTTCTTGAAGAGCAGCCCCAGCGCAAGGATGATAAAGGATGTCCCCCTTTTATCCTAAATCGCAATATTGTGCTATTAAGCAACAAAATCTTGTTAGGTCCACAAGCTTCGTTCCGATACAATAAAGGAGACAGAACAGGCGCGAATAAAGCGCGAGAGGAGCTATGATCATATGCCGGATTTGCAACCTTGGTCCCGTCTTCGAATGGGTGTAGATTATTATCCCGAGCACTGGGATGTGTCAATGTGGGAGGAAGATGCTCTTCTAATGAAGAGAACAGGTGTCAAAATTGTGCGATTAGCCGAATTTGCATGGAGCCGTCTGGAGCCTGCCGAAGGTCAATTTGACTTCACCTGGCTGGACCAGGCCGTAGATCTATTTCATCATCACGACATCGGGGTAGTCCTGGGCACGCCCACGAACACCCCTCCGCGGTGGTTAACCGATTCCTGCCCGGACGTGCTGCCGATCACCGCCAGCGGACAGCCTGTACATGTGGGAGTCCGCGGCCACCGCTGCTTCAACAGCCCTTCCATGCGCACGTATGCCAGCCGCATCGTGCACAGGCTTGCCGAACATTATGCGGGCCACCCGGCCGTGGAGGGATGGCAGATCGACAATGAATACTGGCTGCTGGAATGCCACTGCACCGCCTGTAATGAACGATTTCGCGAGTGGGTGAAAGCGAAATATGAAACGCTCGACGAGGTGAACCGTTCCTGGGGAACGGTCGTATGGAGCGGCGAGTTCAATGACTGGACTCAAATTACGACACCGCTTGGCGGATCTCCATTCCAGAATCCGTCTTACCTGCTGGATTATTACCGGTTTCAGTCGGCTTCGGCTGCCCAATTCCAACAGGAGCAAATCGCTTTGATACGGAAGCTTGCACCGGAGCATTACATCACGCATAACTTCCACAGCTATCCGCAGAAGCTCGATCTGCATCAAATTGGCGAAGAGCTGGACTTTGCTTCCTTCGATTATTATCCGAATACATCGCCGGACAAGACCTCTACTGGCCCTTATAGCGGCGCGCTGTCCCTGGATTTGACGCGCGGGATCAAACGACGGGGCTTCTGGATTATGGAGCAGCTGAGCGGACCTCCCGGCTGCTGGTTCCCGATGTGGCGGACGCCGCAGCCCGGTTTTATTAGAGCTTTTGCCTGGCAGACGATCGCTAGAGGCGCGGACACCGTCGTTCATTTCCGCTGGCGGAGCGCGCTTCAAGGGGCTGAACAGTACTGGCATGGCCTGATCGACCACAGCAACGTGCCGGGACGTCGCTTCGAGGAGTTCACACAGCTGTGTGAGGAGGTCAACAAGGCCGCGGCTAATCTGTCAGGCACCACCGTGCAGAGCGAGGCGGCCATACTGTACGCAAGCGACCAGCTGCTCTCCATGGGCATTCAGAAACAGTCCGAGGGGCTCGATTATTATGAAAATATAAAGCAGTGGCACAAGGCGCTAACCAAGCTTGGCATCGGGGTCGATGTCATTCATACCGATGCCCAGCTGGACAGCTACAAGCTTGTCATTGCCCCTCATCTCTATTTGATGGACGAAGCCTTGGCCGAGCGGCTGGAGTCCTACGCCGCTTCGGGCGGCACCGTCATTCTGACCACGCGATCCGGCGTGAAGCAGATGAACAATATTTGTCATATGGAGCAGCTGCCTGCGCTCCTCTCGCGCTGTGCCGGGGTAACCGTCTCCGAGTATGACCCCATTGGCAAGGATGCCCATATCATCACGACCGGTGATGCTTCTTATGCTTGCTCGCAGTGGAATGATCTGCTCGTGCCGCAGACCGCTGAACCGATTGCATGGTACAACGATGACTTTTACTGCGGCACTCCGGCAGTTACGCGCAACCGCCTCGGAGAAGGAACGGTGTATTATACCGGAACCCAGCCGGAGGAAGCATACCTGATTCGGCTTCTCCGTGAAGCCGCCTCGGTCGCCGGTCTCAGCTGCTTCGACAAGGAGCTCCCGGAAGGCGTGCAGCTCACCGTGCGTACAGGTGAACAAGCATCCTATCTATTCGTGCTCAATTTGAGCCGAGAGGAAGCTGTTGTCGAGCTTGAAGCAGCGTATCCGAGCCTGCTGACCGGCGAGGTCTGCGGGCGGGAGCTGACCCTTCCGCCATATGGCGTGGAGATCTTGGAACTGCCGCGTGAACATGCATAGAGCCCGCTGACGCATAGGCGGGCGAGCTTCTTGCGGGCGAGCTTCTTGCGGGCGAGCTTCTTGCGGGCGAGCTTCTTGCGGGCGAGCTTCTTGCGATACAAAAAGCCTCCCTCCGTCCATGGCTGTGACGCCATAGACGAGGGAGGCTTTTGTATAATTTCCGGATGCTGCTATTCGTTACTGCACTTCCACTGCAAATGATACGGTGAACACTTCACCATTATGTTGAAACTGGCCCCATATTTTATAAACACCGCTCTCTGGGAACGAAGTAACGAACTCGGCTTTAGGCCCGGTGTCCTGCCCGTCAAGCGGATGTACATGGAGATAATGCTCCGTATCTTCGGATAGGATGACCACATGCCCGATTGCACCCAGATACGGCTCCAGATCCTGGATTCCTTGCTTAGTTGCCGCATCCCGGATATCAAAGGTCAGAATTGCTTCCTCATTCGAGAGGGTATTGCTGAGCGTCAGCTCAACTTCCTTGCCGTCGACCTCTGCGATCAGGCTTTCGTCTGCCATTAGCGGTTGCAGCTCCGCTACTTCTCCATCCGCCTCCATCCAGTCACTGACGGTCATGCCACCTTGGCCCTTCGGTACAAAATCGGCAAACAGCTTGTACCTGCCTCCATACGGAAATTCGGTTGTCACCGTAAATCTGCCGTTCTCCTCATAATCAGGGTGAATATGCTCAAAAAACGACAGGTCCTCATTGACTACAATCAGATGCATCAGTTTCTCATGACTGATATCAAAATCTTGAACCGGATTCCCCTCCGAGTCAGTTACCTCCAGCGTCAGCTCCGCATTCTCGGCTGCTCTGACAGGCCCGTTGAACGAAAAATCCACCTTGTAATTGTCGCCCGCAGCGCTGTGCATATCCGAGTGGCTATCGTGCCCGGCATGACTGTTGTCTCCATGACTGCCAGACTTATGATCTGCCGAGCCTTCCTCATGTTCATCGTCATGCGTTGGTGATATGACCGCCGTATTTTCCTGATCGGATCCGACATGCCCTTCGGCATGATCGTCGCTCGTGCCCGGCCCCTTGCATGCCGTCAACAAGCCAGAAACAAGTAATAAACCGACTGCCATGAGCATTAATTTTTTTATCATTGCGACCTCCCTATCATTCTTGTTCTCGTGCTGTTATCGCCCTGATCTCGCTACGAAATAGCACTTTTTATATCACACAGTATACCCCCCTATCCTATATATAAACAAGTTTTACTATCATTCTCCACATATAAATGCAACAAAAAAGGATGCCCAAGCGCGTTGCTCTTCGGCATCCTTCAAAGGTTAGGTCGCTTTATTCATCCCGATAATCTCATAAATCCGGTTCATATCCAGATGCTCGCGGACGATGTTGGCGACACGATCAAACTCCTGCTGCTTGCGCTCCCTGGCGTTGAAGGACACGGAAACGGCGGGCAGGCCTTTGGTCATGCGAATCCCGTTCAACCAGGCTCTGCGAAACAGATCATTGTCAAACAAACCATGCAGATAAGTGCCCCATATTTGTCCGCCTGGCACACCACAGCCTTCCTCATGCCAGCCATGTTCCTCAGGGGATGACGAAATGTCGGAGACTCCCTCTATGCGAAATAAAGATCTGCAGGAAGCTCCCCCCTCATCCAAGTAACGGGTAATTCCCATGTGAATTTCGTATGCCTCAAGCGGCAGCGCGTGCTCTTCATCCGGGAGGTGCAGCCTAAGGGGATGATGATCCGCCAGGTGTCCAGATGCTCTTACGGTTCTTTTATGCTGGAGGAAGGTTGTCGTGAGTGGCAGCAGTCCCAGCCCGCTCGCTTCCCGGGTGCTTCCCTCCACCGCATGCGGATCTAGCAGCTGCTCGCCAAGCATCTGATAGCCGCCGCAAATGCCGACAAGCTGGGTTCCTCGTTCCCGAACCTGGTGCAATATGGCCTGATCAAGCCCCCGATCCCTCAAAAATTGAAGATCGCTGATCGTATCCTTGGTCCCGGGCAGTATGACAACATCCGGTGTGCCAAGCTCATCCGCGGCGCTGACATATCGCACAGCGGTATCCGGTTCCCAGCCGAGCGGATCAAAGTCGGTAAAGTTGGAGATGCGCGGATAACGAATAACGGCAATGTCCAGTTCCCGATCATGGCCTCCGGCATGACGGCGGCGAAGTTCCTCTAGCGCCACAGAGTCCTCGGCATCGATCCGCATATCCTCCACATAAGGAAGAACGCCAAGCACCGGGATGCCTGTCCGCTCTTCCAGCCAATCCAGCCCGGGCTTGAGCAGCGCCAGGTCTCCCCTGAACTTATTGATAATAAACCCTTTTACCCGTGCGGCTTCATGCGGTTCCAGCAAGGCCAGCGTGCCGACGATGGAGGCAAATACCCCGCCGCGATCGATATCGGCTACGAGGATGACCGGGGAATCCGCCCAGCCGGCGAGATTCATGTTGACGATATCCCGGTCTTTCAGATTGATCTCCGCAGGGCTTCCGGCCCCTTCCATCACCACGATATCGTATTCCGCACGCAAGCGATCCAGCGCTTCCAGCACGATCTGTTTAGCCGTCGGCAAAAATTCCGTCCGATAAGCCATTGCACTCATATGTCGCTCCGGCACGCCATGAATGACAATCTGCGAGGTCATGTCCTTGACCGGCTTGATCAGAATCGGATTCATATCGGTTGTCGCGACGATGCCGCACGCCTCAGCCTGAACCCCCTGCGCCCTCCCAATCTCCTTGCCATCCAGCGTTACATAGGAGTTCAGCGCCATATTTTGCGATTTATATGGTGCTGGCCTGAACCCGTCCTGTAGAAAAATACGGCACAGTGCCGTCGTCACCACACTCTTCCCGACATCAGAAGCTGTTCCCTGGAGCATAACCACCGCCCCTTTTTCGCTGGCAGCAGCCTTGTTCTTCCTGGTCTTAATCGGCTCCAACTCCATTGGCTCTCCCCATCTCTATACGAACTTTCCACGCTCCGCTCCTAAGTGGAGCGCGCGTTGTCATACCTCATTATCGTCGGCTTTTATGCGCTGCGCAAGTTATTGAAGAGTAGCCTGGTGGGACGGATGGTATCCCTCTAACATGTGTTGCGGATGTATGAAGCTAAGGCTAGCCCCTTCAATCCTGCTTCGTTTCATGTATAAAAGCGACCTGCCGCCATCTTCTGGCGCAGGTCGCTTAGTAGATACGTTGCTTTACTATCCTGTTTCGGACAAGTTCATCCGGATGGAATGCCGCCTTTTTCGCTTACAGAGGGGCACGAAGACGCAGCTTGGGCCCCCATCACATCGTCAAACTTGGCGACTGGCCTAGTGCGGCACCTGCGAACGAAAATCCCCTCGGCTCGACTGGTCCCCGTGGTAAAACACCACATCCCCGTCCCTTTGCGTGAACGTATTTCCGTACGGGTCAGCATACGTGCTGCCATAGCCCTCCAGCCGCCACTGATTCATCAA
>NZ_NPBY01000008.1 GCF_002272015.1 Paenibacillus campinasensis | reverse complement strand
TATTTTCGCTGTGACGACTGGATCCATGTAGCGGCCGTTGATCTTCGTGCCAGGTGATGGTGGTGTACATGCCGCTGTTGGCGGATCCGGGTCTGGTGTAGGCGCTCCGCCAACTGTGATCGTGATTGATGCGGTCAGAATATAACCGTTGTTCTCGTCACTCTTCCATACAGCTGTGATCTTAGCTGTGCCCGGGCTATTGGCCTTGACCCTGCCGCTGTCATTGACCAGACTGACCACGGAGGATTTGTCTGAACTCCAGGTCGTTTGATCCCTTGAAGCAACGTTCACAGGATTTTTATAATCTGTCTCTCCAGGAGCTATGGTTGAAACCAGTGCCTGCAAATCTGTTTCCTCTCCCACTGCCAAGCTTGTCTTCCCTTTGACTTCGATTCGTTTCTGTTCTACTTCATCAGCAAGCCAGAAGAGATTCAACGGTGTGTAGAATCCGAATTTCTTCACGGTCCACGGTAGAAAGCAACTGCAGGCGTCATTCCATGGACGTTCCCCGGTGTCTTCATACCTGAACTCCTGATATAAATCAGAACTTGATGGGCCCACTTTACCGGTTTGCGATGTAATTAGTACTGCTGTTTTCAGATCCGTGATTTCAAGCTTTGTGATGTTTGATTCCACACCTTGGCGTAGCGGCACGGTTTCGACCCTGGTAAGCCTTTCGTTAGTTAAACTGCTTTTGGGTACAGGAAGGCCACTGTAATCGACATACCCATGCGGCTGATATATCGGATTACTTTTCATCTCAA
The DNA here is from genome assembly GCF_002272015.1 of Paenibacillus campinasensis. Lineage (GTDB taxonomy): Bacteria > Bacillota > Bacilli > Paenibacillales > Paenibacillaceae > Paenibacillus_AQ > Paenibacillus_AQ campinasensis. The sequence continues at coordinate 1,706 of NZ_NPBY01000008.1, read as the reverse complement.
TTTTATCCCTTACCTCACCAATGGCTGGATATCCGTTGGAAGCTGTGCCGATGTTCGCCACGTAGACAAACCCACCTGGAGCTCGGTAGCTTTCCGCTGCAAAGCGACCATCCGCAATTTGAAACCAATACACCCCCGGATTAGATTCACGCTGACCTTGAACTGTTCGAATTCTCTTTTGGTAAGCTGTAGGCCCTTTGGAAGCGTCCGGTGTGTACGTTGGCGGCCCGATATCTTTAGGTTCATCAGGGCTGACATCAACGACTAGACCATTATCTGGTGCAGCACTGACTGAATGAATCCCAAGGATAGAAACGGTTAAGCAACTCATTAATCTTCTTCATCTTACACTTCCTTGTTATTCTGGTTTATAAGGAGGTCCGAACATAACCAATGTATTGCCGCTACCCATTTCCCCACCACTATCCCCCAGATATCTATGCATCCAGAAACGGCGTGGAATATCCTTTTTGAAGAAACCGGTGGTTAAGAAATCGTCAACTCTAGGCAGTACGGTGAGACCGTATTTAGAAATAGCTCTACTTTCAAACCCTCTTCCTTGGGTAAAGTTGTACAACGTGGAAGTAGGAAAAGCCGCATTGGATAAAGATGTGTTATCATTTGGAACTACTGTAGTCTCAAGGAAAACATTATAAGCATCATCAAATATTGGCCAATTGAATTTTTCATCCACGAACATTTTCCCGTACAAATTTTTCGGATTTTTCGACGTATCAGCATCAACCACAATCATCCTATGAATCGTCATCATGCCTCGGTTGTACATCATTTTGTAAGGCTTATCTTTAATGCGGTCAAAGCTTGTCTCCTTATCAGTTCCTGAAAATTTACGAAATCTATATGGCGTCGCCGTCGTCAAATTCGTCCCAGTCAGTCCGACCTCGCGCATTTCTCTCAAGTCCTGGAAGTCTTCCGGATCCTTATCCTGTACGTTTACGTATCTTGCCAGAATTACGGCGACTTCAGCGCGGGTTGTTGTCTTCCCCGGACCAAACGATCCGTCCGGATAGCCGGACATCAGTCCAGTTCCAAGTGCCACCGCGACATACGGATAATCGGCTTTATTCAGCCCGCCCTTGTAATACTCGGCCACCGGAACGAGCGTATCCTTGGTGTCGCTAACAGCTTGTTTGAAGTCTTCATGCTTCGCCGCTAGCCCCGAAGCCATCCACTTCGCCATTTCTCTCCGGGTCAAAGCCGTTCCCGGCTTGAATCCGTTCGGATAATCCTGAGCCGATATAAATCCCATCCCTATCGCCTGAGCGATTGCGGATTGAGCCCAGTGGCCTTGAATATCCGAGAAGGTTCCTTGTCCGCTCTCCATTTCATTATTAGACACTCTGGCCATTAACGCAGCAAATTCCGCCCGGGTGATGTTGGCATTCGGACGAAAGGTGCCGTCGGAATAGCCCTTGAAATAACCTTTATGAACAGCAGATTCTATCGCACTTCTCGCCCAATGATCTGCAGGGACATCCTTAAACGAGGATGCTGCCGATGCAGGCTGAACATCCACGACTCCGCATACGGACAGCAAGATTGCCAATGCAGAAATGATATGCTTGCGCAGTGAATGACGAACGTTTACTCTGGTCAAAATGTACTCGCTCCTTCTCCCTGTTCTGGAAAGCTCGTAATCGATCATTGAAATGAGCCGAATCCCATGCCCATCTCGCCCACATTAT
>NZ_NPBY01000007.1 GCF_002272015.1 Paenibacillus campinasensis | reverse complement strand
CACGACTTCTCTCACATCCACCCTTCGAAAACAAATAGAATTATGCAAGAGAATTTGTAGTCATTTTATCACATATTACAATATATTGGTATAAAATCCCTATTAAAATATGATCCGATAGTCTCTATCTCATTTTTGTTTACAAAACAAAAACAGCAGCCCCGCCAAGACCTGCTGCCTTGGGGACGCCGCTGTTCTATAGATACTCCTATCCATCTCTAATGGTCAAAATATTGTCTTTTCGCAGATTACTCCTTCACAACCAGCTTCAGCGGAGCCGGAATGTTCTGCTCTACCTCGTTGCCCTGCAGCACATCGCTCGCCGCCTGAACGGCCAGCTGACCGATCAGATCCGGCTGCTGGGCCACCGTTGCGGTCAATCTGCCCGCCTCAATCGATTTCAGGGCATCATCATTGCCGTCAAAGCCGATGACCATAATGTCCTTGCCGGAGCTTTGGATCGCTTCGATCGCACCCAGGGCCATCTCATCATTATGTGCGAACACTGCCTGCACGTCCGGGTTGCCCTGCAGCAGGTTCTCCATGACGTTCAGCCCTTTGGTCCGGTCAAAATCAGCTGCCTGCTTCGCAACAACATTCAGCTGCACATCCGCCACATCGTGGAAGCCCTGACCGCGCTCACGGGTTGCCGATGCACCCGGCACCCCCTCAAGTTCAATCACTTTAGCGCCTTCGCCAAGCTGCTCTACAATATATTCCGCCGCCATCTGGCCGCCCTTCACGTTATCGGAGGCCACCAGCGCTTCAACCTCGCCCTGCTCAGCCGAACGGTCCAGCGTAATAACCGGAATGCCCAGACTGTTCGCAGTCTGTACCACTGTGGAAATCGCCGAGGAGTCGGTAGGGTTAATCAACAGCACGTCTACCCCTTGTTGGATCAGGTCGTCGACGTCATTGCTTTGTTTGGCGGAATCATTTTGCGCGTCCACCACGACCACATCCATCCCCAGGTTGGCTGCCTCAGCTACCACGCCGTCCTTCAGCGATACGAAGAACGGGTTGTTCAGCGTGGAGATGGAAAGTCCGATTTTCATATCCTTAATGTCTCCAGATCGGGTCGGCTTTGCCCATTCCGGCGGCTCCAGGGAGCAGCCGGTCATGAAGATGAGCAGAAGCGATACCAGGAACAATGTTGTTTTTTTCATCGTTGATTCTCCTCCTTAGGCCGATTTCTTCCGGTCGATCAACACGGCAATCGCGATCACGACACCTTTGACCACCATTTGATAGAAGGAATTGACACCCAGCAAATTGAGTCCGTTATTTAGCGTTCCGATAATAAGCACACCGATTAATGTGCCGACAATCCGTCCGCGGCCGCCAGTCAGGCTCGTTCCTCCCAGAACGACCGCCGCGATGGCATCAAGCTCGTAAGAAGTGCCCGCCGTCGGCTGCGCGGAATTCAGACGCGAGGTCAGAATAGCGCCTGCAAGCGCGGACAGCATGCCCGCCAAAGAATAGATCATAATTTTGACACGCGACACTTTAATGCCGGATACAAGCGATGCCTTCTCATTGCCGCCAATCGCGTAGGTTTTGCGGCCGAAGGATGTTTTATGCAAAATGACCCATAGAATCGCAAACGTAATCATCATCGTAATGGCAGGCACCGGAATGCCAAACAGATAACCGCGCCCGAACAGCTGGAAAGCCATGCTGTCGCCAAGGCCTGTGATCGGATTTCCGTTTGTGTATACCAGCGTCAATCCCCGAAAGATCGTCATCGTTGCCAAAGTTGCAATGAACGGGGCCATCTTGCCCTTCGTGATCATAAGACCGTTGACCATCCCCATGACGCCCCCGAGCAAACAGCCGATAATGATCGCAAGAATCGGATCAAAGCCGGCCAGCATCATGTTAGCCACGAACGCACTGGACAGGGCCAAGATCGAGCCGACGGACAGGTCGATCCCGCCTGTCAGAATAACAAAGGTCATGCCAAACGCAATCAAGGCGTTAATCGATACCTGGCGCAGCAGGTTCAGAATGTTAAGCGGTTCCAGAAAGCTCGGATTAAGGATCGAAACGATGACAATTAGCAGCACCAGCCCGAGCAGCGGACCAAGCTTTTGCGTCAAGCCGGAGACCTTGAACCCTTTTTCCATTTTCGCTTCATTGATACTCGTCATGTTAATGCCCTCCTGTAGCTAGAGTCATAATAAACTCCTGTGTTGCATTCGAACGGTCCACTTCTCCAGTAATTTTGCCCTCGTGCACAACCAGAATCCGGTCGCTCATGCCAAGCACCTCCGGCAGCTCCGAAGAGACCATAATGATGGCCACCCCGCGCTCAGTGAGCTCGTTCATCAGCTGGTAAATTTCCCGCTTCGCTCCGATATCCACACCCCGGGTCGGCTCATCGAGGATAAGCAGGCTCGGTCCGATGCCGATCCATTTGGCAATGACCACCTTCTGCTGATTGCCCCCCGACAGATTGCGGGCTGCCGTTTCGGTCGTATGCGTTTTGATCTGCAGCCGCTGGACCAGGGTATTGACGAAATCCCGTTCCTTTTTGCTGGAAATAAACCCGTTATGCGAGAAGCTGAACAGATTCGTCAGCGCCATATTCTCCCGAACCGAGAAGTCCAGCACCAGACCCTCGTCCTTCCGGTCCTCCGTGATAAACCCGATGCCATGCTTGACGGCGTCTGTCGGCTTGCGGATCGCCACCTTCTTGCCTCTCATATAAATCTCGCCGCTGTCCAGCGGGTCAAGCCCGAAGATTGCGCGCATGATTTCCGTTCGCCCTGCCCCCATCAGACCGGATACACCGACAATTTCCCCGGCGCGGACGGCAAAGCTGACATTGTCAAACCGTCCCTTGGCCGACAGGTTCTTCACTTCAAGCACCACCTCGCCCGGCGAAGGGCTGCGCGCAGGATAACGCTCGGTCAACTCGCGGCCAACCATCTTGCGGACAACCTCGTCAAAGCTCGTATCGGCAATCGCTTGAGTATCGACGGTCTTCCCGTCCCGCATCACCGTAATCCGGTCACAGATCGCAAAGATCTCCTCCATCCGGTGCGAGATATATACGATCGACACGCCCTGCTTTCTCAGTGCGTCGATCACTTCGAACAGCTTCTGAATTTCCCGCTCAGTCAAGGCCGCCGTCGGCTCGTCCATGATGATCACCTTGGCATCCGTCATCAGCGCCTTGGCAATTTCAATCATCTGCTGCTGTCCAACGGAACACTCCCCCGCCTCCTGTGTCAGCGGTACCGACACAGACAACTGCTCAAACTGTGCCTTCGCGAGCGCTTTCATCTGTTTTGTGTTCAAAAAGCCGAAGCGCGACGTCATTTCCTTGCCGATGAACAGATTTTCCAAGACGGTCATTTCCGGCCAGATGTTAAGCTCCTGGTGGATAAAGGCCACGCCCTTCTCCTCCGCCTCCTTCGGGCTTCCGAAATAGGTTTCCTTCCCGTCGATCACAATCGTCCCTTCATCCAGACGGTGCAGGCCGGTCAGAATGTTCATCAGCGTCGATTTGCCTGCGCCGTTCTCGCCCATGAGCGCGTGCACCTCTCCTTCGCGGAGGTCGAAATCCACACCGGTCAGCACACGGTTCGCGCCAAAAGCTTTATGAATGTTTTTCATCACGATGTTCATGGTTGTTCCTCCTCTTTAGCCGAAATGGACACCTGCCTGCAAAATGCAGTTCGCGTACGGTTTCGCTTCCCCTGTCCGGATGACCGCCTTCGCAGTGGCCATCTGCTGCTTGAGCTCTTCATGCGGGCAAGCATCGATATCGCAATGCTGGAACCTGTTATGAATATATTGAAGCGTCTCCGCATTGGCTGCATGGATTTCCTCGGCAACGATCACCTTCTCCACCACCATATCTTCGGCGATGGCATCCACCACATCGCGGAAGCTCGGCTGGCCATGCTTGATGGCCAGATCAATCTTGAGGACCCCCGGCGGAACCGGGAGGCCGACGTCCCCGACCACAATCGTGTCGGTATGACCGAGATCGGCCAGCACTTTGGCAATGTGGCTGTTCAGTATGCCCTGCTTCTTCATGTTACAGACTCTCCTCTACGAGGCTCCGCGTCGGCATGCCGCCCTGGGCGCCAAATTTGGTGACTGACAAGGATGCTGCCCGGTTGGCGAATTTCAGACTGTCTGCCAGACTCTTGCCCTCGGCCAGCGCGACCGCCAAAGCGCCGTTAAAGGTATCTCCAGCTCCCGTCGTATCCACCACTTCGACCTCATAGCCCGGGATGACCACTTCCTTCGTCCCGTCATAATAGCGCACGCCCCGCTTGCCCTCGGTTATGAGCAGTTTGTTCGGATAACGGCGAAGCGACTCTTCGAGCGGCGCGCCGCCGAACAGAATCGACGCTTCATGCTCATTCGGCGTAATATAGGCTGCCTGCTCAAGAACTGCCTCTGGCACCGGACGCGCTGGCGCCGGATTCAGAATGAGCGGAACGCCATGCTTCGCGCACAACGCACTTACATAAGCTACCGACTCCTCCGGTATTTCATGCTGGACCAGCACCATATCCGACTGCTTGATCACATCCTCGGTCTTCTCGATATAAGCAGGCGTCACGCAATCGTTGGCGGCTTTAACAACGACGATGCTGTTGTCTCCTTCAGCCAGCACGATATGCGCCGTTCCGCTCTCCATACCTGTAACCGGTTCCACATGCTTTACAGAAACACCGTTGTCTCTGAAATTTTGCAAAATGGCCTGCCCGAAGTGATCATCGCCCACACAGCCGATCATCGACACTTCGGCTCCCAGCCTTGCGCAAGCGACCGCCTGGTTGGCGCCCTTGCCTCCCGGAACCGTCTTGAAGCTGTCGCCGAGCACCGTTTCGCCAGCGCCAGGGCGTTTGGACGAGGTCACCACCAGGTCCATCGAAGAGCTTCCAACTACCGTTATTTTTGCCATGATTAGTCCACCTTTCTCGTTGTCTGTCGTTCGATGAATTGAACGGGATATTGTTTGCTTTTTCGTTCGATATGCTGTCCTTCCATGAGCTGTATCAACAGCTCCGCAGCCTCGCGCCCCATCTCATAGGCCGGCTGGTGAATCGTGGACAGGGATGGAGCAAGCAGTCTGCTGAGCGGAATGTCGTCAAATCCGATAATCTGGACGTCCTCCGGCACCCTTTTCCCTAACCGAAACGCTTCCTGCAGCACCGCCGAAGCCACGATATCGTTACTGGCGATCACCCCGTCGGTATCCGGGTATAGCCGGAACAAGTCTTGGGCCCAGCCCTCCGCTTCGGTAAATGAAAAGGATGTCGTCTTCAGCACATCATATGAAAGACCCCGCTCTCGCACGACCTCCACCGCACCCTCGTACCGGTCCATCGCCGGTCCGACATGAGCCGGTCCCTGGATGATCGTGATCCGCTTGCTGCCGCGCTTGATGATCTCCCGCGCAGCCAGTCTCCCGCCTTCTCTGCCATCCGCATACACGGATGGACGGTCGCTCGTCGTCCGGTCAAGGAACACAATCGGAATGCGCAGCTCGGCGTACATCTCCGCACCGGGATCATTCGTGGAGGATATGATGCCCACTACGTGATTCTGAATGAAGGTCTGGATGTAGTCCATCTCCTTCTCCCGGTTCTCATCGCTGTTGCCAAAGATCAGCCGATAGTCGTTCTCCTGCATCCGGTCCTCGACGCCGCGCGCCAGCTGCGGAAAGTAAGGGTTCGTAATATCGGGCAGCAAGAGCCCCACCAGCTTCGACTTCTTCTTGTATAAAGAACGAGCCACCTCATTCGGTGTATAGTTCAAGGCGCGAATCGCCTCTTCCACCTTCTGCCGGGTATCCTCATGCACATAGCCGTTTCCATTCAGCACTCGGGAGACGGTAGCGACAGATACTCCAGCCCGGCCCGCTACATCCTTAATTGTTGCCATCAGCCATCACCTCTTTGATGTGTGTAACCGGTTACAGGTATAACATATCATACCCTTCTATTTTTTGCAAGCGTTTTATTCGCATATCGAATTTTGTAAATATATTACTTTCTTCTAACATAAATCCCAACTTATTTTTACATATATTCCCTATACTCAATAGCTGAAAGGCCAAGTGTGGAAAGTGAGGTCAATCAAAGACATGGAAAAAGAATTCACGCTGTCTCCACCGAGCACGCCCATCACGCCTCCGGCTAATGAGATGGAATCCGCGCGCGAGCGCAAGCGCACCTCCATTCGCAAAATCCGTCGCAGGGAAATCACGCTGGCATACGCCTGCTTGGCCCCCTCGCTGCTGCTGTTCGGCGCGTTTCTGTTCTACCCCTTGCTCAAATCCGTATATCTCAGCCTGTTTCTTACGGATCCGCAGGGCCGCGTAGCCGAATTTGTCGGCTTTGGCAATTTCAAGGATATTTTAAGCTCGGACATGTTCTATAAAAGCTTTGGCAACACCCTGATGTTCATGCTGCTGACCGTTCCAACCGGCATTGCGGCCGCGCTGTTTTTTGCCGCTCTAACGCACAACAAGCTGACAGGCATGAAGATATTCCGGTTCATCTTCTCGCTCCCGATGGCCGTTTCGGTTGGGACAGGCTCGATGATCTGGATGATTCTGTACCATCCGACACTCGGCATGCTGAACTATATGCTGTCACTGGCCGGCCTCGGCCCTGTGCAGTGGCTGACCGACCCGAAGTGGGCGATGATATCGATTGCCATCATGACCGTGTGGATGAATCTGGGCTTCAATTACATCCTGATGCTCAGCGGCATCCAGGGCGTGTCAGAGGATATCTACGACAGTGCGCGCATCGACGGGTCCGGTCCGCTTCGGACGTTCTTCCGGATCACGATGCCGCTCATTTCGCCGACGCTGTTCTTTACGCTGGTTGTATCCATCATTGGTGCCTTCCAAGCATTCGGCCAAATCAATATTTTGACAAAAGGCGGGCCGATGAACAGCACCAACGTCATCGTGTACAACATCTATCAGGACGCCTTCATCAACTTCCGGTTCGGCATCGGAAGCGCCCAGGCCTTGATCCTGTTTGTCATCATTCTGACGCTGACCCTCCTGCAGTTTAAATTCGTGGAACGGAGAGTGCACTATCAATGAGTTTGCGACTTCTGCCCAAAAGCTTCATCTACCTGCTTCTCCTTGTCGGAGCGCTGGCCGTAGCTTTTCCGCTCCTGTACACGCTGTCCACCTCTTTGATGACCGAAGCGGAATCGGCCGTGTACCCGCCGCCGCTGCTTCCGGAGACAATCAATTTGGCCAACTTCCTCAAGGTTATCGAGACGATTCCGGTGCTCCGGTTTATCGCCAACAGCGCCATCGTCTCCTGTGCCATCATGATTGGACAAGTCCTCACCTCCGCGCTGGCCGCCTATGCGTTCGCCTTTCTTCGATTTCCCGGGAAAACGCTGCTGTTCAGCCTGTTCCTTGCCACGATGATGGTTCCGTGGGAAGTCATTATGATTCCGAACTATCTGACGATCAGAAGCCTCAATTGGCTGGATTCCTACCAAGGTCTGATCGTCCCGTTTCTGGCCACCGCCTTCGGCACCTTCCTGCTCAGGCAGACCTTTCTGTCATTGCCGAAGGAGCTGTTCGAGGCCGCCCGGGTGGACGGCTGCGGGCATGTCCGGACGTTCCTCAGCATGGTGCTGCCTTTGTCCGTGCCGGGGCTTGCAACGCTGGGGGTGTATTCTTTTTTGAATAACTGGAACATGTATTTATGGCCGCTGTTGACCACGAACCGGGAGGAAATGCGCACCGTCCAGATCGGCATCGGGATGCTGCAATTCGAGGAGATGAACTCCTGGAATCTGATCTTGTCCGGCGTGCTGCTGATGCTCTTGCCTTCCCTGCTCCTGCTCGCGCTTGGCCTCAAGCCGCTTGTGCGAGGGATTACTGCCGGGGCGCTGAAAGGCTAGGCTCCGCCCGCTTCAATTACCGTACAGCTATAGTTTGTCGTTGTGCAAACGAAAATCAGCCTTGTGCTGCGGACAGGCTCCCAGAGCCCAGGCCCGGTGCAATTTCTGATAAATGAATTTTCATAAGGGAGAGATTAACCGATCATGAAACGTTTTGGCAAAAAATCCTTCAGCCTGCTTCTTCTGAGCTGCATGATGATGTTCACAGCCGCCTGCGGCGCAGGCACAACTGCCAGCGGAAGCGATTCCGGACAAACTCCGAGCAGCGCTTCACCCGCGTCTGCAAGTAACAACGAGCAAACGCAAGAACCTATCAAAGTCGTATGGTGGCATTCCATGAGTGGTGAACTCGGAACAGCCGTTGACCAGCTGATTGCTGAATTTAACTCGTCCCGCTCGGACATTCAGGTTGAAGGCGTGTTTCAAGGAACCTATGATGAAAGCCTGAACAAGCTGAAAGCATCCCTCGGCTCCAACAGCGGTCCGACGATGATTCAGGTTTACGAAATCGGCAGCCGTTTCATGATGGATACGAAGGCGATTCGTCCGGTGCAGGACTTTATGGATGCAGAACAGTATGATATCTCTGCTCTCGAACCTAACATCAAGAGCTATTATACCTTTGACAACAAGCTTCATTCGATGCCGTTCAACTCGTCCAATCCGATTCTGTATTATAACAAGGATGCATTCAAAGCGGCCGGGCTGGACCCGGAAAATCCGCCGCAAACCTACGAAGAGGTAGCCGAAGCAGCCAAGGCGCTGACAACAGGCGATCAGACCGGCGCTTCCTTTGCCATCTACGGATGGTTCATGGAGCAGTTCTTCTCCAATCAAGGTGCGGAGCTGCTGAACAACGGCAACGGACGGAATGATCTGGCCACCGCTTCCCAGCTCAACAGCCCTGCCGGTGTGAAAACACTGGAATGGTGGAAGCAAATGCTCGACGACAAGGTGCTGCTGAATCTGGGCCGGAAAACGGATGATACCAAGAAGGCTTTTGCAGCTGGGCAGATTGCCATGATGCTCGACTCAACGGCATCCCTGCGCGGTATTGTCAATGCGGCCGAAGGCAAATTCGAGGTAGGGACAGGCTTCCTGCCACGACCATCCGATGGCGGCAAGGGCGGCGTGATCATCGGCGGGGCAAGCCTGTGGCTGATGAACAACAAGCCTGAAGAAGAGCAGAAGGCCGCTTGGGAATTCATGAAGTTTTTGGCTGACCCAACGACCCAAGCCTACTGGCATGTGAACACCGGTTACTTCCCGGTAACTACCAAGGCCTATGATGAGCCTATCGTGAAGGAAAATCTGGCGAAGTATCCGCAATTCCAGACAGCCGTTGACCAGCTGCATCAGACTGAAGAGAACCTGGCTACTCAAGGGGCGGTTATGGGCGTATTCCCTGAGGCGCGTCAGCTTACGGAGACTGCGATCGAGGAAGTATTAAACGGTCAGAAGACCCCTCAGGAGGCGCTGGACAAGGCAGCTCAGGAGATCACCTCCAAAATCGAGATTTACAACAAAACAGTGAAGTAATCGCTTGGTGCAGGATATGCCCCTTGAGGTGCAGCTGCGGATTCTACGACGATCTGCGGCTGTACCTTCAAGGGGTGTTTTGTTTCGACCCCAAACTCCGGCCGCCGTTATCCAAGCCGCCACCTTCTTCCCTTGTCTTCGCTCCTCTTCCCGGTAGCCTCCCGTCTTCTTGCCGGAGCGTCGCTTCCGAGCAGCATCTCCCACTTGCAGATTGTACTCCATGCCTTACGGCTTCTTCGAGGCTATCTATCTATGGATGATCTCCCTGATACGGGGCGCCTTCTCGTGCCTGACAGCAGCAGCTGGGTAATGAGCGCCAGCACCGGCAGCTCAATAAGCGGCCCTACAACGAGCGCCAGCGCCACCAGCGGCTCGTCCGGAAATGCCGTGACGGCAATGGCCAACGCCACCGGCGAATTGCGGGCAAGGATCGTCAGGCGCAAGCTGGCCGAGTCCTCGTAGGAGAACCCGAGCAGCCTGCTGGCAAGTCCGCCAACGATGTAATTGACGGCAAAAAACAGCAGCACCGGCACCAGCAAAATGTACACCGTCTCCATATGGGCAAACAGCTGCGCACCCTGCGACGCAAACATGGCCGCAATGGCCAGCGACAGAAACCACAGCTGGGCTTTAGCAAAAAACGGGGTTATGCCCCGCTCCAGCCAGGCCGGTCTTCTGCGAAGCAGCGCGCGCGTGAGCAAGGCAAGCCCGAACGGCAGCGCCAGAACGAGCAGCACACTTTCCGCCAGCGAGCTCAGGTCGAATGTGCCCACTGTTCCGGAGAATACCAGCAGATATACCGGAAGCAGCAGAAGCTGCAGCATCAAATTCATCGGCAGAATCGAAGCCGACAGAGGCACATTGCCTCTGGCAATCGAAGTGAACACCAAGTACCAGTCTGTACACGGGGTCACCATCAGCATCATAAACCCGATCCACAGGGCCGGATGCTCTGACAGAAAGATGGCGCCAAGCCCCCATGCCAGCAGCGGGGTCCACATATAATTAATGACCGCGCTGGCCGACAGAAATCGGAGGTTCGCGAAAGCCTGCCGCAGCTGCCTGAGCGGAATTGTCAGAAACAGGCCGTACATCATCAGCAGCAGCGACGGCAGAATGATCATCTCGGCATAATAAAGAGCGGTCGGGATTTGGCCAATCGCTAAACCAATCCCAACCGCCGCTATAATAATCAGTGTTTGTAGCTTATCCATCGTACTCATCGCCATTCCTCCGCACACGTCGGCTCGTATCTGTAGACCCGATCGTCTCAGTGCCGGAACATAGCGATCTTCCGCACGCAACATCCATCTTAGGTCCAACCGTAACCCCATTATAGCAACTGGAGCTGCAGCCGTCCACGGGCACAGCGTGTTCATGCGAAGCGACTTAGTCGAAGTACACGGCCTTTCCGGTACGTGCAGACTCATAAAGAGCTTCCAAAATTTGCGAAACGACAAAAGCCTGTTCCGGCGTAACTACCGGATCGGTATCGTTCTCGATCGCTTCAATCCATTTTCTCATTTCCACGTCCGGAGCTTCTTCTTTACCGCCCTCATAGAAAGCAACGCCGCCAGAGCTAAGCTCGATGTCCTTGGTGTACAGACGGCTGAATTTCTCTCCGTTGATCCGCAGACCGTTCTTCATGTCTGCTCCGCCCTCGGTGCCGCTCAGCGTGCACTTCGCTTCATCCACTTCGAGCGTATTGAGCGCCCAGCTGGATTCCAGCATAATGGTTGCGCCATTCTCCATCACGATCATCCCGAAAGCGGAATCCTCAACGGTAAACTTCTTAGGATCCCATGGTCCCCAAGCGTTAGCCGCGTTCTCGCGTTTGGCCAGCTCATGATAGGTCGAACCAAGCACAACCTTCGGCTTATAGTTGTCCATCATCCAGAGGGTCAGATCAAGCGCGTGAGTACCGATATCAATCAGCGGACCTCCGCCTTGCTTCTCCTCGTCCAGGAACACACCCCAGGTTGGTACGGCTCTTCTCCGCACGGCATGGGCTTTTGCAAAATAAATATGTCCAAGCTCTCCGGCATCACACAGCTCCTTGAGATACTGGCTGTCGTTCCGGAAACGGTTGTTGTAGCCAATCGTCAGTTTCTTGCCTGTCCGTTTCGCCGTTTCCATCATCCGCTTCGCGTCAGCGGCTGTTTTGGCCATCGGCTTTTCACACATTACATGCTTGCCCGCCTCAAGCGAAGCAATGGAAATCTCCGCGTGAGAATCGTTCGGAGTCAACACATGAATAATGTCAATTGTATTATCCTTCAGCAGCTCCTTGTAATCTGTGGTTACCTGAGCTCCCTCGATTCCGTACTTCCCGGCCGCCTGCTCGGCCCGCTCCTGAACGATGTCACAGAACGCTACCAGTTCTACATTGTTCAGCTTGCTCAAGCTTGGCAGATGCTTGCCGTTCGCGATTCCACCACATCCGATGATCCCTACACGATATACTTTGCCCATGTTGATCGTCACCTTCACTTTCTCAAATTTCTGTTCCGGCATGATAAGTATGTAATATCCTGACAGCCATCTCTAAGGTATCATATTTTGCAGCTTTTTTTAGTATAACAATGCGACATGATGTGTATAAAATTACGACATCCGCCTGATCCAGCCTGCTCTTGTTTTGGCAGGTTTCACCGTCTCTTTTCGACAGTATTCGTAATTTTCCTTAATAGAGGATTAATTTTTAGCTTCTTCATGGTAAGATGATAGTAAAAAAATATAGAAGTGAGTGGGTCATGAATACTATCAATAATCAGGAACCGAATCATGCCGTAGGATACAACTCTCTGACCAAAGTTTTTTTTGATACCATTAAAACCGGAATTATCAAGTCCAACCTCATTGCCATGTTTGCGGGGCTGTGTATGGCACTGTACGTGTTTGACACCTCGTTCATGGACAATATAACGAAGATATGCCTGGCTTTGCTCGGATCGTCCCTTGTGATCGGTTCGGCAGGCGCGTTTAACAACCTATATGACCGGGATATCGACGCAATTATGGAACGCACCAAGAACCGGCCGACCGTCACCGGACAGGTGGACACGCCGATTGGACTGACCATCGGGATTCTGATGAGCCTGTCAGGCTTCATCGTCCTGTACGCCGCTTCACCGCTGGCGGCCCTGTTCGGATTTCTCGGACTGTTCTTCTACGTGGTGCCTTACACGATGTGGACGAAGCGGACGACGGTGTACAACACCGAAGTCGGAAGCATCTCCGGCGCCGTGCCGCCTCTGATCGGCTGGGCCGCGATATCCAGCGACATGCTCCGCATGGAAATATGGGCGATCGTCATCATGATGCTGCTGTGGCAGATGCCCCATTTCTATGCCATCGCCATCCGCAGACTGGATGAATACAAGGCTGCCGGCGTTCCGATGTATCCGGTCATCAGAGGAATCCGCAGAACGTATCACCGCACCAACGTCTATCTTGTGCTGCTCGTACTGTCCAGCCTCCTGTTCTGGTCGCTGAACCCGTATATTGCAGCGCTGGCCGTGCTGATGAGCCTGGGCTGGCTCATCCTTAGCCTGGCGAGCTACCGCGAGACAGATCCGGCCTCGTGGGCGAAGAAGATGTTCATCTTCTCCCTCAATCACCTCACGCTGCTGTTTCTGGTCGTTATTATCTTTTCCGTTGTCGCTCAAATTTTATAACTCTTTCAACAGGGCTGTCCTTTGCGGGCAGCCCTGTTTTGCAGATCATGCATGACAAACAGGCGACGAATCGGCGCAATACCGGCAACGCTCCTGTATCAGGAAACGCCGGCCGACAGGATATCGTCAATCCTGATCCATTCCCACTCCCCGGGTCCAGTCGTCAGCTTGATCTCCCGCCGGTG
Organism: Paenibacillus campinasensis; assembly: GCF_002272015.1. Lineage (GTDB taxonomy): Bacteria > Bacillota > Bacilli > Paenibacillales > Paenibacillaceae > Paenibacillus_AQ > Paenibacillus_AQ campinasensis. The sequence continues at coordinate 10,284 of NZ_NPBY01000007.1, read as the reverse complement.
GGTCAGGACGATCGTAACCACGCCGGTCCGCTCCACCTCTTCGTATTCATCGTACAGCCGCAGCGTAATCGTCCGGTGATCGTAAAAAGATTCCGCCAGCGCATGTTCAATCAGCTCCATCTCCTGTGCGTCCAGCGTCGGCTTAACCTTTCTCCCCTCTTCCAGCTGACGGCGAATAATGGACTCCTTATGCTCCGGCAGCATCATCCGGCTCGATTCCCACAGCCCGTTGCCTTCCAGTTTTTTTCGTGTTGTCATCTGTAGTGACCTCCTATCTTCGTTGAGCGATCCAGTGCCTGGCCTGCCTCTGTCATAGAAACAGCCCGAATAATGATGGCATCCCCGTATTTCCGTTTCAGCGCATCGGTCGTGCGCTCAAGCGCCATCCATTTCTCCCGGTCCATATCAAACAGCGATAATTGATACTCTTGGTCCGGGGTCAGCTGCGACAGGCTGATGCCCACCTGCCGGACCGGCAGGCCGTCCCAATGCTTCTCCAGCAGCCTGCACGCCCAGCGGTACACCTGATTGGTGACGTTGGAAGGATCATCCATCTTCATCTGTCTTGAGAAACCCGAAGGCCGGTCGAAATCGGCACCCGTGCAGTGGACGGAAACGACATGCCCCATGAATCCAAGCCCGCGGCACCGCTGGCATACCAGCTCCGTCAGTTCCAAGAGCACCACCTTGATCTCTTCCAGCCTGCCGTAATCGCGGGGCAGCGTCATCATATGCCCCACCGACTTCGGATCCACCTGATGCGTCCCCGGACGCACGGGGCTGTCATCGATGCCGTTGGCGATTCGCCAGTAGAGCTCAGCCTGAATATCCGAGTTCCTGCCAAACTTCCGGCGCATCATCTGCTTCAGCTTGGCCAGAGGCGTCCTCGCCACACTGCCGATCGTAGGCAGCCCCATCGCCATGAAATGCCGGGTCATCCGGCTGCCGGCCATAAACATGTCGCTGACCGGCAGCTTCCACAGCGTCCCGTCCAGATGATCTTTGGACAAGGTATAGATCCCTGACGGCGATTTTTTGCCATAGTTGTCACAGGCCATCTTCGCCAGAATCTTCGAGTCGGCAATGCCGAAGCGGGTGTACACCCCTGTCGCTTCCTGGACGTAATTCTGAATCATGCGGGCCAGTTCCTCCGGTGTACAGCCGTACAGATGCAAGCTGCCGGTCACATCGAGAAATTGCTCGTCAATGCTGTAAGGCTCCACCAAATCGGTGAAGGACTTGTAGATATCCGTAATCTTCATGGAGACGTCAATGTACCGCTGCATCCGGGGTTTGATGACAACCAGCTCCGGACACTTCGCCATGGCCTCCCCTAGCCTTTCTGCCGTTTTTACCCCCTTCTCCTTGGCCTTCGGACACGCTGCAAGGACAATGCCCGAGCGTCGCTCCGGATCGCCAGCAACGACCAGCGGCCGGTCTTGATATTCCGGATGCTCCGCCTTCTCCACGCTTGCATAGAAAGACTGGCAATCGGCCAGCATGATCACCCGTTTCGATGCCTTCACATCAGACACCCCTTGTCTTCCGGCTTAAGCCCGAGGTAAGCATACGCCCTCTGCTCAATCTCCGCCTCGATCAGCCCCCACAGCATGGACAGCTTGTGATGATAGCCCCGGCATACAAAATCAACCTCAATCCCAAGGCTTGACCTTCGGTTGTCGTAAACCTTCAGATCGCTTTCCCGCATCTTCCGGCGCGCCTTCGTCAGATCCGCCATCGCCGCAAGCTGCAATTGATCGATCATCATCCGGGTCAGCTCCGGCGTTCTGGCATCGCATCGGCACAGCGTTTCCCCGTCATTCTCCAGCACGTCGAGCAATAACGGCAATACAGCATAATCCTTCACCAGTCTCGTTTCTTCCGGTTTGAGACCTATACTCAACATAACAATCCCACCTCATAATGAGAACGTTTGTTTGTATTATATGCGAACATACGTTTTATTATCAATGTAAATATAATCCTATTGACTGATCGCTCTGGAGGACCGATGAAATACGCGCCAGATTCATAAGAATAACCGGATTGGAACAGGATATAGTTATCGATCTTATCAGGCGGCATACTGCGAAGCTGCAACCAAAATTCGTGATTGAAACCGAAGGAGGAAATGTCCCCCTATGCATGGAGTTGAGCAATGGCTGCATTCCGCAAGCCACAATTATCTTTTGATCGCTGTCGCAGCTGTACTCTTTTTTGCTGTCAAAGCTGTGATCGGGTACATAACCTACCGCCATTATGATCGTCAATTGAAGGAGCTTGATCAGAAAATCGAAACGCTGCTGCAGCAGAAGCGATAAACAAACATAAGCACGCACAGCCTATACCGCTGGTATGTGGAAGCGGATCTCGACCTCGCTAACCAATGCATGCATCCACAAAAAAATCCCCCGGCAGGGTCATCCGCGAAATGCGGACTGCCAGGGGATTTTTCCATAACACCAACCGCACAGATGAATCAATGCGGAACAAAAACGAGCTGAAGTACAAACAGCACTGCAAAAATATACATCAGCGGATGCACGGCCTTTCCTTTGCCCTTCACGATTTTCATCAGCGGGTAGGAAATGAAGCCGAGCGCAATGCCTGTCGCGATGCTGGAGGTGAGCGGCATCGTCAGAATGACGAGAAAAGCCGGGAACGCCTCATCAAAGTCCTTCCATTCGATATGGCGGACATTGCTCAGCATCAGGCAGCCAACCACGATCAGCGATGGCGCCGTAATAGCCGACAATCCAGCAACCGCACCGATGAGTGGGCTGAAGAATGCCGCCACCATGAACAGCAGCGCCACCACGACCGCTGTGAGGCCTGTCCGGCCGCCTGCGCCGACACCGGCTGCCGATTCAATATAAGCGGTGGTCGGACTGGTGCCGACCATCGAGCCAGCCACCGTAGCCACTGAGTCCGAGAACATCGCCCGCTCGGCGCGCGGCAGCTTATTATCCTTCATCAGCCCGGCCTGTTCAGCCACGCCGACAACCGTCCCTGTCGTATCAAACAGCGTCACGAGCAGGAAAGAGAAGACGACGGCATACAAGCCGTGGGAGATCACGTCAGCAATCGAAGTGACCGGATTCCATACCAGAATCCCCTCAGGCAGTGTCGGGAGCGACACAACTCCGCCCGTAAACGACAGCATGTTCGCAAAATAAGCGATGATCCCCGTAATAATCATGCCGATGAACAGCGCCCCCTTCACATCCCGGGCCAGCAGCACAAGCGTCACCGTCAAACCTGCCAGTGCCAGTACAACGGTCGGCTCATGGAGATTGCCAAGAGCAACCAGATTGTCCGGATGGGCCGTAATGACGCCGCTCATTCGCAGGCCGATAAAGGCGATGAACAGCCCGATCCCGACCGTAATCGCATGCTTCAGATTTCCGGGGATCATCTCGATCAACCTGCGCCGAAGCGTGGTCATCGAGAGCAGCAGGAACAGAATCCCCGCCACGAACACCGCCGAGAAGGCCTCGACGTATCCAAGCCCGTTATGGCCCTGGACAACCGAGTATGTAAAATACGCATTCAGCCCCATCCCGGGCGCAACCGCAATCGGATACCGCGCCACGAGCCCCATCAGCAGCGTCCCGATAACAGTCGCAATAATCGTAGCCGTGAAGCTCTGTTCAAACGGAACCCCCGCTTCAGACAGAATGAGCGGATTCACCACCATAATATAAGCCATTGTAAAAAAAGTCGTCGTACCGGCTACCACTTCAGTCTTGGCCGAGGTGCCGCTTGCTTTTAAATCAAACACAAACCATATCCTCCATTTCTAATGCTTGTTGCTGTAACCGCTGCACCCCTCTTGGGCATGCAGACTCATGCATGGTATACTCTAACACAAACGATGATATCGATCCAAGGAGGCCATAGAAACGATGTGCGGACGCTATACATTGACCGTGACCTGGGAAGAGCTGCTCATGCGCTACTTGATTGACCCGGATTCGGTGTCCCCGTTCCATATACCCCGTTATAACATTGCGCCCAGCCAGCAGGTGACCGCCATCATTCATGACGGTACACGCCGCCGGATCGGGCAGCTGCAGTGGGGGCTTGTCCCTTCCTGGGCCAAGGACGCGTCCATGGCCGGCAAAATGATCAACGCTCGCAGCGAGACGCTTGAGAACAAGCCTGCTTATAAGATACCCTTTTATCGTAAAAGATGCCTCATCCCTGCCGACGGATTTTACGAATGGCAAAAAAACGAACATGGCAAGCAGCCCTTCCGCATTCGTCTTCGGGACGGCGGCATCTTCAGCATGGCCGGACTGTACGATACATGGGTGACGCCGGACGGTCAGAAGCGCAGCACCTGCACCGTCATTACAACCGAGCCGAATGCGCTGATGGCGCCCATTCACAACCGGATGCCGGTCATTCTGCGGAAGGAAGATGAAGCGCTGTGGCTGCGCCGTGAGGACGCCTCCGCAGCCGGCGATGCGCAGGCCATGCTCCAAGCGCTTCGGGAGCTGCTGCGGCCGTATCCCGCCAGCGAGATGCAAGCCGAGCCGGTCAGCACAGCCGTCAATTCGGTCAGAAACGATACCGAAGCATGCATCCAGTCGATCGCCGATGCTTGAGCGATCACCGAACACTCAGCTCTGTCTACACCGCGCCGTCTCGCTGATCTCGTCACGGCAGAAGCCCCGGCTGTGGAGGAGACCCTCCCGCAGGGGCTTCTTCAATTCCAGCGATGAGATGTTCGATCGTTCTAACGGAACATGCCCCACAGCTTGATCAAATGGAACGTATTCTTCGGATCAATCCGCTGAGCAAGCACGAACTGAACGATTTGCTGCTCCTGCGTTGCCGTAAGCCTTTCATTCAGAATGCCGCTGGCTGTCCGCACCAGCTGCTGCACCTTTAAACTGTTCTGGAGATCGGATTTCGTCAAATGTTGAGTCAGCCCTTTAATTCTCTCCTTGACCGCCGGGTTTTTCATTTTCAGCTTGATCCGCTCCACCAGCTGAGGACTAATGCCGTACTGCTGATAGCTCAATATTCAGGCACCTCCCGTTATAATTGCTGTCGCTTTTTGAGTATATGACGAAAGCCTGTCCATTGTGCTAATAGATTCGGTCACTTGTCCGGGCGAAACGGGCCTTGCGCTGTTAGATGAGCGCCAATCCGAGCGACCCTGTAAACGCGGGTAGCCTGAACTTCAGCCAGACTCCATCGCTTACACCGCTCGATCGTTTACACCAATCGGGAGCTAATCCATAATATCGCCTTGAAAAATGTTCTCCTGCTGCAAGTAATTCCGCAACGGCGCATACTCGGGCGATGTCCAGAAGGCGCTGTCGCTCACCAGCGCTGCGGCATCATCGCGAGATTCCTCGACGATCTTGAAATCGGCGGTCATATCCGCCAGCCTGAACTCCGGCAGCCCGCTCTGCTTCGTGCCGAAGAAATCCCCGGGTCCCCGAAGCTCCAGATCACGCCGCGATACTTCAAAGCCATCATCGGTCTCCGTCATAACCTGCATCCGCTCCTGGCCTACCTCCGATTTCGGATCCGCTACCAGGATGCAGTAGGAGGCATGCTCGCCCCGGCCAACCCGGCCCCGAAGCTGGTGCAGCTGGGAGAGGCCAAACCGGTCCGCATCCATAATCACCATCAGCGTAGCGTTCGGCACATCAACACCTACCTCAATGACGGTGGTGGAAATGAGCAGCTGCACCTCATTGCTGTAGAACTGCCGCATCACTTCATCCTTCTCGCCCGGGGTCATCCGGCCGTGCAGCAGCCCGACCCGGTATTTCGGAAACGCCTGCTGCATCTGAACATGCAGGTCAATCGCATTTTGAACATCCAGCTTGTCCGATTCTTCAATCAGCGGTGTAATGAGGTACGCCTGGCGCCCCTGATCCACCTCTCGTGCAATAAAGCCGAGCACGCGCTCCATCATCTCATGCTTGACCCAGTAGGTCGTGATCGGAATCCGTCCCTTCGGCCGCTCCGACAAGGTAGACACATCCATATCGCCAAAAGCGGTAATAGCCAGCGTGCGCGGAATCGGCGTTGCCGTCATCGTGAGCACATCCGGGTTATACCCCTTGCGGCGCAATATGCTGCGCTGGTTGACGCCGAAGCGGTGCTGCTCGTCGGTGACAACCAGGCCGAGCTGGCGGAAATACACATCCTCCTGGATCAGCGCATGCGTGCCGACAACAACATCCGTCAAGCCCATCTGCAGCGAAGCGAGCAGGTCCTTGCGCTTTCTCCCGTTGACGCTTCCCGTCAGAAGCCCTACCGTAATCCCGAAGGGCTCGAACAGCTTCTGGAGCGAGCGTGTGTGCTGCTCGGCCAAAATCTCTGTCGGCACCATCAGCGCCCCCTGAAAGCCCGAGCGCACCGTCGTGAACAGCGCAATCGCAGCCACGACCGTTTTGCCGGAGCCGACATCACCCTGGAGCAGCCGGTTCATGCAGTAGGGTGAGCGCATATCGTGCAAAATCTCCAGCTCCACCTTCTTCTGTGCATCGGTCAGCTCAAACGGCAGGCTCCGAACAAACTCCCGGATCGTGGCATTGTCCGCCGTATGGACCACGCCGTCCATACGCTTCCGGTTCAGGGCGCGGAATGCCTGCATTTTGAGCTGAAACAGAAACAGCTCCTCATACACCATCCGCCTGCGCCCTTCCTGGCCTTCTCGCGTATCCACCGGCTGATGAATCGTGCGAATCGCCTGTTTCCGGGGCATAAAATCATATTTTTGCAGCAGCGTCTTCGGCAAAATTTCAGGAATCATATCCCCATACTGCTGCAGCGCCTGGGTCATCGTCTTCCGCATCCAGGCCTGGGTAATCTTGCCTCCGACCGAATAGACCGGCTGCACCGTTCCGCTGCGGAACGCGCCCTTGTCCGGGAACTCCGATTCCGAAACGGTAAGCTGCATTCTGCGCTGATCCCATTTGCCTGTCAGCACAATTTCCCGGCCCGCAGCAAGCTGATCCTTCAAGAAGTGACGGTTGAACCAGGTTGCCGTAAACATCCAGCTCTCCGCCAGCATCTTGCAGGTTAAACGAGACTTGCGTCCGTAGCGCTGGAGCACCGGTACGCCGGCGATTTTGGCTTGAATCGTAATTTTGTCCCCGTCCTTCACCTCGCTCAGGGAGCGAAGCCGATAATCCTCATAACGAAACGGATAATATTCGAGTAAATCCTTGACCGTAGAGACGCCAAAGGCGTGAAGCTCCCCTTCCTTGAGGGCGCTCACGCCGTTGATCTGTCTGACGGATATTTGATCGAGTTCCAAACTCATAACATCTACCTCACTTAAGCAGGCCATATATAAGCCGCGATCGTGCCCGGCCCGACATGGGTGCCGATAACCGGCCCGATGTCGGAGTACACCACATCCTCCACCGTAAACACTGCGGACAGCTGCTGCAGGAAATCCTCCACCAGCCCCCGATCGGCCGTATGGCCTACCGCGACATGAACCTTCGTCACACCTGTCAGATCTTGCTGGAACAGCTCCACCATGCGAGCTGTCGCCTTTTTGCGGCCGCGAACCTTTTCCACCGAGAAAATAATGCCTTCCTCATCGATAGACAGGATCGGTTTAATATTCAGCAGCGTTCCCAGAACAGCCGAGGCTTTGCCAATTCGTCCGCCCTTCTGGAGATACTCCAGCGTATCAACCAGGAAGTAGAGGCGGCGCTTGCTGCGCAGCTCCTCAATCGCGGTTATAATCTCCTCGACTGGCTTGCCGTCGGCTGCCAGCTTGGCTGCATGGGCTGCAAACAGCCCGAATCCGTAGGAAGCCGATTTGGAATCCCATACCGTAATCTGGTCCGCTTTCTCCTCTAATAGCGAGGTGGCCAGCTTAGCCGATTGATAGGTGCCGCTCAGCCCTGACGAAATATGAATCGACAGAATGGAGCATTCCGGATATTGCTTGAAAATTGACTCGTAAGCCTGCACAAAATCAGCAGGAGACGGCTGGGAAGTCGTTGGAAGCTGCGGAGATTCCACAAGCCGCTTATAGAACTCCCCGGCCGATATATCTACGCCATCCAAATATGAATACTCGCCGAACATCACTTTTAACGGCACAATATGAATGTTATATTGCTTCACCAGGTCTGCCGGAATATCTGCGGTGCTGTCTGTTACAATCACGGTTTTATTCACCGTAACCCCTCCTAATCCATACAATCAAATTGAATGATTCGGTTAAGACTCCACAGAGAACAGGTACGAATAGATCGGCTGACCTCCATAGTGCACTTCCACTTCAGCGTCCGGATATTGTTCCCCTAACCAGCCCGTGAGCGCCTGGGTATCTTCCTCGGAAGCATCTTCCCCTGTAAGCAGCGTCACGATTTCATCGCCGGATTCCATCATCTTGCCAAGCAGCTGTTTGCTCGCTGACAGCAGATCCTCCGCTGCCGCTACAATGTTGGAGTTCCGAATGCCAATAAACTGGCCGGCCTTGATCTCCAAATCGTCGATGGTTGTGTCGCGTACGGCATAGGTCACCTGGCCTGACTGCACCCGCGCAATCGCATCCAGCATGTTCTCCGTGTTCACATCAGCACTCTCGTCTTCCTGGAAGGCGAAGGCAGCCGCAATTCCCTGCGGAATCGTCTTGCTTGGAATGACCGTTACGCTGCGCTCATCCTCAAGCAGCTCTCTGGCCTGCTGAGCCGCGAGCACGATGTTGGAGTTGTTCGGAAGAATGTAAACATGCTGCGCTGAAATCGAAGACACCGCGTTCACGAAATCTTCCGTGCTCGGGTTCATCGTTTGACCGCCTGCCAGAACGACATCGATGCCGAGGCTTTTGAAAATCTCGGAGATGCCGTCACCTGACGATACCGCGATGAATCCAAATGGCGCTATCTCGTCTGCCGGCGGAACCGCCGGAGCTTCAGGCGTGCGGGCTTCTGCCGGAATATCGGCAAACAGCTCCGGCATCGGGGCGATATCCATCCCCGTCGTGAGCAGCTCGCGATGCTGCTCGCGCATATTCAGAATATGAATTTGGGTAATCTCGCCATATTGCAGGGCCAGGTTCAGCACTTCCCCCGGCGCTTTGGAATGAACATGAACCTTGATCGTCTCGTCATCCGCAATGACAATAATGGAATCCCCATTCACTGCAAGCGCTTTCCGGAAATTATCTTCATCGAAATCTGCGTCTTGTCCCCCGCCAAGCTGGCGATTGATAAAGAATTCCATATCATACAGAAATTCGATATCTTCAGTTGCAAGCCTGGACTGCGCCGAGGTTGGAAGCGGGATCTCTGCCGCTGCAAACGGGCTTGTCTGCTGTACCGGTTCGGCGGAACGGGACACTGCTTGTGCCGTATCAACCGACGCCACACCTACCGGACCAGCCGTCGTCTCTTCTCTTAAAGCAGCCAGGAAACCTTCGTAGATGTAAACGAGCCCCTGTCCGCCCGAATCGACAACGCCCACCTGCTTGAGTACCGGCAGCATGTCCGGTGTCTGGGCCAGCGTTTCCTTCGCTTTCGCCAGCACCTGCTCCATCAGTTCCACAATGTCTGCCGTTCGGCGGGAATAGTATACACCATGCTTGGCCGCTTCCTTGGCGACCGTCAAAATCGTACCTTCAACCGGCTTAACGACCGCTTTGTATGCCGCCTCCACGCCGGTCTGAAGCGCGGCTGCAAACTGCTGAGGCGTCAGCTCCGCATGCGGTGCCGCATATCGGCTAAAGCCCCGGAACAACTGGGATAGAATAACACCCGAGTTGCCGCGCGCGCCCATAAGCAGCCCCTTGGACAGCACACCAGCGCTATGTCCTACCGACTCCGAATATTTGTTCTTCAATTCAGTCACACCGGCAGTCATCGTCAAATTCATGTTGGTTCCTGTGTCACCGTCCGGCACTGGAAACACATTCAAGGAATTAACGTGCTCCGCATGCTGCTGAAGCCGCTCCGCTCCGGCTAGAACCATCGCGGTAAATTCTGTTCCATTTAAAGAACGCTTACTCAATGAGAATTCCCCTTCCTGACTTGATACCCTAACATCAATCACATTCTATTTCAAAGCTCACCAGCCGAAACGAAATGCCCAAGCCATATATAGACACTCTATAATATACCTAAGTCAATGACCTAGGATCACGGACATGATGGGCTGAAATCTCGTCCCTTCGTTCGACATGAACCGGGCCCCGCCCAAACATGCCGATGATCCATAACTTTCCGTCATTCGAAATATTATGGACTAAACAACATTGTACTATAAGAAGTAAGAGAAATAAATGTTTTTAGG
>NZ_NPBY01000006.1 GCF_002272015.1 Paenibacillus campinasensis | reverse complement strand
AAACAACATTGTACTATAAGAAGTAAGAGAAATAAATGTTTTTAGGGCAGTTGACGGAGCAATTTTTACTGTGATATTATATTTAAGTATTGTTTTATGCAGGGTTAGTGAACAAGGAGGTGTAATAAATGGCTCGCAAATGTTATGTAACTGGCAAGAAACCAAGCAGCGGAAACCATGTTTCCCACGCAAACAACCACAACAAGCGCACTTGGGGCGTTAACGTTCAAAAAGTCCGCATTCTCGTGAACGGCAAGCCAAAACGTGTATACGTCAGCACTCGTGCTTTGAAATCCGGTAAAGTGACTCGCGTATAATCATCTCATGTTATAATGAAGAAAAACTTCTTAATCTCCAGCACCTTTCGGGGAGCGGTCCGGGGCAGGAAGTTTTTCTTGTTTTTGGATACATACATATCTAAACAAAAAGCACCTTGCGCAGCCAGGTGCTTTTTCAGATATAAGAAAGCCCCAAAGCAGCTGCAGCTACACCCGAGCACTCTCTTATATCACAAGAAAAACCTTCCGCGGGGCCTCGGTATGTCTCCCCTATCCGGTATACCCGCATCACATCGTGATTCCTTATGTTCTTCATCCAGTAAAGCACCCCTGGCGGTGCCGCCCCAGTCGAAAGGTTGGTTGGCCGTGACAAGCTGTCAGCCTTTGTGAAACGTATTTAAAATGGCTTTCACAAAACCTCCCAAAAACTTCGGCAGCTTGAACGTATAGAATTTCATGTCTCACCCTCCCCAATCATTCTCATGCCTTCCTATAATATCGTATGCACCAAGCCTACAGATGTGAACACAGACAAAAAAAGGCTACATGAGAACCCAGCTCATGTAACCATACTTATGCGGTAACGCCCCGCCCTATGCATCGCATGTGGTCAAACCGGGCAGCTCCCTGAGAAAAACACCACGCGCAGTGAGGGGCGCACGTGGTGCAATCAGCAAAAATCATGTTAGGTTGCCTCGTTGCTGGCCTAGGATACGCTGCTGCGAATGCCGGCGATTGCGGCAGCGCGATCGGCCTGGCCGTACACAGCGCTTCCTGCCACCAGCACATTCGCCCCGGCTGTAGCGACCAGCGGCGCTGTCTCCGCCGTAATGCCCCCGTCTACCTCAATGTGAAGATCGGCTTGGCCCGACTGCTCCGCCCATTCGCGGATCTGACGAATCTTGTTCACGGTCCGTTCAATAAAGGCTTGTCCGCCAAATCCGGGATTCACCGTCATGACAAGCACCAGATCCAGATCCGGAAGCACCTCCTGCAGCACATGCGCCGGCGTGCCCGGATTGATGGCTACCCCTGCCTTCGCGCCAAGCTCCTTGATCTGATGAACGACACGATGAAGATGAGGGCAGACTTCAGCATGAACGGTAACATAGTCCGCTCCCGCCTTCACGAAATCCGCGATATAACGCTCCGGCCGCTCGATCATGAGATGAACGTCAAGCGGCAGCGAAGTATGCGGTCTGATGGCCTGCACAATCGGCGGCCCCAAGGTAATGTTCGGGACGAAGTGCCCGTCCATCACATCGACGTGGATCCAGTCGGCTCCGCCTGCCTCAACCTCCCGCACCTCTTGCCCCAGCTTGGCAAAATCAGCTGACAATATCGATGGCGCTATTATGATCATATTAATACCTCCGCTTCTTGTCTTTCATTTCTGCAAAAAACTCTGTGTAATGAACATAGCGGCTTTCTGCAATGCGGCCCTCTGCCTTGGCCCGGATCACTTCACAGCCCGGCTCGTGCATGTGGCTGCAGCCACGAAACTTGCAATCCGCCGCATAAGGAACGAACTCGCGGAAGCAGCTCGACAGCTCCTCAACCCCCAGCTCCAGAAAATCAAGCTGGCTGAAACCCGGCGTATCGGCAACGAATCCGCCATTATCCAGCTCAATCAGCTCCACATGGCGCGTCGTATGCCGGCCCCGTCCAAGACGCATGCTAATCTCGCTTGTCGTCAGCGACAGCCCTGGCTGGAGGGAATTCAGCAGCGAGGACTTTCCTACGCCGGACTGTCCGGCAAACACGCTGATTTCGCCCGCCAGCCGCTGCTTGACCTGCTCAACACCAATCCCTTCCAAGGAGCTGGTAATCAGCACCTCGTAACCGATGTTTTCATACAGCGCCTTGACCTCTTGAACCTGTGTATCGTTCTCGTCAGCCAGGTCCTGCTTAGTCAGGCATATTAACGCATCCAATCCGGAATGTTCGATATGTACAAGAAATTTATCCAGCAGCACCAGATTCAAATCCGGCTCCTTCACAGAAAACAGAAGCACAGCCAGATTCACATTCGCTACCGGAGGACGAATTAATTGGGAAGACCGTGGAAGAATTTCATCCACGGTCCCCTCCCCATTCTCAGTTAGCGAGTACTTTACATGGTCTCCAACGAGCGGAGAGATGCCTCTTTTTTTGAAAATGCCGCGGGCTCTGCATTGAACCGCCTGGTCTTCCCCGGATATCGACCGGTCATCTCGAAATGGTTTGACATAGTAATATCCGCTTAGCGCCTTCACGATCAGTCCCTCTAGCATATAATAGGCCTCACCTTTCCTGTTGGATTTAGATTTATAATGAAGTTCAAGAACCGGCTACCGCAAGCGACATGCCGGACAGACGAACTCATCCGAAAGCATGTGCTTGTAGTGTCCGGCCGGTTATGGCAGCTTCGGCTAGTCATCGTTAGTCGTCATTTCCGCGACCGTTCCCTCTGCCGTTACCATTGCCATTGCCGTTTCCATTGCCATTATCATGGCCTTCGCCTTCATCCTCAGAGCCGCCCTCCTCGGAACCGCCCTCACCTTCGCCTCCGGAAACCGGAACATCCCGCACCGGCGGCGGTTCAATCGTAGGCTCCGTCACGGTGCCGTTCTTGGCATCCGTATAGGATACGACATAAGTGTCAATGACCCGCCCGTCACGGTGAACCATGACGGTCGCATCTTTGTTTGGCGCGAGGACAAGATCGACCGGTATCGTCTCCATCGTTGTAATCGTTTTGTTCACGGCTTCCTTGTTCTCGCCAAGCGCATCTGTGAATACAACCCGGATTCGGCTCGGCTCACCCTCATAGGCAGGAGCAACCGGTACGTTATAACGATAGTTGACGATGTCATCCGGCAGTCCGGAGCTTACCGTAATCGTAATCTTCGTTCCGGGAGATACCGCTTCATTCGCTTCAAACGGCCACTGCTCCATTACTTTGCCTCTCTCGACATCGTAGCTCGATTTCTCCTTCACGGCCTCTACTTCAAGGCCTAGCGACTCAATCGTCTTGACAGCTTCGTCCCTGGACATGCCAATCAGACTCGGCATATTCACCGTCTGCTTGCCGCGGCTGATCGTCAGCACAATCTCCACCTGGTCCGGATCGAACTCCGCACCAGCAGCTGGCGATTGCCGGATGATCTTGTCTGCATCCACCTCATCGTTGTGCTCGGTGTTCTGCTTGATCGTCTCCTCATTCACGTTCTGCGCCTTCAGCAGCGCAAGCGCCTCTTCGTAGGTTTTGCCGCTTAAATCCGGCATGACGCTGAGCGGCTTGGCCGCGCCTACGGACAGCTGGATCAGCGAATCCTTCTTCACCACAGTGCCTTCAGGTCTGCTCTGACCAAATACGATCCCTTCATCCACCCCTGGCTTGTACTCCCGGATGACTTCCGGATCAACCGCAAGGCCGCTTTCCTCCAGCAGACGAATCGCGTCCTCTTCCGGCATATCCACTACGCCGGGCACCGTCACCTCAGGCACTTCAAGCATCTTGTTAACATAGGCAACAACCCCGGCCATAATCCCCAAGAACAACAGTACAGAAGCGATGATCACCGTCGGCTTCACCCATTTGCGCTTACGTCTGCCGGCGGCTTTCTCATCCGGCCTGTCCTCTTCCGCATCCGGCTCGTCCCTCGGACGGCTGCTGCGCTCCATGCTTTTGATCGCCGGCATAACCAGCGTGGAATCCTCATCTTCCTCAAATTCCATCTTCGGTTCATTGATGCGGCTTGGCAGCAGGCAAGTCTCCAGATCCTCCATCATTTCCTCGGCGGACTGGTACCGCTCCTGCGGATTTTTGCGCATCGATTTCAGAATGACGTTCTCCACGCTCTGAGGAATGAGCGGATTCACTTCCCGCGGCTCCTCAAATTCCTCCTGCAGATGCTTCAACGCAACGCTGATCGGGCTTTCACCGAGAAACGGCAGCCGGCCGGTCAGCATTTGATACAGTACGATGCCAAGCGAGTACAGATCCGATTTCTCCCCTGTGGCCACCCCTTTGGCGTGCTCCGGAGAGAAATAATGAACCGACCCGACCACCGAACCCGTCTGCGTAATCGTTGTCGAGGTGACCGCTCTTGCAATACCGAAGTCCGTCACCTTCACCCGGCCGTTGCGGCCGATCAGAATGTTGTGCGGCTTGATATCGCGATGAATGATCTGATTCTGATGGGCGTGTCCAAGGGCATCGCAGATCTGCGTAGCAATTCGGACCGCTTCCTCGACCTGCAGCGGCGCCCGTTCTTTAATGATTTCGTTAAGATTATTCCCTTCCACATACTCCATAACAATATAATGAATGTCGTCTTCCTGGCCCACATCATAGATGCTGACCACGTTCGAATGCGATAGGGATGCCGCAGACTGCGCTTCCCGCCTGAAACGACGGATAAATTCCTCGTCATGCACAAACTGCTGCCGCAAAACTTTGATCGCCACATAACGATTCAGCAAAATGTCCTGCGCCTGATAGACGAGCGCCATCCCGCCGCCGCCAATTCGCTCTATAATTTTGTAACGACCAGCCAATTCATGTCCGATCATGAATCCCACCCCTTTATACGTTGCCCGGCGGCCTCTTCCTGATGTTCAAACATCGCCACGGTAATGTTATCCTCACCGCCGGCAAGAAGCGCGAGCTGAAGCAGCCGATCCGCTCTTTCCTCAAGAGGAATGTCCAGTGCGCCGGCAATTTGGCCGATTCGTTCCCGGCTGACGCGGTTGCTAAGCCCGTCGCTGCATAACAGCAGCACTTCCCCGTCGCCGAGCGACACCGGAGTCAGTTCAACCGATACGTCGATATCGGTTCCGAGCGCCCGGCTTAACACATTCCTCCGGGGATGCGTCTCCAGTTCATCTTCCGTAATCTGGCCGCTCTTATATAGCTCATTGACCAGCGTATGGTCCTCGGTCAGTCGAATAACCTGCTCAGGCGCAACCTTATATGCCCGGCTGTCGCCGATATGACCGATATACCCTTCGTTCCCCCGGAACAGCACCGCGACAATCGTCGTCCCCATATTGTGCAGACGCTCGTCGGAAGCAGCCTCCTGGTATATGACCTCGTTCGCATGCAGTATCGCATCGCCGAGCGCGGCGCGAACGCCTTCCATCGACATGTCCGGATCCAGGGAGGACAAATCCTCGGCCACGGTGTCAACAGCGAGCCTGCTGGCGGTATCGCCGGCCTGATGGCCGCCCATGCCGTCGGCCACAACGCCAAGCGTGTAGCCATGCTCCATATTTCGAACGAATACTGAATCTTCGTTTACAGGACGGACCCGTCCAACATGGCTTACATGAACCGTCTTGATCAATGTTTTCTCACCTCAACTCCATATGCTTGGCCCGAAGCTGGCCGCAAGCGGCAGCGATATCGTGGCCTTGCTCGCGCCGGATGGTAACGTTGACTCCTTTATCCGCAAGCGCGCGCTGAAATTTGAAAATATCATTTCGCGATGTGCGGACATATTTCCGCTCCGGCACATGGTTCACCGGAATCAGGTTGACAAAACAGTTCATGTCTTTAATGACATCCGCCAGTTCTTCCGCATGTTCAACCTGGTCATTCACCCCGCCGATCAGGGCATATTCAAACGTGATGCGGCGGCCGGTCTTCGCTTGATAATACCGAAGCGACTCGATAACATCATCAAACGGGAATCTGCGGTTGACAGGCATCAGCTTCGAACGAAGCTTGTCGTTCGGCGCGTGGATGGAAATCGCCAGATTGATCTGTGTATCCTCATCGGCAAATTTATAAATGTTAGGCACAATGCCGCTGGTCGAGACGGTAATGTGACGCTGCCCGATGTTCAGCCCCTTCTCATGGATCATGATCCGCAGGAACTTCATCGTGGCCTCATAGTTCTCAAACGGCTCCCCGGAGCCCATGATCACGATGCTGCTTACCCTCTCGCCGCTCTGATCCAGAATCTTCTGAGCCTGAACGACCTGGGCCACAATTTCTCCCGGGGTCAGATTCCGCTTCAGTCCGCCGAGCGTAGAGGCGCAGAACGTGCAGCCGATACGGCAGCCGACCTGTGTCGTAACACAGATGCTGTTGCCGTAGTTATGCTTCATGATGACCGTTTCGATCGCGTGATCGTCGTGAAGGCCGAACAGAAACTTGACCGTTCCGTCCTTGGACTCAAACCGCGTGATCTCCGACAGCGTCACAAAGCTGAACTCGTCCTCAAGCTTGCGGCGAAGCTCCTTCGACAGATTTGTCATCTCCTCAAAGGCGTTCACACGCTTCACGTACAGCCAGTCAAATATTTGGGAGCCCCGAAACGCAGGCTCGCCCTGTTCCTGAGCCCATGCTTGAAGTTCTTCCAATGAATAGTCGTATATAAAAGGCTTCATTTCACCACACCTGTCTAATTTCATTCATATGCACATCTTTTTTCATTCTTCCTATTTTAACATAAATAAAAGGCACCGTAAAAGAGAAAACCCGCCGAAGCGGCGGGATAACAGGATTCTTGGACCGCTCTCCAGCGCTTAGGGAAGCTTCCGGAGTCTCGCAATATAGAATCCGTCACTATGAAAATGCTGCGGCAGAATCTGAATGCCTCCCCCTCGCACGAGCGCCGCCTCACGCAAGCGAGAAAGCGGGCCAAGAGCGTCTTCGGCAAGGGCAAAGTCCGCGCGATCCGCGAGGAAATCCGCCACGGCCTCCTCGTTCTCGGCAGGCTCGATCGTACAGGTGCTGTATACGAGCAGCCCGCCTGGCCGCAGCAATTCGGCTGCGGTATGAAGCAGCCTTCTCTGCAAAGCGGCGATCTCGGCGATATCCTCCGGCGACTTGCCCCATTTCAGATCCGGCTTTCGTCTGATGACGCCAAGCCCCGAGCACGGCGCATCCAGCAATATCCGGTCGAAGGATGCCGGCTCGAACCGGGAAGACAGCTCCAGCGCATCGCCAGTTATCGTCGTCACACAGTCGAGACCCAGTCTGGCAACCTGCTCACGGATAAGCTTGCCTTTATGAGTGTGAATATCGTTCGCAACGATCTCGCCTTCATCCTTCATCAGCTCAGCCATGTGAGCCGTCTTCCCCCCCGGGGCGGCGCAGCAGTCCAGCACCCGCATGCCCGGCTCCGGCGCAACTGCCTCGGCCACGAGCATCGAGCTCTCATCCTGAATCGAGATCATTCCTTCGCGGTACCATTCGGTGAGCGCCATATTGCCACCGCCCTGCACCACGATGCCATAGGGGCTCAGCGCGGAGGGTTCTGCTGTCAGATCATGCGACCGCAGCTCTTCCAGCATCGCATCCCGGCTGATCATCGTGGTGTTCACCCGGACGCTGACGGCAGGCGGGGTGTTGTTGGCGGCGCATATCGCTTCGGCCGTCGCCTCGCCATATTGCAGCATCCAGCGCTCAACAAGCCATTCCGGGTGAGAATGGCGCAGCGCGATCCGGCGGGCCGGAGGCAGAGCGTCCGGAATCTTCAGCTCATCCTTTTGCCTCAGTACACTGCGCAGCACGCCGTTGACCATGCCGGAAATGCCCTGATGCCCCCGGCGCTTGGCCAGATTCACCGCTTCGCTCACCGCTGCATGCTCCGGAATCCGGTCAAGGTACGTGAGCTGATAAAGGCTGAGACGAAGCAGCGCCCTTACCCACGGCTGGAGCTTCGCCACCCCTTTGTTCACGAACTTGTCCAGAAAATAGTCCAGCGTGTTCAGGCGCGAAATCGTCCCGTACACCAGCTCCGTTGCCAGGCCGGCATCCGCGCGGCTTAGAGAAGCCTTCTGAAGGGCAGCGTTGAGCAGCAGGTTGCTGTAAGCCCCCTCCTGCTCAACTTCGGTCAGCACATTCAGCGCCAGCTCCCTTGGGGATGCCGGACGCCCTTTAGCTTTGCCGCTGCCGCTCATCCGAGTACCGTCCCGACCGTCATGCTTGTCCCGCGGACAAACTGCTCGGCAGTCATCGCCTTTTTCCCGCTTGGCTGCACGGTCAGCAGCTTGATCGTCCCGTCACCGGTCTTCACCACCACGCCCTGCTCCGTCAGCTCAAGCACCGTGCCTGGCGCTGCATCCGCCGGTCCTGCCGCTCCCTCCGGCTTGGCGGTGGCCCACACCTTGAACACCTCGCCGTTCCACAGGGTAAATCCGCCGGAGAACGGGACCAGTCCGCGAATTTGATTGTAAATGTCGCGCGAGGAGCGGGACCAGTCAATCCGTTCATCCTCCCGGGTCAGGTTAGGCGCATAGGTCGCCTCAGCTTCGTTCTGAGGCTCCGCCTCCACCTTACCCTGCATGAGCCGGGGCAGCTGCTGCTTGAGCAGTTCCGCCCCGGCAACGCTCAGCTTCTCGAACAGGCTTCCGGCCGTATCCTCCTCCGCGATCGCGACCTCAAGCTTCGCAATCATATCGCCGGTATCCAGCCCCTCGGCCATATACATCAGCGTGATGCCGGTGACCTTCTCGCCGTTGATAATGCAGCGCTGAATCGGCGCGCCCCCGCGATAGGCGGGGAGCAGCGAGCCGTGCACATTCAGACAGCCAAGCCGCGGCATATCGAGCACCGATTTCGGCAAAATCTGGCCGTAAGCTGCCGTGATGATCATATCCGGCTCATACTTGGCCAGTTCAGCCACCGCCTCCGGACTGCGCAGCCGCTGAGGCTGCAGCACCGGGATGCCGTGGCGAAGCGCCGCTTCCTTAACCGGTGTAGGCGTCAGCACTTTCTTGCGCCCTTGCGGTCGATCCGGCTGCGTAACGACGGCAACCACGCGGTAACCTTCGGACAGGAGCATCTCCAGGCTGGGTACGGCAAAAGCCGGCGTTCCCATAAATACGATGTTCATCGGTTCTCCAGCTCGCTTCTCGGCGGCTCCGGCGTATATTCATACACCCGTTCCGCGATATCGGTGAACAGCACGCCGTTCAGATGATCGATCTCATGCTGGAAGGCACGGGCCAGCAGTCCTGTCCCCGTTACAACAATCTCGTTGCCGTCGCGGTCCAGTCCCTTGACAGTAACCTTCTCTGCGCGCCGCACGTCTCCGTTCCAGCCCGGGATGCTAAGGCAGCCCTCCGGACCAAACTGCTCGCCCTCGCTCTCGATAATCTCGGGGTTGATCATCTTGATCAATCCGTTCTCGTCCCCGGCATCAACAACGATCAACCGCTTCAAAATGCCGACCTGCGGAGCCGCCAGTCCGACACCATCCGCGTCATACATCGTGTCTGCCATATCATCCAGCAGCTTCTGCACGTTCGGGGTAATTTTCGTTACTTCCTTGGCTCTTTTGTGAAGAACCTCATCCGGTTCCTTTACGATAATACGAATTGCCATTTACGCTACACACCTTCCTTGGACTTTTCAACATTATATGCGGATTTACATTAACATTTGCGGATCAACGTCGATGCTGATGGCGAGCCCGCTGTCCCGTACCGATTCCTGCAGCTGCTCCGCAGCGTCCCGGGTCAGCGAGACGGCATCCATCGTCCCACGCCATTTTATCATACATTGAAATCTGTATCTATTTTTAAGCCGGGGAATCGGGGAAGCGACAGGCCCGAGAATATCCAGCGCATCGGCTGCGAATCGGTCCAGGCTCCCGAACCATCCCCGCCGGTCTGCTTCTTTCTTCACCATCGCGGCATAATTTTCAGCGGTTCGCACAAGCAGCGGCAGCTGTTCATGGGAAAGGGTCACCAGAATGAGCCGGCAATACGGCGGGTAATGCAGCGCCTTCCGATGCTTGAGCTCATCTTTGACAAAGGATAAATAATCATGCCCGCTCGCATGGATAATGGAATAGTGCTCCGGCGTATAAGACTGGATAACCACCTCGCCGGGCAGCTGATGGCGGCCGGCTCGACCGGCCACCTGCGTCAGAAGCTGGAAGGTCTTCTCCGCCGCCCGGAAATCCGGGAGATTCAGGGCCGAATCGGCCGTAATGACGCCGACCAGCGTCACATCCGGAAAGTCAAGCCCTTTGGCGACCATCTGCGTGCCCAGAAGCACGTCCGCTTTTTTGTCCCGAAACTGCTGAAGCAGCTTCTCGTGGGACCCTTTTTCCGTCGTGGTATCCACATCCATCCGAATGACCCGAATGCCCGGAAACAGCTTGGCCAGCTCTTCCTCTACCCGCTGCGTACCCGTGCCGAAATAACGGATATGCTCGCTTCCGCAATCCGGACAAACGTCGGGCGAAGGAGCGGCATAACCGCAATAATGGCATCTGAGATTATGCGACTTCTGGTGATACGTCAGCGAGATGTCACACTCCGGGCAGCCTGCAACATAGCCGCAGCTCCGGCACATGACAAAGGTCGAATAGCCCCGCCGGTTCAGCAGCAGAACGGTCTGCTCCCCTCGCTCAAGACGCGCTGCAATCGCTTCATGAAGAGGGATGCTGAACATAGAGCGATTCCCTTCGCGCAGCTGCTCCCTCATATCGACAACCCGAACCTCCGGCAGCCGGTTGCCCAAAGCGCGGGAATGCATCTCCAGCAGCACAGGGGCAAAATCATCCTGGGCCTGGGAACGGGCCGCATGATAGCTCTCCAGCGAAGGGGTGGCCGAGCCGAGTATGACGGCAGCCCCGCTTAAAGCAGCCCTGTGGATCGCCACATCCCTTGCATGATACTTCGGCGTTTCTTCCTGTTTGTACGACGTTTCGTGCTCCTCATCCATAATGATGAGGCCAAGACGGTCAAACGGCGCGAAGACCGCCGATCTGGCGCCGACCACAACCGACGCTCTGCCTTCCCGGATTTTGCGCCACTCGTCATACCGCTCTCCGTCCGAGAGGCGGCTGTGCATGACCGCCACCCGATCACCGAAGCGGGCCTTAAAGCGCTCCACCATCTGCGGTGTCAGCGAAATTTCGGGCACGAGCACAATCGCTTGACGCTCCTGCTGAAGACAGCGCTGGATCGTCTGCAGATAGATTTCCGTCTTGCCGCTGCCCGTAACGCCATGCAGCAGAAACACGCCGTGCTGGCGCTCGTCCAGCTTGTGCACGATCTTGTCGTATACCCGCTGCTGTTCCTCCGTCAGAACAAGCGGCTCGCTCGGCTTGAAATGTCGGCCCCGATACGGATCGCGGAACACTTCCACATCCTTGATCGCAATGAGTCCTTTATCCGCTAGCGCCTTCACCGTGCCTGCCGTCACGCCAAGCGTCTGCAGCAATTCCTTCTGCGAGATCGGCAGCAGCGGCTCGATCTCCAGCAGGTAAGAGAGCACCTCTCTCTGGCGCTGGGCTTTCGCCGGGAAATCCCCCAGCGCCGCTTCCGCCGCCGCTTTCTCTACCGCCAGTTCGACGGCCTTCATCGTTTTCTTCTGCAGCTTGTCCTTGATCTGCTGGTGCTCGCTCAGCATTCCCCGCGCAAGCAGCGTCTTGATCACATCCGCCTGATCCGGAAACGCGCGGGACAGCTGCTGGATCGTCACCTCGCCCCGTTGGCCGACAAAGCCGAGAATCCGCTCCTCCTCTTCGCTTTCAGGCTGAAGAGAGAACAGCCCTTCGGTCTCATCAGGGGTGTCAGAACGCTCCGGCAGTGAAATGTATCGTTCAGCCTTCCCCTTCAGCGCGGTCGGCAGCATCGACTGCAGCGCTGTAATCTGCCTGCACGCATACCGCTCCTTCATCCATTCCCCGAGCTGCACCAGCTCCCGGGACAGCGGCGGCAGCACATCGAGCACCTCCTGGATCGGCTTCATCTTCGAGGTGTCCATCTCGGGACGGGGATGCAGCGACACAACGAATCCCTGCAAGGTCCGATGCCCGAAAGGAACACCGACCCGGCTCCCTACCTCAATCCAGGGCCGCAGCGAAGCAGGGACCAAATAGTCAAACGGCCGGTCCGTATCCTTGGACGGCACGTCCACAATGACTTTGGCCATTTCCATCAGACAGACCTCCCGGATATCCGCTCGGCGGCGAGCAGCAGCAGCCTGCGGGCAACTTCCTCCTTGGACATCAGCGGCAGCTCAAGCACAAGACCTTCCGCGTCATAGATATGAACCTGGTTCGTATCCGTACCGAAGCCCGCCCCCGCTGCTGTCACATCATTGGCTACGATAAGATCACAGTTTTTGCGCTTCAGCTTATCCTTGGCATGTTGCTCGAGCGAATCTGTCTCGGCGGCGAAGCCGATCAGATACTGAGAGCTTTTGCGTTGGCCGAGGCTCTCCAGAATGTCTGTCGTCTTGACCAGCTCAAGCGTCATCGTATCCCCGCGCTTTTTAATTTTTGACGTAGCTACTTGCGCAGGCCGGTAATCGGCTACGGCAGCCGACTTAATCACAATATCGCTGTCGTCAAAGACGCGCAGCACCGCCTGATACATCTCCTCGGCAGACTCCACCTGTTCGGCGGAGATCCCCTGCGGAGGCGGCTCATCGGTATGGCCGGCGATCAGATGAACATCAGCGCCCAGCGCTTGGGCCGCTTTGGCGATAGCAAACCCCATTTTGCCGGAGGAATCGTTGGTGATATAACGCACCGGGTCGATCCGCTCCATCGTCCCTCCTGCGGTTACAACCACTTTTTTACCTTTCAATATGTCAGAAGATGCCGCGTTGAGCGCTCCCACAGCGTCCTGGTCGGCCTGCAGGCTCGTCTCCCGGTCCCTGAAAAACTGCTCCACAACCTCAACAATCGTCTCAGGCTCTTCCATCCGGCCTTTTCCTACATAGCCGCAGGCCAGCAGGCCATCGCCAGGTTCAATCATCTGCACGCCCCGGGATACCAGCGTCTCCATATTCGCCATGACAGCCGGATGGGTGTACATATGCACATTCATCGCAGGCGAGATCATTACTGGAGCTGTTGTAGCCAGCAATGTCGTCGTCAGCATGTCGTCCGCGAGGCCATGGGCCATTTTGGCAATCACATTGGCTGTAGCAGGGGCTACAAGCACGAGGTCGGCCATATCCGCCAGATGAATATGCGAGACAACCGCAGGATCTCTCTCATCAAATGTATCGCTGTATACAGGGTTTTTCGTTAAAGTTTGCAGCGTCAGCTCTGTGATGAACTGTTTCGCGGATTCCGTCATGATGACATGAACATCCGCCCCTCTCTGGACGAGCCTGCTGCATAACGTCGCCGCTTTATAGGCAGCAATGCCGCCAGTAACGCCAACCACGATCACTTTTCCGCTTAACATGAACTATCCCCCGCTTTCGTTCGTAACAAGCTTGCCGTCCTATACCAAACAACTTCAATTCAAAAAAATAACAACCTTTCGGTTGTCACATTGTGCTTATACAAGCGTCCTATTCAGCTATCGGGGAAGCTTACGCTTCTCCCCGTTCAACCTTGATGTAGTCGCCGTAAATCTCCTCAAGCGCAACGCCTACGAATTTGTGAGACTTCGGATCCTCCAGTTCGCTCGGAGCCCCTTCACGCAGCTGGCGCGCGCGGCGGGATGCAGCCACAACCAGCGAGTATTTACTGTCAACCTTGTTCATCATTTCATCAATGGAAGGGTATAACACAGTACAGCACCTCTTTCATCATACTTAAAGTCCCCGTTGTGAGAGGGGTAGGTCCATTCATTCCAAGTAAGGGAAAACAAAACCGCCTAACACCGAAGTTACCTTGCGATTAAAGAAAGCGCAGCTCCTTCTTGAGAAGCATGCTTTCTTTAACCCACAAAAAAACCTCACCCTGCACATGGTCAGCGGCGGTTACTTTCTTATTTTACAATGTTCGGCTGTAATAATCGATTGTATTCGTTCACAAGCCAGCTCAATCTTGTCATTCACTACCGCATAATCATAATGCTGCAGCAGATTGATTTCGTCAACCGCGACGGACATCCGGTGGTCAATCGTATCCTGGCTCTCTGTTCCGCGGCCCTTGATCCGGTCTTTCAGTTCATCCAGAGACGGCGGCATCAGGAATACAAAGATTCCATCCGGAAACTTCTCCTTCACCTTCAGTGCTCCTTGAACCTCAATCTCCAGAATAATATCCTTGCCCTCAGCCAGCGTCTTCTCCACAAAATCACGGGGAGTTCCGTAATAGTTCCCGACATATTCAGCATATTCCAGCAGCTGATCATGTTCGATCATCTCAAGGAACTGCTCGCGCGTCTTGAAGAAGTAGTTGACGCCATCCACTTCCCCCGCACGCGGAGAACGCGTCGTGGCCGATACAGAATACACCAGATCCGGAACCTGGCTGCGCAGCGCCGTGCATACGGTTCCTTTACCAACTCCGGACGGACCGGACAATACAATCAATAATCCCTTAGACATAATACTCCTCATTCTATTCGTCGTTGTCGTCATCTTTGCTGGACAGACGGTGTGCTACCGTCTCAGGCTGTACCGCCGATAAAATCACATGATCGCTATCGGTGATAATAACAGCTCTAGTCCTGCGGCCATATGTAGCATCAATCAGCATATGACGATCTCGTGCTTCTTGAATAATCCGTTTGATCGGAGCCGACTCCGGGCTCACGATAGAAATGATTCGGTTGGCCGATACGATATTTCCGAAGCCAATATTAATGAGTTTGATTGCCATTTTGCGGTTGTTCCCCCTATACATTTGACTCTATTGCCGATTCAAGCCGAGCTCATTCCACGTTGGCGGCTTGTTCACGAATCTTCTCCAGTTCCGCTTTCATTTCGACAACACGGTTTACCAGAGTCAGATGATTGGCTTTCGATCCAATCGTATTGACTTCCCTGTTCATTTCCTGAATTAGAAAATCCAGCTTTCGGCCGACAGGTCCTTCATGGTGAAGCAGCTTCCTGCTCTGCTCCAGATGGCTCCGAAGACGCGTGAGCTCCTCGTCAACATTGGAGCGTTCGGCAAACAAAGCCACTTCCATTCCAAATATATGTTCATCTACAGCCAGTGACCCGTCATCCAGCGCCTCGATACGCTGTCGCAGACGCTTCCGGTATTCCTCCGGAACCGTCGGTGCAAGCTCTGTCATCTCACGGTGCAGCGCCTCAATGCGTTCAAGCCTGTGCTCGATATCCGCGGCCAGAAACGCCCCTTCCCTGCTTCGCATCTGCAGCAGTCCGTCAAGCGCCTCGTTCAGCCCGCCCAGCAGCGCCTTCTCCCACGCTTCCTGGCCGTTGTCGTCCATCGGCAGGCTGCCTCTTGGACTGACCAGAATGTCGGGCAGCGACAAAATATCCTTCGCCGTCAGACTTCCCTCGATACCGTAGGCTTTCAGCTCCTCGGCGGCCTGCAGATAGGCCTTGACCCGGGCGTGGTTCAGCACCGCATCGGCGTTGTCGCCGCTGTGCTCCCTGTTAATAAATACATCCACCCGACCGCGCCCGATTCTGGACTGAACAGCCCTTCTGAAGCTGTCCTCGAAGCATGTCCATTCACGGGGCATCCGGAACACAACCTCACAGTATCTGTGATTGACAGACTTCACCTCAAACGACACGCTATAGCCCTGAAAATCGATAACGGACTGGCCATATCCGGTCATGCTCAATGACATCGGAAATCACATCCATTACACTATTGTAATTGAAAATTATTAATGAAACAAGTGGGGGGTCGGCCTTCCCGACTTCTCCCATACATGCTCCATCAACTGTACACTCATCTCATAGAACATGAACGGCGTCATCAAATAAATACCGTTAAAATGCTCCATTGCTACCTCCAGCAGCTCCTGGCCGATCTGAACCCCCATCGCCCGGCCTTCAGCGCCTTCAAGCCCGGCCATGCGCTCACGGACGGCGTCCGACAGCTGAATGCCCGGCACCTCGTTATGAAGATATTCGGCGTTGCGGCCGCTGGCCAGCGGCATGATGCCGATAAAGATCGGAATATCCAGATGCGCGGTCGCTTCCTTCAGCTTCACGATCAGCTCCGGATCATATACGGGCTGGGTCATAATGTAGTCCGCGCCAGAGGCAATCTTCTTCTCCAGCCGCTGAACCGCCTTGTCCAGATGCTTCACATTCGGATTAAATGCAGCGCCAACCACGAACTTCGCTTTCTGCTTGAGCGGCTTGCCGGAGAAGGCGATCCCTTCGTTCAGCTGCTTGATCATCCGAATGATCTCAAACGATGTCATATCATACACCGAGCTTGCCCCCGGCAGATCGCCGAACCGTGCCGGATCGCCGGTGACAGCCAGCACATGGTCGATGCCAAGCGCATCAAAGCCCATCATATGAGACTGGGTGCCGATCAGATTCCGGTCCCGGCAAGCAATGTGAATAAGCGGCCGCAGCCCTACCCGCTCCTGCACCAGATGGCCAAGCGCCATGTTGCTCATCCGGGTGACGGCCAGCGAGTTGTCCGCCAGCGTCAGCGCATCGGCCCCGGCCTTTTTGAGCGCTTCTGCCCCCTTCATGAACTTCGTGATGTCCAGGTCGCGCGGCGGATCAAGCTCCACGATGACCGTATGGCGCTCCTTGACCAGATCCACCAGGCTCGGGCTCTGATTCAGGTCATCGCCCCTTGAGGCATCGCTTGAACCCGGCTCCTGTACCACAATTCGCGATGGAATAGCTTCATCCCGCTTCGGCAGCGGCACAGGCGTATAGCCGGACAGCGCCTTGGCAATCTCCGAAATATGCGCCGGCGTCGTTCCGCAGCATCCGCCGATAATTCTGGCGCCCAGATCGGCAAAAGGAACAGCCGTGCTACCGAAATAGGAAGGGCTGGCACCATAGCGGTACTCCCCGTCCACGTAATCGGCGATCCCGGCATTCGGAAAGACCGAAGCCGGAAGATTCAGTTCCCCTTCCAGCGTCTCCAAAGCGCGCTTGATGCCGTTAGGCCCAGTGCGGCAGTTGAATCCGATAACATCTGCGCCCTCATCACTGAGTATACGGCAAGCTTCCGGCATCGTATACCCGTCCAGCGTGCGCGCCACATCCTCGACAGCAAATTGACAGATGACCGGCAGGCTGCTCAGCCGGCGCATCTCCTTCAAAGCTAGCTGAATTTCTTCCACATCATAGAAGGTTTCGAGCAGAATGCCGTCAACCCCTTCCGACAGCAGCACGTCCAGCTGCTGTTCGAAATACCGCTTCAGCTCCGATGAAGACAGATCCCGCCGCCGCCCGGCGCGAATCGAGCCTATTGCGCCGACGACGTAGACCTGCTCGCCCGCTGCCTCGCGCGCAATCATGGCACCGGCCCGGTTAATTTCAGCCACTTTGGATTCCAGACCGTATTTGGACAATTTATCGTAATTGGCGGAGAAGGTGTTCGTCTCAATCACCCGGGCCCCCGCTTCGATATATTGGCGATGAACATTTCTGATGACCTCCGGGGAGGTCAGATTCAGCTCTTCATAAGAAATTCCGACGGGGAAGCCTTGCTGATACAAATAGGTACCCATCGCGCCGTCGCCGACCAGTACCTCTTTCTCCAATGCCTGTCGCAGATCCGGTTTCACTGCATTCCCCTCCAACTGATTGTTATTTTCAATAATGTATCATAAAACCTTCCCAAAGATAAAGGGACAAAAGCGAGTTCGGACGCGAAAAAACCGAAGCCTGCTCCCCTCCTGCTTGAGGCCTTTTCCACCCATGATCCGAAACCACCGATAACGAAAAAGAAGCCCTTCCCCGGAAGCTGCCCTGATGGATCGCTCCTGTCTGAATGAGAACAGCGCGAGGTGCGAGACCCCTGTCTCATGCTTGGGAGCCGATCCTCGTCAACGCCGAGGAAAGACTTCTATACAAATGTCGTGCAAGGCACGTTCTACTCAGCTACCGTACCTTTATATACGATTTCAGCCGGCCCTGTCATGTACACGTGATTGTCGCTTTCGTCCCACTCGATGAACAGATCCCCGCCCTTTAGCGAGATCGTGGCCGAGCGATCCGTCTTCCCGTTCAGAACGGAAGATACCAGCGTTGCGCAAGCGCCTGTACCGCAGGCCAGCGTCGGCCCCGCTCCGCGCTCCCATACCCGCATGTCCACCTGGTCCTTCGCGTTCACCGTCGCAAATTCCACGTTGATCTTCTTCGGGAACAACGGATGAACCTCCAGCTTCGGCCCCCACGCAGCCAGATCGAAGTTGACGGCATCGTCAACGTAGATCACACAGTGCGGGTTGCCCATCGAAACCGCGGTAAAGCGGAATTCGCGTCCGTCCACCTCGACCGGATGGTCGACGACAGGATTCGCATCCACCGTAGTCGGCACGCTCAGCCCATCGAGAACCGGCTCGCCCATGTCCACGCGCACGCTGCTTACCTTGCCGCCGCTGACGGTCAGCTGCAGCTTCTGCACCCCTGCGCCAATCGTCTCGATTGTAATCTCCTCGCGGGTGGTCAACCCGTGATCATAGACGTACTTCGCGACACAGCGGATGGCGTTGCCGCACTGCTCCGCCTCGGAGCCGTCCGAGTTCATAATTCGCATCATGAAATCCGCCTTCTCGGAAGGCAATATATAGACAAGCCCATCGGCACCGATGCCGAAGAATCGATTGCATAATTTCACAGCCAGGTCGGAGGCATTCTGCGGAAGCTCCTTCTCACCGTAAACAACGACAAAGTCATTGCCCAAGCCATGCATTTTCGTAAATTCCATCCTACATCCATCTCCTCTGCGGTTGCTGCTTATGGACTTAGCATACCGCAGATTCGAGTGGACATCCAATTCATTTTATGCCGAAATATTTGCACTCTTCGTCATCATGCTCCGGCGGCGGTTGCGTCTGCCGCCCCACACGCTGCCAGCGCCCATCAGGAAGGTAGGAATGCCTGCGGCCACAAGGGTAAGCGCCCATTCCTTCAGGCCGAGCGGCACCGTTTTGAAGATCGGCTGAAGCGCCTCGATATACATGACGCCGAGCATCAGCAGCACCGAGGAGGCGACGGCCAGCACCAGCGACTTGTTCTGCAGCGGGTTGCGATGGAAGATCGAACGCGAGCTGCGGCAGTCAAACACATGAATCAGCTGCGCCATGACAAGGGTGGCAAAGGCCACTGACTGCGCTTTGGCCAGTTGGGCCGGATCGTTCGGGGCAATGCGGAGCGTCAGCCAGAACGCGCCGAGCGTGCAGAGTCCGATCAGGAAGCCGCGGCTAATAATTTTCCAGCCGAGACGTCTGGCAAATATGTTCTCTTTGGCGCCGCGCGGCTTCTGCTCCATCAGATCCTTCTCCGGCTGATCCACGCCGAGCGCCATCGCCGGCAAACCGTCGGTCACCAGGTTCACCCACAGAATCTGAATCGGGGCGAGCGGCAGCGGAAGTCCCATCATCATCGCAAAGAACATCGTCAAAATTTCACCTACGTTCGAGGCAAGCAGATAGCGGATAAATTTGCGAATATTCTCATAGATGCTCCGCCCTTCCTCGATCGCCGCCACAATAGTGGAGAAGTTGTCATCGCTCAGGATGAGCGACGACGCTTCCTTGCTGACATCCGTGCCGGTGATGCCCATCGCTATCCCGATGTCGGCCGCCTTGATCGCCGGAGCATCATTGACGCCGTCGCCGGTCATAGCCACCACATGCCCTTTGCGCTGCAGCGATTTGACGATGCGCAGCTTGTGCTCCGGCGAGACCCGGGCGTACACATAGGTCTGATCAACTCTGGCGTCAAGCTCCTTGTCATCCAGGCGGGCCAGCTCCTGGCCGGTCATCGACAGTCCGTTGCGCGGCAAGATGCCCAGCTGCGCCGCAATCGCCTCGGCCGTCGTGCGATGGTCGCCGGTAATCATGACCGTCTTAATGCCTGCCCGGCGGCATTTGGAGATCGCGTCGCGCACTTCCTTGCGCGGCGGATCGATCATGCCGGTGAGCCCGATAAAGATCAGCTGGCATTCCGCTTCCGTCTCGCTCTCCGGTCTATCATGCGGACGCAGGTCCCGGTAAGCGAGTCCGAGCACCCGCAGCGCCTCGGAGGCCATCTTCTCATTGGCGCCGAGCACTTTTTGACGCAGCGTTGGCGTCAGCGGAACGACATTGCCGTCCCACAATATATACGTACATTTATCCAGCAGCACATCCGGGGCGCCCTTTGTGCACAGCAGGCGGCCTCCCTGATGGCTGACGATGACGGACATCAGCTTGCGCGTGGAATCAAACGGGAATTCCTTGTCCCGCTGGTACATGTTCGCCAGGCTTGTCTGGGTTAGTCCCATCTTCGAAGCCAGCGTCAGCAGCGCGCCCTCCGTCGGGTCCCCCTTCAGCTCCCAGACGGCTGCCGGCTCCGCTTCCTTCCCTTTGCGGCGGCTGCGGCTTTCCTCCTGCGCCGTTTCTATAATCTCGGCGTTGTTGCACAGCCCCCCGACCTGGAGCAGGCGGCGCAGCGCCTGATCGGAACGGAGCTCAACCGGTTTTCCTTTGAGCAGAATTTGTCCGGCAGGCTCATAGCCTTGCCCGGTCACCTCCATCGTACGCCCCCCGAGCCACACCCGGGTGACCGTCATTTTATTCTGGGTGAGCGTGCCCGTTTTATCCGAGCAGATTACGGAGGCGCAGCCAAGCGTCTCCACGGATGGCAGCTTGCGCACGATCGCCTTGCGCTTGATCATCCGCTGTACGCCGAGGGCCAGCGCGATCGTCACGATGGCGGGCAGCCCTTCAGGTATGGCCGCCACGGCAAGGCTGACGCCCGCAAGAAACATGCCCGGTACCGGCTGTCCATGCAGGATCCCCGCCACAACAACGAGAATCGTAAGGCCGAGGGAGACGCCGATCAGAATCTTTCCAAGCTGCTCCAACCGGTGCTGCAGCGGGGTTTCCTGGGACTCCGTATTTTGGATCAGATCGGCGATTTTGCCCATCTCCGTCTCCATGCCGGTCCGGATGACGACACCTCGGGCCGTCCCCCTTGTCACCATCGTCCCCATGAAACCGATGTTCTTCTGATCCCCGAGCGGCACATCCTCCTCAAGGATTTCGGCCGAATGCTTGTTCACCGGCATCGATTCCCCGGTCAGGGCCGATTCCTCGACGCTGCAGCTGTTCGTTTCGATCCAGCGCACATCGGCCGGAACACGGTCGCCGCTTTCGACCAGCACCACATCCCCCGGAACGAGCTCCCGGGCTGCAATGTAAATCACCTTGCCGTCCCGCACCACCCTCGTGGTCGGCGCCGACAGCTGCTTGAGCGCCCGCAGCGACCGTTCCGCTCTGAACTCCTGGATAAATCCGAGGATCCCGTTAATGAATATAATCGCCACGATGGTGACGGCATCCAGGTACTCGCCCAGCAGACCGGAGATCAAGGTCGCTCCCAAGAGGACCAACACCATAAAATCCTTGAATTGATTCAAAAAGAGGGCCACCGGAGAAATTTTCACGCCCTCGGACAGCTCGTTGTATCCGCTCGTTTTGCGTCTTTCCCCGGCCTCTTCTTCCGTGAGGCCCTGGTCCGGATCAAGCTGCAGCGCCTGCTGGAGCTCCTCCGTCTTCATCTGGTGCCATTGCTTTTGTTCCATGCTTCCCTTCCCTCCCGGTTGATTGCAAGTTCCGGCGGATGACAGCTTTTCCACCCTCTCATTCGTAAATGTATTCGGACAGGTCTTGAATTATCACACGATAGCCCTTAAGTTTTTGCTGGAATTATGGCATCATAGAG
Organism: Paenibacillus campinasensis; assembly: GCF_002272015.1. GTDB lineage: Bacteria > Bacillota > Bacilli > Paenibacillales > Paenibacillaceae > Paenibacillus_AQ > Paenibacillus_AQ campinasensis. The sequence continues at coordinate 76,721 of NZ_NPBY01000006.1, read as the reverse complement.
AGGTGCTCAAGCGAAGGGCAACGAGAAGATAGGAGAATGATTATGGCACTCGACGGAATTGTTACAAGAGCCATTGTGCATGAGCTTCAGATGTGCAGAGGCTCCCGCATTAATAAAATATATCAGCCAAACGACCGCGACATCGTGCTTCATCTGCGCACCCAGCAAGGAAATGCGAAGCTGCTGCTGTCGGCGAACCCGACCTATCCCCGGGTCCATCTGACGCAGGAAAGCTTCCTCAACCCGGCCGAAGCGCCGATGTTCTGCATGCTGATGCGCAAGCACTGTGAGAGCGGCATCATTGAGGACATCGAACAGGTTGGCATGGAACGGATTATCCACATCTCGATCCGGCAGCGCGACGAGCTTGGTGACGTGTCCCTGAAGAAGATCATCATTGAACTTATGGGCAGACACAGCAACATCATCCTTGTCGATCCGGCGGCGGGCACGATTCTGGATGGCATCCATCACGTCACCCCGGCCATCAGCAGCTATCGGGTCGTCATGCCCGGCTTCAGCTACACGGAGCCGCCCGAGCAGCACAAGCTGAATCCGCTCGAAGTGGATGGGGAGTCCTTCCGGGATGCTTGCCTGCTCGATTCGCAGCCGGCCGTCTCGTGGCTTGTCGGCGCGTTCAGCGGACTCAGTCCGCTGGTTGCATCGGAGATCGCCTACCGCGCGGGCGAAGGCAGCGGCCATTCGGCGGAGGAAAGCGAGAAGGATTGCGGCAGCTTGTGGAGCGCCTTTCACGATGTGATGCAGCAGGTGAAAGAGCATCGATACACGCCGGTATCCGGGGAGAATGCCAAAGGAAAATCGGTGTTTTCCGTCATTCCGCTAACGATGCTGGGCGGGGAAACGACGCCATTCGAATCGGTCAGCGCATGCATGGAAAATTTCTACGGCGAGAAGGCCCAGCGCGATGCGGTCAAGCAGAAGGTCAGCGATCTGCTTCGCTTCCTTCAGAACGAGCGGACGAAAAACATTAAGAAGCTGGACAAACTTCACGAGGATCTGGCTGAAGCCGACGATGCGGACCGGTACCGGATATTCGGCGAGCTGTTGTTCGCTTCCCTGCATGCCATAGCGAAAGGCGACCGTGAAGCGAGACTCGTGAATTTCTACGACGAGAATCAGGCCGAGGTGACGATCCCGCTTGATCCGCTGCTGTCGCCATCGGATAACGCCCAGCGCTATTTCAAGAAATACAACAAGTACAAAAACAGCCTGGCCGTCATCGAGGAACAGCTTGGCAAGACACGCGAGGAAATCCGTTATATCGACAATCTGCTGCAGCAGCTTGCCCATGCCTCCCTGAACGATATTGACGAAATCCGGGATGAGCTGATCCAGCAAGGGTATCTGCGAGACCGCAGCAAAAAGGTCAAAAAGAAGAAAAAGAACGACAAGCCGACCCTGCACGTCTTCACATCGTCCGAAGGCATCGAGATTTACGTTGGCAAAAACAACCTCCAGAACGAATATGTGACCAATCGTCTGGCCGCTTCAGCGGACACCTGGCTTCACACGAAGGACATTCCGGGCTCGCACGTGGTCATCCGCAGCGCGCAATATGGCGAGGCTACGCTGGAGGAAGCGGCAATGCTGGCTGCCTATTACAGCCAGGCGAAGGAGTCCAGCAGCGTGCCGGTCGATTACACGCTGATCAAGCATGTCCGCAAGCCAAGCGGTGCCAAGCCGGGGTTTGTCATCTACGACAATCAGAAAACGCTGTTTGTGACCCCGGACGAGGAGCGGATCAAGCAGCTGCCTAACGTAATCAGAAACAACCGGAACTAACGCCGGGTGTTCGCAGCCATAATCTGCCATGGACACTCGGGTAAATGCTGCGCTTGTCTTATATAGCGAGAGAATATGCTAGCGTGTTCCAGGCTTATAGTTCAAATCTTGCGTCCCCACAACAAACAGCCCGGCAAGGCTCTGACCTTGTCCGGGCTGTTTGTTTCGTTCCACGTCTGTGTATTCCACGTCTGTGTATTCCATGTCTGTGCGTTTCACGCCTGTGCATTCCACGTCTGTTCGTTATGTTCCAATGGGACGTTGTATTTCAAAAGGCTTCGTCCCTGCCTTCGCGCCCAGGCAGCTCGCGGCTGCTCCGCCAGCAGATGCGCGGCTAGGATAGAGCTGCCTTCTCCTTCTAGCGGAAACAACGAAAACAGCCGCCAACCGCTACAGACCGGTCGTTCGGCATGCTTGTCGCAGCCGGTCCAGTACGTCTATCGAAATCCGGCGGCTGCCAATGTCACCGTGAAACACCTGCCCCTGCCGGACGCCGTGATAATCCGATCCGGCGGTAACGATCAGGCCGAACTCCTTGGCCAGCGCCAGGTAGCGTGCTTCTTCCTCCGGCCCGTGATCGGAATGGTACACTTTAATGCCGGCCGGCTTGGCCTGCTCAATGATGCTGCGCACAAGCTCATCGTCTTCATATAACCCCGGATGGGCAAGCACAGGGGCGCCGCCAGCCTCGCGAATCCAGGCGCAGGCTTCCTGCGGCGATATGCGTGGCTGGGATGCATAGGCAGCGGCTCCCTTGGCCAGATAGCGGTCGAATGCATCGCGCATCGTCTCCGCATATCCTTTGCGCACCAGCGCGTCGGCGATATGCGGACGGCCGATGCTTTCGTCCGGTTTGAGCGGTCGGCCAAGACCGCCGATCACCTCTTCCATCGTTATATCGATCCCGAGCTGCTGCAGGTTGGCGATGATCTGGTCGTTGCGCCGCTCCCGGGTCTGACGAAGTTCGGACAGCCGCGCAAGCAGCGTCTCATCCCGGTGATCGACATAATAGCCGAGAACATGAATGTCCTGGCCTCCAGCCATCGTGCTGATCTCTACGCCCGGAACGACGGTCAGGCCGTCACGTTCTCCGGCAAGGAGCGCTTCCTCGATCCCGGCCACCGTATCATGATCCGTAATCGCGAGCGCGGCAAGGCCGCGTTCCCGCGCCAGCCGCACATTCTCTTCCGGCGTGTTCATCCCGTCCGATGCACGGGTGTGGGTATGCAGATCACATTCCCTTTGATTTATCTCATCCTGTATATTCATCGCTCAAGCTACCTCTCTTATGGATTGTTCTGATTCTCTTATTAAGTCCACTGCCGCTTGCGAAGATAAGACAAAAACGTCATCGCCGACATCGGCAGCAGCGCCGATTTCAGCTGAATGGCATAAAACTTCCGCTTGAAGGATGCATCAGCGATATCAATCATTTTGACCAGACCGAGCGCCGTCTCATGCTTGACCGTCGAGGTGGACAGCATCGTAATCCCCAGCCCTTCCTCGACCGCCGATTTGACCGCGCCGGTGCTTCCAAGCTCCATAACGGTGCGGACGCTGCCGGGATCGATGCCTCGCTCATGCAGAACATCCTCCATCACCTGGCGGGTTCCGGAACCTTTCTCCCGCAGCACAAAAGGATACGCCAGCACATCCTCCAGCATGACCTCGCCACCTTGCTGCGCCAGTGGATGATCGGCAGGAACGATAAGCTTCAGCTCGTCCTCCATCACCGCATCAAGCATCATATCAGGATGATCCACCGGCGCTTCGATCAGGCCGAAGTTCAGCTGATGGCTGGCGATCTCATCCAAAATCTGCGTGGTGTTCATCACTTTCAGCATGATCGAAATATCCGGATACTCCCGGCCGAACGGACCGAGCAGACGCGGAAGCACATATTCTCCGATCGTCAGGCTGGCACCGAGCTGAAGCCTTCCCTGCAAGCTGCTGGAAAAAGCGGCCATCGCCGCATCCGTCTCCCGGGACAGCTCCAAGCTTCTGCGCGCAAAAGGCAGCAGCGTCCTCCCCGCTTCGGACAGCTCCATATGCTTGGTGGAGCGATGCAGCAGCTTGGTGCCGAAGTATTCCTCCAGCGCCTGAACCTGCATCGTCACCGCAGGCTGGCTCATATGAAGCGCCTGGGCCGCCGCCGAGAAGCTTCCCGCTGTCGCCACCGTGTAAAAAATATGTAGCTGATGAAAATTCATAACTGCAATCCCCTCTCGCTGCCTCTATACCGTTTATTCTACCATACAAGCGCATTCAAAAAAGACATCCGCGCTTTCGCTCGCATGTCGATTCCTATATGTTACGCTTAAATTCCGCTTAGGTGATGACCCTGATGCGGCTCCTTATTTCCGTTTGCGGCTGTTCTTAATCAACGTCATCCGCCGGGAATGACGCAGCCAGGAATAATAGGATTTCAGATCACGAAGCTCAATCGTTTCCGACATCCGTCCCAAAAAGGTAATAATAATCATCCGGTGCAGCGGATTTCCGATCAGATCCCGCTCTTCCTCCAGTTCGGCGAATTCGGCCACAACGACCAGGTCGTCATCGATCAGATAGACGTCCTGTTCATTCCGGTAGTAAGGCACAATCCGGTCCTGCTTCAGGCACTCCCACATCCAGGAGCCAATCTCCTCATGCGATGTGGTAACGCCCTTCACCCGGTCTGTATATCGATTCTTCGCGTGGTTCGTTATGACGATGTCGGCTACCTTTTTATCATTGAGTGTTATATAAAACGGCTCGTAGGTGCTCCACCGCTCCGTCCCTTTGTCGCGCATGGAATATCACTCTCCACCAAATGGGTCTTTATATCTAAGTATATATACCCAACATATTACATCATTCCACTTATATTCACAAGATTGAAACATGACATGATGTGAACAATTGAGTAAAATTTAGAATCTTCTGCATTTTTATCCAGTGTCTCTATCATTTTATCGCGCTAGAATGCAAATTATGCCAGTCACCGGTGAATACACGATAAAAAAATGACGCATAAAAAAACAAGCGGCCTTTCGGCCGCTCGTGCGAGCTTGGCATCATTCCTGATGGGACGCGGCGAACCGTAGACAACCGTTCAGATTACGGTCCGAAATATTTGGTCTTGTCAGGAACTTTGCTGCTGTATTCCGTCTTGATCTCATTCCGGTAGGATCGTTCAATTTTGCGAACATAGGAAAGCCTCCGGATATTCTTCATAATCTCTTCAGCACGGTCTGCATTGACGTACATGACGACATAATGCATTCTGCGCGAAATATAATGTACGCTGCCGTATTTCTCCAGATTTCTCGCAGCCTTAACGTCGCTTACCCATATGATGTAACCGGTGCGTTCCGCCAGCATCCTCTTCCCCTCGCTTCACTTTCGTCTCGGTCATCCGGCCAGATGCACTAGCCGCACTGACACCCGCCGCCGCTTCCGCAGCCCTTCTTCGGCAGTGGATCATTGCCTGGAACCTTGATGCTGTCTGATACGGAGTAGGCAATTTTCTCCGACATGGTATGCAGGAGATCGTCCAGATTCTTCTCGGCCAGCTTGAAGCGCTTGACAGCCTCGAAGGCCTCCAGCTCAGCTTCGACCGCGCCTACTTCTTCCTTCGCCGAATGGTAGTTCGGATGGAAATGGCCAAAGCGCTGTGTCTCTTCGAACAGCTCTTTCTTCTGCTCAAGCTTTCTGACCAGAGCCTGAATCTCCGGATCGTTCTGTACCGCCTGCTTCCAATATAGATAATCCGCCACTTCGACGGAAGCATTGATCATATCGCCCAATTCATAGGCATAGGTGAGCACCTCGGCCATATCGACCGTATTGATTTCCGATACGCTCATGAACTCATCCCGCTTCTTTATTAGATTGGTCCGCCCGGTGGGTGGACTCTTTTATCATAGCATAACGCACGTCTATTAAGAAGGGGGAAATCCAATGCCTGCTATGGAACAATCAGCCTCATCTCCTGCCATTGCCCCTCGCCAAGCTGAACATCGGCGCCAGGGGAATCCGCATCCGGCTCGTAGAGGACGCCAGCGACCCTCCACGGGCTCCGCAGCAGCTGTACCGGAATAAACTCCCTTCTCTTGCCTTCGAGCGAAATTTCGACCTTGAGGGCCAGCTGTACCGCCTGTTCCATTATTTGTTTGGCCGTAGACAGATGGTATGCACGGTAATCCCGCGTCCACATCACCGGAAGCTGGGCCAGGTCCGGGCTGTTGTCTTCCTTCAGCTCGGCCTCATCCGGCCTGTACAGCAACGCAGGATGAGACATGCGGATAAGACCGGAAGAAGGCGCGGAAGGGCGGTCATCTGCTCTCTCATTGCCCGCTTTCACCGCTTCGCTGCCATATTTGTCGGTGACTGCCGGGACAGGCGGGCTGATAGGGCTCATATGCGCCATCCCAGCCGCTTGCTCCATCGTTTCCAGTGTCGCCATGCCGCGTCTTGGCGGCAGTCCTGCTGCCGTCAGCAGCTTGCGGATGTCCGAGACCTTGTCCGCCTGGACGGCAAAATACAGAGGGCCGAGTCGCTTGATATCGTCCTTGAGCCGAGGATGATTCTCGATCAGATCTGCTTCGTCCGAAGTCGTGCAGGCCAGCACGGTCAGCTCCATAAAGGCCGTTCGCCCGATCTCCGCCGACCACTGCCGCAGAGCCGCAGCCACATTGTCCGGGATGCCCCCGGCCGCATGCGCCTCCAGAAAGGAAATGGCCTGGCCGGGACTTAGGTCCGCGTCCGCAGCCATAGCCAGCGCTTCCCGGGAAAGACGGTAAACCGACATATGGTCATCGGCCACCCGTTCAGCAAGCCGGGCCGCCGTATACCGGACCGTGTACGGCGTATCCGGCGGAATCAGCACTTCGAAATCCGGCTGTACGATCAGCGTAGCAGGTTCTCCCTCCGCCTCCATCCAAGGGATATCCTCAGCCAAGAGCTGTGCGCCTGTCCGCATGCGCCAGCGGAACAGCGTGTCTCCGCGCTCGTTCTCGCCAAGATCCAGCCAGCCCGCTCCGCTCAGCAACTGAAGCCACGCCTTCAGTGCCTGAAGCAGCCGGCTCCGGTTCGCTTCAGGCAGCAGCCGCTTCTCCTCCAGCTGCTGCAGCAGCTGGGTGTCGGCATGCCACACTCCGGCCGCTAGCCGAGGACTGCACAGCAGCCATGCCGCGTGCTGAAATTCCGGCTCACTTTTCATATAACGCTGCATCAGACACTGCAACAGCCGCTTCTCCATCGCCGCTCGGGGCAGCTTCAGCCATGCGTCCAGTGAAGGCCTGTGCAGGACAAGCGCTTCTGTGTCCAGCCGCAGAAGCCCCAGCGCCAGCAGCAAATCCAACATAACAGCCACATGGGGTGGGTACGCTTCAATATGTTCGTAAGGCAGCTCAAGCCCTCTCACATCGTCAGAGGATAAGGACAGCACCTGCGACAGCCGCTGGATATGCTTCTTGTGCAGCACCCCTTTGGCGGTGAGTGACAGCTCATGCAAGGACGCATACACCAAAGCATTGAACAGATCTGTTGCTATGCCGGCCCTTCCCTCCTGGATCAGACTGACAGACGATGTCAGATCCGGACGATCCGCCAGCCCGCCGTAAAGCGACGCAAGCTGGACCAGCCTGTCGAAAGGGATGTAATACAGCCGCTCCCCCCAGGCTTTGATGACCGCTTGGACCCATCCAAGCTGGCGCAGCTCGGCAAAGACCGCCCGGACTTCAGCCCCGCTCATGCGCTGTACCTGAAGCGCACGGAGCTTGCCATCATCAAAGCCGGTGCCGGCGAATGTGCGCCATATCTGATCCAGCACAGCGCGCTGCCGCGGCTTAAGCCCGGCAATCGTTTCGTGATCCGTTGATCGTATGGTCATCGCTGGCCTGATACCTCCCTTTCCGCAGCAGCGCCAATCTGGCCCGGCTTCCGTCCCTGTTCTTCAGCCAGGGGGATCGACATCGCCTCATAGACGTAGCCCTGCTCGACAAGGAACAGCTGGCGCCGCATGGCAAACATCTCCTCACGGCTGTCGCTGGACACGAGCGTATAGAAGTAGGCTCGGTTCTCACCGCTCTTCGGCCGCAGAATCCGCCCCAGCCGCTGCGCCTCTTCCTGGCGGGAGCCGAAGGTCCCGGACACTTCGATCGCCACGGACGCATCAGGCAGGTCAACGGCAAAATTGGCCACCTTGGATACGACCAGGACCGGCGTCTCTCCCCGGCGGAAGGAGGCATACAGCTCATGGCGCCGCTGCTGTGGCATTTGGCCTGATATGAGCGGAACCTGCAGCTGCTCGGCAATGGCGGTCAGCTGATTCAGATATTGGCCGATAATCAGAATTTGAGCGCCTGGATGGCGCCGGACAAGCGCTTTGATCAGCTCCAGCTTGGCTGGATTCTCGGCAGCCAGCCGGTACTGCTCCCGCTTGCCGCTGTACCGGCATCTTTCCTTGATCGGACCCGGCAGCGGCACCTTCACCTCGATACAGCGGACAGCCGCAATCCAGCCCTGCTCCTCCAGCGCTTTCCACGGCATCTCGTATCGCTTGGGCCCGATCAGCGAGAACACATCCGCCTCCCGGCCATCCTCCCGCACAAGCGTCGCGGTCAGTCCGAGCCGCCGCGTAGCCTGAATATCCGCCGTAGCCCGGAAAACCGGTGCAGGCAGCAAATGAACCTCGTCATAGATGATCAGCCCCCAGCGGCGCTCGTTGAACAGCTTCATATGAAACTGCTCCTCCTCTTTCCGGTGGCGATGGGTCAGAATCTGATACGTAGCCACCGTCACCGGACGAACCGCCTTATGCTCGCCCGTATACTCTCCAATCTGCTCCGGCAGCAGCGTCGTTTTATCCAGCAGCTCGCTAATCCATTGTGTGACCGACGTGGCATTTGAGGTCAGAATCAGCGTCTCGCACTGGAGTTCGCGCATCGCAGCGAGCCCGATGATCGTCTTCCCGGCTCCGCAGGGCAGGACCAGCACGCCGCTGCCTCCCTCACCGCCCGACTCCTTGAAGGCGTCCACCGCCGCCCTCTGGTAGTCGCGCAGCCGTAAACTGCCTTTCGGAGCGGCTACACTGCCAGCCAGAATCCCGTCGACGACCCGCTCCGCGCCTTCTTGCTCTGCAGAGCGGCCTTTCTGCCCACTTGATTGAGCAGAAGCCGCAGCGGATATGGCCCGGGGAGTGCCCGTCTGCTCCGACAGCGGCTCCTGCCGCTCCGGTTCCCTTTGTCCGGACGCGCTTCGATCCCCGTCCCGCCAGTCCAGCGGCAGAAACTGCCCGTCCTGATATCCGACATGATCGAGCACAGGGTACCCCAGCCGGGTCAATTCCTGCTTCAGCAGCCCTCTTAGCCGAGAGGGCGCCTCCGCTTCCAGTTCACTTAGGATGACGAGACCGCTGCTGGCCAGTGAAGGATACCCCTTCAGCTCCGCCAGGACGGATGCACTCCGGCTCTGAAGCAGCAGCCGGCCATCACGCGCCGGATGCATCTTCAGCGTCAGCTGTCCATATCTGGCAACGAGACGCCGAATGTCTTCCTCCAGCGCCGCAGGCAGCTCCCACCGGGAAAGCGACCGGAGACTTATGCATATGTGATCTGCGGTCAGTCCTGCGGCAGCGGCGTTCCACAAGGATAGTGGGGTAATGCGATATGTATGGTATGCGGCCGGACTTTTGACCAGATCGGCGTATTGCGCCAGCTCTGCCCGGGCCTTCTGGAAGGACGGGTGAGCTGTTTCCAGCAGCACGGTCCGGTCCCGCTGGACAATACAAGGCTTCTGTTCCACATCGATGACCTCCTTGGCTAAAAAAAGAAGCTCACATCCATTTAAGCTGGATCTGAACTTCCGGTTATGATGTCATATTATTTCCCAATTGCCAAGGTTCATGCATCGGTCCGGGTCCGGACCGTTTCCGCTGCTGGCTCCTCCCTTATTCCCCACGCTGATAAGCGCGGACAAGCTCGGTCAGCAGCCTCGCTCCATAGAGCATCGCATCCTCATCGAAATCAAACTTCGGATGGTGATGCGGATATACCGCCTGCTTCTCCTCGTTGCCCGCCCCGATAAATATGAAGCAGCCCGGGATTTCGCGAAGGTAGTAGGAGAAGTCCTCTGCCGGCATCAGCTTGGTCGACTCCTTGATGGCGCCCGGCTCAAACACCTTCGGTGCGGTGCGGAAAAAGCGCGCGGTCTCCGCCTCATCATTCACCAGCGGCGGATAGCCCATCAGATAGGATACCGACGCCTGCGCACCATAGGTTTCCGCTACCGATGCCGCCATCGCCTCAATCTTCCTGCGGACCATCAGACGCGTCTCCTCGTCAAAGGTGCGCACCGTGCCGGTGATCCGGCTTGTGCCGGCAATCACGTTCTGCGCGGTGCCGGCCTGGAACGTGCCTACGGTGACCACCGCAGGCTGAAGCGGATCCACCGAGCGGCTGACAATCGTCTGCAGCTGCATGACCAGCGCCGCTCCGGCAACAAGGGCGTCTGATGTGACATGAGGCATGCCCCCGTGACCGCCGCGCCCGGTGATATCGATAAAAAATTCATCCGCCGATGCCATCAATGGCCCCGGAGCGCTCGCCACCTGGCCGACCGGCAGCGGGGTCCAGAGGTGAAGCCCGTATATGACGTCAGCTCCTTCAAGCGCGCCATCCCGGATCATCTCGATGGCCCCGCCCGGGCACACCTCCTCCGCAGGCTGGAACAGAAACCGGATCTCGCCCTCCACTTCCTCCGGCCGGGATGCAAAATAAGCCGCTGCGCCCAGCAGCATGGAGGTGTGGCCGTCATGCCCGCAGGCATGCATGGCGCCCGGAACCTTCGATGCATACTCGCAATCCTTCTCATCCTGAATCGCAAGGGCGTCCATATCCGCGCGAAGCACCACCGTTTTGCCCGGCTTTCCGCCCTTGAGGCTGCCGATCACACCGTGACCGCCGACGCCTGTTCTCACCTCGATGCCGATCTCCCTCAACCGTTCGGCGACATATGCCGCCGTCTCCCGCTCGTGAAAAGACAGCTCCGGATGGCTATGTAGATGCCGCCGCCAGGCGACCATTGTCGGGAACCACTGCTCCCAGAACACTTCCTTCATCTCTGATCATCCTTCCTTTAGCCTATCGGCTGGTGTTCGTCGGCAGCAAGCCATGCAGCATGGAGAGAAACAGCCCGTGTCCTACCATCTGATCCACTTGGCCTCCCTCCTTGATCGTATGACAGGCCTCACGTAAAGGAACCCAGATGGCAGCCACATCCTCTCCATCGTCTGGCTCCGGCTCTGCCGCTCTCTTGATGTCATCGGTATAATAAAAATGCACCTTGCGATTGGTCAGCGAGGCTGCAGGGTAAGCCTCTCCCATATATGTAAGTTCATTGCACAGCACGCCGGTCTCCTCGGCAAGCTCCCGCTGAACAGCCGTGACCTTGTCCTCGTCATGCCGGATCGTTCCGCCCGGCAGCTCCCATGTCGACGCTGACACCGCCTCCCGGTGCTGGCGAACCATGAGCAGGCAGCCTTCATGAATGACTACCACCGCCGCCGATTCCGGCATATGGTCAATCACCGCGATCTCCTTCCCGTCATGCTCCTCCACCGCATAATACTCCGTATCATACACGATTCGATTCATCGGACTTCCCTCTTTTCCGTCAGTTATTTGGGCATCATGAAATATATACCCCTGCCGGAGCGGGAAGCAGCAAACGGATCGGGCTGGAAAATTACTTTTATTCTAACAGAAAAGATAGAGATCTGTCCTACACGAAAACACCCTTCGGATAAAAGGGCTGCAAATTGAAGGCTCACAAGAGCTTCAGGCTTGCACAAGTTCCTGAAACATACTATCATATTAAAGAACTTTGCTAGTGGAATATTAAGGGGGTTAACGCCGCATGATTTTTGAAAATACAGGCTTGGACGGTATGCAAAGCGATTTGGCTTATCTCGACGAATGCGCCGAGAAGGTCGGCTTTATTCGTTGGCAGTGGGAATACTACCGCGCTACATATGATTTGAAAATTGAAGATAAAAAAAATAACGATGAGTACTTCCTCCGCTTCAATACCCGCGTGGTTGAAGGAAAGCTGGAGAAGCCGGACACCATCCTTAAGATTGAAGCCGTATACATGGGCAGAGCGACATTCCCGCACGGCCTTGAGTATGAAACGATGGCACCGTCTCCGGTGATGAACATCGCCAACAAAAAGCTGCAGGAGCTCAAGGCTCTCCTGGAAGCGTAAGTGGTAACATCTTATGATGAAAACGACCAATCCCCAGCCCCAGACCAAAAGAGGGACGCCAGATTTTCAATTGCTTATTCTTACCCTGCTGCTGGTCGGATTCGGACTGATCATGGTATTCAGTTCCAGCTCAAGCTTGGCCGTCTTCAACGAGAAATTTAATTACGACCCGCTCTATTTCACCAAGAGGCAGGGGGTATTTGCCGCTCTTGGATTGCTCGTGATGCTGGTCGCAATGAACATCAATTACAAGATATACAAAAAATTGTTTATTCCGGTGTTTTTCCTAACACTGATTCTGCTCATCTTGCTGATCATCATCGGATCGGCTACCAACGGCGCCCGGAGCTGGTTTAACATGTTCAGCCTGGGAATCCAGCCTACCGAGCTTGCGAAAATCGCCACCATTGTATACTTGGCCGCGCTGATATCCAAAAAAGGGGAGCGGATCCGTCAATGGAAAGGCGGATTTTTCCCGGTGCTGATCATCGTTGGCGTCGTGGCAGGTTTAATTATGCTGCAGCCCGATCTGGGCTCCTGCTTCATCCTGGTCGCTACGTGCGGCCTGGTGATCTACGCAGGCGGAGCAAGCCTGAAGCATATTCTCGGCTGTATATCCCTCGTCGTTCTAGGATTGGTGCTTACACTCGGAGTCGGCTCCCTGTTCGATTCGAGCGGCCCCTCCGACGAGGCATCTAAAGATTATAAGGTCGGCCGAATCGAGGCGTTTCTGGACCCGTTCCAGGACGAGTCCAACACAGGCTACAATCTCGTTCAATCCTTGATCGCGATTGGCCAAGGCGGCATTACAGGCGCGGGCTACGGCGAGAGCATCCAGAAGCTGCACTATCTGCCGAACCCTTATAACGACTTTATCTTCTCCGTCATCGGCGAGGAGTTCGGCTTTATCGGCACCTGCATCTTCCTGCTGGTGTATCTGTATTTTATATTGCGGGGCATCATTATCGCGCTTCGCTGCTCCGACCCGTTCGGCACATTGACCGGGGTCGGCATTATGGGACTGATTGCGATTCAATCCTTTATTAATATCGGCGGAGTCACCAATACGATTCCGATCACAGGGGTTACCCTTCCGTTCATCAGTTACGGCGGCTCTTCCCTGCTTGTCATGATGCTGAGCATGGGCATTATGCTGAGCATTTCAAGGGACAGCAACCGCCCTGTCAAAGAGGAACAGGTAAAATCTGTAGTAAAAAAAGACTACCGGACATCCGTGTAGTCTTTTTTTATGCTTCGGGAAGGGTATGTACTCCCCGATGACTATTTCGTTCTTTGCGGCACATCATCCATGATGTCATCCTTGAAGGCAACGCCCTCGACCTTGACATTCACCTCGACGACTCGAAGTCCGGTCATGCTTTCCACCGCTTCGCGGACATTCTGCTGAAGCATACGGCAGACTTCATGAATCGGCGTCTCATAGAGCACGATAATCCGAAGATCGATGGCCGCCTCAAGCTGACCTACCTCCACCGTAACACCTTTTTGCACATTCTTTCCGCTCAGCCGCTTGGCCCATCCTTCGGATAATCCGCCTGACATGGCTGCAATTCCGGGTGTTTCCAGCGCCGCCAGTCCGGCAATTTTCGAGACGACATCATCCGATATCCGAATCAAACCGCTATCCAGTTGAAGTTGTTCCGTCATGCCATATCCTCCTTCACCTCATTATCAGTTATTGTAAATCCTAACAGGCCCAAAAAGCAAATGCCAAGCGCAGATGAATCATTAATTTTTCGAAAAAAATGGGTATATTACATGAAGGATATGGTACCGAACGACATCTTCCTCCAGCGAAGCTTAGACAAATTACTACAAAACCATCGGATTCGGGGTGCATACGATGATAAAAAAGCGGTTGAAGCCGATCTTGCTCATCCTGACCTTCCTGCTGAGCGCGGCCGGACACTTTGCCGGCTGGAACACAACCGTTCAATTTCTGCTGTCCGCGATTGCGGTCATCTTTGTAGCCGGGTTTCTCGGCCGGGCGACCGAGAGCGTAGCCCACTACGCCGGACAGCGCCTGGGCGGCTTTCTGAACGCCACCTTCGGCAACGCAGCAGAGCTGATCATTGCGATCCTGCTGATTAGAGAAGGGCTGTACGACATGGTCAAAGCGAGCATCACCGGCTCCATCATCGGCAATCTGCTGCTGGTGCTCGGGCTGAGCCTGTTCATGGGCGGGCTGAAATTTAAAATCCAGAGATACAACGCCACGCTGGCAAGCCTTAACGGCTCCCTGATGACGCTGTCCATCATCGCCTTGTTTATCCCGGCTGTGTTTCTGAACACCCATTCCATCACAACCGAAGGCATCAAGATGCTCAGTCTGATTGTCGCCGGCATATTGATTGTCGCTTACTTAGCGTGGCTCGTGTTCTCCATGATTACACATAAGGAATACTTGGCAGATGTCAGCGACAGCAACGATGAAGATGCGCTTGCGCATGAGCATGAGCCGGCCTGGTCCAAAAAGCGCTCGATCGTTTATCTCGTCATTGCAACAGTGATGGTCGCCTTTGTCAGTGAATGGCTTGTCGGGGTGCTGGAGCCGATTAGCCATCAATACGGTCTCAGCGAGCTGTTTGTGGGCGCCTTCCTCGTTGCCATCATCGGCAATGCCGCCGAGCATAGCGCAGCGATCATGCTGGCGATGAAGAACAAAATCGGAGCGGCCGTTGAGATCGCCGTCGGCAGCAGTCTGCAAATCGCCCTGTTTGTAGCCCCTGTGCTTGTGTTTATCAGCTTCTTCCTCGGCAATACGATGGATATCGTATTTACGACCCTGGAGCTGTTAGCGATCGGCGTAGCCGTGTTTATCGCCCGCTCCATTACGCAGGACGGCGATTCCAACTGGTATGAGGGACTGCTGCTTCTAGCGGTTTATATTATTTTGGGTGTTTCTTTCTTTCTCGTCTAAAAGGAACAAGCGACTGGCCACGGGCACCTTGTTAGGGCCTGCCAGTCGCTTTCGTTTTTAGTCTTTCGCTTCACAAGCTAACGATCAGCAACAATGGATGATCCCGTCCCGGCGGCCTACATACAGCTTAGTTCAGGCAGCCATACCTTCGCCTGCCGCTTTGCGCTTTCGACAGCGCCCAGCGTCATCGCCAAGCTGTGAATATTGTGACTGATATCCGTTTCCGAGCGTTTGCCGGACTTCAATGAATCAAACATCTCGTCAAGACATGCCTCTCTTCGTTCTGGCCCATACCACGAACCCTGCCTCCCGGCAGCCGAGGCTGATTCCAATGCATCCGCTCCTTCATACACTGGCTCATGATCGCCGTCCCACAGCATCGTTCCCTTGGGTCCGACAAGCCGCCATGCTCCCTCCCAGGAGGTGGAATGCCCTACCGCGCTCCAGCTTCCGTTGTATGAAAATACCGCTCCGCAGCTGAACTCGAATATGCAGACAGCTGACGAATTACCCTGATACCAGGAGCCGTCCGGATTAAATTCGTGACAATACACGGCCATGGGATCCGACCCGATTAAATATCTTGCTGCATCAAACGTGTGGATCGCCATATCAATGAGCAGAGGGTGTGCCATCATTTCCCGAAAGCCGCCAAATCGCGGACCGAGAAAAAAATCGGCTGTCACAAAGCCCGGAGGACCGATCCGGCCGGTGTCAAGCTCCGCCTTCAAAGCTCTGATCTCCTTGGTATAGCGTCGATTTTGCATCACTGCACAGCTTCGTCCAGTACGATCCGACACGTTGATCAAACGAACGGCATCTTCCATGGAAAGTGCCATCGGCTTCTCCATCATCACGTTCGCGCCATGCTCCATTGCCGTAATGGCATTGGCGGCATGCGCTTCCGGGATGGAAGTGTCCAGCAGCAGATCGACTCCCTCGGAAGCAACTGCTTCGGCCACCGCTTCATACACCGGCAGCTTCAGGCCGAAGCGCTGCATAGCCTCAAGGGCCTTCTCCGGCTGAACATCCACGAGGGCAACGAGGTCCACATCGTTTCGCTTCAGCGCGTATTCCAGCCAGCGTGTCCCCATGCTGCCGCATCCGGCCAATACCGTCTTGTATTTCAAACGCCTCACTCCCCGCTACAGCTTTCCGCTGCCGTATGAAATCCGTGGATTCGTGACATATTCACCGCCCCGGCATCGTTTCAAATATTGAAGCGAGCTTACCTGCGCGCTCATCTCCAGCTCGTCCTTGAAGACCGGGTCATGCCTGCCTTCGATGTCGATGCTGCCTTCATAGCCTTGTTGCATCAGTATCGTCACTACATCCGTCCAGTTCGTATCCCCGAAGCCAGGCGTCCGGTGCCACACAAACGGATGAGGACCATGGATGCCATGCTCCCGAATGACATCCCATGCGATGGTGGCATCCTTGCCGTGTACATGAAAAATCTTGGATGCCCATCTCCTTAGCTGGGCAATCGGATCGATCAGGCTGACCATCTGATGGCACGGCTCCCACTGCAGTCCCAGGTTGTCATTCGGCAGCGCGTCAAACATAAGCTCCCATGCAGTCGGGTTGTGGGCGATGTTCCAGTCGCCCTTGTCCCATGTGCCGTGCATATCGCAGTTTTCAAAGGCCAAGCGGACTCCGCGATCCTCTGCCCTGCGGGCAAGCTCGCCGAATACCTGCTTGAACTTCGGCAAAGAAGCCGGGATCGGTTCGTCCGGAATCCGTCCTGTAAATCCGGATACCACGTCGCAGCCGAATGCGGCGGCATGGTCGATCGCGCGCTCCCAGCTTGCCAAGGTGTCGGCATTATCGCCGGTACCGGTTAGGGGATTGCCAAAAACCGTCAGGCTGGACACAACAGCTCCGCTGCCGCCCAGCAGCTCGCGAACTCGCTTGGCTTGCTCTTTAAGATCGATGTCGCCTGTCGTCTGCCAGTAAGTGATGCCAAAGCTTTCAAAGCCATGATCCAGGTAATAGGGAATAACTTCCTCCGCGTAGACACCCTTGATTAGGGCACCTATCTTTAAGTGCCTCATGGATGATAACGCCCTCCTTCGCCCCCTTGTGCACCTTCATTCTTATCCCAAGCCAGATAAAGCGCATGCGTTCCCTTCTCGGTTAACCCGGCTTCAGCGATCCGGGCATATAACTGACGAGCCAGCGATAGGCCTGGAAGCTCAATCTTCATGTCATCCGCCACCTGCAGCGCAATTTCCATGTCCTTGATGAAATGCTTCACATAAAAGCCAGGCTCGAAGTCTCCCTCGATGATCCTAGGGGCAAGGTTGCTCAAAGACCAGCTCCCGGCAGCGCCTGTCTCAATGCTGCTCAGCACCTTTTTCAGATCCAGACCCGCCTCCGCAGCATACACAAGCGCTTCGCATACCCCAACCATATTGGAAGCTATGGCGATCTGATTCACCATCTTCGTGTGTTGACCGGCTCCAGGACCTCCCTGCAGTACGATGCGGTTGCCCATCTGTTCAAAGATCGGGAGGACGGTGTTGAACGCTTGGTCATCTCCTCCCACCATGATGGATAGCGTCCCATTCCTTGCCCCAACATCTCCCCCTGATACAGGGGCATCCAACGCATGCAGCCCCTTTAAGCAGGCCGATTCATAAATTTGCTTGGCCAGAAGCGGGCTTGATGTTGTCATATCGATGAGGTATGTCCCTGGCCGTGCATGATCAATCACTCTGTCCTCACCCAGATAAAGAGCTCTAACATCACTTGGATAACCCACCATCGTGATCACGACGTCGCATTCGGCAGCCAGCTCTCCCGGGGAGGCCTTCCATTCCATCCCCAGATCAAGCAGCTCCTGTGCTTTCGCTTTGGTCCGTGTATAAATGGAAAGCTTGTATCCTCCCTGCTGTAAATGCTTGGCCATGCTGCTTCCCATAACGCCCGTTCCGATAAAACCGATTCTTGCGTTGTCCAATTGTACAGTCATTCTTCTGTTCCCCTCTCCTGCCATATATAGAATCTGATCTTGGTTTCCAGGATTATCCGCCTCTATCTAAGGTGCCCCTGCTATTCGAACGATTGTCAGCGTGCCTGCTCGGGTTCCTTATGCCCGCAGGTGATTTTCACAGCTTCCCAAACTTGAACCTGCGGCACGGTAAACCGCAGCTCAGCGCCGTCTGTCGTAAAGGGAAGCTTCCCGTTCTCCAGCAGGCCATTCACTTCCGCGATCCCGCCTGTTAACGAGAGAGGAAGCCTCACCTCAAGATGATGAAGCGGAACCGGCTGGGCTAGCGGTCTTCTTCCCGTTCCGTTGACAAAATGAAGCAGGAAGCCGTTCCGGTTGCGGTATATTGTAGCCTGAAGTCCGGCATTCGGCGCAACGCGCAGCAGCCGTTCCCCCCGGTTACTTAAATCGATCAGATTGTCCAGCAGCTGATAATGCTCTCCTAGTTTAAATTCATCAATTAATTCACTGAGCGAAAACGTTAGGAACAGCACACTCCCCAGACCCTTCTCATGCCTTACCACGAGTGGAATATCGGTTCTGGGCACGGATAGAGAGGCTCTCTCCGGCGGAGCTCCGACACTTTCCAGCGGAGAAAACGGCGGCACCAGCGTGGCCAGAACGTGAGCGTCAGGGGATGGCTTGCAGTAAACAACATGCCCCCTATGGGGAATCAGCTGTGTATCCTCCATCCCCTTCTGCAGCGGATTTGCGGTTCCTTCGAACCGCAGGTAGCTTGCCGTCAAATGCTCGCTGACCGTCATGGCAGGCTCAATGCCAAGCAGGTCGGCAAGCTCCTTCCTGAACGGGCCGCTGCTTAATCTCCCCTCCACCACGAGGTTTCCGCCTTGCTCTACATATGCCCGCCACGAGGACAGTTCCCTCTGGCCGATCGGATACAATTCCGGAACGATTACAGTGCGATACCGTTTCAACGTCACCAGGCCGGCTTCTTCCTGCGGCAGGATGTCAAACGGAATTTGGCGGCTGACAAGCCCGTCCGCCCAGCCCCCTACCGACCTGCCTGAATGCCATAGCAGGGCTGTCTCCGCCAGAGCTTCTACTTCATGCATCTCTTCTGCCAACTTCTCTTCCCGGGAGTTATGAGCCTTTACCGTTCTCAGAATACGCTTATCCGTAATCGTGTCAGGAATTCCGGTCAACGAATGCCAAATCTGGCCCCCATATGCCGGAATTTGTGCCAACCAGAACGCGTATTCAGCCGGCGGCATCCCGGTATGCCTCCAATCCATCCCGGGGCAGGAATGAACAATGCCGAGCGGCGGAGCGGCGAGTGCCTTGCCCCGGCCCAGCTTAATGCTCAGCGCAGGCTTCCAAAATTCCGGGATATGGCGATACCCGCGAGAAAGGACATTTTGCGGCTCTGTGCATAGCAGATCGCTTCCGGCCTTCCGATCCTCTAAGCTTTCATGAAACAGATTATAATACCCGAGTACCGGCACCTCCTTCCGGATCTCCTTGATCGTGCCGTTCAGCAGCTCCATATTGTGGCGAAGACATATCGAGCCCCAGGTTCGGTCCAGCTCGGCTTGATTCTCCGGCATCGGATATCCGTACAGCTCCTGGTATTTGTCCTGGCAATTTCCGCACAAGCAAGGAATCGTACCCGGATTATTGAAAAAAACGCCGTCGATATCATATTGATTCAGCGTTTCCCGCAGTACCGGCACAGCCAGCGCTTCGTTGCGATATCCGGTATTGATGCAGGTGGACATCAATAGCGACCAATTCCCCGGCCGCTTGGCTCCGATGATCTCCGGTTCTCCGTCCTTGCTTCGCACAAACCACTCTGGCCGATGCTGATATACGAAGTCATCCGCCTTGCTGAAATCGTATCTTGCCACAAACCGCAAGCCCTCCCGATGAAAGCACTCAATCATCTCCTGCAGCAGATCCCCCTGATCCGGCAGAAATTCATTCACGTGGTGAAACGGAACCTCGCTCCTGTACCAGGCGTATATCCCGCCCACATTAAAAACAACCGTATTGGCACACATCTCTTTCAGTTGTTTGGCCAGCCGCTCAGGGTCAATCCGCGCCGTGTCCTTCACCTGCATGTTGGGCTGGATGATGCGAAGCGGCTGATGCCACCACCATTCGTTAGCGGACATGAATAAGTTCCTCCTTTTTGTGACAACTGTGCCCTACGTGTTACCCTGCAGATGATAGGCGGCATAGACCCCAAGCTTGGGAATCTTGAGGGCGATCAAGTTTTCGTCCCTTTGAAGCTCAGCCGTCTGACCATCAACCAAAGCTTCCACATGGTCAACCTGGCCGATTCCTCGCAATTGAATCTCAATATCATGCATATCAATCGGCGCTTCATAGGTCGATCCATTAAAGCCCGATAAATTCAACAATTGCAGCATATAGGATTCATCCGGCAACCGGTGGAGGTTGATCTCCACGCTGGGATGAGCTCTGGCGCGCAGTGTCGCAGTTCCGTTCAACAAGTGTCGTATCGCCCCGCATACGATATATTTATGGTCCGCAAAACCGTGGTCATGGTACAAACGGCCAACGTTCCAGCCCATGTACGCCCCCATCCCCTTGCTATCCGTTGTATTCCCGAATAGAACGAGACCATAGCGGTCCGTAAGCTCATGCCCGTACGCCCGCTCCGGCGGTCCGAAGCTGGATGGCGCCATATAGGGGAGTTTTGCGGATGCCTGGCTTCCGGGGTGAAGGACTGCAAAAGGACCTTGGACGATAACCCACTGCTTTCGCTCAAGCTCAGGGTACATGGCCTTATCATCCACGACCATATAGGAGGCCGTCGTGTCGGCGATGATCGTATCCACCGAAGTCCCGAACAGGCGCGAAAGCGCGGTCGTTTGAGCGGACAAGGCCGCTCCCGTTGCCAGAATATGCTTGCCGCCATCCCTTGCTTCCAGCAGAACATCCAGCTCCTCCGCTGTCGTCCTTGTGATTCCCGGCAGCACCACCACCCTGGCCCTGCTTCTGCGGAGCTGCTCCAATCGATTCTGTGAGATCACATCAAAGAGGATATGGGACTCCTTCAGCATCTTGAATAGTCCCAGGTATTCTGTATATGAATCCCGCTCGGAGGCCGGCGGCTTCACGAGCACAACGTCAGCCATGGAGGAGAAGCTGCCAAACAGATGCTCGTGCTTCTTGTGAAACCGAAAAACCTTCGCGACGCTATCCATATTGTCCATGTCCGGATAATCTTCGAAAACACCGATAATGCAAAAATCCAGCCCCGAACCATTCACCAAATTTTCGTACAGCCTAATCTCGGTTTCATATCGCGATACCCCTGTGAACCTGTAGGTCAGGTCGATGGCGTTAATGGAGCAGTTGCTTGACAGCTTGTCATCATAGCTGCCGGAAATCGGCATCACGTTCTCCGCAGCCGAATACAACCATTTCGAAGAAGCGCGATTTAATGCGGTAGCCGACTCATGCCTAACGATATCCACCTTATGTGGATGATAGGTACTGATCGCTGTCTGCGGATTCAACGCCTTGATATGATCGTGGATGGTATCCAGCATTTCCATTGCGGTGATCTCTTGGAATTCGCGATACTTCCTGTACACGAAGTCATCTTGCTGCTCTGGCTCCGGAAGCTGAAGACCATACATTTCCCGAAAACGCGTCCTGCAGTTGTCGCAATAACAGATGCCGTAATGATTCCCGCTGTAATCCCAGTTTTGATAACCAAACATATTAAAGAATACGCCGTCCACATCATAGCTGCTTAACACTTCTGTCAAAATATCAAGGGAATAACGCTGCTGATAGCCCCCGTTCAGACAGGTGTGAACGATGCCGTAATAGTTCACCTCCCGTCCTTCCCTAGTACGGTAGAACCATTCCGGTCTCTGCCTGAACACCGACTCATGCGCCTTGCTGAAGTCGAACCGGGCAATGAAGCGAATCCCGTTCGCGTGAGCTTTGGCTATCGCTTCGCCTAGCAGATCCTTTTTCAAGTAGGGAGTTACATAATGATAGCGAAGTCGGGACGGATAGAAGGCAAATATGCCGCCTGCATTCATCATCAGTACATTGGCTTCCAGTTGCTTAAGCTGATGGATGAGCGCATCAACGTCCATATTCGCGTCGACTTCACGCAGATTATTCTGGATCAGCCTGAGCCTGTTGCTGCTCCACCATGTCATATAACAGCCACTCCTTTCTTGTTGACTTGTTGGCCTATCTTTTACCGCTTTGGCCCTGGCGGAATTGCTGCGGGGTAACGCCGTAGTAATTTTTGAACAGCTTGATAAAGTAATGCGCCGTTTGGTAGCCTGTCTGTTCGGCCACCTCGTATATTTTGGAATCCGTCTTTCGCAGAAGGACAGCGGCATGCTCCATCCGTCGTTTCAGCAAGTAATCGCTTAGCGTCTGCCCTGTTTCCGATTTATACACTTTAGAGAGATAGGCCGGGTGAAACCCAAGCTCCTCTGCAATAAGCGGCAGAGATAAGTCCTCGTTCAAGTGACGCTCAATATATTGCTGGATGCGCTGGGCAAGAGAAAGTGTCGTGCTTCTGTATCCCGGCTTCTGTTCTTCGGCTAGCTCTGCTATGCACTGAAGCGACTTGAAAGCCCAGTCGCGAAAGCTCCGCAAATCCCAGGTCGTATGCTTCTCCAGCATCGAGGCATATAAAGGGCCGATCATATCGACCAGCTGCTTGCCTTCCTTATGCGAGACAAACTGGAAGGAACCAGCGATGACAAAAAATGCTTCCTGGGCATATTCTGGCGAATCCGTCCATTTATGTTCAAGCTCGGCAAAAATATCCCGAAGCTTCTCGTACGCTTCTTCCCAGCGCCCGATCTCCATCAGATTGGAGAGGGATGGCGGCTGGTATAGGGAATCAATCAGTCCCGACAGCTTCGGCTGCGGAAGTTCACTGATGATAGCGAACAGGCCAGCCACTTTATCCTCCCGGTTGCGGAACAACAGACGGCTTTTGTGAGAGGCCTCGTTCAGTTCATCGGGGAAAGCTACCGGGCTGCTTACAATCCCTACCGAGATCATGTGTTTCAGATACCGATAGACGCTGCGCTGAAATTCCTTGGCCCTGCGCTCCAGTCTGTCTGCGGCGTGCAGCCCTTTATTCTCCCTCGGCTTGAGCACAAATGCGATGATCCGATCATTCATGGCCGTATACCAGACATCAAATGAATCCTGCAGCAGTTCTTCTCCGATATTGCCGACTGCGTAACTGATCAATGCCTTGTCATGCCCGTTGTAGCCCGACAGGTCATCCTCGAGCTGGATGGCAAAAAACAACACCTCATCTCCGGCGGTAAACGGAAGCTCAAGGGCCTGCAACCGCCGCTCCAGGTCACGTCGCAGAATCGCCTTGCCTTCGATAAGATCCCGAAGGAACGCTTCCCTGATCAGGGGGGTATGCACCCGCATTGCGTGAACTGCTTGCTGGTACATCTGGGTCCGATTCGCCTCCGTCATAATCTCACCGTGAAGCTTGTGCAGCGTATCCAGCAGCTCAGAATCTTTGACCGGCTTCATGAGGTATTTCGAAGCATGTAATTCCATCGCCCGCTGGGCATACTCGAACTCGGCGTAACCGGAAAGCAGCACGCATTTTACCTGTCTGGAGCTCTCCCTTATCCGGCTGATCAGTTCAATCCCGCTCATCTCCGGCATCCGAATATCCGTAATGACAATGTCAACCCGGTGGGCAGCAAAACACTCGAGCGCCTCCTTCGCGGAATATGCTTTATAAACCGCTCCTATAAACGGAAGCCCTGACTCCGTCACAATATGGGCGATTCCGTCGGCCTGATGCGGGTGATCATCTACGATAAGCAGCGATATCATTCTGATCCCTCCGAATGCTTGTGCTTGTTAAGCGATTTCTCTTCTTGAACACGGAAGCGGAGCACTACCTTCAATCCTCCCAGTTCGGAGGGGGCAAAGCTAAGACCATTCCCGTCCTCGTTATACAGCAGCAGACGCTGGTGAATGTTCCACAGGCCGCATCCCATGTTCTCATCCATCGTACGGTTCATCCTGCTCCGAAGATGCTCAAGATCCTCGGCTCTGATTCCTCCCCCGTTATCCTCCACGGTGATAACCGCATGTGTCTCTTCCATGCGGCCGGTTACGCGTATGAGCCCATCGTTGAGCGAATTCTCGATGCCGTGCACAATCGCGTTTTCCACAACCGGCTGAATAATGAGCCTTGGAATGGACCAACACCGAAGATGTCTAGGCACATCGATGTCATAGTCCAACCTTGGAATCTGCATCCTGTGAATTTCCAGATAGCTTTGAATCAACTCAAGTTCTTCATCAAGGCGGGTTGTTGTCATTTCGGTACGGGTCGTATACCGGTAATACTGGCTGAGATGCTGGGTAAAAGCGATGACTGCCTCCCGGTTCCCCATCTGGGTCATGCTCTGAATAAAGGCAAAGTTGTTATACAAAAAGTGCGGATTGATCTGGGACTGCAGTTGCTTCAGCGTAGCGTCCCTAATTCTGAGCTGGCTGACATACACCTTCTCGATCAGCTCCTGCGTCTCCTCACTCATGCGGTTGAACTCGGAGAATAGATAATGAAATTCACTCTGCCCGTTCACCGGAAGCCGAAAAGCATAATTCCCCTGCTTCAGTCTGCGTACCCCCTTAATCAGCTGCAGCATCGGCCGCTGCACGCTGCGGTATATAATGACCGCGAAACCAATGCCGATGAGCAGCAGCAACGCCATCATGAAGTAGAACCACATCAAGCTTTGATTCAAGGAGGCGATAACTGTCTTGAGCGGGACGAAGTCAACTAGATACCATCCCGGCCATGTGGATTCCGTATAATTCATCAGATACTTTTGCCCGCCAGACCTTACAATTTCGTAGCCGTTGCCTTCAAATGGATAATCGCTGAGCAAACCCTGGAGATGATCCGTCCCTTCGAAATCGGCAAGATGGCGGGTAATGCCTCCGTAGTCCGGATGGTAAAACATCGGTTCCCCGGACCTGCCCGCAGCAAATTGCTCCATCATTTGCGCAATGTTACTGGCAGGGATGGCCGCCTCCAGGATCAGGCTCAGCTCCTCCGGATGATCATCGAGCGTGAACGGTTTGGTCATATGGCGCACAAAATAATATTGCTGGCCAGCACCCGAATCGAGCTTGACATATGACCAATTCGTATAAAAATGCTCACTAAAGTAAGCGTTATCAAATTGCCGGTTCGAATCGGTAGTAATATACATGCCAGTGACGGGGGAAAAAAGGGTAAGCTCATATTGCCAACTGTACGATGTGCTCTGCAGCCGCAGGTGATGCTCCAGCGCCTCGATCGTTTTAAACGTATCGTAGCCCGGTTTTGTAATCGAAGGATGCTGCAGCATTAACGCATTCGGATCGGACATCGTAATATAAGCCGATTTCCACAGCTGCTCACTAATCATATCGAGCTGCTCCGTCAGAAAGTTCTGTTGGTTCAGCGTGAGCTGAATCAACTCCTGTTGAATAATGCTCATACTAACCCGATTGGAATAGGTGTAAATCAGGATGACCGGTACCAGCAGGATCGACAGCAGGACAATGATTTTCTGAAAGGTATTCAGCCGCTTCATATTCGCCTCCGCTCTTCAAAGGATGTCTCAATGTCAGTTTACATGAAATCAATGAAGAACGGTCTGTTTTAACCTTTTACCGAGCCCAGCACAATTCCTTTAACAAAATATTTTTGCAAGAACGGGTACACCAGCAAGATAGGCAGTGCTCCGATAAAGATTTGAGATGATTTGACAGTTCTGTTCGAAATCTGATGAAGTGCTGCCAAATCGACACCAACCTCCGAGAAGTTCTCCTTGACCACAATCGTATGAAGAAATGAAGCCAACGGATAATCCTCAACCTTGGTCATATACAGAATGCCGTCAAACCAGGAATTCCAGTGCACGACCATCGTAAAGAGCATAATGGTGGCCACAGAGGGCATCGAAACCGGTATGAAGATGGAGAACAGCGTCCGGAAATGTCCCGCACCGTCCATCAGTGGAGCCTCCTCCAGCTCCTGCGGCAAATTCCTGAAGAAATTGAGCATCAGAATCATATTCCATACATTGACAGCCGAAGGAATCACCAAGGCCCAGATCGAGTCCATCAGACCAGTGCCGCTCACCACCAGATAGGTGGGGATCAGCCCGCCATGAAATAGCATGATGATGATAAAGTACCAGGAGTAGATGTTTCTGCCGCGGAACCGATGCTGCTCCTTTGACAGCGAATAAGCGGCCATCATCGTCACGATCAGGGATAGCACTGTACCTAGCACCGTCCGCTGCACCCCGATCAACAGCGCCCGAATGAAGTTATTGTTGCCGAGGGTTTCCTTGTATGCGGCTGTAGTGAAGTCAATGGGAATAAAATTGACGATATTGGCCGTAGCCGCATCCCGGGAGCTGAACGACACCGCGAGAATATGAATTAACGGTAAAATACAGGCAAGACTGAGCAGAGCGATACATGTATAATTGAAAAACTGGAACGTCTTATAAGTCTTAGAGTAAAATCGCATTCCACACCTCCTATCCTTAAGAAAAAGCTTCTTGCAAGCGGCCTCTCTACAACCCTAGAATATCCGGTACCCGGCCCATTTGTATGCCAGCCGATAGCTGATCACGATCATGATGAAGCCGATTAACGATTTAAAGAAACCAATGGCCGTTGCGAAGCTGTATTGACTGCCCAGGAGGCCGACCCGGTATACAAATGTGTCAATGATATCTCCTTTGCTGTAGACAAGCGGATTATACAGATTAAAGATCTGATCGAATCCAGCGTCCAGCACCCTGCCCAGCGACAGCGTCGCCACAACGATGAAGATCGGGGCTATGGCGGGCAGAGTAACGTGAAGGACCTGCTGCCAGCGGTTTGCGCCATCGATTTCAGCAGCTTCGTACAGAGATGGGTTCGTGCCTGCAATCGCCGCAAGGAAGATGATCGCCGAGAAACCAAAGTCTTTCCACGCATCGGTCACAATGACTGTAAATCTGAACCAGTCCCCGTTCGAGAGAAATGCAATCGGATCGATTCCCAGCGTGCCGAGGAAACGGTTCACAATCCCGCCGCGGATAGATAGAATATCAACAAATATCCCGCCCAAAATGACCCAGGACAAAAAGTGCGGCAGGTAAACCAGCGTTTGCGCCGTTCGTTTAAACCACTTGATGCGTATCTCATTCAGCAATAGGGCGAAGATAACCGGCACAAACATATTGGTCATTATTTTCGCAAATGCAATGATCAGGGTATTGCGGATAATCTGCATGCTGTCGGGGTATTCGAACAAATACCGAAAATGATCGAGCCCCACCCACGGGGAGCCTCCAAAGCCGAGCCACGGTTTGTAATCCTGAAAAGCGATCACAATGCCCATAATCGGAATGTAATTATAGACAAGAGCAAGGAGGACGGCTGGAAGCAGAAGGACATGAAGGGGCCATGTCTTTTGTAAATACGCCCGCCAGCCTCTCGTAGGGAGACGCAGCGCCTTCTTATCGGTATTGAATACCGGTTCGGTCATACACTCCCCTCCTTCCTTTCATGATTCTGTGGTGGTTACTGCTTGACATTTTCGTACCATTCATTAACTTCCTCTGTCATCTGATCCCCTCCGTTCTTCTTCCATTCCTCGACGAAGGTATCAAAATAATCTACAGGCTCGTCGCCATAAATGATCTTCAAATAGCTCTCCGTCATCAGCTTGATCAGCAGCTCGCCTTTGGAGACCATCGTTTTGGTAGGCGGACCGTTGAAATAGTTCACAATCACATTATCGTTCTGGGACACTCGCACAATCCCAGCCTCCAGCATGCGCGGCTTTGCCTTCGATACACTGATCTCCGCCATGTTGTCCGGGTCTGCATCCGGGTCGGAAAGGAATTTCTGGAATGCGCTGTCGCTTTGGAATGGGATGATGCCGTTCATGAACGGTAATGTCAAGTCATAGGTGACGTTGGCGTCGGCTGGGTTCGGCCATTTATCACTTGGTATCCCATGCTCATCAAAATTGCCCCGGTACACGTTCCCTTCATGCAGCACATAATCATAGCCTTCCATCCATCCGTTTCGCAGCGCCTCATCGAAGTATGGATCTTCTTCACCGAAACTTGCGGCATAGATCTTGTTAATATAGCCCATCATGGCGTCAACATTATTGAAGTCCTTGTTGAACACAAGATAATCCCTGACCATCGATTTTTCGGCGCGCGCCTGCTGCCCGCCAGGTCCAGCTGGAAGCGGATACGCCTTAAACCCTTCTACACCTCCAAGCGGGTACCCATCCATCCAGGGAGGTCCGAAAATAATGCCCGCCTCACCGCTCGCAGCGATCTCCCCTGCCTTGGCAGCGTCCTTGATGCCTGCTTCAGGATCGACATAGCCGTTGGACATCCAGTCTCTCATCTGCGCTAGGAAGTCCTTGATTCCAGGCTGGATACCGTTGTATACCAACTGTCCGCTCTCGTCCGGATTCCAATATTCCCATATATATTTGGAAGGCATATGGTTGCCGAAAGCTCCGACCAAACCGTCCGCCGAGGACATCCAGTTATAGGGTCCTTCCTTCAGCGAAACCGCGAGTCCGAGCGTATCATCCTTGCCGTTGCCATCCGGATCATCCTCAGTGAAAGCTCTCAGCACCTCCGTCATCTCATCAATCGTGGTTGGCGCCTCGAGGCCCAGCGCGTTAAGCCAATCCTCTCGGACCCACATCACGGTGCCTTCATCCATCGCAAACATATTCGGAAGGCCGTAGATTTGCCCGTCTCTAGTGACAGGGTATAGCACCTCCGGATATTTCTCATAAATCGCTTTCAGATTATCGGACAAATACTGATCGATGTAATCATTAAGAGGCTGCACCTTTCCGGCCGAGATAAGGTCATTGGCCATCTCTACTTTCGTTGTGAACACATCCGGCAGCTTCTGGTTTCCCGCCATCATCAGTCTCAGCTTCGTCTGGTAATCCTCCAGGTTGGGAACGACAAAGTCAAAGGTAAGGTTAATGCCCATGGAGTCGCTCATCCATCTGGTGTGGAAATTATCCTGGATCGTTTCCCCTTCCTTGAATTCGTTCTCCCCCTGTGCAGACCAGCGTATTCCGGTCGAAACAGTGACCGGCGGATCAAATTTGAAATCTTTGGGGTTTGTGAGCACCGGGCTCTCCCGATCGATGCCCCCCTCTTCCGCAGTGCTGCCCTCCTTCTGCACCTCTCCGCTGCAGCCTGTAATCACCAATAAAAGTGCCAGCACCGTCATTAGCGATTTTCCCTTCCATGAAACCCGATTCATGGACATTCCCTCCTTCATGCTGAATGATGTTGTTTCATGTGTTCATTGTATGGATGATTGGAAGCGCTTTAAATACAACAGTTTTTAGTTTATATCAATAATTTAAGCTGTGAATCCAAGCTGAACATAAAAAGGCCATCCCCGGCAGATCGGGGATAGCCTTATTTCTATGTATGCCGCCTGTACGAGGACAGGCTATTCGGCTTGTTGATTCATGGCTTCGTACAGGAGCGCCAGATTGCGTTCCAACTTGCTGATCAGCTGTTTTCCCGTACTCTCCGGCAGAAGGCCCGCACGAACGGCAAAGTCAACTTCCTTGGAAAAACCGTACATTTGAGTATCCAGCACTTCCTCATAGAGAGGGCAGTAACGGGTTGCCAGATTCTCCATCTGTACTTCAATGAGCTTTAGAATTTTATCTGCATCTTCATGTAGAAGACTGATCGCTTTAAGATTCAGCTGTTCCTGCAAATCAGATGAAGTCATGATCTTCCCCCCTATGTCAATATCACAACAAGTAACAAGTGATAACTACTATCATTAATATTAGTCGAAATCACAAATCAATACAAGGACTAGATCATAAAAACGTCTATCGGTGTGCGTGCTCCGGAACACCTTATCCTGTTAACAGCAGTTTCTTGCATTATAGACGTCTTCATCGCCGCTGTAAAATTACAATATCTACTATCCTCAAAATCGTATGCTTCATCCGCGTAAAAAAGCACCCCTCATCCCACAAAAGGATGAAGGGCGCCTCTCCAATGTCTATTCAATTACTTTGACGTTCAGGCCGTGCTTATCAAACACTTCCAGCAGCGCCTTCTTCGCTTCTTCTGCATCAGGCCCATGGACATGAAGCTCATAGCTTTGGTTGCTTACCAGTGTCGTGAACAAGCCTAGGATGCTCTTTACATCGATGTACTTGTTCTCGGCCTGCAGAACAATGGAGGATGAAAATTGACTGGCAGTTTGCGAAATTTCGACAACGGCCTCATTGTTCTTATTGGACATACGAATCCCTCCGTAACTTTAGGATCTCTGATTGCTCATCATTGCTCCTTCATGATACATTGAATCCGTTTTCTTTTGCAACATATTTTCCAATCTATTTAAGATTTTCCGGGTTCAATGCTTCCAGTTCCGGCAAAACAAAGAGACCGTCTTTCCGGATCAGAACATCGTCAAAATAAATTTCGCCGCCGCCGTATTCCTGGCGCTGAATCAGCACGAGATCCCAGTGGATGGATGAGCGGTTGCCGTTGTCTGTCACTTCGTAAGCCTGGCCAGGCGTAAAGTGCAGGCTGCCGGCGATTTTCTCGTCAAACAAAATGTCCTTCATCGGCGTGAGAATGTACGGGTTGAAGCCGATCGCAAATTCTCCGATATAACGCGCGCCTTCATCGGAATCTAAAATTTCGTTCAAGCGCTTCGTGTCGCTGCCTGTCGCTTCGACAATTTTACCGTTCTCAAACACAAATTTGATGTTCTCGAACGTTACGCCGTTATATAAGGTTGGCGTATTGTACGTGATCATACCATTGACGGAATCGCGCACCGGCGCGGTGTATACCTCTCCGTCCGGGATGTTTTTCTGGCCGGAGCATTTCTCGGCCCCGATGCCTTTGATCGAGAAGCTGAGATCTGTCCCCGGGCCAACGATCCGCACCTTATCCGTGTTTCTCATAAGCTCGGCCAGCGGATCCTGCGCACGGTCCATTTTGGAATAGTCAAGATTGCACACATCGAAATAGAAGTCCTCGAACGCCTCCGTGCTTGTATTGGCAAGCTGGGCCATACTCGCGTTCGGATAGCGCAGAACAACCCATTTCGTATGCTTGACACGCTGCTCGCTATGTACAGGATGTGAATAAATGGAATTGTACATCTTCATCTTCTCTTCCGGCACATCCGCCAGATCATTCACATTCTCGCCTGCGCGGATGCCGATGTAACAATCCATCTGCTTCATCCGGTTCAAATCCAGCTCTGCCCAAAGCGCTAGCTGCTCACGGGTTGCATTTTTCAACATAGCCCGCTGAACCGTCCGATCCGTCAGTTGAACGAACGGCCGTCCTCCCTTATTGGAAACCTCCTCGACGATGGCGTTGAGGAGATCGCGCTCGGAACCGATCATCTCGATGAGCACATTCTCGCCAGGCTGCATATCAATCGAGTAGTTCACGAGATTTTCAGCCAGCTTCTGTATTCTTGGGTCACGCATCTGTCTAGTCCTCCTCTGATGCTGTCACTATGTTGCCAACAAATTGAACAGCGGTAAATTCATAGCCTATTGTAGCACGGGAGAGACTCCGGCGTCAGCGCCCAGCTGCAAAAATAAACGCTTCAGCCCTTACGGTTCGGCAAACGTAATATCCGACACAAGCGTTTCGGTCCGCCTCCCGCCTGCGCCGTCCGGCAAGGATAACTGCCGTTCCATCGTCAGCCTCGTCGGCAGCTGGGAACGCTTGTTTATCGTCACATGATACACCGCGTTCACCTCCGCCTGCTGCAGCAGTTTGGCAAGCTCGTCATTTTCCTTTTGCCACAACGCCTTCAGCTGCTTCCGGACAGACGGATTGTCGCTGTAGAGCGGGTCACCCTTCTGCTCAATTCTTCTTCCGATGGCCTCCATCTGCTCATTCAAAGCTTCCCGCGTCATCCGTGAGGCCGCTTCGGCAGTAAGCTCCACCCGAAGCACGCGCGTGCCCCGGGCCGCTCCAGACTCATCGGCAACCCGTTTCTCCGCCCTGCCTACATATTCAAGCTGTTCAAGCGGATTCAGCCGCGACATCCACATGTCCTCTGTATGGCCGGGCGACAGCATGCTCCATTGCCCCTGCTTCCGCTTGAGCGTCACCTTATGCCCGCTCGCCATCCAAGGGCGCGCTGCCGGCATATCATGGTGTGCCAGCTTCTGATTTTTTTCCGTCTTAGAGGAAAGGATTAACTGGTTATGCTGTTTCAGCTCGCCCTCAAAGGCCAGATTTTGCTCAAAAATGCCCTCCTCGCCGCTGCGAATCGCTGCGTTGCCTTTGAAGGCCAGATTATCCACCCCCGACAGACCGGCAATCGCCCGGTTCAGCGCCTCCTCCGGCGGCAGCGGATTGTCCCATGCGCATCCCGAGGCTCCTCCCGCTGCCAGCACGAGCAGACATCCTATAAACAGCCGCATATGTCGCCATTTGAGCTTGTTGAACATGCATCCCGCCTCTTTCCATTCGTTCTTGATTTTAGACTGTCCGACCTGTGCCTGTTTATACCCTTCATCACCAGCAAGCTGGGCAGCCTGTCTGTCATCGGTGCGGATGTTTAGAACCACAAGAAAGAAGCCCCCAGGCATGCACCTTGAGGCTTCTTCAGCTACCGTATTATTCTGTCTGTGACTTCTCGACCACGATCCGGTTCCGGCCCCCGTTCTTCGCTTCATACAAGGCCATATCCGCCCGGTAAAATAGGGATTCTACACTCACCTTCTCGTCCGTCCAGCTCCACTCCGATATGCCGCAGGACACGGTGACTCTAGGGTCCGTCTCCTCCGCAACCCGGGAGCGAATTCGCTCTGCCACCCGCACCGCCTGCATCACACCGAGCCCGGGCAAATAGACGGCCAGCTCCTCGCCGCCCCATCGGGCAGGGATATCATTGTGCCGGATCGCAGATTTCACAATTCCGCTTACCTGCTTCAATATGTTATCCCCTCGCTGATGCCCGAAGGTATCATTCACCTGCTTGAACTGGTCGATATCAATCACGATCAGCGAGCCGCATACGTCCCGATTCTGGCATTCCTGGATGAGATCGTCGAGATAGTGGCGCGCATACAGCCCTGTCAGCATGTCCCGATTGGCCATTCTCCGCACCTCGGCGTGAAGGAAGGCATTGCCGATGGCCAGGCCGATATGGCTCGTAAGCGCCTGCAACAGCCGATAGCTGTCGTATGAGAAATAATGAGGCTTATGGTGAGTCAACAGCACAACCCCGCCCACTTCCCCGTTGATCAGCAGCGGAGTTGCAACGAGCGATCGGGAGCCTGTGCTTTCCATCAACCTCGATTCTGCCGGACGCTCCTCCTCATAGTCCGCCAGAATGAGCGCCTCCTTGGACCGGTACACCAGCCCGCCAAGTCCGTAGCTGATATCATGCACTTCCTTCAGCATCCACTCCGCATTGCTGGACACGACCTCAAGCCCGTCCAACTCCGCATTGTAGATCAGAATGCAGCAGTAGTCTGCCCCGAGCATGCTCAGCAGCTCCTGATTGGCAAATTTAAAAATCTCGACCAGATGCAGGCTTTTGTTCAGTCTCCGCGTAAGCTCATTCATCATCCGCAGTTCATGAATCATCAGATTGGACTGCTCGTACAGCTTGGCATTCTCAAAAGACGTTCCCGCCGCATCCGCCATCATGCTCAGCAGCTCTAGATCCATCTCCGAGAACACCGAAGGGGCAGCCTCCAGATGGAACACGCCGTATACGCCCTGCCTTCCTCCCATCGGAATTCCGACTTCCACCAGGGCATCCGGATCTTCTTGCTTATGTATGGTCATTTTGCCCTCCATAAAGGTGCGGACAAAAACCTCCTCCTGCCAGTGCCGCAGCAGCAGCTGGCGAACCAAGGGATGCGCGCTCTCATGATCCTGGGACATGTACAGCTCGACCTTTACGTCGGGATACAGGGAGAGGACACTCTCGATCGCCTCCGTAATGACGCTGTCAACGTTAATCTGGACATGCATCCGTTTCACATACTGAAACAGAAGAGAACGGCGGGACGCTTCGCGCTCGGCCTTGACGTGAACTTCTTCCAGATCCTTCACAAACAGATGCTCAAATCGGCGGTAGAAATTGGCACGGTAAAGCAGCGCATAAGGCTCCGTTAGCAGCAGCGCCCTGTCCTTACCCGGTTCATCCGGCGGCGACACGCTGATCATGATCGCGAACAGGTCGCCGTACACCCGGCTCAAGAGCGGGACCGCGCAGATCACCTGGCCGCCGAGCCTTTCCATGCTTCTGCTGCATACCGGCTTGCTGTACCTAAGCGCCTGCGCTACCGCATCGTCATCTCCCGCGGCAAAATATGCTCTCAGCTCTTCCGCTCCGGCCAGCCAAGCTCCGTCATGAGAAAGGACAGCCCACCGAAACGGCTTGAGCGCTTCAATCTGTGAGCACTCTTGCAGCCACTCCATATAACTGTCCTCAATCAGCGGGTGCAGGTAAGTGAAATCGTAAGGGGTAATATCCAGATTTTGCAGAATGGAAGAAGCCCCTCTTAGCGGCATCTCGTCATCGATAATCGCAGGACCGATATAGCCCTTATACACTTCACGTTGTTCCTCTGACATAATGGGCGCTCCTTTGCACCATGATAAAGCCTTTTCTCAAGCTTACGGACATGAACTCCGGCTTGAAGATGCTTCCGGTTGATGCGCATGCTGCCTAAAACAACGTATTAACACCGGACATAAACAGGCTACATACCAAATCAAATCATGTAGAGTAGCTATTTGCGACTAAATATACTATTCTTATCTTAATCTGTTTTACCCACGATTGCATTATATTTCTTGCGTTATTCCCAATATTTTTTAGTTCTATAGTCCTATCGACAAATTTAGACAAACTTATGTAAACCTTGAACTTGACTTTATATCATTACTTCATATAATATTTATTGTTGAGTCAGAATGCAATGCATTCAATGAATTTGGGCGGAATCGTTGTGTCACCCTCACGTCATTTGTTACTGACAGGACAGCGGCTGAACTTTCCCGTCAGATTCTTTCCGGCATTGAACGGATGGAATAGAGACAAATACGGCGCAAATAGAGCCCTAATGAAACTTTACTAAAAAAGGAGTCTATATAACAATGGCACGTTACACCGGTCCTAAATTTAAATTGAGCCGTCGTCTTGGAATTTCCTTGAGCGGCACTGGCAAAGAATTGAAACGTCCTTTTCCTCCAGGCCAACATGGTCCTAACCAACGGAGAAAAATGAGCAACTATGGTATGCAGCTTCAAGAAAAGCAAAAGCTCCGTCACATGTACGGCTTGGGCGAGAAGCAATTCCGCACCCTGTTTGCGAAAGCAACCGGCATGAAAGGTATTGCGGGTGAGAACTTCATGTTCCTGCTTGAGAGCCGTCTGGACAACCTCGTTTATCGTCTTGGCTTCAGCAACTCCCGTGCAGGTGCTCGCCAGCTGGTAGCACACGGTCACGTGACTGTGAACGGCAAAAAAGTAGACATCGCTTCTTACTCCGTAAACCCTGGCGATGTTATCGGTCTTCGCGAGAGAAGCCGCAGCCTTTCTTCCATCAAGGAAGCTTTGGCTAACCGCGTGCATCTCCCGGCTTACCTTGAGTTCGACGAAACGGCAATGGAAGGGAAATACATCCGTCTTCCAGAGCGTTCCGAGCTTTCTCAAGATATCGACGAGAAGCAAATCGTCGAGTTCTACAACCGTTAAGATCCACAATAAGAAACCCGGAAGGCCTTTTGGCCTCCGGGTTTTCTTATTGTGTCTGGCGAGTTGACCGCCCTGTTGCCCCGGCGCATCGGTATAGGGGCACTCCACTCCCCATACGTGAAAACGGGCTCCGCAAGCCGAATGTCAACTGGCTGTTGCCTTAAGGCCAGTTGGCTTCAGCTAGGAAGCCCGTCTTGTTCATAGGTGCCCCGATCAGGACAGCTTCAGCTTGGCAAATTTGCGTTTGCCGACCTGAATAATATCCCCCTCCTGCGGCGTAATGTCCGCGTTGACGTCCGTTATTTTATCCTCATTCCATTTCACAGCGCCCTGCTGAATGCTCCGTCTCGCTTCCCCGTTGGAAGATGCAAAGCCAAGCAAGGTCAACAGCCGGATCAGGCGAATAGCGCCCTGGTCAAGCTCCTCTGCCGGGATCTGGTACTCCTGAATGTCGTCAGGCAAAGCCCGCTGCTGAAAGACGGTAACAAAATGCTGCTGAGCCGCATCGGCTGCTTCCACCCCATGGTACATCCGCACGAAGGTGTGCGCGAGGCGCATTTTGGCATCCCGGGGATGAACGCTGCCGTCCTTCAAGCCTTCTTCCAGCGCCTTCAGCGCTTCATTGTCGAGGTCCGTCGCCAAGCTGTAGTACTTCATCATAAGTTCATCCGGGATGGACATCGACTTTCCGTAAATCTCATTCGGCTCCTCATCGATCCCGATGTAGTTGCCCAGGCTTTTGCTCATCTTCTGCACGCCATCGAGCCCCTCGATAAGCGGCATCGTAATCGTTATTTGCGTGTCGACACCGTATTCCTTCTGGAGCGTGCGGCCCATCAGCAGGTTGAACTTCTGATCCGTTCCGCCCAGCTCGATGTCAGTCTTCAGCGCCACGGAGTCCATCCCCTGCATGAGCGGGTAGAAGAATTCATGGATGCTGATCGGCTGTCCGCTCTGGTAACGCTTCGTAAAGTCATCCCGCTCCAGCATGCGCGCAACCGTCACCTTCGCCGACAGGTTGACGACATCGGCAAAGCTCATCGGCGCAAGCCATTCGGAATTGTAGTAGACCTTCGTCTTCTCCGGATCCAGAATTTTGTAGATCTGTTTCTGGTAAGTTTCGGCATTTCGTTTCACATCTTCTTCGGTCAGCTGTTTCCGCGTCTCCGATTTGCCTGTCGGATCCCCGATCCGGCCGGTAAAGTCACCGATAATGAGCTGAACCTGGTGCCCCAGCTTCTGGAATTGACGCAGTTTCTGCAGCACAACCGTATGGCCGAGGTGAAGATCCGGCGCGGACGGGTCCATACCCAGCTTCACGCGCAGCGGCTCACCGGTCACCACCGATTTCGCCAGCTTCTGCTTCAGCTCCTCTTCCGGAATGATCTCCACGACACCGCGCGAGATGATGTCAAGCTGACGCTGAACCTCCTGTTGCTGCCCATCTGTAAGTTCTTCCCATTTCATCCAACAACACTTCCTCTCTAAACGGATTGGTTTTCCATCGCTATGCGCACAAAAAAGCTCCTTCTCATCCCAAGGGACGAGAAGGAGCGCTCGCGTTACCACCCTAGTTAAAATCCGGCAGCTGCAAAAAAGGGTTGATCCCAGCCTGCAGCGAACAGACTTTCACTTCATTGCCATAACGGGAATGTAATC
Organism: Paenibacillus campinasensis; assembly: GCF_002272015.1. Taxonomy (GTDB): domain Bacteria; phylum Bacillota; class Bacilli; order Paenibacillales; family Paenibacillaceae; genus Paenibacillus_AQ; species Paenibacillus_AQ campinasensis. The sequence goes on along the minus strand of NZ_NPBY01000006.1, from coordinate 39,286 downwards.
CCGGTACCGAACTACTGCGCGCAAGTGAGCCTAAAGCCCATTGCACGGTTCCCACGGCCAGCTCAGGACGGTAATTCAAAGGGGAATCGTTATCGGTTTGCACCAGCCACCGACTCTCTGCCAACGCTTGCTCGCCCTTTTACTGAGGTCCTTCAACGCTTTTCAACGGTATGAAACTTTTGCAATTATTTATAACACAAGCGTTTCGGAAAAGTCAATCTTCTGCAAAAAAGGACATGCTAAAGACGAACATATGATTCAAAACCTTCGATTTATGCTATAATAGGTGCGTTAAAAGGAGGAGTAACATTTCATGGTTGAGGAGAAAAAACAGGGGCCTGCTAAGAAGAAAAAAGCCCCGACCAAAAGATCCTTTTGGCGGATCATGGGTTCGGTTTTCGGATGGCTCTTCGTGCTGGGGATGATGGGCGTCTTGTTCGTCGGAGGAGCCGTTGGCGGCTACGTCACCTCCATCGTTAAGGAGGAACCTGTAAGATCGAGATCTGTCATCGAACAGACGATCAACGAAAACGCCATAACCGGCTTCGCCTACTTCAGGGATGGCTCCCCTATCGGACAGCTCAGGACCGATGAAGACAGACGTCCTGTCAATTATGAGGATATTCCGCAGATCGTCATAGATGCCATCGTTTCAATCGAGGATAATCGCTTTTTTACCCATAAAGGGGTGGATTTCAGAGGAACTGCCCGCGCGGTGAAGGAGCGCCTCTTGAACGAACCTACCCAAACCGGGGGAAGTACGCTGACCCAACAGTTGGCTAGGCTCACATTTCTAAGCCGGGATCGGACGGACAACCGTAAGGTCAAGGAGATTCTGCTGTCCATGCGCATGGAGCGCTTTCTGACGAAAGAGCAGATTGTTACCGGGTATTTGAATAAAGTTCCATTCGGCAACGGCTCCAGCGGCTATCAAGTATTCGGCATTAAAGCCGCAGCCCGAGGAATCTTTAACATCAACGATCTGAATGAGCTGAACATTGCCCAAGCCGCCTATTTGGCGGGTCTGCCTCAGCTTCCTTCAGCCTACTCGGCCTATAACGGGCAGGGCAATTTCGATGAGGAAGCGTTCAAGCGAGCGTTGAACCGTCAGTCCCGAGTGCTGGCCAGCATGCTGCAGGAAGGCAAGATTACGCAAGCGGAGTATGAAGAAGCCAAAGCCTTTGATATCAAAAGCTCGCTGGCTCCGAAAACTCAGAAGGCTTATGTTACCTATCCATATCTGATGATAGAAGTCGAGCGTCAGGCATCCAAAATTTTGATGGAGCTCGCCGAGAACGACTCTGCCGACGAAGACAGCAAGGCTGCCAAGGAAGCCGCATTGGTGCAATTAAGCACCGGCGGTTATAAAGTCTATACAACCATCGACCGGACGGTGTACCGGACGATGCGCGCGATCGCCGAGGATGACAGCAACTTCTTCCCTGACAGCGAGGAAAAAGGGATGGAGCAGACGGCCGCGATGATGATTGACAATAAGACCGGCGCCATTCTCGGCATGATTGAAGGCCGCGATTTCTACAAGGAGCAGATGAACTACGCTACGCAGATGGAAAGACAGCCAGGCTCGGCGATGAAGCCCGTAGCCGCCTATCTGCCGGCGCTGGAATCAGGTGCGCTTCAGCCTGCAAGCATCGTGGATGACTCGCCGATTATTTTGAAGGATTATTCCAAGGTATATCATATTCCAAAGAACTCTTACAGCGGATACAGAGGATTGATGACCGCCCGTCAGGCGTTGAACGATTCTACCAATACGGTGGCGCTGAAGCTGTTTAACGAGACCATCGGCATAGAGAACGCTTGGGAGTTCTCCAAGAAGCTGGGCATCAACACGCTGAAGGAGAGCGATTATGCGGCGTCGACCGGCGTTCTGGGCGGTCTTAGCACCGGGGTAACGGTCGAGGAGCTGACCAACGCCTATAGTGCGATCGGAAATCAGGGCAAATTCAACGATGCCTATATGATTGAGAAGATCGTCGATTCCAAAGGCAACATCGTGTATAAGCACGAAGCGGAGCCTGTACAGGTATTTTCCGAGCAGACTGCTTATCTGATGACCGATATGCTTCGCACCGTCATCACGAACGGTACAGGCAGCAAAGTGCGCGATACTTACAAGAAATTTAATGAAATTCCGGTTGTCGGCAAAACAGGCTCCACGCAAAACTACGGCGACGTCTGGTTCATGGGATACTCCCCTGATATCACACTCGGTGTTTGGGTGGGCTATGAGAAGCCGATCCATACGCTGGTTGGTGATCAGCGAAGACATGCACAGGCGATTTGGGCCCGGATTATGAACGAGGTTACAGATGCCAAACCAGACTTGTTCCCGACCAGCGCTTTCGAAAGACCGGAAGGAATCGTGTCGAAGACGGTGTCCGCATACAGCGGCAAGCTGCCTTCAAGCTTGACGGACAGATTTGTAACAGACCTGTTCAACCAGAAGTATGTGCCAACCGAAGTGGATGACGGCATTGTCAAAGCCAAGTACATTACGTACCGAGGCGTCAACTACATTCCGCGAGAGGAAACGCCGGAAGACATGCTCAAAGAACAAAATGTCATCAAGCGCCCTAAGCCGATCGATGAATTGATCAGAGAGCTGGAAGAAGCGCTGCGGGTGATGAAGGGCGAGAAAGGATCGCTTGAATCCTACTTGCCGGCTGACGCCAAATCCGGAGTGCCGACTAAGATCGATCCGAGAACTGATGACGGCAAAGCGCCGACACCACCGAAGAATGTGAGTTACTCGGCAGGAAGCATCAGCTTCTCGCCTAGCGGATCACCGGATGTCGTCGGTTATCGCCTCTTCAAATCGCTAAACGGCGGCGCCTTCGTGCAGGATCGCGTTGTGCTGGCCGATGAAACGACGGTATTTACCGGCCTTGGCTCAGATAGTCCATTTACAGCCTACTACGTGGTGGCCGTCGATGTGGTCGGCAAAACATCCGAGCCAAGCGCAATTGTTGGTCCACTCGGCATTCACATGCCGATGCCAGGCGACGATGAAGAGGATTTGGACTCCTTCCCCGATGATACACCTGGGGAGTCCGACGGCGAAGAAATAACGGACCCGGCTACAGGCGGCCAGGCGGATACCATGATCCCGCCGAGCCCTCCGGGACAACCGACGTTGTCGGCAACACCGGAAGGGTTCAGCGCCACTTGGCCGGGCAATGCCGGACAGGAAGAAGTGATTCGCTACAACGTATACTTCAGTCCGGACAACGGCAATTTTCAGCAGATCGGATCTAGCCATTCCACAGAGTTCTACTACACAAGCGGCAATCCGATCAGTGGCTACTTCCGAATTACGGCCGTGAATGCCTATGGTGAATCATCGCCATCTTCCGCGGTATTCTTCGAAAAGAGTGAATAATTGAACCATAATGAACACGAGGGTGTGCCCGGTATTCGCCAGGCACACCCTCTCTTCAATTTAATCTCGCCAACTGTAGCCTTCACTCCTCACTCCTCACGATGCACAGAAAAAGCCTTCCTTGCCGTATGGAAACGATGTTTCCATACGCAGCAAGGAAGGCTTTTGGTTATCCTTAGTCCTCGATAGTAGACAGATCCCCTGTCGGCAAATCCAGCTCCCATGCTTTCAACACGCGGCGCATGATTTTACCGGAACGGGTCTTCGGCAGCTTATCCTTGAATTCAATCTCGCGCGGAGCAGCATGTGCAGACAGACCTTCCTTCACGAACCGGTAGATCTCTTCCTTAAGCTCATCGGAAGGAGCATAGCCTTCGCGCAGCGAGATAAAGGCTTTGATAATTTCGCCGCGGGTAACGTCCGGCTTCCCGATAACGCCGGCTTCTGCCACCGCCGGATGCTCCACAAGCTTGCTCTCGACCTCAAACGGACCGATACGCTCTCCAGAGGAATTGATTACATCATCGATTCGGCCCTGGAACCAGAAGTAGCCCTCTTCATCCATGTAAGCTGAGTCACCGGATATATACCAGCCCGGGATGCGGAAATACTCCTCATACTTGGCTTCATTGTTCCAGATCGCCCGCATCATGGATGGCCACGGCGTCTTGATCGCCAGGTTGCCCATCGTGTTCGGCGGCAGCTCACGCCCTTGATCGTCGAGGATCGCAGCGGTAATGCCTGGCAGCGGACGTCCCATGGAGCCCGGCTTGATTGCCATGCCCGGATAATTACAGATCAATTGACCGCCCGTCTCCGTCATCCACCACGTATCGTGAATCCGCTGTTTATAGGCCTTATACCCCCAGCGCACCACTTCTGGATTCAAAGGTTCACCGACGGAGAGAACATGCCGCAGGGAGCTCAAATTGTACTGATCGATCAGATCAGAGCCGGCCCCCATCAGCATCCGGAACGCGGTTGGTGCACTGTACCATACCGTTACCTTATTCTTCTCAAGCGTGCTGTACCAATCCTGCGGGCTGAATCTTCCGCCCCGAACGACATTCGTCACCCCGTTCAGCCAAGGCGCGAATATGCCGTAGGAGGTACCCGTCACCCAGCCCGGATCCGCTGTGCACCAGTAGATGTCATCCTCCTGCAAGTCTAGTACCGCTTTGCCCGTATAATAATGCTGAATCATCGCATTTTGAACATGATAGACGCCTTTGGGCTTGCCGGTGGAACCGGAAGTGTAGTGCATGATCAGTCCATCTTCGCGCCCCAGCCATTCCAGCTCCAGCTCTGATGAAGCAGCTTCCATCTCGGAGAAATAATCGATCAGCGATGAATCGTTCAGCGGCTCCGTATCACCGACCACAATGACATGTTTCAGTTCAGGCAGCTCGTCTCTTTTTACACGCGGCAAGAGCGCAGGCGTAGTTACCAATGCGACGGCTCCGCTGTCCTCCAGCCGGTCCTTAACCGCCGTTTCCATGAACGCTTCGAACAATGGACCGACAACGGCACCGATTTTCAATATGCCCAGCAAGCTGACATAAAGCTCCGGACCGCGCGGCATGAATATAAATACCCGGTCGCCTTTTCCAATTCCGTACTTGCGAAGCACATTCCCGAACTTGTCGGACTGCTCCTTAAGCTGGGCATAGGTAAGAGATTCATTGCGCGAAGCATCACTGTACATCAACGCAACCTTGTCTCCTCTTCCCTCGGCTACATGCCGGTCAATCGCTTCATAAGCCATGTTCACCTTGCCGGTCTCGTACCAGGTGAAGTGCCGCTCGATCTCATCCCAGGAAAATTGGGAACGCGCCTGCTCATATTGGCCCATATTGGAGTAAGAAACTTCACTTGGCAATATTTCGCTATGCGTTTGATTCATCGTTTACATCCTCCTCATTCTTCAATCGTTCTCCTTATAGGTGGACAGCGCTTACAAAATGATTGAATGAAACCTACTTCACACCAAATCCCGGGTTATTCCGAAGCTTCAGTCATGCGGCGAATCTTTAACCCTTTTATTTAGGGAGCAGACACCTGTTGTCAACGGAAAAAATGTGAAAAATTTATGTCGAAGTGATTATATCATAGGACGCGTTTATCTGTCATTGCTTTTCATTTTTTTATTTTTTTGCTATAAGTAGGGTATGGAACTGAAAGGAGTCTGACGGATGGAACACTGCAAGCTGTACCAATCTCATGTGCTGTTTCCGGAGAACCAGAACCTCGTCATTGAAGGACCCGTCCCCCCCGAGCAGTTGTCCCAGCTCGATTTTCATCCCGGCCTCCATGCTTTTCGCCGTCCGGCAGAGCAGCATGAAGCGCTGATCGAAATCGCAGCTCTTCCGGAAGGTAGAATTATTATCACACGCGATCGCAACCAAATTGTAGGTTATGTCACCTTCCATTATCCCGATGAGCAGGAACGATGGTCGGAGGGCCAGATGGAAGATTTAATTGAGCTAGGTGCCATCGAAGTCGCTGCAGAATACCGTTCTCTCGGACTTGGTCAGCAGATGATTCGAACCGCGTTCGAGCAAGGTCAGATGGAACGATACATTGTGTTTACGACGGAATATTATTGGCATTGGGATCTGAAGGGAAGCGGCTTGAACGTATGGGAGTACCGCAAAATGATGGAGCGGCTCATGAAAGTTGTCGACATGGAGTGGTACGCGACCGACGATCCGGAAATATGCTCGCATCCAGCCAACTGCCTCATGGTCCGGATCGGCAGTAGAGTCCCCTTAGCTTCCCAGGAGCAATTCGACCGACTGCGCTTCCGGCAACGATTCATGTATTGAATAAACACGGTCAAGGATATTCGAAACGTTCGAAACGTACAGTGTCTAAATAACAGTAAATCCCCGGGCTCTGCAATGAAGAGAGACTCGGGGATTTTGGCATTATCTATAGCCGGTTCAGCATATAATATACAATGTCGTAGGAACGTTCAGAGGCTTTCGCCGTAAATTCCGGAAAATTGATATGCGCCGACCCGTCGGCTTTATCGGACATCGAACGGATGACAACATAAGGCACATCGTTCATATAGCATACCTGGGCCACGGCAGCCCCTTCCATCTCGGCACATGCCCCGTCCAGCTGCTCATGCAGCAGCTTCACTGTGTCTCTGCTGGCTATAAACTGGTCGCCGGACAGCACTTTGCCAACTACATACCGCTCCACAGACAACGCCTTGCACGCTTCCTCAGCCAGCTGAACCAATGCCGCATCCGCAGGAAAATCCGATACCTCCTGATATGGAATGACGCCACGGGCAAACCCGAGCGGCGAAACATCCATATCATGCTGCAGACAGGACGCCGAAATGACGATGTCCCCGATATCCAGCTGCGGATGAAGCGCCCCTGCCACGCCGGTGAACACCACTTTGGACACGCCAAAGGTGTCGATCAGAATCTGCGTCGTTACCGCTGCATTCACCTTGCCCACACCGGATTTGCATACAACGACCCGCTTTCCTTGAATGCTGCCTGTTAAATAAGAGATTCCCGCTTTCACGATCTGTTCCTGGTTCTCCAGCTGCCCGAGCAGCAGCTCAATCTCTGCATCCATAGCCCCAATCAGCCCAATGACCGGCTCTGTCACTATCATCCATCCCTTTCTGTTATTCCGTTAATGTACAGCGATGATCGCATCAAATCCCAGAAAAAAAGCTCCTTCTAAAAAGGAGCCTTCTTCATTTCCATCATGTATGAATACAACTGTACCCTTCAGCATTCAGCCTATTCGTTAACATGGCTGACCGAGAGGCGAAGGATCGTTTCATGCGGCAAAATAACCCGCGGGTTGTCCACATTCTCCTTCTTCATCAGCTTGGTCAACAGACGCATCGCCACCGCTCCCAGATCATACATCGGTTGGGCCACGGTCGTAAGCTGCGGACGCACCATCGAAGCCATGCGGATGTTGTCTACACTAATAATCGAGAAATCATCCGGCACTTTATAGCCTTCATCCTGAATGCTGTGGATCGCGCCGATCGCCATTTCATCGGTTGCCGAGAAGATGGCCGTCGGCTTCTTCTTCAGACCGAGGAAATACTTCATTGCTTCCACACCGGACTCGTAGCGATAGTTGCCGATGCGCACCAGATCCTCCTGATATTCGATGCCCGCCGCTTCAAGCGCACGCTTGTATCCCTGGAAACGGGAATAACCATTCGCCGGATCCTGCAGCGTACCACTGATCATCGCAATTTCCCGATGTCCGTGACGAATGAGCGTGCTCACCGCATCGAATGCCGCCTGCTCATGGTCGATATCAACAGACGGATAGTTGCCCTGCTCGTCACGCGTTGCGCACAATACGATAGGCACAGCCGAGGTCTGGAACGCCTGGATATGCTCCTCCGTAACCGTACCGCCCATGAAAAGAAGCCCGTCCACCTGCTTCTCAAGCAGGGTGTTGATGACACGAATCTCCTTCTCCTTGCGCTTGTCCGCATTACACAAAATAATGTTGTAGTGATACATGTTCGCGATATCCTCGATGCCGCGGGCAATTTCCGCAAAAATCGAGTTCGAGATGTCCGGGATGACGACCCCGACAGTGGTTGTCTTCTTGCTGGCCAGACCTCTGGCCACCGCATTCGGACGATATCCCAACCGCTCTATCGCTTCATACACTTTCTTCCGGGTTTGGGGCTTAACATTGGGGTTATTGTTAACAACCCGCGAAACCGTTGCCATGGAAACGCCTGCTTCACGCGCTACATCGTAAATGGTTACCGTCAAATTCCTTCTCTCCATTGCCAATAGATTTTATTCGCTCAATACTAATTGAAAATATGATACGACAAAATATTGCTTTGTGCAAACACGCGGCCTCAAATGCCGTCCACTTGTTCCTTTAGCGCTTCAATCGTAATATGGGAATGGGAGTCATGCCAGATTGGCACTCCGTTTGTTACCAGGATGACCTGCGGCGATTCATGCCGAATGCCCAGGATGTCTGCCGCCTGATTGGACACCGGGCGGTCGGCGATAACGTCAATGATTGCGTAATCTGCCCGCTCATTCGGCTGGTCGTTCAGATACGAGACTACTTCCTTATACGCGGCTGCACTAATGGGACATCTGGTGCTGTGTTTGAACAGCAGCAGCGGTCTATGTACCGATGCTTCAAGTGCGTTGTTCAGCTGTTCGGTAGTAGTCATTTTCGTCAAGGTCGCCACTCAATATACATTCCCTTCAGTATTGAAGTTCTTAACCTTACCTATATCCTAACAAAAAGTGCGTGAAAAATCCAACAACCGCGAAAATTTTCTGAAAATTATCTGGCATAAAAGTTCGAGTTTTCAGGGAGTAATACTGCGAATTCACTTAATTGTTCCAGTCGTTCCTGGATTTCCCGCATCCAATCGTCATCTTTCATCTTCCGGGCACAGCCGAATAAATCCAGCAGCATATTGACACGGTCGTCAAAAGCCTCCTTGAAGCGTGCAAAAACTTCGGCTTCCGTCTCTTGATCAGCTCCCTGGAGAACGCTGTAAAGGACATGCACCGACTCATTCATCTCCGCCAAGGATACGTCGGCATGCTCGAGACTGCCATCGATGGCTGCTATGTACTGAACAACGTAAGGCTTTACCGGTTTCAAAACTTCGTAATGTTCACAATGTTCACATACGTAAACCGGCACATCGTAGATTCTCGTTTTCTTCTGGTGGATTAACATTCTCAATTCCAGATTCATCTTCTGCCCACAAGTACAATGACTACCTTTGAACAAATCGCCCACCCCAAATTCATTGCGTATTGTCTTTAGTCCCAACAAGCCTTCGATACACCTATCAAGCACTAGTTCTCTCCGACTATCATAACAAAGAATGTCCCAAAATTGGGTGAATGCTTTATTTACCAGATATATAATACTTCGGTCATTGGGTCCATCTATTTTATCTAACACGCAAAAAATGAATTTCGTTTGTTTTTTTGTTACAATAAGCTCGTTTAGAAGAGTGGTATTCACATTACGCCTGCTCTTGAGTATAGAAAGGAGCTGATCTTACGAATGAGACTTTCAGGGAAAAAAGTAATCGCTCTGGTTGACGAAGAATTCGAGGATTTAGAGTTATGGTACCCGGTATACCGAGTTCGTGAAGAGGGCGCCGAGGTTCATCTCGCCGGCTATGAAAAAGGCAAAACCTATATCGGCAAATACGGGGTGCCCGCGCTGGCCGAGTATTCCTTCGAGGAGCTGCGCAGCGAGGATTATGATGGCATTCTCGTGCCGGGCGGCTGGGCGCCGGACAAGCTGCGGCGCTATGACAAGGTGCTGGAGCTTGTTCGAGAGATGCATGAAGCCAAGAAGCCGATCGGGCAAATCTGCCACGCCGGCTGGGTGCTAATTTCGGCTAAAATTTTGGAAGGCGCTACCGTCACATCCACACCGGGAATCCGGGATGACATGGAGAATGCCGGCGCCATTTGGAAGGATGAGGCTGTCGTGGTTGATGGACACATCATCTCGGCGCGGCGTCCTCCCGATCTTCCGCCATACGGCCTCGCATTCTGCGATGCGCTTGCTCAGTCCAAATCATAGGTGAGGCTCTACGCCTCACCCCCTTTTTTAAAGAAAGGTCATTCCAGTAATAATACATTTGCGCCATGTGCGGAAGGAGGCTGCCTCTGTTGTTTGATTCCTATTATCATCCTTATCCATCCTACCGAATGCCCGTATATGCCGCCAAAGGCATGGTGGCCACTTCACAGCCGCTCGCGGCTCAAGCCGGGCTTGATGTCCTCAAGCAAGGCGGCAACGCCATTGATGCGGCGATCGCGGCAGCTGCTGCGCTGACCGTCGTGGAGCCCAATGCCAACGGCATCGGGGGCGACGCCTTTGCCCTCGTCTGGACGGGCGGCTCGCTTCACGGGCTTAATGCCAGCGGACCGGCCCCGCGTTCGATATCAATTCAGGCGGTGAAGGAAGCCGGCCATGAGAAAATGCCGACCTTCGGCGCTTTACCCGTTACCGTCCCTGGGGTTCCGGCTGCATGGGCCGAACTGTCTCGCAGATTTGGCCGCCTGCCCTTAGCGGAAACATTGAAGCCGGCGATTACATATGCGGAGGAAGGCTTCCCCCTGTCGCCTACGGTGGCTTTTTTCTGGGAGAAGGCCTACGCCCGCTTTAAAGAGATTTTCAAGGAAGACTGTTACCAGGGCTGGTTCGATACGTTTGCCCCCGCAGGCCGTGCGCCTCGGCCGGGCGAGCTGTTCCGGCTGCCGGATCATGCCCGCACCCTGGCAAGCATCGGCGAGACCGGCGCTGAGATTTTCTATCGCGGCGAGCTCGCGGAGCGAATCGCTTCTTATGTCAAGGAAGCCGGCGGCTACCTGGAGGCCGACGATCTGGCTGCTTTCAAGCCTGAATGGGTACAGCCGATCAGCGTGTCCTACCGCGGGTATGACGTATGGGAAATTCCGCCAAACGGGCAAGGCCTCGTCACCCTGATGGCGCTTAATATGATGAAGGGCTTTGATACGCAGAGCAAAGACAGCGTCATCGACTATCATCGTCAGATTGAGGCGATGAAGCTCGCTTTTGCCGATGGACAGCGCTATATTACGGACAGCCGCCATATGAAGGCGGATCTAGGCCGCATGCTGTCCGAGGAGTATGCTTCGATTCGCAGGCAGAAGATCGGCGATACCGCCATCATGCCGGAGGCCGGCGATCCAAGCGGCAGCGGCACCGTCTATTTGGCCGCAGCCGATGGCGAGGGCAATATGGTGTCATTCATCCAAAGCAACTACATGGGCTTTGGATCAGGGCTGGTTGTGCCTGGAACCGGAGTTTCACTCCAGAACCGGGGCAGCGACTTCTCGCTGGATGAGAGCCACGACAATCGCCTGGAGCCGGGGAAACGGACTTATCATACGATTATCCCGGGCTTCCTGACTAAAGATGGCCAGCCTGTCGGGCCGTTTGGCGTCATGGGCGGCTACATGCAGCCGCAAGGCCATCTGCAGGTGGTCATGAATACCATTGATTACGGACTGCATCCGCAAGCTGCCCTGGATGCGCCTAGATGGCAATGGACCAGCGGAAAAACGGTGCATGTGGAGCCTTCATTCCCGAATGCTATAGCACAGGCGCTGGCGCGCCGGGGCCATGATATCCGGGTCACCCTCGATTCCGGGTCCTTCGGCCGGGGACAGATCATATGGCGGGATCCATCCACAGGCGTGCTGTGTGGCGGAACCGAGTCCCGGACCGACGGTACGGTCGCAGCCTGGTAAACTGCATCCTATCTATTGCGCGAACCAAGACCAAGAAAGGCCGCCCTCGCATATAAGAAGAGGATCTTCCTCTCCCTTTGCGAGGGCGGCCTTTTCGCTGTGCCGCGCTTTGTCGTGCAAGGCTTGTCCTTATGACAAAGAAGCTGCATCATAAAAACATCAATCCAATCGATTCGCTCCTAGCAGCATAAACGACAGTGAAGCTCAGCACACTCGGCTTCTACATCGTCTCGCCGAGGAAGCTTCACACCATGCTGTCCGGCAGCCCAAGTCGGCATAGCCTACATAGGCGCCATAGGTCCACTGGCAGTTTCGTTTAGCTGTATAGGATACAAGCCACGTCAGTCCACACAAGAGCCGCAGACATTACGATGCGGAATAATCCGTGCCATTGCCCCCGGACTGAAAGCTGCTCCGCTGGGCAAACGCCGTCAGCCGCTCTTCGACCGCCGAGCTGGTCCGGAGCTTGTAGCAGGCCGCTGCCTCCACCTTCGCTTCAGACGCCTTCGTGTTCAGTATCCGATGCTTCACCCGGAGCAGCGACTGGGTAGACATGCTCAAATCATGCACGCCAAGCTCCAGCCACAACGGAATCGCCCGCTCATCCCCGGCCAATTCGCCGCATACGCTAACAGGGATGCCCGCCTGCTTCGCTGCTTCCACGGTCGTTCGCAGCATGCGCAGCACGGCCGGATGAAACGGATGATACATATGTGCAATCTGTTCGTTCATCCGGTCTACAGCGAGCACATACTGTACGAGATCATTGGTGCCGATGCTGAAGAAATCCGCCTCTTCCGCGAGCAGATCCGAGATCGTAACGGCTGCCGGCACCTCAATCATGATGCCGACCTGGATCTCTTTGTTGTAGTCGATGCCGCGGCGATCCAGCTCCGCTTTGGCCCGGGCCAGAATGACGTTGGCCTGTCTGATCTCCTCCACCGAGGAGATCATCGGATACATAATCTTGACGTTGCCATATGCGCTGGCCCGAAGAATCGCGGTCAGCTGCGTCTGGAACAGCTCCGTCCGGTCCAGGCTGATTCTGATTGCCCGGTAGCCGAGAAATGGATTATCCTCCTCCGGCAGAGAGAAGTAGTCGAGCTGCTTGTCGCCGCCGATATCGAGCGTGCGGATGACGACCGATGAGCCGCCCGCCTTCTCTGCGACTTGGCGGTAAACCTCGAACTGCTCCTCCTCGCTCGGGAAGCTGTGGCGATCCATATACAGAAACTCCGTCCGGAACAGTCCGACGCCCTTGGCACCATTTTGCAGGGCGATATCCAGCTCCTTGATCGAGTTCATGTTCGCTGCCAGATTAAAATACACGCCGTCCTTCGTGACTGCATCCACTGAAGCGAGCAGCTGCAGCTGCTCCTTCTTCTTCAGCAGCTGGTCGCGGATCAATTCATAGCGTTCAAGCACCGCCGCGTCCGGATTCAGATACAATAGCCCCTGATCCCCGTCCACGATCAGCTTCTCCCCGGTCTGTATCGGATGTTCCAGCTTGTTCTCGATCCCGGAGACGAGCGGAATGCCAAGCGCACGCGCCATAATGGCCGAGTGGGACGTCTTGCCTCCGCTCATCGTGACGATCCCCAGCACATGGGAGGGATTAAGATGCACAAGCTGTGATGGCGAGAGCTCCTTGGCCACGAGAATATAGGGCTGCGTATCGGCCGGCAGCTTCACCTCCGGCGCACCCAGCAAATGCTTGAGCAGCCGGTTCCCGACATCCTTGATATCAAGCGCACGTTCTTTCATGTACTCATCGTCAAGCAGGTCGAACATGGACACAAAATGGTCGATCGCTTCCTTGACCGCCACCTCGGCTGCCTTGTACTGACGCTCGATAATGCCCTGTATTTCATTCATGAACACAGGGTCCTCAAGGATGGCCAGATGCGCATCGAAAATTTGAGACTCCTCAGGCCCCACCATCTCCTTGAATTCGTTTTTGATATATTCGATTTCATTTTTGGAGGTTCGGATGCCCTCATAAAGGCGCTCAAACTCCTTGGCCAAATCGACTGCATTCATCTCGGAATCCGGAAGATCCAGTTCCCAGTGCGGCAGCACAAAAGCCTTTCCGATTGCGACACCTGCTGCTGCGCCAATGCCTTGTATCATGATTCTCTACCCCCAGCGTGACTCTCATTTAAAACAACGGACATGACGGAAGACTGCCCTTTTTTGACCGACTTGAACGGAGCGAAGCTCCAGGATCTAACCTTGTCCGGATTCGTGATCACCATCGGCGTTGCCAATGAAGCGGCATGTGTCTTCAAATACGCCAGATCAAACTTCACCAGCAGCTGCCCGGGCTCGACTTCATCCCCTTCGCTGACAACCGCGGTGAACGGCCCTTTTAATTGTGAAGTATCAATACCGATGTGGATCAGCACCTCGAGCCCTTCCGGTGTGGAAATGCCGATGGCATGCATCGTCGGATACACATGCATCACCGTGCCGTATACCGGAGATACCAGTTCGCCCTTGTCCGGAAGGAAGGCGACCCCGTTACCGACCAGTTTGGCTGCAAAAATATCATCCGGCACCTCATCAATCGGCATCATCCGCCCCTGTACAGGCGCACTGAACAATACGCGCGGCAAATCGCGCTGCATCAGCTTGTTGATCTCCTCCCGAATCAGCTCGGAATACGTGCCGAACACCACCTGCACATTGCCTCCGCCCAGCTTGATGATCCCTGCCGAGCCCAGAAGCTTGAGCGCGTCGGAATCAATCTGACGGTCATTATGTACCGTCAATCGCAGGCGTGTCATGCAGGACTGCACCTGGACGATGTTGTCCTTGCCCCCCAGAGCCTCAAGAATAAGCGGCGCCTGGTAAGGAATATCCCCGGCCCATCCTTCCAGCGCGGAGCCTTCCTCGCGGCCTGGGGTCGGTATTTCGAAGGTACGGATGGCCCAGCGGAACAGAAAATAATACACCAGGCCATAGCCGACCCCGATCGGAATCAGCATCCATGCATTTTGGGACAGATGGTAGTTGAGCACAAAATCGATAAATCCGGCGGAATAGGAAAACCCGTGGTGAATGTCCAGCATATACGTCAGCACCATCGCAAATCCGGCCATCAACGCATGCACGACATACAGGAACGGGGAAGCGAACAAAAACGCGAACTCAATCTGCTCCGATACCCCGGTCAAAAAACAGACGAGCGCAGACCGCATAAACGTTTTTTTCACCTTGGGCTTCAGATCTTCACGGGCCTCCTGAATGATGGCAAATGCAATCGCCGGCAGCGCGAACATCATAATCGGAAACAGACCGGCCATAAAGTCGCCCGCCGTCGGATCCCCCGCAAAGAAACGCGGCAGGTCCCCCTGAACGATCGTCCCATCCTCCGTCTCATATGTACCTAGCTGAAACCAATACACATTGTTTAGCAGATGATGCAGACCGAAAGCGGTCAAAACCCGGTAGAGGATACCGTATAAAAACAGACCGAATGCGCCCATCTCCAGCGTGAGGACGTAAAAGGAATCAAGCCCCTTCTGGACAAACGGCGCCACCCCCAGCATCATCCAGGCGAACAAGGCCGAGAACAGGCCCATAATCAGCAGCACAAATCTGGAGCCGCCGAAAAACTGGATAGCCTCCGGGAGCTTTATATGTTTAAACCGGTTATATACATAACCGGATAGCATTCCGAAGATGATACCGACCAAGGTCGAGGGCTGTACACTGCCATCCCCCAACCGGGTAATAACCTGATCATAGATGAACATGCCCGCGAGCGCGGCAAGTCCTGCCGGCCCCCCCTGATTTGACAGCCCCCAGGCTACTCCGATCGCAAACAGATAGGGCATGTAATAGAACACGCCATGTCCGGCAGCCTGAGCAACCGAGCCCACGGATTCCAGCCCCCACGCCGCCCAAGGCAAACTCCCGATGCTAAGCAGGAGAGCTGCCGCAGGTAGCGCCATCGTAGGGAGCATAACCGCTCTGCCCAGCTGCTGTAATGATCCCAACCAATTCAAGGCGAGCCCTCCTTTCTCTATCCTTGATGGTACGCGATAACCTTGTTTTTTGTCAAAGAAATACAGAAAAAAACAAGCCCTGTGCCTGCACGGGACGCTCTGCCGCCTTGTTCGTCAAGGCACGCGCGATCCGCCACCCGCATTATCGGCAAGGGCCTGCTGATCATCCTTCCTCACATATCGTTACGATTTGCCTCCGGCAAGCGCGATGGCATCCTCGACCTTGATGCACCGGTCCATGATGACTGTCAGTCCATGCTCCTGCGCGATGGCCGCGGCCTCCTCGCTCACGATTCCCTGCTGGAGCCACAGCACCTTAGCGCCAATCTCCACCGCTTCACGCGCCACATCGGCGCAGTACTCGCTTCTTCTGAACACGTTCACGATGTCCACCGGCTCAGGGATATCCTTCAAGGTCGGATAGCTTTTCTCCCCTAAAATTTCAGACGCACCGGGATTTACCGGGATGATGCGGTAGCCCCGCTCCTTCATTGCACCGGCAACCATGTGAGACGTCCGTTCCGGCTTGTCGGACAGCCCGACAACCGCGATGTTGCCTGCACTGCGCAAAATGTCCGCAATTTGTTCCCGGCTTGGATTTTCAAATGCCATGTTAAACCCCACCTTTCGGCTCATTGTATCAAACTGAGCAAGCAATTTCCCTGCTGTCTGTTTATTTTACCCATTCCACATCGGCGCCAAGCGCCTGCAAATGATCAAAATATTGCGGGTACGATTTGGCTACATGATGCGCATCTTTAATGCGGATCGGCTGCCGGGAGCGAAGGCCGACAACGGTCAGAGCCATGATCACGCGATGGTCATAATGCGCGTTGATCTCTACGCCGCCCTCGACCCCTTCCGGACGCCCATGCACGATGATCTCCGCCTGACGTTCCTCCACCTGGGCTCCGGCCTTGGCAAGCTCCGTCAAGTAATCGGTGATGCGGTCGCATTCCTTATAACGAAGATTCTCCACATTGTAGAAGCGGGAGGTCCCTTCGGCAAAGACAGCTGCGGCTACCATCGCCAGCACCGCATCCGTGGCGGTATCCCCGTCAAACTCCAGCGCTTTCAGCTTGCCGTTGCCCTGCACGCGAACGTTGCCATTCTCGTGCGTGAGCGGCACCTCCATCGTGCGAAGCACATCGATAATGGCGCGCTCTCCTTGCTTGCTGTCCTCGGACAGGTTCCGGATCGTCACATCCGACTGCGTCACGGCCGCTGCCGCCAGCACCGCCGCCGAGCCCGGGTAATCGCCTTGCACGGTATAGACCTGCGCTTTATAAGACTGTTGGCCAGGCACGCGGAAGGAGGTGTAATCATCCGCAGCCTCGATCGTAATACCGGCCTGCGCCAGCACTTCCAGCGTCTGGCCAACGACCACCTTGGATTTCAGGTCACCGGTGACCGTAATTTCACTGTCCTCCGGCAGCAGCGGCGTCAGGAACAACAGCGCGCTCAAATATTGGGAGCTGACTTCACCGGAGACAGTAATGCGACCGCCCTTCGGTTTCCCTCCGCGAATGGTGATTGGCAGGCGCCCATTATGGTGCTCCACCTGCACTCCGAGCTGCTCAAGCGCATCGATCAAGTCGTCATGCGGCCGCTTCCCGAGCGAATCCGGATATGTGTTGACAAACTTCACTTCCGAAGACAAGGCAGCAATGCCCATTAGGAATCGCAGCACAGCACCGGCATTGCCCACGTTCAGTTCCGCAACGTCACGAGGCGCGCTGCCAAAACCGGTGATGACCGCCTTCTCGTCATCCTCGACAATCGTCGCCCCGAGATCTTGGATGCATCTTCTCATCGCATCGCTGTCCTCACTGTGGGCCGGATAATAGATCGTGCTGGTTCCTTCGGCGAGCGCGGCCACCAGCAAATAGCGTGTCGTGTAATTTTTCGAAGACAGGGCTCCAATTTCGCCGCTTAGTTTCTCAGTAGGTCTTACGATAACATCCATGATTGGTAACGCTCCTTTTAGGTTGGAATAGGGCATGAATCCCCGCTGCCGAGCAGGCGTTTCTTCTTTAAATTGACAGGGAAAACGCCGCTTCGTTATCATAGACTATGTAACTTGTAGTCCATTCTAAAATTTAGTATACAAAACATATTTCTTCAGAAAAGAGGCAACCTTTATGAAACCGATCCCTCAAATTGAAACTTCAGAGCTTCGAGAGAGACTGCAAAACGGCGAGAACATCTATATGATCGACGTCCGCGAGGATGAAGAAGTGGCCGCAGGCATGATCAGCGGCGCCAAGCACATCCCGATGGGGGAAATTCCCGCCAGACTGAACGAAATTCCGAAGGATCAGGAAGTGATCTTCATCTGCCGCAGCGGCGGCCGCAGCCAGCATGTGTGCGAATATTTGAGCCACCAAGGCCATGCCAATGTGGTGAACATGAAGGGCGGCATGCTGCAGTGGGCGGCTGACGAAGAATAAGATGCCCGCCATCGGCGATTGAGGCGAGGGAACTGCGGTTCCCCGCCTTTTTTTTTATGTTCGTACAAGCACGGGAATCCGTGCCAATCTGTGACTGTCATCCGAACGCCTGCCTCACCTCACTGCATCCGAAAGCCTATACGGGAGCGACAGTCCCTGATCCACGCATCACATCTGCTAACAAGCTTAGCCGCGGTAATGCGTTAAAATCTCGGTCGCGACTTCATCCGCGCTTCGCCCTACCGTATCGATGGTCACATCGGCGAAACGATATTTGTCTTCTCTCTCCGCCATAATCCGGCGCACCCGCTCCTCCACATCGCCCGCAAGCAATGGGCGATTCGCATCTCCCCGCACCCGCTCGATAATGGTCTCCGCATCCGCCGTCAAAGCAGCTACCCATCCGCCCTGCTTCATCGCTGCGCAATTGTCTGGATTCAGGACGGCTCCCCCGCCCGTTGCGATGACAAGCCGCTTGGCAGCAAGCACGTTATGAAGCGCTCTGGATTCCGCCTTGCGGAAATAAGCCTCGCCTTCCTCTGCAAACATCTCGGGGATCGTCCGTCCCTCCATCCGCTCAATCTCGGCATCAAGGTCGAGCAGCTGAAAGCCGAGCCGCTCTGCAACGAGACGACCGACGGTGGTCTTTCCCGTCCCCATCATCCCGATCAGAATGATGTTCTGGCTTACCTGATTCAATCCTACACCCCTCTTATGCTTTCCGATAGGGCTGGTGTTTGCCTTCACCGGAATTAGATTGAACATATCATACCACAGGCAGAAATCTTTCGACAATGCATGTCGCTTCAGTTCAGCCGTGCCTAAAGGACACCGCAAGCTTGTCGCGACCCGAAATGCGATGTCTATCTTAACATCCACACTCATATGCTACATAGTGAGAGATTATAAGAAAGGAGGAGGGCGCATGTCTGTCTCCTGCGAGGACGATAGCCGTCTCCCCATCCCCAAGCGGCTCAGCCGGATTATGGACCCGTCTTATCCGCTATGCCGGGAGGATATTGTGTGGGTGCTCCATTATGTACAAAAAAAAGTGGCCCGGAAAGATCCGGCCTTGCTGGACCTTTCCAAGCCACGTCTGCTGCAAAACTTCAGCAGTTACTGTGAAGCCGCCCTGCTCCTGCTCGGAAGCGGCGGCTACTGTCATACCCGAAGCGATGATCTTCGCGCTTGCCTGCTTGAGGCGATGCATGGGCTGGTGGACGGACAGCGCAGCCTCCCGGGCTGCGCGACCGCCATACCGCCGGAAGCTTCCCCTGAGATCAGGGAGCAGAACCGGATTATCCCATCCAGTTAAAGTGGAACGTGCCTTCCTTGTCCACCCGCTGGAACGTATGCGCGCCAAAGTAATCGCGCTGCGCCTGCAGCAGGTTCGCAGGAAGGTTAGCGGAGCGATAGCTGTCGTAGTATGCCAGCGCGCTTGCAAAGCCCGGAACCGGAATGCCGAGCGTCACCGCAGAGGCAACGACTTTACGCCATGCGTCCTGGTAGGATTCGATAATGTCCTTGAAGAACGGATCCAGCAGCAGGTTTTTCAGCTCCGGATTGTTCTCGTAGGCATCTGTAATGTTCTGCAGGAAGCGGGAACGAATGATGCAGCCTCCGCGCCAGATTTTTGCCAGCTTGCCGTATTGCAGGTTCCAGTCGTACTCATCGGACGCCACGCGCAGTTGCGCGAAGCCTTGAGCGTAAGACACGATTTTGCTCGCAAAGAGCGCTTTGCGCACATTCTCGATGAACTCCGCACGGTCGCCGTCGAAAGACGCCGTTTTCGGTCCGTTCAAAATTTTGCTTGCTGCTACGCGCTCTTCTTTCAGTGCAGAGAGGAAGCGGGAGAATACCGACTCGGTAATCATGGACAGCGGCACGCCCAGATCAAGGGAGCTTTGGCTTGTCCATTTGCCTGTGCCCTTCTGCCCGGCCGTATCGAGAATAACGTCAACCATCGGCTTGCCGGTCTCCTCATCATACTTGGAGAAGATGTCTGCCGTGATCTCGATCAGGTAGCTGTCAAGCTCACCTTTATTCCATTCGGAGAAAATTTCATGAAGCTCCTTGGCATCCAGGCCAAGCACATCCTTGAGCAGTTGGTACGCTTCGCAGATGAGCTGCATGTCGCCGTATTCGATGCCGTTGTGAACCATCTTCACGTAATGACCCGCGCCGTCCGGACCAATATATGTACAGCAAGGCTCGTCGTTTACTTTGGCAGAGATCGCTGTCAGAATCGGCTCAACCAGCTTGTAGGCACTTTCCTGTCCGCCAGGCATGATGGAAGGGCCCTTCAGTGCGCCTTCTTCGCCGCCGGATACGCCGGCTCCGATAAAGTTAAAGCCCAGGTCTGCCAGCTGTTTGCTGCGACGCTGGGTGTCCGGGAAGTAAGCGTTGCCGCCGTCGATGATGATGTCGCCCTTGTCCAAATGCGGAATAAGCTGCTCAATCGTAGCGTCGGTAGCTTGTCCGGCTTGAACCATGATCAGAATTTTGCGAGGCGTTTCCAGAGAATCGACAAACTCTTCAATCGAAAACGTTCCCTTAACCTGCTTTCCTTCTGCTTCCTTGAGCATTTCTTCCGTTTTTTGCGGAGAGCGGTTATATACGGAAACGGTAAAACCTTTACTCTCAATGTTCAGGGCCAAGTTTTTGCCCATTACAGCAAGGCCAATGACACCAATTTGTTGTTTTGCCATCTGGTTCTCCATCCTTTGCTCCATTATATTTTTGTAAGTAACTCACCTCGCACCGAGATGATTTACAATACTCTTATATTAACGTTTTTCCGCATAGAAGTGAACCCCTGCCCCAAAATCAGACCGCGCGAAAACACCCCTTTAGAAACGGAGTGTTGTTCGTGCTCCCTATGTTGTATGGTTCTCACCACTCAAGCCTCATCAGCTCGAGCCACAGCTCTTCAAGTTTTCGTTTGCATGCGCCTATCTCTTCCTGATCACCGCGCTGCATCGCGGCATGCAGCTTCTCCAGCTCATCATCGGTTTCCAGTCTGCACAGCAGAAGCCGCCGCTCGCCCTCGCTTGACTCGAATAATTTGACCATCTCCTGCTCCGTCATCGGCGTCCCCTTCTGGAACAGCACCCGCTGCCGGTACCCCGAAATCTCAACAAGACGGATGACCTCTCCGAACAAAATATTCTCAATCAATATCTGGCGGTCCTTAAAGCGTTTGACAACCGCATGCCCCCGCGTGTTCTCAATCAGCTTCTCCATCCACTCGGCCAGCTTCGGGTCGCGGATCATGTAATCGCCAACCAGCTTATATCCGGTACCCGTGCGCTGAAACCGAAGTTTCACCAGCTTGCGCCCCGTCCGGATTGAAATGACAAACTGAGCTTCATTCTCGTTCCAGTACAGCGAATACCCTTCCTGAATCAGCTCTTTGATCAGATCCTGGATATGCCGACGGTCAAACCGGAGCTCCAGGTTACAATATTCCACTTCCTCGCTCTTATTCACGGCACTCCCTCCTCTGGTTTGCTAGCGATCTCAAAACGGCGGTGAGGATGCTTGGATTTTGACGTTGTCTTATCTATATCTTATACTCCATCTTATGTAAGGGTAACTTGGTTTATTGACTATTTTTGCTTGCATGAATATCGCATGAAGGTGGTTCTAGCATCTCATTATTTCAATTTCCGCTATGGTATAATGGGTACACTAAACGCGCATCATATGCTCACGAAGACAGGGAGGCTGTACATAGATGAATTTCAACGGATTTAACGAGCAGGATTTTGACGTATTCTCGGTTCCGGGGCTTGAGGGGCGCATGGAGGCACTGATCGAGCGGGTCAGACCGAAGCTGGAGACGCTCGGCGCCGAGCTCGCACCGTATGTATCCGCTTTGGCCGGGGAGGAAATGCATGTTCACGTGGCCAAGCATGCCCGGAGAACGGTGAATCCGCCGATCGACACCTGGGTCGCCTGGGCGGCCAACAAGCGGGGATACAAGGCGCTGCCCCATTTTGAGGTCGGCATGTTCGGGTCCCATCTGTTTATCATCTTTGCAATCATATATGAAAGCCCGAACAAAACCGTGTTCGCCGCGAATCTGGAGCGCCAGCTCAGCAAGACGATCAAGGCGCTGCCCGATACCTTCTACTGGTCCATGGACCACATGAGTCCGCAGGGCACACCGCACAAAGCGATGAACAAGGAAGACTTCCAGACGCTGATCGGCAAGCTTCAACAAGTCAAGAAGTCCGAAGTGATGTGCGGCTTGCAGATTCCGCGTGAAGAAGCGGTCAAGCTGAGCGGAGATGAACTGATCGAAACCATTCAGAAGACATTCGAAACGCTGCTGCCGCTATATCGGTTGGCATTTTAACCGGACGCGGGACCGCCGCATCCTGTCAGATAACTGCAAGTCGTTTCAGCAGAGGCGAGGGAGGCCACTCGTGCACGTATCCGAGGAGACCGAGAAACCCGTGCCTGCTATGAATCTGCCTGCGATCGATCAGGCCGATAGCGGCAGCCATGAACCTCCAGGGAGCTTGTGTGAATCATCACGCAGGCTCCTTTTTCATGGTGTCAGCGGCATATTCCAGGCGCCCGTCGTTCATACTGAAACAGCGGCGCAAGCTTCTTCCCCCTTCACTTCATGCGATGGCTGATCTGCCCGGCGGGGAGGAACCGCAGATTATGTGCTTGCATTCCCCACCTATTTTGCTATACTCAATTTTGTTTCAGATTTTTGCAAAATTCGATTTTTTCCGCTCCCTGACAACGTCGGTGGAGATGGATCAAACCGTTTGGGCTCGATATATTGTCCGATGTGGAAGCAGCCGCTCGATTTTCGCAAAATATACATTTGGATGAAACGCAAAGCTAAAATTCGATCTCATACCAAGAAAGGTTGTGACAAATGTCCATGGACCATAGCCGTACACCGCTCTTCACCGCACTGAAGGAACATGCGGCCAAAAACCCGGTGCAATTTCACATCCCGGGACACAAGAAGGGTCTCGGTACCGATGCGGAATTTCGTGAATTTATCGGGGATAATGCCCTTTCCATAGACCTGATCAACATTGCACCGCTGGATGACCTGCATCAGCCGACAGGCGTGATTGAGGAAGCCCAGAAGCTGGCGGCAGACGCATTCGGAGCAGATTATACGTTTTTCAGCGTGCAAGGGACCAGCGGCGCCATCATGACGATGATCATGTCCGTCTGCGGACCCGGGGAGAAAATTATCGTCCCGCGCAATGTGCATAAATCGGTCTTGTCTGCCATCATTTTTACAGGAGCCAAGCCGGTGTTTGTTTCCCCTGCCCAAGATGAGAATTTCGGCATCGATCACGGCATTACAATCAGTTCGGTTCGAAAAGCGCTTAAGCGCCATCCGGATGTAAAGGCCGTGCTCGTCATTAATCCGACATATTTCGGCGTGAGCACCAATCTCAAGGACATCGTCGATCTGGCACACAGCTATAACGTCCCTGTGCTCGTTGACGAAGCGCATGGCGTGCTCATCCATTTTCACGAGGACCTTCCGATGTCGGCGATGGAGGCCGGAGCGGATATGGCGGCAACGAGCGTTCACAAGCTCGGCGGCTCAATGACCCAGAGTTCGGTGCTTAATCTCAATACCAAGAACGGGTACATTAATCCTTACCGGGTGCAGACGATTATCAGCATGCTGACCACGACGTCCACCTCGTATATCTTGCTTGCATCACTAGATGCGTCCCGCCGCAACCTGGCTTTGAACGGACGAGCTATGGCCCAAAGAGCGATAGACATGGCACAGTATGCCCGCAAGAAAATCAACGAGATTCCAAGATTGGTTTGCTTCGGGGAAGATATCTTGGGTACGGAAGCGACCTATTCCTATGATCCGACCAAGGTGACGATTCATGTCCGCCATTTGGGGATTACTGGATATGAGACGGAGAACTGGCTTCGCGAACATTACAATATCGAAGTTGAGCTTAGCGACATGTACAACATCCTGTGCCTGATTACACCGGGAGATACTCCCGAGACCATCGAAACGCTGCTGCATGCGCTGCGCGAGCTGGCCGAGAAGTACAAGGATGTGAACGAAAGCAATGAGCTTATTGTGAAAATACCGGAGATTCCGCAGCTGTCCCTCATCCCGCGCGATGCGTTCTACGGGGATACGGAGGTCGTACCGTTCAAGGAGTCTGCCGGGCGGATCATCGCAGAATTCATTTATGTATACCCGCCGGGGATCCCAATTCTCCTTCCGGGCGAGGTTATCTCCCAGCAAAATATCGATTACATTATTGATCATGTCGATGTCGGATTGCCGGTGAAGGGTCCGGAGGACCGCAGCATCCAGAACGTCAAAGTGATCGTTGAGGCCAATCCGATCTTCTGACCGCTTGCAGTGAAGCCGGTTGTACGCATCAAGAAAGTGTCCCTGAGCTGTTTGGCGATAGGGGCACTTTTTCTATACAAAAGCAAAAAAAGAAGCCAAAGAATGAATTCCCTTCATTCCTTGACCTCTTGTTCGTTCGTCCGTTTACTCCTGGGATGCTGCCGCTACAAGCTCGTTATAAGCCGCTTCGACTTCATTCCATTCGTCTTCATCTTCGATATTGTAAAGAACCATTTCCTCGTTCTCTTCTTCCATACGCAAAATGACACCGTCTGCTTCCGGATTGCCGCGCTCAAGCAGAAGGGCGTACAGCTTCTCGCCGACATCAAATGTCTCCACGAGCACCATTTCTACTTCTTTTCCCTGCTCATCCGTCAAAGTCAGGACAAACTCCTCATGCTCATGATCATGGTCGTGATCATGTCCACAGCCGCATGCTTCGCCGTGCTCATGGTTATGTTCGCTCATTAAGAAAACCTCACTTCGGTTAAAATTATTCATACTCCCGTATCGTATCACGGAAGCATCTGTCAGGTCAATTTGCCGCCTGGAAGCCGAGCGCTTAATCCAGTGCGGTGATCACCTTCTCCGCCACCTTGACAAAGCTGGCATTGGCACTGGTCCTGATGTAGAATCCGACCGAGTATTTTCCTGCCGTATTAAAATCGTAGGTGAAGTCGTAGGTCCTGAACCAGAAATTATCCTTGCTCGGGTCTCTGATCACCTGTGACTGAATGTCCTTAATGTTCCCCGCAGGATCTTCGATCGCAACTTTCACGGCATAGATCTCATTGTTGAGGCTGTCAATCTGGCTGAATACGTTGAACTTCAGCTTTCCTTTATTGACGTTACCGAATACAGTGTCTCCCTTGAACAAAAATATATGCACATTCGGCTTGATGACCTGAACATTCCCCGTTCTGGAATCCCATTGGACCGCACCATCAAATTCACGAACCGGCACATAAGTCGTGCCATTAATCAAGTAACCCCCATCCTTCAACTCACGTCCGTTCAGCCATACACGCACACGATCATTAATGGAATCCGCAAATAACAGTCCGCTTCCTCCGATTAAAGATAGCACAAGTACACATACCAGCACCTTTTTCCATTTCATAATTGAAAGCGTCCCTCCATCGAATCACATGTTGTTATATGTGTATACTACAAGCCTCATCACAAGTTGCGCCCCAAACCGGACTTTATGGCGAAAATTCGGACAAAACCCGCCTGTAGTCCTATGCGCAATCTCGCATAAACTCGTGTAATCGCGAGCGTTTTCGTTTAAAATATAGTAGGCTTAACGGATTTTTACAACACCATCATCAGGAGGTCGCCCAACTTGAGTTTGAAATTGCAAATGCTTGGCACGGGCAGTGCGTTTGCCAAGAAATACTATAACAACAACGCACTGCTCTTAGACGATGATTTCACCCTGCTCATTGATTGTGGAAGTACAGCTCCTCTGGCGCTCCATGAAATGGGACGCTCCCTCAACGATATTGATGCTGTCCTGATCACCCACATCCATGCCGACCACGTGGGCGGGCTGGAAGAGCTTGCGTTTATGATGAAGATGAAGTTCAAGCGGAGAATCCCGCTGTACATCGGCGAGGCACTGGCTGCCCCGTTGTGGGATCATACGCTGCGGGGCGGTTTGTATCAACAGGGAGAGATTTCTTGCCTGGAAGATATCTTTGATGTTCGTCCGCTGAAGCCCGGCGTGAAGGCCGACATTTCCAAAGGGATCACGGTCGAGTTGATCCAGACCCGCCATATTCCGGGCAAGGACAGCTATTCCCTCTATTTGAACGACCGCATCTTTTATAGCGCCGATATGGTGTTTGACCCCGAACTGCTGAACAAGCTGGTGAATGAACGGGAATGTGAACTGATATTACATGAATGCCAGCTCCAGGGGCCCGGCGAAGTTCATACGACGCTTCAAGAGCTGCTCAGCCTGCCTGAACATATCCAGCAGCGTACATACCTTATGCATTACAGTGATGATGTGCAAGACTTTGTAGGTAAAACCGGCGAGATGGAGTTTGTTGAGCAGCAAAAGATATATGAATTATAGTGCTATAAAGGATCGGGATGAATAGGCTGCAAGCTGCCATGGGAACACTATCCCCAGGGAGGCGATAGACTATGGCAAATGAAATGCAGCAATCCGAGGTTGTGGCCGTTCGTAAAAATAGCGACGGCGATATTGTGGAACTTCAGCTTGATTCCGGTTCAGTGGTGGATTACAAAACGGCACAAGCAATGGTTAAAAATAAAGAGATCAAAAACCTGAATGTCTTCCGCGGCCGGGATGGTGACGAACACCTGCGTTCCAACGCTGACGGTGATCCGAGCAACAACCTGGACAATCTTCCGACATTCTGACACAGAAGCTCCCCGCAGCCATCATGCTTCGGGGAGCTTTCTCGTGTAGATACTAAAGTTCTTTCTTCATTCGAACATGTGGAATACCTGCATCATCAAACGGCTCCTCCGAAATGGTAACATATCCGAGCTTTTGATAAAACTCTTCCGCTTGACACTGGGCATCCAGGACGGCATACTTCAGCTTCAGCTCTCGTGCTTGCGATTCCAGAGCCATCATGAGCACTCTTCCGATGCCTTTGGAGCGAAACGGCTTACGAACGGCAATGCGCTGCATTTTAGCAGAATCTTTATTATAATAAGTTACCCGCCCGGTTGCGGCGTACTGCCCTTCTGATTTGATCAGAATATGATGAGCATCGGCCTCCAGACTGTCGTATTCATCAATTTCAAGCTCGATAGGAACCTTCTGTTCAAGCACAAATACATCCTTCCGAATGTCCAGAGCCTGCTGCAACTGTTCTTCTGTCGTTACATTAATAATCTCTGCCGCCATGGGACAACACCTCTTTATGTAAAAAGTTCGCAGTCTCATATAGAAACCAGGTCGCAATATTATACAAAATATTCGATTTCCTGTATAGTGTAAGCAGACATCTATCGGAAAGGGGTACCTGCATGGAAAGCGGCAGCATGGGAAGCACGATATTTTGGGCCGTGATCATTTCGGTCGCCATCATCTATCCTGTCTTCTACGCAATTAAAAAAGGATATTCCCGCAAGTGGGATGAAGAAGAATAGCACCTCACTATGGAGAACCGCCAGCGCTGGAAGGCAGGCGGTTCTGGACCTTTGCCATCTACAACGGGAATCAAAATCTAGCTCTCGATTATCGAACGCGCTTCAGCGTATCCCAGTCATCTGCTGGCTTTAATGTTTCTTCCTCTTCGAGGGTTTCAATTTTCGGAGAAGAATATACCTCACTGTCCACCGAACGATCATACACATCCAGCATCACCGCCCCAGCAGGCGAATGAAGAGGAACCAGCTCAACGGACGTCCTTTCAGCTATGCTACATCCGCTACAAAGTAGCGCCGATAGTACAAGAGTACTGATCGTTCTGCTTCTACGGCTTGCTCGCTTGATCTTCACTGTGTTCAGCACGCTCCTGTCCGGAAAAATCATACTTTATCTATTCTGGACTGAACAGCGATTTTTTATAACGAAAAGCAATTGACATCAGGCAAAACGGGTGTTAATATAATTAATACATTTGAAAATTATTCATGATCTGTTAGCTCAGCTGGGAGAGCACCATCTTGACAGGGTGGGGGTCAGTGGTTCGAGCCCACTACAGATCATCGCCGAGAGCCCTTGCGTAGCAAGGGTTCTTTTCTTTGTTACTTACTACCAATCAATAGAATTCGATGAGTAAAAAAACGAAGGAGCCGAATACGACCCCTTCACGATGGATATAAAACGTAAGATGGCGGTGCAAAGGACTATCTCCCTACTCCTCCTTCCGGAGCAGTTCCTCAGGCACTTCTCCCTTATAAACGAACAGAATGCTGGCCGTGCTTACGGATAAAACCGCAATGGAAGCGATAACTGAAGCCAGAGCAGACATAACCGAGTGATTAAGCTTACGAGCGATATTAACCATTTCTTGATTCACCTCCTTTCTTGTTAATAAGCGTTAATGATTGGGCAAAGAAACTAACAGCTAGAATCGGCGACATTATAATCAAATTGACGGCAACTAAGATAGCAGATGCTATACGCAGGACCGGATAATATTGGGGACGAATTCGTGTAGATCCCGTTATACCCGATGGTGCGAAGAGAAGTACAAGCAGAATACTTATTCCAGTAAGAAAGACAGTTACTCCTTGCCCAGGATGTAGAAAAGACAAGGATGTGAACATAAGCGAAGATAAAAGGATGCATCCGATATTAGACTTTAGATGGAACCCTCCGGACAATTGCCTGAGCAAACCGAATGATATAAGGAGAATAATCACTTCTTTAGTTTTTCCTGTTAGGAAAGAAACACCCACCGATATCGTAATTATGCCCACGGTATTGATAATGACATCTAATCCGCGCTTAAGCACAGGTATGGAGGCCTTATGATCAGGCACATATTTCTTAATTCCTTCAGCCAATTTTAGTGATAGAGAATCAATCATTTACTTTCTCCTTTCGGATGGCGTAAAAAAGAAGAAAACCTGCATTGACAATGAAGAACAACAAGGTAAGCCATGTTTGATTTATGTATAAAAAAAGTGCAATTGCTCCTATAAAAATAAGGATAAATATCATGACCAGATAATCCTCAAATTTAAACCTTAAAACCTCCATATCAAATGCAAACCCCAGATTCCTTGCTTTCAATAACCATGATATTAAAATCATGATCGCCGAACTCAGCACCTGAAGAAAGTAACCTTTTATCGCATATGTCTGGATCTCGTTTGTTGATCCATACACCATAACAATAATGCTTGTCTGTATCACAGCAAAAATAACGTATCCGAGTATTGTAGCAAGCACTGCCCATACAAACGGCATCTTCACAACAACGGAGAAGAAAAAAACGAACATTAAAATGCTGATCACCGGAACGAGATCGGATAAGGCAAACTCACTTCTTAAAATAAAACTTTGTATATTAATTAACAAAACCAGGGTAACAGCCTGCCAAGCATAACTCGTGGCTTTCAACCTGAATAAAGCCATAATCAGCACGTACAAGGATAACGCCTCGATGGAAGAAAAAACCATGAACCCTAGTAAGTCCAAATTCAAGCGAAACACCATCCTCTATATAATTCTAGAACGATTATATAGGGCTTGAACATGATTATCACAGGTAAATAAATACAGTTGTGGGATAATCAATTTTGAATATTATCAGTTGTAACAAAAAAGAAACACGAAATGGAAGGTAAAGTTAATCGTTGGGATTAATTTACTGTATGTCAATTATATAATTTAACTTCAGTAATATCCTAACTTAATTACTTAGCCGAGCTATACGTTCTCTTCCATCCCCATACATTGATGATGAGCAGCGCGAGAATGAAGGCCGCCATGCCTAGTACATGGATGCGGCTCGCGATATGAATCGCCACCACCGCTCCAAGAACGAACATTGCGGCAAATACCATTCCTCCGCCGCTCTGATTGGCCATGGAGAATGATCGCGAAAATGGCGGATCACTGAGCATGACCTTGCCAAACAACGGTACAACAGCTGTTCCAACCAGTAAAATACCGAGCAGATCCGGTATAATCCGAGATCCAAATATAAATGCAAACACGGTGGCATTCACGAAATAGAGCGGCAGGTATATTTTGACCACGAATGCTTTAAGTGCTCCTTTGTACAGCGGATCAAGATTCGAAAAAGGCGCTGCCCCAAACAGCCAGAACGCTTTTGATTTCCCTGAATATTTAAGCATGAAAACAGCCGAAATGATCATCAGCGGCATCATGTACAGGAAATAGAAAAAGCTGCTTTCCCGAACCTCCGACCAAGCTGACCCTGAATTCGACATAGAAAAGAGAAAAAGGTATGGGAAGAAAAGCGCCATCCCCAGTGACGGGTAAACCTTGAGCTTAAACTCCCGCTCCGTCCGCAGCATAATGGCGGAGAATCGAAAGCAGGATCTTTCCTCTTCCGTCCGGCAGACCAATTTGGACAGCATGCGGTCAAAGCGATCACGGGGACGCCCCCTTCCCGCATCGCTATGCGCCAGCTTTTCGAGATGCTGCTCGAAAGAGGCCATTAACCGAACATACAGCATCAATAAAATAATCGGGACAATCAAAGCCAGCGCTGACAACAAGTACAGCCATGCGCTGCCTCCGCTTCCTATCAGCCATTCATACGGAGCTGCATACCATACAGGCGGAAGGAACAGCTGCCACCAAACCGGTTCAAAAGCCATATCCATCCCCGCAAAATTAAAAGATCGGATAACAAACTGATAGCCAACCGCGAGGACAACCGTCAGCCCGATTTGCACATAATTAATAATGTCCTTCAGTTTCTCTCCATTTAAATACTTCATCAGCAGCAGATAAGTCACCGAAGTCACAACCAGAATCAGAAGATTCACCAACACCAATTCGATAACGTATATAACAAAAAAGAGAACGCCGTGCTTGATGAGCCCCGCAACAAGCGAAGCAGCGGCCAGTGAACCTGTTAGCATCAACAAATAGATAGCGGTATGTATAGCCCTTGCCATGCCGACAGTTCTGCCATCAACCGGCCGGGTCATAATAATGCTTCGGTCCCTTACATCAAGCATGACAGCTGAGAAATCCGAAATCATAGACATCATGATGAAGAACATCAGGATTCCCATTACCAGACTCATTAGCAGCATATATTGGGTTTCCAGCATCATAAACAGAACAAGCATCAAGCCGAGCAGAGCATACAACCACAAGGAACGCACAAAATAATTAACTTCCTCGTCCTCGCTCCGGTTTCGGTTCGACAAGAGGGTGGGAACTCTTCGCCGATCCATCAGCAATTTTACCTGAAGGATCCGGCGCAGGGTCGGATAATGGATGCCGGTTGTCCTTAGAAGAGGTTGAAGCCGGTCCAGCAGACGCAAGATTCGAAACTGTTGATCCGCTTCCCGCATATTAATCACCCTCCCGAACAATCGAAACAAACCGCTGGGCAATGGAGGCGTGTTCATGGAATCCGGTCAACTGATTGAACACTTCCTCCAGCGTCCCCTCCGAGGATTGCTGCTGCAATTCCTGAAAGGTGCCATCGGCCGCAATCCGGCCATCAGCAAGCAGAATGATCCGGCTGCTGATCTTCTCTACTACATCCATAATATGAGAGGAGTAAAAGATCGTTTTTCCCTGAGCTGACAATAGCGCCAAAATCTCCTTCACCACCATCACACTATTGGCATCAAGCCCGCTTAGCGGCTCGTCCAGAAACAACAGATCCGGGTCATGCAGCAGGCTGGAAATGAGCAGCACCTTCTGCCGCATCCCTTTGGAGAACGTAGCGATCCTGGAATGGTAGACCTTTTCCAGTTCAAAGCATTCCATCAACTGTCGAGCCTTAGAATCCGCATCATCTGCCGACAGCCCGTACAGCTCCCCGGTAAACGTCAAATATTCTGAAGCGGTCAACTGATCATACAGCTCTGCGACCTCCGGAACATAGCCGATTCTGCGCTTATATTCGTAACTTCCCGCATCAATATCTTCACCGAAGACACGCACCGTCCCCGTATATCCCTTCGTCAAGCCGAGCAATATTTTTACTGTGGTACTCTTCCCAGCTCCGTTCGGCCCGATATAGCCAATCATCTCCCCTTCCCTCACATCCAGATCAATGCCATTCAGCACATAACGCTGATTAAACTTCATCCGTAAATCCCGTATCGACAAAACTTCGTTCCTCATCCTCTTCAGTCCCCTCCGCATCTTCCAACCCATACTTTCAACCATTTGATCCATATAGTTCCAATTTATCAAAATAGGTTGGTTGCGGCTACGACAAAATGTTCCAATTCTCTATGAAATGACATATGCTCAGCTCAATGCAGGATCGCAGGAGACATCCTTCACGATCAAAAATATCGACCCCCAAAGGCTTCCAGTCCCATGGAGGTCGACCTGATTACATTAAGATCTACAAACTACACGAATGCATCATACAATTCGGTGCATGGACCACACAATGCCCGGGGTCGGACCGCCGATATTCAGCGGAATTGTCAAGCCGTTTGCTTCATAAAACAATCCGATCACATCGCCGGCATTCAGCTCCACATCTCCCCCTAATGTCACTGTGCCGCTCCCAAGAATAGCCCGTAGGGATAAGACTAGAGCAATATTCACATTCAATACCGGGAAAAGCCCATTCAATAAATTCGTGACAGGAGCCGAAGTCCGGCGGATCACAAATGCCGGGTTGATTCCCGTCCCTAAAGATACCGTCAGAGCTGCCGTCGTTGCATAATTGATGGTCGCTTTAACGGAGTACCTGCCGGTGGTCGGCACGGTAAAGTTTCCGGTTGCTGGATTGAAGGTGCCATTGTTATAAAAAGGACTGGTGACGGTAAAGCCAGTTAACTGCGTCGATCCGCTATTGTCGGAGCACTTGCTAGTGCCGAGAACCCATCAACCCCCAAAACTGGTCCAGTCGGGCCAGCCACGCCGGTCGCTCCCGTCGTTCCAGTGGCTCCGGTCGCTCCGGTAGCACCAGTTACTCCAGTTGCTCCTGTTGCTCCTGTAGCGCCTGTTGCTCCGGTCACTCCCGTGACCCCCGTCTCGCCTGTAGCACCGGTCGTTCCGGTGGCTCCGGTGATCGAAGAAATATTTTCAATCTGTATCACTGCTGAGCCGCTGGTTACTGAAACATCGAGTGTTTCTGACTCAAAAATAAAACTCTCTCCCATGCCAATGGTGGCTTCTCCTGTTGTACCCTGAACACTGAATAAAGTAGCGCCCGGTTCAAGTGCTCCTGTCGGTCCTGGCGGACCTGTTGGGCCGGTTTCACCTGTGGCCCCGGTCGCTCCTGTCTCGCCAGTCACTCCAGCTTCTCCTGTGGCTCCGGTGGCTCCTGTTTCGCCAGTCACCCCGGCTTCACCAGTTGCCCCAGTCGCTCCCGTTTCACCAGTCGCCCCAGCTTCTCCTGTGGCCCCAGTCGCTCCGGTCTCGCCAGTCACTCCAGCTTCTCCTGTGGCTCCGGTCGCTCCCGTTTCTCCGGTCACCCCAGTTGCTCCCGTGGCACCGGTCGCTCCTGTCTCACCAGTCACCCCTGCTTCTCCTGTAGCCCCGGTCGCTCCTGTTTCGCCAGTCACTCCTGCTTCTCCTGTAGCCCCGGTCGCTCCGGTCTCGCCAGTCACTCCAGCTTCTCCTGTGGCTCCGGTCGCTCCCGTCTCTCCGGTCACCCCAGTTACTCCCGTTGCCCCGGTCGCTCCTGTCTCACCAGTCACTCCAGCTTCGCCTGTCGCCCCGGTCCCTCCGGTTGCACCCGTAGCCCCAGTGGCTCCGGTAGCTCCAGTCACTCCCGGCTCACCAGTTACTCCGGTTGCCCCTGTTATTCCCGTGGCCCCGGTTATAGATGACACGTTTTCAATTTGCACAATTGCAGACCCGCTTGATACCGATACATCAAGTGTGTCTGACTGAAAAATAAAGCTGTCCCCCACCCCGATCGTTGCTGCTCCCGTTGTTCCCTGAACGGTGAATAAAGAAGCACCCGGTTCAAGTCCTCCCGTCGATCCTGTAGGACCTGTTGGTCCAGGCGGCCCGACAGAGATCGGAGTTGACAGAATGCTCTCCAGTTTGCTCTACAGCAGCCATTCTTTTTTCGTCAAGTCCTGAAGGGTGCTCCTTACACTTTCATTCATTAAAAGAAGATCGCTAAGCGTGGCACCAGGTCCTGTTAATCCCGGTAAAGTGCCGAGCACATACTGCAGTTTTTCTCCCTCTGCATTAATAATATGGCTGAGCCCAAGCTCCTCCATCGCAATTGATGACAGAAGGAGATTGATTGCATCGTCTCTGCTAACAGTAATGACAGGTGTAATATTAGGAATATTGGACTGAGACATTTGAAAGACCCACCCCATTTCATTATAGATTCACGTTCATAGCTTGCCTTCCCTAGCCCTCACCATCACTCACCTTGCATCATTTCACATCCCAGCCTTGCCATGACATGATGATCCTGTCAATAATCAAGATTGTGTCCCTTCATCAGTCCCTCCCTGACTCTCAGTGAGCATAAACACAGTCCGGTTAGCATTGCATTTATTGGCAAGGAGGGTATAGCGCTCTACTTCGACTTAAGATCCCCGTGAAGACACGAGCGAGCAGTGTAACCCGAGCACCAGCAATGAAGGTACCCGCCAGTGGCCAAAACTCTCTCAAATTTCCAGAGCGCAATCTCGAAACTGACTGCGATAATCCTAATGCAGCATTCTAAAAGGAACAGTTCGGGAGGGAGGAAGTTGATGTTCCACGGTACAGAAATTGCGATACGAGAAATGGAAGGTTTGGAACGTTCGACATCATGCCGAATGCAGCATACTTGCCGATTTATGGATCTTTTCCCACGGTTCGCTTCAGCCGTTAAGTTCTGCACCTGGAACATGTTCATTTCCCGTTCGAATCCCCTTCTCTCCACCCCCCTCTCCAAATATCCAAACTGGACTGCTGCTACATAAGCTTCTTCACATGCCCATCATTCTGACTACGATTTGCACTTGCACGATTCGCCATCCGCGTCGTCTAAGTGACAACAATCCACATGAATCCTGAGCACCTGACGGTGTCCATATCTTCGAGATGAAACTGATTCGTCTGCGGTTGCTTGAAGCGGACAATTCTATCGCAAGTCAAAATTGACAAGTCTATTACGGCAGAACATGCGACTGAATCCTTATATATACTATCGGAAAAAATTTACAATAACGCTTTTCCGATGTACTCATCATGTAAAATAAATTCATTTAATTGAATTATATGGAATTTATTACACGGAAGCTCCGGTTCCTCGGACAAAGAAGCCAGGAGCGCCAACGCGGCGTCCTGGCCCACAACAGCAACAAACGACAGCCGAGACGGGCTGTCGTTTGGTCAATTACATATTCACCGCGTGGCCGCTAACGGCAGCGCGCCTTCCTTCAAGCTCTGCATCCATTTCCGAGCGCATCGGGTCGAGCTTATAGAAGAGCGTCGTAATCCCGATCAGCACGCACAGCATCAAAGGAACCCATATAAACGAAATTTCAATATACGTTAACGCGGTAGCGGTTTGTGTCATATTCGGGACATAGCCGCCCATATTCAGGAAAGCGCCGACCAGCGCGCTGGCAAGCCCCATGCTCCCTTTGACGAAGAAGCCTTGGAAGGCCGCGATCATGCCAGAGATGCTCTTTTTCTTTTTATACTCTGAATAGTCGATCACGTCCGGCTGAATGGCAAAGGTGGTGCCGAATATCCCGTAAATGCCAAGACCGGTGATCGCCAGCCCTGCAATAAGCATCACAGGTGATGTTTTTCCGAAATAGATGATGAAATCACCGACAATATAAATGGCTGCGCTTAACAGCAGCACATGTTTCTTCGACATCCTTCTTTGCAGCCAAGGCAGCACAAGCAGCATAGGCAGCCCGGACAGAATGCCGAACAGTCCGACAAACGTCAGCCAATCCGTCCGCCCGAGATTGTATGTGAAATAATAGATGACCGTTGTGTTCCGGATAACAAACAAGGCAAAGTACAGAAAATTCAAGATAAAGAAGATCCACGCCTGATCCGTTAAACCTTTAAAGTCCTCACGGAATGACGATTTCGTGCGCTTGACGGACGGAGGGACAACCTCTTCCGTATTCATAAAGGTGAACACAAAGATCAGCATCGCGATCACACCATAGAGCGACATCGTAATGAGGAAGCCCTGCTGGGTATTTCCCTTGCCAAAAAACTCAACAAGCGGCATCGTGATCGACATCACTAAAGCGGTTCCAATCAATGCGCAGATCATTCTTGTGGAGACGAGCCAGTTCCGCTCATGCACATCCGAAGTGAGCCGCGGCACAATCGTGTTTAACGGAATATTCACCACCGTATAGGCCGTGCATAACAGCGTATACGTCACATAAGCCCAGATCACTTTTCCCGTCATGCTGAAATCAGGGACGATAAACGTCAGCACCGTGAACACGGCAAAAGGGAGCGCGCCGATCAGAAAGTACGGCCTTCCTTGCCCCCATCTGGTCTTCGTCCGGTCAACCAGTAGCCCCATGCCGGTATCCGTTATCGCATCAAAGATTTTGGTTACCAGCATTAAAGTTCCGGCGGCGGCTGCAGTAATGCCAAACACATCGGTATAAAAAAACATCAAATAAGACGCCATAGTGCTAAATACAAGGTTGCAGCCCAAATCACCAACACCATAACCGATTCTTTTCTTCCATTTGTTCATCTGCTCACATATCCTTTTCCAGCAAATTTGGTTCCCTCCTGAAGCGATTGGTCTGTGATCAGTCGATCAAGCCAGCCGCGTCAACGCCTTCATATCCAGCTTCAAATTATTGTAAACCGATTTATACACCTGGTAATATTCATTGTATTGATCATGATTGTGCGGATCCGGCATGATCTTCTCATCCAGCACCTGCCACTTCTTCACGTCCTCGTAGGTCAGCAGCCCTGTGCCGATACCGGCCAGCATCACATCCCCCATATTCGCCTCCACATCGTGCACGGGACATACAATCGGATAACCCGTCACATCGGCAAAAATCTGTCTCCACAGCCTCGATTTCGTGACCCCGCCAGCAAGTAGAATATACTCGCCCAGATCTTCCGCAGTCGCTTCCATCGCATCGCGCAAGGAGTAGGCAACCGCTTCCATGAAGGCTCTGTAGATATGCGCTTTCGTATGGGCCAGCGACAGCCCGACAATCGTTCCCTTGGCATCCGAATCCCAGATTGGACTTCGCTCTCCCATAAAATAAGGGAGCACAATCAGCCCTTCACTTCCTGCCTTAATGGCAGCGGCCTGCTCATTCAGCACGTCGTACGCTTTTTTTCCGCCTGCCTGTTCAGCTTCCAGCTCAAATTGGCACATCGTTTGGCGGAACCATTTCACAATCGCCCCGGCAGTCGCTCCCCCTGCAAAATAATAAGAGAGACGCTTCGCATCGTACAGATAAGGCCAGGCGATCAGGTCCTTGCCCTTCACCGGCTTGTCGGAGATCAGCGCCGCGCACATCGATGTCCCGATGGCCGCCGCGTAGACGCCGGATTCGAACACGCCCAGCCCAATGTTGGCTGCGCCGCAGTCAATCCCGCTGGCGACTACCGGCATGCCTGGAGCCAGCCCCAATTCGGCTGCCGCTTCCTTCGTCAAGCCGCCTACCACGTCAGTCGATTCCACCAGTCTGTCCGGCATCATCGACCGCGGAATGCCCATCGCCTCCATCATCTCGGACGACCAGGTTCTCGTATTCATATCAAAGATGCCGCCAATATTGCCAGCCGATGAATAATCGATGGCGACCTCTCCGGTCAGTTTGTAGATGACATAATCATTCGGAGGCAAGAACAGCTTCGTTTTGTTCCAATGATCAGGCTCATTGTTTTTCATCCACAGCATCTTGGTAAAGCCATAGTAAGGATCGGCTCCATTATGCGTAATCCGGCGCAGCTTCTCCTCGCCGATATGGTCAAGAACCCACTGCGCTTCCTTTTCAGCTCTCCGGTCCATCCAGATCATGCACGGTCTCACCGGCTCCATGTTCTCATCCAGCGGAATGCCCGAGCCGCCGTACAG
Source organism: Paenibacillus campinasensis (assembly GCF_002272015.1). GTDB lineage: Bacteria > Bacillota > Bacilli > Paenibacillales > Paenibacillaceae > Paenibacillus_AQ > Paenibacillus_AQ campinasensis. The sequence goes on along the minus strand of NZ_NPBY01000006.1, from coordinate 1,086 downwards.
GCCGCTGATGGCGATGCCGCGAATGTGTTCTGGCGGGATGCGTGATTTTCTAACGGTGTTTTTAATCGAGGCTTTGGCTGCCTGGAGCCAAACATCCGGCCACTGCTCGGCCCACAGCGGTTTAGGTGTCAACACATCATACTCCTGAAGATCCTGAGCGATGAGATTGCCCTCCACATCCATCAGAATGGTCTTGGTGCCGGACGTGCCAATATCTGTTCCAAGTAAATAATTCATCGAGTTGTCCTCCTGTTTATGTGCACAACGTCGGTTGCTGCGCGGTTAAATGCAAGTAAACGCTCCATCCACCACAAAGTCGGCTCCTGTTGTAAAACTGCTGGTGTCGCCCGCAAGATACACGCAGATCGATTGCAGTTCTTCCGGTCTTCCCATCCGTCCGAGCGGGGCCATCTCGTTCCACTGCGCAATGAGCGGCTTCAGGCTGGGCGAATTCAGCGTAAGCTCGGTACCGATATAACCGGGGCTTATGCAATTCACACGCACATTACGGGTAGCCCATTCAACAGCCAGCGATTTCGTCAACTGGATAACTCCGGCTTTAGAGGCGTTGTACGAGCTCTGCGGCTGCGGAACATTGACGATATGTCCGGACATGGAGGCTGTATTGATAATGGAGCCGCCGCCTTGCTTCAGCATTACTTTGCCTGCCGCCTGCGCCGTCAGGAATACGCCGGTCAGATTGATGTCAATCACTTTCTTCCACTGCTCATAGGTCATCTCTTCAGCCGGAATATTCAAGCATATCCCCGCATTGCAGAAGGCAACATCCAGACGTCCAAACACATGCAGAATCTTCTCGATCATGGCCTCGACATCTTCCGGTTTCGTTACATCCGTCTGGATCGCAATCGCTTTAATCCCATGGTTCTGCTCAAGCTCTGCAGCAGTCTTCTCCGCTTCAGCAATATCCAGGTCCACGATGGCCAGATCCGCTCCTGCTTCAGCGAAAGCGATTGCAACACTTTTACCAATTCCCCTTGCGCCACCTGTAACAAAGATCTTCTTGCCGTCCAAGCGCATTTTCTCAATAATTCCCATATATGTTTCCTCTCCATTCCCTAAATT
>NZ_NPBY01000005.1 GCF_002272015.1 Paenibacillus campinasensis | reverse complement strand
TATATGTTTCCTCTCCATTCCCTAAATTAATTTTATAAAATGATTTTATAAAATGCATTTATAATATAAAACGTGAAACCGCATTCGTCAACACCTAAACAGATCAAATTTGGCATAATCCTTCTTGCCAAAGTTTCTTTATTTTCTTGGGTATGCTATATTGAAACTGAAATTAGGCCAATCCATTTTACAAAACAACTTTATATAACGGGGTATGATCATGGATCAGAGCATCACGTTTCAAGACATTAAAAAAAATAACTATTCCTCGATTTACCATCTCATCTATCAGCAGGGAAAGCTGTCCAAGCAAGAAATAGCCAGTCAGCTTCGCTTGAGCTTGCCCACCGTATCCCAGAATCTGGTCCGTCTCGAAGAAGAGCAGCTGATTGCGAAGAGCGGACAGTTTGAATCCTCTGTAGGCCGGCGTGCAACCGCCTATGCGATATGTCCGCAGGCCCGGGTTGCCATCGGGGTCGAGATTCAGAAGGAGACGGTGCGCATGCTTGCCGTCGACTTGCTTGGCACCGTTATTCAGAAGACGGATGTCCCGCTTCCTTATGTCAATGCCGACAGCTACTACCAAGCGCTGAGCCGGATCGTCCAGGATTTCATTGCTTCGCTGGCGGTAACGGATGAACAGGTGTTGGGGATCGGGCTTGCGGTACAAGCCTTGACGTCGGTGGATGGACGTAAGATTACGTATGGCAAAATACTGAACTTTACAGGGCTTGAAATTACGGCATTCTCTCAATATCTCAAGTATCCTTGCAGGTTTGTGCATGATGCCAAATGTGCGGCGACCACCGAGCTGTGGGTGAGGAATGATATCGGCGATGCCGTCTACCTGTCGATCGGGCGACACCTCGGCGGAGCCATCATCATCAACAATCAGATTGAGATGGGAAAAGAAGGACATAGCGGTACCGTGGAGCATATGACCATCGATCGCAACGGGCCCTCCTGCTATTGCGGCAAGAATGGCTGCATGGAAACCTATTGCTCTGTCAGCGCACTTCTGGAGGAAGGCGAGACGCTCGATCATTTCTTTGCCCAGCTGCGCTCCGGTGCGGCTCCGTTTATGGCGAGGTGGGACCGGTTTCTGGATATGCTGGCATTGTCCATCAACAACATTCACCTTGTCATTAACCGGGAGTTCATTATTGGAGGACATATTTCCCCTTATCTGGAAGAACAGGATCTTCACATTCTTCATGAAAAGGTACATGAAAAAACGGCATTTCCGAGCCATGAGCCCTTTATTCATCTCAGCCGTTCACCGGAAAATGGAGTTCCTGTCGGGGCAGCGATTCCGTTTATCCAATCCTTCCTGGATCGCATCTGAAGACTTGTGCGTTTGTGCGTTTAATTTCTTCTCCATTTGCTTCCGGCAAAGCCGTTCTGCTTGATGTGACTCCCCTCCATTCTTGGCGGGGACGGCTTCAAGTCGATGCCCGGGAGCATTTCCGGTATAAAATCTAAAAAAGCCGAGCACGTCAATCGGGGATCAGCCCCGCTTCGTGTTCGGCTTTTTGGATAGGTTGTGCTTACGGGCGGCGCATCTTGCTCCGCATGGACTGTTGCCGCCCCGTTTTATGACCCATATGGCGCTGCGAATTCAATAATGTTACGGTCCGGATCAAGCAGAAAGATTTGAGCAAATCCGGCTACGCTGTCCGGCCTGGCCTCATAAGAAATGCCTGTCTGATCCAGATATGCCTTCGTCTCACTGAAACTAGCCACCCAGATCGAAAAATGCCCGTCCGTCGTATCAATACCTCGATCACGGAGCGTATCGCCTTCCGGATGCTCGAGCAAATGCAGCTGTTGATCACCAACCGCATACCACACCCCTTTGGAATTAAACGGTGGACGCGGCAGCTCCGGAAATTTCAGCACTTCGGAGTAAAAGACTTTGGCCCGCTTCAGATCCCGCACCGCCAAACTGACATGATGCAGTCCTTGAAACCGAATCATCGTTACAACATCCCCTTTCATCCGTATATGGTCGTATGTTTGTTCATTGTACAGGAAAACTTAACTAGCATGAAGCCTTGTATGACTTGAATTTTACCACAAAGGAGCCGTCCACATGGAAATTCGCACGAATGAGTATACCATCGCAGCCCTGAACGAGGAGGACAGCACCTTGAAGGCGATTCAGGATGCCGAGGCCACCATCGCCCAAATTACCGGCCGGGACATCACACTTATCGCCTATGAGAAGAAACCGATAGACGCCGAGGAATAACACGCTCTTGCTCAAGCTTTCTGCTGCTTTCCGGTCATAAAAACAGCGAGCTGCCCAGGCCTGTTGGCCGAGACGGCTCGCTGTTTTAGTTCAATTCAATGTTATGTTTCAAGTTAACGCTCAGCGCTTGTTCATGTTCATGAGCGGCTTATTTTAGCGTGCAGCTCTCACACCGAGCGTTACGATCTCATAAGGCTTGACCGCAAGACTCAGGTTGCCTCCCTCGGCCAGCTCCAGACGCGCGCCTTTCGTTTCCAGAATGTCGCTCTTATAAGCTCCGGTGGCAGGCAGCGCAGTGCTCAGGTTGAGTTCGGCATCATTCCCCGCAAGATTGTACCAGCGCAGCATCAGGTCGCCTGTCTTCGCATTCACCTTCAGCGAGGAGAACGCCAGCGAACCGTCATTCCATTCAAACGGTGTGAACACAGGCGCAATCGTGCCCTCCTGCACGCCCGTCTGAACAGCTGTCCAAGGCACCTGGAACTGGTACGCCTCGGCATAGGCTCCATCCCCGATGCCGCTGCCCTGATGCGGGATCACTTCCATACGCACGGTGTATTCACCCAGACACTGGGCTTCCGGCGTCGGGAAGTACCCCCAATCGCCCAGCTCGCCCACAGCGCGAAGCAGCGTGACGGCAATCGTGTTGCGGCCGTCGCGCAGCACCTCGTATTCGTTCAAGCCGAGGTTGGCTACGGTCAGCCCCGCGCCTTCGGAAGCAACATCCACGAAGGCTTGCTGATGCGCCGTGTTGCTCGGATTTTCCCACTCCTTGGCCGGCACGTTGTTCCGCTTCGCCACCTCGAACATGGAGTCAACGAAATGGAAAGATGCGTCCAGATCCGTCGGGAACAATGCACGAACACGATGATCCTTCGCGCGATTATCCAGCGTTGTCTCAATCTCTACACCTTTACCGCTGCGGTTCAAGCTGAGCACGGTGCGGATGGTCATCGGCACCAGCTCTGCCGAGCGCTGCGACTTGCGGTACGGATAGTACACCAGCTCGCGCTGCTCCTCATCCAGCTTGGCCTCTGCAGAGGCCGGAATCGACCAGTTATGGACGATTTCAACGGAAGCCCGGTACGGCGTATCCTCCAGCACCCGGAACGTCGCCGCCAGCCCTTTCGTGGTCAACGGCTGCTCGCCATCCGGCTGCTTGTACATGTACTCGTTTCCGATATCCCCTGTATCCTCATAGATGCCGAGGTCGCGGTATACTTGTCCGCTCTTCTTATCCGTCAGCGTAAAGGATCCGTCTTCGGCAATATCCACTTTAAGCAGCTCATTCTCCAGCACCCGGACACCGCTGAATAGCGTGCCTGTCACCGCAGGCTTCCGGTCGCTCTTCACCCAGGCATAGGCGGACAGCCCCATCGCCGGAATATCGGTTGCTTCAAATGTCAACCGAACCCGTCTGCACATATAAGGCTGACGGAATTTATCATCCGGCAGATCATAGCCGAACTGCTGGCCGAGATCCTCGACGGTGCATGGAATGGCTTGTCCCTGTGCGTCCACAAGCACGCGGCCGGATAGATCAACATCCTTCATCCGGCGGCTTGTCTCCTTAATGGAGAAGCCATCCCGGAAATAGAGACGCTCTGCGTCCAGCTCAACGCTGACCGTACCGCTGCGGCTCCATCCGGTCGTGTTGAACACCACCAGCGGCAATGGGTCTTCCCCATACTGGGCAAATGCCGTTGTATTCACTGCGTCTGCAATGACACGTACGCTATCGTCCACGATGTTCTCGGCCACATGGGCGCTCTTCTCGAAACGGGTGACCATCTCGCGGTGCACCTCATCCACGCTGCAGCCGCAGATGCTGTCATGCGGATGGTTCTGCATCAGCGTCTTCCATGCATACGTAAACAGATGATGCGGGTATTCCCGGCCAAGGAGGCTCGCGTAGGAGGCCAGCGGCTCGGCCACTTTCTCCAGCAGCGTCTGTCCGCGCTGGTTCATCTGTTTCAAATAAACGCGAGCCGAGGCGGTGTTAACCAGTGTGCCCCAGCCATCAGTGCGCTGGCTGCGCAGCTCGCCTTTGACGGATGACAGATCCTGCGGAAGCTTCTCGCGAACCGCCTTCAGATAATCATCAAAATTCGAATGAATGAATTCGGTATCCGGGTACAGCTCTTTAGCAGTGCGGATCGCTTCCGGCAGATCGGTCTGAATCGGCTGATGGTCACAGCCGTTCATGTACAGCAGCTCTTGGGTCGAGGCATACTTCTCGGCATCCGCCAGCTTGCGGTCCCAGAATTTCTTCGCCTCTTCCTTATCCACCGGCACTTCGTTGCCGTTGCTGTACCAGTTGGCAAACAGAATGCCCAGCACCTTGGAGCCATCCGGGCCCTCCCACATCAATTCGGAGAAGGAGGATTCATATCCGCCATCCGATACGGTGTTATTGAAGCCGGTCGGCTTCACGCCCCGGCCGAAGAAGGCGTTATCGATGCCGGATTGCACCATCAGCTGCGGGATTTGTCCGGTCAGGCCGAACGTATCCGGGAAATAGCCGATTTTGGCTACCGTTCCGTACTTCTCCGCATCCTGATGGCCAATCTGCATGTTTCTGACGTTCGCCTCACTGCTGGTCAGGAAAGCATCCTGCAGAATGTACCAAGGGCCGATAATGATGCGCCCGTCGCGGATCAGCTGCTCCAGCTGTTCCTTCTTCTCAGGCCTTACCTGCAAGTAGTCCTCAATGATAATTGTCTGCCCGTCGAGGAAAAAGCTTCGGTATTCCGGTTCCTTCTCCATCGTTGCCAGCAGGCTGTCCATCAGCTCGATCAACCGTACATGATGTTTTTCATACGGCAGGTACCATTCCCGGTCCCAATGCGTATGCGAAATGATATGCGCCTTTCTGGATTGATCCATCGTTATCCTCCTTAATTAGCCTTGTGCCGCCGCTACCGTTACTTCTTCTGGGCGGTAAACCGCAAGCAGCTCTCCGCTCTTGTTCACAGCGAACAGTACTGAACGATCTGCTTCCAGTATAAAGGAATATACCGCGTTCGACACGGGGTCCTTGATTTCAATCTCCGTATCCCAGCTTTGCTCCGAGCCGAATACAAACAGCGCGCCATCTTCAAACGAAATTTTCCGGCCATACACGCCGGACGCTTCGCCGCCTTTATGCCAGATCAGGCCCTGATCTGCTCCGGACTTCTTCATCGCATAGCGGTAAGCCGCCGCAACCGTATCGATCCGGTCATTCAGCTCCAGCGGAAGCGGGCTCCACAGCAAGCGGCCGTTTCCGAGCGCAACTTCAATGATCGATGGCACCGCCATCCCGTTTCCAGCTTCAGCAGGGACTTCTTTGCACAGCTCGGCGATTTTGCGGTGTCCATAGGAGACCTGAACCGTCTCTTCACCGATACGAAGCGCTTCTTCACGTCTGACATTGTGCAGCTGTCTGTTGCCCAGCTCGCCTACAAGGCGGCTCACCGGACGCCAATAAGCATCCAGACTGAGAGGACCTGTCAGCAGCAGCGTCGCTCCCGTCTCCTTGATGATGTCGATCAGATCGGCAAACGCACTATCATCCACATTATGAGCGCTCGGCAGAATGATCAGCTTGGCCGGATCGCGGCGCAGCGAACTCAGATCGTACTCCCCTACGCCTCTAAACGGCACGTTCAGCTCATAAGCCAGCGCCCGTGTCGCCTTGGTTGTTGCCTCAAATGCCAGCTTCCGGTTAGAGAAATCATTCGAATATGGGAAAATAACCGCGGTCTCTTCCAGCTTGCGCCCTTGGAACAGATCACGGATGCTTTCCATGAACGATCCGAAATCATAGGACACGTCCGCTTCTGGCTTCTCTGTTCCGTCTGCGCGAACCGCCCCGATATGTGATTCATTAGCATTATCCATATAAAAATTCGTATTCCAGATCCAGTGGATCGCTCCAGCACCGCCGGTTGCAAACGCATAAGCGTACTTGCGCTCCAGCAAGTTGCGAAGCTCCGCTTCACTGCGCTTCGCCCGTCCGTCCGGCGTCTCCACGTACATGATGCCCGTCTCTTGGATCAGATTCGGCTTGTCCGGCGTCTTCGCGAAGATGCCGTCCCAGATCAGATAATCGTTGAGCCACCAGGAATGCACCGTTGTATAATCCGCCGCCTCGGCGTAGAAGAACGGGGACGGCCGCTGCGCGCCCAAAGCCTCATCCTGTCCAACGGTAATCAGATGATCAGGACATACGTCTTTGATCGATTCATACAGCTCCTTCGCCCAACGATTATGCATCTCCATCGAGAACAGCACATAATCGAGCCACTGCAGTCCTTTTTTGCCCTGATGCATATCCTGGACATCGAAGTTGATTTGCTCCGGCTCCGGCGGCACTGCCGCTTCGAAGGAAGGCAGCTGTTCCGCTGTCATATTCCACCGCTCCTGCAGCCGTTCAATGCGGCCATGGCGCTGCTTCAGCCACTCGGCATAGGCCGACCGCTCGAACCGGTCCCGCGAGGAACGAGGCCCATCCGAGAATATCCGCGGCGGGTCGAACATCGATGGTTCGTTGATCAGATCCCAGTCGACGTTTTTCGTGTTTTTATGGCGCATGATGATCGAGCGAATAAACCGCTTCTGCGCCTCCACGCTTCTCGGATCAAGATACGGGTTCTCGCCTTCCCACGTCTCGGGCGTAAAGGAGAAGAAGGTGAAGGTGACCTGCAGGTCATGCTTCTTCGCCGTCATCAAGAAGGCGTCAATGGAGCGCAGCACCTCTTCCGACGCATGGCCGTCCACCTGCATGATGTTGCGATAAGCGGTCCATATGCCTGTCCGAATCCAGTTGATGCCTGCTTGACGCATCTGGGCCATATCCCGATCCCACACATCCGTATTCGGGAGGAACAGAAACTTGCGCGCCACATCGGACGTCATATAGGTCATGCCCACGACGGGCAGCGGGCGCCCGTCCTTCATGAAATAATCCCGGCCGGCGCTGATCGGTGTGCCCTGCTCCAGCAGCTGCGTATCCGCTCCCCAGAAGCCTTGACGCAACCGGCGAACTTCACCGCCGGGGCCTTTCGCTTCGCACATGACGCGATACGCCCCTGGCCGCACCTCCACCGGCACAGCCATGCGCTGCACATGGAACTGACCTGTAACATCCACCGATAGATGATGCTCCCAGACTAGAGCCGAATCTTCGGCCAATTCAACCCGAATATGAAATGTCCATGTCTGTTTCTCATGCGCTGAAAGCGCCTTGCCCAGCCGCTGAGCCTGCAAGGTCAACACCGGGCGCTCGCCAGCTTCATAGGAAGCATAATTCGGCTTGATCCACAGCTCAGTCACGCCGAGCGCACAAAATTCCGCCCAGCGGCGAACCTCCTCTGACCCTCCTCCTTGCCAGAAGGAAGAGGAGAGCGGCTGATTGACGAACAGCCAGCGGGCGCCGACATATGGGCCGCCGACATGCTCCCACAGCACCGCCGGCGCTGATACTTCGCGCCCCGAATCTGTCGTGCCGGTAAGCAGCGGATAGATGCGGGTGTCCATCGGACCCGCCGAACCCATCTGATGCGGGAGATCGCTGCTCTTGGTGACATGCGGCACAAGATTCCAGGTGTCGCTCACGTCCAGCAGGCCGCTGCTTGCGCTCATCAGCGGAATGTCTTCGCTGCTCTTCAGACCGCTGACGCGTCCGCTGTCAACAGGCAGCGCTTCATGGATGTGAAGCTGCTGATGGTACGCGGTCTGCTCGTGCTCGGCGATCCATTCGCCGTCCTCGAAGCGGACCGGACGTTTAAACGGCGCTCCGCCGATGCTGACAAGGCCGCCACCCTCGCGAAGGAAGCCGAGAATCTGAAGCCAAGCCGCCTTCGGAAAATACGGTGCATGCAGATTGACGAAGCTCGCGCCGCTGCCAGTTTCCTTCGCAAGCACGTCGGCAAGCTCCGCGGCGCTGCATACAACGTCAAACGCTGCCAATCCCTCTGCCGAACCCGGCAGGCCGGCAGCCGAAGCTGCCGGAAACGACGGATCATATAACGCAATGAGCCTGCTCATTACAGAATCCCTGCCTTCATCGCCTGATACACAAGCTGTGAGAAGAGACTGTTCGACCAAGCGAACCACTTTCTCGTAAACTCATGCGGATTGTCCGCATGGAAGCCTTCATGCATAAAGCCGGTATCCGCATCCGTGGCCTCCAGCATATCAATCATCTGCAGCTTCTCTTCCGGCGTCTCTGCGGTGATGCCCTGCATCGACAGCGCCATATGCCAAATGTAGTTCGGCGGCGTGTGCGGGCTGCCGATTCCTTTGGCCACTTTGCCCTCATAGTAGAACGGATTCTCTTTGCTCAGGGCAAAGCGTCTTGTATTCTGGTAAATCGGATCATCGGCCGATACATAACCAAGGTAAGGAATCGACATCAAGCCAGGCGTACCTGCATCGTCCATCAAGCAGTAGTTGCCATAGCCGTCAGTCTCATAAGCGTAGATCGGGCCGAACTCCGGATGGCGATAGATGCCGTACAGCTGGATGCCATGATCAACCTCTGCTTCCAGCTCCTTCAATTCAGCCAGCAGCTTCATGTCGCGGAAGATCCACTCAGCGAATTCCTGCATTTGGCGCAGCGCTACCACCGCGAACATATTGCCCGGAATGTTGTAATGGAAATCGCAAGCGTCATCGCTGGAGCGGAAGCCGGACCAGATCATACCCGTATAATTGACCGGCATGCCAAGGCCTTTGTTGCGCAGGGAATCGGTCGGAATGCCGTTGTTGCGCGTGAAGCGGTACGGCGATTTCTCGAAATGATGCTGCTCGGTTTTGAACAGCTCGACAATCGTCAGCAGCGCTTTTTTGAAATTGGCGTCAAATACGTCCGTCAGGCCGGTTTCCTTCCAATACAGATAGGCCAAACGCACCGAGAAGCAGAGGGAATCGATCTCGAATTTCCGTTCCCATACCCAAGGCGACATATCTGTCTCATCCGTTGTATTCCAGTGCCAGTCATTCGCCGACTCATTGAATGCATTCGCATAAGGGTCAATCAGGATGTACTGGAAGTGACGCTTGATCAAGCCGCTCAGGATGCGCTGAAGGGCAGGGTCATTCTTCGCGAACGGAATGTAATGAACGACTTGCTCCACGGAATCCCGCAGCCACATCGCCGGAATGTCACCGGTAATGACAAATGTCGTACCGTCATCCAAGAGCTTGGTTGTCGTCTCCAGCGTATTCGGAAATGTGTTCTTGAACAGCTTCAGCAGCTTCGGGCGATGCGCAAGCTTCTCGTCGGCCTCCTGCAGCACGTCCTGAATCGATTGCGGCAGCTCAAGCTTAGGCATCGGTATTTGGGGGAGTCTGAATTGTTCCATGATGTATAGGCTCCTTTGACTGTTAATATTATTGGATGTTGAATTTGATGGTCTTGATCTCGTACGGTTTGAAGGACAACACAAGCGCGCCTTCCTGGGCCTCGATGCGCTCCAGCGCTTCCTCCAGCGCATTGGACAGGCTCGCCGTATGATACGGAAGCGGCCATGTCAGCCTCACGTCTTCCCTGCCGCCGGCAGATTCATACAGCCGCAGGATGAAACCGGAACCGTCCTCGGCCGGCTTCACCGTATCCAGAATGACATGGCGGCTATCCAGCCCAATGAGCGACTGGCTGGATGGCAGGCTTCCCTGCTTCGGACTTGCCTTGACGCACGGCAGTTCCTGATTCAGCTCCGCTGCCCGGCGGAGTGTCTCGCTGCTGCGCCAATCGCCGATGTGCGGATACAGCGAGTAGGTGAAGTCATGCTCGCCCAGATCCGCCGTGATATCCGGCCACTTCGGCGCACGCAGCAGGGACAGGCGAATCGTGCTTCCCTGAATGTCGTAGCCGTATTTGCAGTCATTGAGCAGGCTGACGCCGTATCCGTGCTCCGACACATCCGCGAAGCGGTGGCCGCACACCTCGTATTGCGCCTGCTCCCAGCTTGTGTTGCGGTGCGTCGGCCGTTCGATGGTGCCGAACGGAATTTCATACGTTGCCTTATCTGCAACGACCTCAACCGGGAAAGCCACTTTAAGCAGCTTATGGGATTCGTTCCAGCTGACATGCGTTTTGAAATCGATTCGCCGGTCATGATGATAGAAGATCACGTCCTGTTCGATCTCCGAGCGATGAAGCTTCCAGCGGAAACGAAGCACATCCATCATTTCTCCACAGTGAACAAGCTTCTTCTCCATCAGCTTAGCTTCGCCGGCAGGCTGCTCCTCATAACGAGGATCGATGTCCCATGCATCCCACAGCGTCGGACGGTCATGGAAGAACTGGAAGCGGTTTGCCGCCTCGCCCGCCTGAATCACTTCCCGGCAAGCCTCTTTATCCCACAGGCTGATCATTTCACCGCGTTCATTGAAGCGCACCTTGTAGTAAGGCGTCTCCCATGTGTCCTCCAGCCCCATTGTATCCTTCTGCGCTTCCCCTGCATTTCCTGCCTCCGGTCGCAGCCAGATGGTGGCGTACCCCAACGCCGGAATGCCGGTCATATATACATACAGGCCGCTTCTTGCCTGATGCGCTTCCCCTTCTTCTCCAGCAAGCACATCATAGCGCAGACGCGTGCCATGCTCGTCATACGGGACAAGCCCGGCGTGCTCGGTACCCAATTCGATGAACACCATCCCGTCCCGGACCCAGCCGAGGCTGTTAAACACCACATACGGAATGCCGTCCCCGTCCGTGTTCACCTGATCGGTTAACACCTGGAGACCCTGCTGCAGGCTTGCGCGTCCTTTATGGAACACTTCCGCATACTCCTTCTCGGAGGTAACATACGATTCAGTAATGGCCGAGCCCGGAATGATGTCGTGGAACTGGTTGAGCAGGATCAGCTTCCAGCCCTCGTGCAGCTCATGGACCACGCGCTCTTTCGCCTCGTCAGCCATGGCCGGGAAGGCAAGCGCGTTCCACAGCTCGGCCTCGCGGTACAGAATTTCGGCTTTGCGATTATGCCGCTTGTTCCGCGCATGGGTGGTATACGTTCCGCGATGCAGCTCAAGATACAGATCGCCGTGCCACTTTGGCAGCTTCGGCGCCTTCTGCTCAATGCTGCCGAAGAATTCAGCGGCTGTGCTGTATTGGCTTGCTGGCTGGCCGACCATCAGCTCCGCCCGGTTCACATATTCCAGCATTTCACGCGTAACGCCGCCTCCGCCATCTCCATGCCCGTACAGCAGCATCTGCTCCGGATGCACAGCCTTCTGACGGTAGGATTGCCAATGATCGTGCACATCCTTCGGCAGCGTGTTCTCATTCACACCGTGGTTGCAGTAGGACAGCATCGGCGTGCCGTCGATCCCGACCCAGTGGAACAGATCATATGGGAAGGTGTTGGTATCATTCCAGCCAAGCTTTGTGGTCATGAAATAACGAATGCCGCCATGCTGCAAAATCTGAGGCAGCGACGCACAGTATCCGAACGTATCCGGCAGCCACTCGATGTACGAGGTCAGGCCGAATTCCTGCTGATAGAAGCGCTGCCCGTACAGCATCTGACGCATTAACGACTCGCCGCTCGGCATGTTCAGGTCCGGCTCGACCCACATGCCGCCCACCAGTTCCCAGCGTCCTTCCTTGATCCGTGCCTTCACCCGTTCGTACAGCTCCGGATCATGATCCTTCAGAAACTGGTACAAGAGCGGCTGGCTCTGCGCAAACTTATACTCCGGATACTCGCGCATAAGCGCATCCACGGTGGAGAACGTTCGGCTAGTCTTCCGCACCGTCTCCCGGACCGGCCACAGCCACGCGATATCGATATGGGACTGTCCGACCATATGCTCTACGCCTTCGCTGTTGCCGCCGATCTCTGCAACCTGCTGCTTCAATTGCTCCTCGATGGCCGCTACCGCCTGACCGTCTCTGATATCCCGCTCATCCAGATCCACATAAGCATCCATCGACCGATAGAGCGCTTCTTTAAGCCGGATGCGGCGCATATCCGCTTCCGGCAGCAGGAGCAGCGAATCTCGAATGATCGTGACTGTATACATCAGGCTTTGCACCTGCGGATTCGCTTGGACAAGCAGGCTGTTCACCTTCGTAATCGGCGGTTGAATGACCGCCTGCTGGTTGAGCGGATCCACTGGCTCCGGAATCGGATCGAACAGCTCAATCTCCAGCTCCATCTTCATGCCGACCTGCTGCGGATCCAGCGTCACATACGTATGATTGCGATCCAATCCGTGGTAGGAAGCGCCGTTAATGCGCAGCAGCCCCTCCCCTCCGGACTGGAAGATGAACCCGATGGAGGACCCTTCCCAGGTTTCCGGAATGCTCAGGCTGCGCCGGAAGAAATACGTCGTTCCCTGCTTGCTCGGAAAGCGTTCGAAATCCAGTCCTTCCGGATAAGGCTCCGTTCCTTCGTAAACACCGGGCACCATGTAAACGGTGCGGGTGATGTCCCACTCCTTGAGCTCGATCACCTCCAGCCACTGGTGCTCTGACAGCTCGCGAATCCACCTTCTCATCCGTTCCATCGCTTAATCCTCCTTCACCGTCAGATCCACACTGAGCGTCTCCTCGACATTGCCGCCAATCATAATGCGGAATAACCCGGGTTCCACTACCTGCTTGTAGTTCTGTCCGACATACTGGAGCTGCTCTGCTCCGATGTGAAATTCAACAATCTGCTTTTCGCCCGGCTGCAGCCGGATTTTGCGGAAGCCTTTCAGCTCCTTGGCCGGACGGGTATACCGGCTCTTCACGTCGCTGACGTAGAGCTGAACAACCTCGGCCCCTTCCCGGTCGCCACTGTTCTCCACCTGAACGGAAACCACCGCCGAACCGTTTACTCCGATCACTTCATCCGAAATGCGAATATCAGAGTAGGTGAATTGCGTATAGCTAAGCCCGTATCCAAACGGATAGCGCGGCTCTGAATTTTCTTCCAAGTACCGTTTGCCCCGGGATCTTTTGGCGTTATAATACACCGGCAGTTGCCCGACATGCTTCGGCACCGAAATCGTCAGCCTGCCGGACGGATTGACATCGCCGAACACAATGTCGGCAACGGCATGTCCGCCCTCTTGCCCCGGATACCACGCTTCCAGAATCGCATCTGCATGCTCATCAATCCACGGCTCCGCCACTGGACGGCCATTGATATAGACAACCACCAGCCGCTTGCCCAGCTTGTGAATTTCCTGAGCCAGCTCAAGCTGAACGCCGGAGAGCTGAAGTGTCATCCGGTCGATTCCTTCGCCGCAGTCCATGTCGCTGTATGCATCATCCGTCACCTTGGAGGCTCCGGTGCGAAGATCAATCGTCCCTTCCCCGAAATCGCGAGCGCTTGATCCGCCAAGCACGAGCACTACCGTGTCCGCCTGCTCGGCACAGCTCAGCGCATAATCGAAGCCTTCTCTGGAATCATCCTTGATCCGGCAGCCCGGCGCATACAGCACCCGGTCCGGCTCATGTCCCAGCTTGGCGCGAATGCCCTCGAGCACGGTCGTGACGCTGGATGGCGGCTGCGGTGAGGTATAATCACCGAGCTGGTTGTAGCCCTGATTGGCATTGGGTCCGATGACCGCGATGATGCCGTTATCCTTGGCAAGCGGAAGCGTTTGGTGCTCGTTCTTGAGCAGAACGATGCCTTCAGCAGCAAGCTGTCTGGCCAGCTCCTTATGCTCCTTGCTGCCAATTACACGCTCGGCCACCTGCGGATCGACATAAGGCTTCTCGAACAAGCCAAGCTTGAACTTCAGCGTCAGCACGCGGCGCACAGCCTGGTCAATGACCGACACATCCAGTCGCCCGGACGCTGCAGCAGCCAGCAAATGCTTGCCGAACATGACGCCCGACATCTCCATATCAATGCCGGCCTCGATTGCCTGAACGGCAGCATCCATGCCGTCTTCAGCCGTATCATGACCGGAAGCCACCATATCAATCGCTCCGCAATCGGTGATAACCATCCCTTCGAAGCCCCACTCCTGACGCACGATGTCCTCCAGCAGCTCGCTGTTGACGGTACATGGAACACCGTCGATCTCGTTGTAGGCGGGCATAATGGAGGCTGCCCCGGCTTCGACCGCCTTCTTGAACGGATACATATCCACCTCCAGCAGCTCGCGCATTCCCATATGAACAGGACCTGCGTTTCTGCCGCCCTCAGAGCTTCCATACCCGACAAAATGCTTCAGTGTCGCAGCTACGCTATGATCGCTGTCGAGCCGCTCTCCCTGCAGCCCTTCCACAGACGCAACAGCAAACTCGCCGATCAGATAAGGATCCTCGCCGAAGCATTCCTCCGTGCGTCCCCATCTCGGGTCGCGCACGACATCCAGCACGGGCGAGTAGGTCACGGCGCCGCCCTGGCTGCGCGTTTCCAGCGCGACCGCCCGGCACATCTCGCGGTACAGATCGACGTTCCAAGTGCTGCCGATGGACAGCGGCACAGGGAAGACCGTCGCTCCGATCGCCATGTGCCCGTGGGAGCATTCCTCTCCGATCAAGATCGGAATGCCCAGTCTCGACTCCTCGATGGCGAAGCGCTGAATCTCGTTTACGGCCACTGCGCCTTCACGCGGAGAAAGACCGGTTTCAAGCGTTACACCGGTCCATGGGTCAGCGCGCAGGGTCCCGTACAGGGAACCTACGCCGCTATCTTTTACTTGTTGCTGAAACTGCTCGGTCAAGACGACTTTGCCGTCCTTCACCTCGTAAGTCTCCCAGCCGAACGGCTGAATGAGTTGTCCGATCTTTTCTTTCAGTGTCATCAGGCCCAAGAGATTCTCGACCCGCTCATCAATCGGTTTGCTAGCATCTTTGTATGTCATGTTATCCCCTCCGGGTAGCTTAAGCCATTATTCTTTTACCGCACCGATGGTCAGACCTTGGATGAAATAGCGCTGGAAGAACGGATAAGCGAGAATGATCGGCCCCGTTGCCAGCACAACCATCGCCATGCGTGACGTGTCTTGCGGCAAGCTTTGCAGAGCTTGCATGCTCAGCGAAGAATTATGGGAATTCTGCAGAATGAACTGCATGCTCGTCTCAATCCGCATCAGCATCGATTGCAGCGGAACGAGGTTCGGATCATCGATATACAGCAAGGCATTAAACCAATCGTTCCAGTAGCCCAAAGTGCTGAAAAGACCGATCGTAGCCAGACCCGGCAGCGACAATGGCAGCACCAGCTTGTAGAAAATCTTAAACTCACTCGCACCGTCAATTTTGCCGGACTCGATAATCGCATCCGGTACGCTTGTGCTATAGAACGTGCGCAGGATCATAATATAGAACGCATTAAGCGCCAGCGGCAAAATCAAGGCCCAAATCGAATCTTTCAGACCCAGCAGCTGCGTGGCCACGATGTAAGTCGGCACGAGACCGCCGTTGAACAACATCGTGAAGAAGGCGAAAAACGAGAAGAAATTCCGGTAGCGGAACGATTTTCTCGAAATCGCGTAAGCGTACAGCGAAATAATGAACAAGCTAAGCAGTGTGCCGACAACCGTAACGAAGATCGTCACGCCGTAAGAGCGAAGCAGCGCATCGCCTGTCTGGAATACGTAGCGGTAGGCCTCAAGGCTCCATTGTTCCGGCCAGATTTGATAGCCGTTTCGAGCCAGCGTCGTTTCGTCCGTGAAAGAAATGATCGTCACAAATAGGAACGGAAACACGCACAGAAATGCAAATATACCGGCAATCAGGTTGAACACAATGTTCCACCCGAATGAAAGCTGATGGAAATCCTTCATCTTGCTTTTCGATTTGAACACATCACATACCTCCTTCTTGGTAGACCGACCGATTAGAACAGCGCATTATCCCGGTCATATTTACGAACGATATAGTTGGAGAAGATGACCAGAATGAAGCCGACGACCGATTGGTACAGACCAGCGGCGGTACTCATGCCAATCTCGCCAGTTGTCTTCAGACCGCGGTACACGTAGGTATCGATAACGTTCGTGACGGAATACAGCGTTCCCGAATCTCTCGGAACTTGATAGAAGAGACCAAAGTCCGCATAGAAGATTTTACCGATCGCAAGAAGCGTAAGGATCGTCATCAATGGTTTCAGCATCGGAAGCGTGATGGCTTTGATCTGCTGCCATTTATTCGCCCCGTCGATCATCGCCGCCTCGTACAACGATCTGTCAATCCCCATTATGGCGGCCAGATATACGACGCTGTTGTAGCCGATCACCTTCCATAAGCTGATCAATGTCAGAATAACCGGCCAATACTTGGCTTCCGAATACCATTGAATCGGCTCTGCCCCAAACCATCCGAGAATCTGGTTCAGCATCCCTTTGTCCATGCTCAGGAAGCTAAACACAAAATAGCCGACAATAACCCATGACAGGAAGTACGGCAAGAACATTCCGGTTTGATATACTTTCGCCAGTTTTTTGTTGGCAATCTCGGAAAGCACGATGGCAAGCGCCACGGCAAATATCAGGCCGAGAATGATAAACGTAAAGTTATAGAGCACCGTATTTCGCGTAATGATATAAGCGTCATTGGTGCTGAACAGAAACTTGAAGTTGTCAAAACCTACCCATTTGCTGTTTACGATGCTCGCCCAGAAGCCGTCGCGGCTGAAACGGTATTCCTTAAATGCGATGATCGTCCCGAACATGGGCAAATATGAGAATAAGAGGAACCATATCGTCCCCGGCAGAACCATGAACAGCATGGCTTTGTTGGTCATAATATTTTTAAAAAACTGTCCGATCGCTCTCACGCTTACCCCTCCTCGTGAAGTACATCCATGAACAAAAGAAGGGCGGTCCATTTCAGCCGCCCTGTCCTTGTCCATACCCAATCGGTGAGCCTCCCCGAAGGAGGCTGACCTCAGGCATTGCTATTACTTGATTTCTTTCCAAGCGTCAATTTGGCTCTGTGCTTCTGCGATGATTTTGTCAAGACCTGCTGCATTCAGCTTCTCGATCGCTCTTGGCAGGAATTCTTCCGGATCAACCGTACCTGTCATAAGCGGGGACCAGAATTCTTCTTTTACGTTGTTGACAGCAGCAAGCTCCGTCGAAACATTGCTAGGGTCGAAGTTGAAACCAAGGAGCGGAGCCGGAACGCCGGACTCATTGAACTTCTTGAACTCTTCCCACTTGTTCTCCGGATCTTCCGGATTCAGATAAGTCAGCATGACGTTGCCCAGTGCGAACGTAGGCATATCATAGTTTTTAGCTTCTGGCAGGTTCTCCGCCACGTTCTCGCTCAGCTTCTTGTAGTGAACATCCTCGATACCGGAATCAACCAGGTTCCGAAGATATACGTCGGTGTTGAGCAGATTCAGGAATTCCATCGCCTTCTCAGGATACTTGGAGTTTGCTGAGATCGCTTGCATCGAACCCATTACCGACCAGTTGAAGATCGTTGCATCGCCTGCAGGCGTCGATACGACAGGGTAGCCGTAGCTTTGAGTCCACAGGTTATCCGCGAATGGCTGGGTTGCCGCACGGTCCACGAACCAGTTGCCGGAAGTCATCAAATCCTGGGTCGAAGTCGTTGTAGCGGCTTCAGGAGAGATGTAGCCGGCTTTGTAATACTTGTTCATCAGTTTCAGTGTTTCCAATGTTTCTGGCATTTCCAGGAAGTTGACAACCTTCAGCTCTTCGTTGTCATCCAGGTACACGGCCATCGGCATTTTCTCGATGATGTAGTCAAATGGAAGCAAAGGAGTGAAGTCTTTGCCGATGGCAAAAGGAACGACGTTCGGTTCGTTCTCCTTGATCGTCTTGAGCAGCGGCTCGAGACTCTCCATGGATCTTACGTTGGAGATATCCAGGTTATATTTGTCCAGCAGGTTTTTGTTAAAGCGCCACACCTCTTGCGCAGGAAGCTCTTTGTTTGCCGGAATCGCATAGTTATGTCCGTCTACTTTGGAGCCTTCCAGGAACGCTGGATCGATCACCTCTTTAATGCCTTGTCCATGAGATTCGATCAGCTCGTCCAGCTGCATGAATGCGCCTTTACGTGCGTTTTGCACATAGTCGAATGCCCAGGAGCTGGTGAACAGAATGTCCATTGGCTCACCGGAAGCAGCCATCACTTGCATCTTCTGGTTGTAGTCACCGAAATCGATCATCTTCATGTCGACGGTAACACCGATTTTCTCAGCTGTGTATTTATTGATTTCCTCTACGACCTTACCAAGGTCTTTCTGAGGAGCTCCGATCGTGTACCAGATCAGCTCAACCGGTTTCTCGGCTGTTCCCCCGCCGGTCCCCGCGCTCTCGCTTTTGCTTCCTCCGCAAGCGGACAGCAGCATGGATGCAGACAATAGCAGTGTCAGCGGCAGGAGCCATTTCTTTTTCAATTTACTCATGTTTATCCTCCCTTTTGATTCCAGTTGTCTCTACACCTATAAGGTTATAGGATGAAAGCATTTTCACATAGGCGAAAAATTAAAGGTATTATGGTGAAAATAAAGAAAAAACTCTGATTCTACAAATCAGAGCATTCCTCTAAAATCTCTTGGTGATAAGCCAACAAATTTTTTGAACTGTTTGTAAAAGTAACCGGTTTCCCAATAGCCTACACTTTTGGCGATGTCCTGAACCTTCATTGGCGTATGGCGCAGCAGGTCCTTGGCCCTGTCAATACGGTACCGGTTAATATACTCCGTAAAGCTCTCGCCCGTCTCTTTATGGAACAGATGCCCGAGGTACACCGGGTGTATATGATAGTCCGCGCCAAGCGCCTTCAGCGACAAGTCCTCATGAAAGTGCTGCTGGATATGATGCAGGATCTGCTGGATGACCGGGCTTTTCACATCATGGTTCAGAGAATCGACCAGACCGCCAACGCCGTCCTTCACCGCGGTAATGAGGGCGTCGATGGAGACGGATTCCATAATGTCCGACACTGTATTTTTCAGAAAATCAGGCGCTGCCGTATACTGGATGTCATTCAATTCCAGCTTTAGCCGGATGACCATCTCTACCGCAATGCTCTTCAGAATCGTCGGTGTCATGCCGGGCATATGACGCAATCGATCAAAGTCACTGTCAATGAGCTGAAACAACACCTCCTTGTCCCGTGCGGCAATTCCTTTCGCATATTCCGGCCAGTCGATGCTATAGGAGAGCGAAGCTTCTCCCTTCTTCGCCTGTACATCCACATAGTCCACATAGGAAGGCTGCTCCAGCACCAGATAGTACTCCTGGGCTTCCTTCGCATGAAGATAGCTGTCGGTATAACGCCCGCCAAGGCTCTCCACGCTTCCGAGCGAAATGGACAGTTCATCCTCGAAGCACTGCCCCCGCACCTGCTGAAGCAGACGAATCGCCCGGGCCTTGTCGGTGTCAGGGTCCTTCATCATAAAAATAACGACATGGTCCCCGTCATGATCCCGGAAATAGAGCACGCCGGACTCTTGCTCGGCCAGCTGATACAGGCTGCTTTCAATCGGGGCAAACTCGGCCCTGACGATGGCCACCATCACATAGGGCTGGTTCAGGTCGAGTCCGAGCAGAGCTGCCCGTTCCTCCAGTTCCTTCGGTTCGATCCGGTCCGTGATCCAGCGGTACAAAATATTACTGCGCAAAATATGAATATCGTATTCATCCAGCCGCATCTCCTGGCGGGACTTATTCATCTTGTCCGTTGTGCTGACCAGCGTTTCCTCCAGCTCCCTCAAATTGATCGGCTTGAGCAGATAATTCTCAATGCCAAGTCGAAGCCCTTCCTTCAGGTATGCAAAATCGTCAAATCCACTGAGCACGATCACCTTCAGCTCGGCGTTCAGCTTGCGCGCTTCCTCGATCAGTTCAAGCCCGGTCATGACAGGCATGGAGATATCGGTCACCAGAATGTCCACCGGCACGACGGACATTCTCTCCAGTGCCTGCCGCCCGTTCTCCGCATGGCCAACAATCTCCATGCCGTATTTAGCCCAGTCCACCACATCGTACAGACCCTCGATGATAAACGGCTCGTCGTCTACAATAAAAACCTTATACATCGCGCTCCTCCCCCTCGTTCATGATCGGCAATTTGACGGTTACCACCGTTCCCGCATCCGGCTCGCTCTGGATGTCCATGCCGTAAGCGCTGCCGTAAGTCAGCTTCAGACGCTCATGAACGCTCCGAATCCCGAACGATTCCCCGCTCGTCTCGGCCAGCTGCAGCCGGTTGTTAATCTCCTCCAGCTCCTCGGGTTCGATGCCCCGGCCGTTATCTACAATCTCAATATGCACGGCATCCCCCTTCTGAACGGCCGTAATCGTCAGCCAATTATCGTCCCGCTCGCTCCGCAAACCATGAACGATATAGTTCTCGATGAGCGGCTGCAGCGTCATTTTGATCATCTGTACAGACTTGATGCCCTCGTCACAGTGCATCTTGTATATGAATTTATCCTTATAGCGGATCCGGAACAGCTCCAGATACAGGCGACACGCTTCCAACTCATCCTTGAGCGTGTAGCAGGATTTGTGCTGAACGATATTTCTGAACAGCATGGACAGGCTGTAGATCATATCGCCCACGTCCTGCGCTCCCTGTGACAGCGCCCGCATTCGGATGACCTCCAGCGTATTGTACAGAAAATGCGGATTGATTCGTGCCTGCAAAGCAGCCAGCTCGGCATTCTTCTGGTTGATCTCCGCTTTATAGACCTTATCGATATACCGCGTCAATTCGTCCAGCATCTCGTTGAAGCTGCTCGCGATCTGGCCCAGCTGGTCATCCTTGGAATCCTGCATCCGGGCAACAAACTCCCCTTTTTCCACCTTGCGCATAAACCGGATAATGTTATCCGTCCGGCGTGAGTAATTGACAATGACAAGCGAGGGAATCGACACGGCTACCACAATGCACACTGCGGCAACGATGATAATCGTATTTTTAAGACCTTGCAGGGATTCCGAAATTTCTCGTTTAGGCGTAATCCCGACTACCGTATAACCCGCCTGACTGTGGGCGGATGTTGTGACATAAGATTCCTCGCCCAGATCCACCGTTCCTTTGGATTGGACGAGCCGGTCTGCGTACATATATTTTTCGCCATAATATCTGCCGGAAGAATCAAACAGCACCCGTCCATCCCCCGACATCACCATCACAAATCCCTTCATCGGCTCCTCTTGTCCTTGCAGGACGGAGTTGATGGCATCCGTGCGATAGAACACAAGCAGTTGCCCCAGATTTTTGTAGGTGCTCATATCGTTGATTGGCACGCGAATCGAATATAACGGCATTTCGGGCTCTCCGGTCAATTTGCGAATCCACAGATTCGGAAGCGTCACGCTCTGACTCTCCATGGCCATCACATCCGGGATGTACGAGTGGGTGGCATTGGCTGGATATAACCTGGTCATGCTGCCTTGCTTGTAGACATACATATACTGCTGCTCGGCACTGTACAGCATAATATTCTCGATATCCGGATCATCATCGATTCTCTGCTTGAAATAAGCCAGCACGCTGTCTGTGTTGGCCTGTACGTTGTCCGCAATCCGGCTCATGCGTTTGGCCATATATTCATTGAATGTATTCATCAAGAAGTACGATGTGTCAATGCCAAGCGAGGAGTTCCGGTACAGCTCGTTGACATAGGACTGCACATTCTCATATTTACTGTTGACGCTGCGTTCGACCCGCTCCACCGCCCCGCGCTGGATGTCGAGCTCGCTGCTGACCGCAGACTGAAACAGAAAATAGTACATCACAATCGATAACGTCACGATGGTCAGCACCGCGATCAGCGAGATCGTCAGCAGCATTTTGGTAAACATGTTGCTCTTTATATATTTTCGATAAAAGCGTGCAGGAGACATTCCCAATCCCCCTTCCTGCTTCAAGCCTAAATTTGCCTGTCCCTTAAATATACCATCGGTCGCCCGCTGTCCTCCGATGAAATTTCTACCAACTGGTGAAGTTGTAATTTGCCTATTTTAGCTGTATCTGGGTTCCCAGGCGCATCCGGCATCATAGGTTAATACCGGAAGGAGTGAAACTTATGCCACAATACCGCATCATCGTAGATCTGTCCGATTTCCGGCTGTACCTCTTGGATGGTGATCGGGTCGTGCGCGAGTTCCCGGTTGCGATCGGGAAAATGGCGACGGAAACCCCGCCGGGCACATATCTGATTGTCAACAAACAACCGAATCCCGGTGGCCCTTTTGGAGCCTACTGGCTCGGGCTGTCCAAGCCGCATTATGGCATACACGGCACGAATGATCCATCCTCTATCGGGAAAGCCGTATCCCATGGCTGTATACGCATGCATAACGAAGATGTTGTGCAGTTGGCAGCCCTCGTTCCGGTACAAACCCAAGTCACCATCCGGCCTTGATGCTATCGCCCCGATTTCATCCTCCTCCAAACGGGTTAAATACAAATGTTACAACTATTAAGCCATCACCCATCTGGAGGAGGATTTCCCATGCTGGAAAGCAAATATTTCAGAACATGTTTCGGGATTATGGCTTTGCTCCTGATCCTTTATCTTGGTTCGAAGGTCAGCTTTCTGTTCCGGCCTTTCGTCTCCATGGTTAAAATGCTCATTTTCCCTACGGCGATCGCCGGTTTCTTCTATTATTTACTGCGTCCTATCGTTGATTATTTAGAACGCCAGAAGATCAAGCGCGCGCTCGCGGTGCTGATGATCTATTTTGTTTTCGGGGGAATCTGTGCCATCTTCATCACGGTCGTATGGCCGACGCTCCGGGAGCAGATCGATCTTTTCATCGAGCATGCGCCTTTTCTCGTGCAGGATGTACAGCATCAAATCTCGCAGCTGCAGCAAAACCCTGCCTGGTCCCGGTTTATCCCGACCGAATCGGAGCTGGCCACCACGATCACCGATTCCATCAACCGTATGATGACCTGGATCAGCAATTCGATCACCCATCTGATCAGCCTGGTGTCGAGTGTAATGATTATTATTGCCACGGTGCCGATCTTCTTGTATTACATGCTGAAGGAAGGCAACAAGCTGCCTGACAGACTGCTTGCTGTCATCCCCAAAAGATACCGGAACGATGGACAAGAGGTGCTGGACGATATCGATCACGCACTCAGCAATTTTATTATCGGCAAAGTAATCCTGAATTTGATTCTGAGCGTGTTAATGTATATCGGATTTTTAATCATAGGCCTGCCGTATTCGCTTTTGCTGGTTGTCGTCTCCTTTTTTCTCAATTTCATTCCTTATGTAGGCGCATTTCTCGCCTCCATTCCCGTCGTCATTGTAGGCTTTATCGAGTCGCCTACGATTGCTCTCTGGTCTGTGGTTGTGATCGTCATTGCCCAGCAAATTCAGGATAATATTCTGACGCCGGTCATCTACGGCCGCCAGCTGGAGATTCACCCCTTAACGACAATTGTGCTTATTCTGGTCGGGGGCGATTTCTTCGGTCTTCTGGGTGTGCTGCTTGCAATACCGGTCTATATTATGATCAAAATCGTGGTCGTCCGATTGTATGAGCTGTTCCTCGCACGCCGAATAGAACGGCTCTAAGCAAGCAAACAAAAAAGGTGTCTGACTGCCGATGGCCGCATGCGAACTATGCGACAGGCTTGGACACCTTCTTAATTATTTCGTTTGTCCTCTTAATGAACGCACAACGAATATATGTTCATCCTTAAGCAGGCGCCGCCCGTCGGATAACGTCACCGTCTGCTCATCATGCGCCGTCAGTATGGCATGCCCGGCTACCAAACGATTCCCTTTCCATATCATAACGGATGAGCCGAAATAGATGGCATTGTCAAATTGAATGTTATGGCTGATGATGTAACCGATCGAATGCAAGGCTGCAGACGAGTCGGCCTGCCGGATTCGATGGATGGAGCGAAACGGTATGGCGAGATCGCCCGGAGCGAGGATGACCTTTTCCTGAACGGTATCCCAGCCCTTGAGCACGCCTTCAACGGTAGTCATCGCATGATCTGTACGCTGAATGACAACATGACGGCCAATCCAATGCTTCATATGGGTCACCTCTATGTTTTATTCGTCTCCTTGCTCAGGCGAAAGCGGAAGCTCCCACCGAACAGGCTCCAGTCCTCTCTCGGTCAGAAAAGCATTCGCCTTCGAGAACGGGCGGCTGCCAAAAAAGCCTTTATGGGCAGCAAATGGACTCGGATGAGGCGACTTCAGCACACAATGTCTGCTCCCGTCGATAAACGCCCCTTTTTTCTGGGCATAACTGCCCCACAATATGAAAACCACCGGCTGCTCCCGCTCGTTAAGCTTCGAAATAATGGCGTCGGTGAAGGTCTCCCAGCCCAGATCCTTATGAGAGTTAGGCTGTCCCTCCCGCACGGTCAATACGGCGTTAAGCAGCAGCACTCCTTGTCTTGCCCAGTGCTTGAGCGATCCATGCTTGGGAATTTCGGCACCAACATCCTCGGCCAGCTCCTGATGAATGTTTCGCAGCGATGGCGGAATTGCGACCCCGGGCCGAACAGAGAAGCTCAGTCCCTGCGCCTGACCCTTGCCATGATAGGGGTCCTGCCCCAGAATGACCACTTTCGTCGAAGCATACGATGTCTCCTTCAGCGCTGTAAATATATCCTCCTTCGGCGGATATACCGTGTACCTTAAATATTCCTCCGCAATCCGGTACCGAAGCTCGTTGAAATACGGCTTGTCCATTTCTTCTTTTAATACATCGTCCCAATCATTATGAAATCTCTTCAAGGCCCCTCTCCCCCTGCTATGTAATAATGGTAGATCAACCGTAACACTTCTTAATCCATAGAGGATGATGGATTACCACAGAATAACAAATAGGCTGACCCACAAGGGGGCCAGCCTACTTTATGACCAGACGCAAGTTATAATGCCGAGGACCGGGATCGAACCGGTACGGTAGTCACCTACCGCAGGATTTTAAGTCCTGTGCGTCTGCCAATTCCGCCACCCCGGCAAATATCGCTGCATCCACGCGATGATCGCTTCAAAACGCCACTACGCTTTTCTCTTTACAGCGCATAGGATTCGTATTGACTGTCTGAATGATATGCAGACTGCAGATACGCCCTTTTCGTTCTGGCGACAAAGCTGATAATACCACGTTTAGCCAGCCGCTGTCAATATATGAATTCTACCATTTTTCACATCAGCTGCGCCTTGGCGATCTACGGGGAGCTCTGGAATAATTCGTACGGAATTGCCAAAAGATAAGAAAGCATGGCTGCCAGTCAGCCTCGGCCAATCGAACTTTTGAAAAGGAACCAATAACGCCATGAACAAATTTGCGATCAGTTTGCTGTTAGCCCTATCGGCATCGATAACCTGCTACGGATCCACGGCTGCCGAGCCGATGTCCTCCGCGACCAAAGGCAGGGATTATTACGAGGAACGCGGCGAAATCGTGTGGGAAGTGCCGACGCAAAAGCAAGTTATCGCCCTCACGTTTGACGACGGGCCAGACCCGAAAAATACGGGGCTAATTCTCGATCTGCTGAAACAGTATGAAGCCAAGGCCACTTTTTTTGTGGTCGGAAGCCGTGTCGAGAAGCATCCCGAACTCGTCGCCAGGGCGATCGGCGAAGGGCATGAAATCGGCAACCATTCCTTTACCCACCCCTCATTCCATCATATCGCTGCAGCGAAGTTAAAGAATGAGCTGAGCCGCACCCAGGATGCGATCTATAACGCCTCAGGTTTCACATCCGTCCTCTTTCGTCCGCCCGGGGGAAGCTATAACGAAGGGATCGTCCATACGAGCCAGGATATCGGCATGCTGACGGTGCTATGGTCCTGGCATCAGGACACGCTCGATTGGCGGAAGCCCGGCGCTCAAGCCATCGTGCGCAAAGTGCTGAATAACGCCCGCAACGGAGACATCGTGCTCATGCATGATTATGTCCCGAACAGCAGCCAGACGGTCGAGGCGCTCAAGACGATCCTTCCCGAGCTGAAGCAGCGCGGCTTCTCGTTCGTCACCGTAACCGAACTGTTGTCCTATCAGGATAAATCCCATAAGTCCATGGTCGACCACTAAGTTCCTCGTCCAGAGAAGCCGTAATGACCGCTGCCATCCCGGCAGCGGTTTATTTACCATGGGGTCCGATCTTGTGGTCAAACCCAAAATCTCTTGATTGTTATTAAGTCAATTGATAAGATACAGAACGAACGTTCAGTATACAAAAAAAGACAGAACGAATCGGAAGCAAAGGGGAGTGACCATGAACAAAAAGCAGCAGCAAAGCGAAGAAACCAAACGACGGATTGCGGAGGCCGCAAAGGCGCTGTTCATGCAGAAAGGGTACCGATCGACGTCGATCGAGAATATTGTCGAGGCAACGGGCAGCAGCAAGGGGAATATTTATTATCATTTCAAAAGCAAGGAAGGCCTGTTTCTGCATCTGATCGAGGAATGGAATGGCTGGAGAAGTGGAACAGCAAGGAGCATCAATTTGCCACGACCGCCGATAAGCTGTTCGGGATGGCAGAGCAACTGGTACGGGACGATCTGAACCATCCCTTCACCAAGGCGCTGGATGAATTCATCACGAACAATGAGGCCGCAACGGAAGATGCCTCGCAGCGGATTGCCGAGATCATCCAGAAACGCTTGGCATTCAATCAGCATTTGCTGCGGCAGGGGATTGAATCCGGGGAATTCGAGAATCATAACATTACGCATTTGGCCTTTATCTTCGAAAGCTTGATCGGAGGCCTTAGCCAGATGTCCCGAATGACGCAGGTGGCGGATGCATTGCCCATCTATCATTCGGCAATCCAGGTGCTGCTTCACGGCATCGCCAAAAATAACGTTTGGCCCATCTCTCCCTCTCCTTAGCACCGCTTATCCTCCATTTTTCGCATCTCTTTTCTTCCACATGCACGCTCCGTCCGTTTGCGTCGGGAACAGCAGCTGTACGATGATTTAGCTATATAAACCGAATGGTCAGTATAAGAGTGATTTCATAACCGGATACGCAGCTTGAATTTTCTAATCTTTTGTAGGAACTATCATCATGTCACTGGTTACTGCGCAATAATGGAGCGATTTTGCTCCTCATGTTTAATATATTTTTGGTCTTTACCGGCATCGGCTCGTCATCCCGATCATGCCGACCTATATGGCGGAGCTCAACATCAGCGGAGGTACGGTCGGCATGCTCGTAGCAGCGTTCTCGCTCACCCAGCTGCTGTTCTCGCCGCTGGCCGGCAGGCTGTCCGATACGATCGGACGAAAGCGGATCATTATCTTCGGCATGCTCGTCTTCGCCGTTTCGGAATGGTTGTTCGGGGCAGCGAACTCCCCCGTCCTTCTGTTCGCTTCCCGCATGCTCGGCGGCATCGGTGCGGCGCTGATCATGCCTGCCGTCATGGCCTACACCGCCGATGTGACGTCGAATGAAGAGCGGGCCAAAGGCATGGGGTTCATCAATGCGGCCATCACAACCGGCTTTATCATCGGCCCCGCATCGGGGGCTTTATTGCCGAATTCGGCATTCGCGTCCCGTTTTACGCCGCGGCCGTGGCAGGGGCTGTTGCTGCGGTGATCACGCTCATGCTCCTGCCGGATTCCAAGCAATTCAAGGAGAGCGCAGCATCCCGGAACCCGTTCCTCGAAAGGCGGCAGAGCCTGGTTGCCCAGCTGCTGCGCTCGTACCAGGAGCCGTATTTTTTAAGCCTGATCATCGTGTTTGTGCTCTCTTTTGGCCTGGCCAATTACGAAACGGTATTCGGACTGTTTGTTGACCATAAATTCGGCTTTACCCCGACGGACATCGCGTTGATCATTACGTTCGGTTCCATCTCCGGAGCCGTAGTCCAGGCCACGATCTTCGGCTGGATCCTGAACCGGTTCGGCGAGAAGCGGGTCATTACGACCAGCTTGATTACCGCGGGGGTGTGCATCCTGCTCACCTTGTTCGTGCACAAATACTGGCTGATCTTCCTGGTGACGTTCCTGGTCTTCCAGTCGATCGATATTTTGCGCCCGGCGATCGGCACACAGATGTGAAGCTGGCCCGGGATCAGCAGGGCTACGTGGCCGGACTGAACTCGGCCTATACGAGCCTCGGAAACATTGCGGGGCCGCTCGTCGCCGGTTATTTATTCGATATCGACATCAACTTCCCTTACATTTCCGCCTCCATCGTCCTGATCCTGTGCTTCATCCTGGCCTTGCGGGCCGGCAGGGCTTGGTCCGCCACGGAAGCGGCCGCGCAGGAGGGATAACAGGCGGGTATCTTATAGGAGCTCGGGCTGAAAGCAACGGCCATAAGCATCCATGAAAAAAGCAAACTGCCTGAAGGAATTCCTTCGGCAGCTTGCTTGGCGTTACCGGCTGTTTCTCACAGAGGCAGCCCTTTTAATAATACAGCAACACGAACAATGCGAGAACTGCAATGATCGCAAAGAACAGCGCCAGGCCGAGCTCGAATCTTTTTTTCTCCTTGTAAGCCTTGATCGCCTTCCTGGCCTCGAACACCAGTACGACAGCCAGGAAGGCGGCCAATACAGGCAATCCCCATGACTGGTTAAGCACCCATTCCGACACTCATGATCCTCCGTCCCGAACTCGATTGATTCTATTCTTCAATTAAAACTGTATCGCATGTCGTCCATGATTTCAAATCCAGCCGCTCTGGCCGTACAGGTTCGTTAACGAGCGTTCATTCGTTCAGTGATCAAGTTTATCAAAAACAACAATAAGAAACGTGGCCACCGGACCGAGCAGCAAGGAGAGCAGAAACCAATTGAATCCGCTCCGGTTTTTTCCTTGCGCAAGCCCCGCATTGATCAAAGCCAGCGTTCCCCAGCCGACATAAAACTCGCCGCCCATGACTCATCCCTCCCTGCTACTCCTAGTTTCCATACCATACAAATGTTAAAAAAGTGGCCAACAAAACCATTTTTTCGATCGACTCCGAGCGTCGAAACGTCCATACTACCAACTATCAACCGACAAAAGAAGAAAACCCTTGCGGCGCAAGGGTTTTCGAGAAAGTGGGCCCTATCACATCGACTCGATCCCGCAGTCCGTTACTACGGCAGGCCGGGATTTTATTGTTGCAACAGATCATTCATTCTTTAACTTTGAAGTTCGACTGAGCAAGATAACAATTAGAATATAAAAAGGGTACATACATGTTGCAAGTAAAGCGATAAATCCGGCTCCAGCGCTCAATCGTTCTTCCGGCCTCACAACCGCGAAAAAATAATTAAAGATATAATTAACCATGTAGAAGTAAATAAACCATGTAATACAAGTGATATATAC
>NZ_NPBY01000004.1 GCF_002272015.1 Paenibacillus campinasensis | reverse complement strand
TAAAGTTGATATAAATAAACTGCCGCATAGATATCCACCTCCCACAGGAATCTTTAGTTGTTCTCCGCCATCCTCGTATGTATCTTTAGCGAAGCTGAGGGACATCGTGTACATCTGATCGCCAGTGGCAACAAAATATTGCGTTAACATGACTCCAACTCCGGACTGTCCTTGTGTATAGGAACCTGTAAGGATTCCTGCATCATAATCGCCGTTTAACGCATCCGTGTAACTGATTTGCTGGTAGTTCTGGATTACCTCTCCGCCAGCACTGCTCGTTAAATCGGATACCGCCTGGTTTGCAGCTTCTTGTGCTGTCATTGCGGAATCTTCCAGGACTATATTGACATTATCAGCAAATCCCCCGGCAGCGTTAGCGTCAACAAAAGCAGCCAGAATTAAAGCATTGTCAACTTGGGGATCCACCCATGTCGAAGGGTATTCAAACTGAATATATTCATTTGAGAATAACGTAGTAGACACTTCTTCGGCCGGCTCGTTCTTAGGTTCTTTCTTCGGTTCTTGTTCAGCAGCCGCTTCTGTTTTTACATCTTCTTGATTGGAAGAAGAAGGATCGCTCTCCGTTTTGTCCCCTCCGCAAGCAGCTAATAATAATGATAATGATAATAGCAGTACAACTGATTTTTTCAAGCTTTTCATCAATGATCCATCTCTTCTCAATGTTCTCCATAGGCTGGAGGATTTGCTTATGGGAAGACTCCCCTTGCTGTCTATACTACCTGGAATATAGTATCATATTCCTATTTTTCAAAAAAAGGTAATTACATCCAATCGATTTAAAGACCCGGGCGCTTAAACCTAAAGTCTCTTTTCCAGAATGATCTTCGGCTCGCCCAAGCTGTCTGTGTATGTGCCGATCACATCAAAGCCATGCTTCAGGTTCAGAATCAGCATATTGCGCCAGCGATTTTTCGTTTTGGTTTGCACTTTCTTGTACCCTTTGTCTTTAAGCAGACGATGCTGTTCATTCATCAAGGCCGAGGCTACCCCTTGTTTTCGGTATTTCGGGTCCACCCCGCCAAGCCAGCTGTAAAATTTGTTGGGGCTTAACGCATAGCCAAGCTTGAACCCCACCACGCTGGAGCCATCGAGTGCGACATGCGCCAACCAGCTTGGCTTGCCTTCAAGCTGCTCAATCAGCCCCCTCGGCGTCTCAAATATTTGTTGATACAGAGCTGTTACTCCATTCATCAGCTCCTGTTCCGACAGAGAGTCCAGCTGTACAATCGTAAATTTCAAATTCTTTTCTCCTTCCTGCAATTGCAATTGGATAGGTCCTTATAATTAACACTGGTCAGCTTGACACTGACCATGTTCGGCACCACCTGCCCGCGCCACTTTACTGCACGCTTTCAATCGTCAACAAGCAAGAGCATCATCCGAAGCTTTTCGCGAAATTTCGAGGGTACATGCAAATGGAGGCTACCCGTCGAATATAGATCAGCAGAGAATGATAAAGTGAGGTGTATATTATTGTTTTTTCATATTAAAGAACTGCAGTTCCGCGCCAAGCCTGAGCGTCCGGATCCCGTCTTCGCTCGCAGGCTGCAGGAAGTGCTGGGCGGCCAGTTCGGAGAGATTACCGTTGCCATGCAGTATCTCTTCCAGGGCTGGAACGTTCGCGGAGACGGCAAGTACAAGGACCTTCTGCTTGATACCGGCACCGAAGAACTCGCGCATGTTGAGATGCTGGCCACGATGATCGCTCGCCTGCTGGATGACGCGCCGGTCGAGACGTTGGAAGAAGCGGCAAAGGATCCGGTCATTGCCGCCATCCTGGGAGGCAGCAATCCACAGCACGCCATTGTCACGGGTCTCGGCGCCGCGCCGACCGACAGCAACGGCTATCCGTGGAATTCCAGATACACGATCGCATCCGGAAATTTGCTGGCAGATTTCAGACATAACCTGGCTGCAGAATCTCAAGGACGCTTGCAGGTGGCACGTCTGTATGAGATGACGAATGACCGCGGCGTTAAAGACATGCTCGCCTGGCTGCTTGCGCGTGATACAATGCACCAGAATCAATGGATCGCCGCGATTAAAGAACTGGAGGCCAAGGAAGGGGTCGTCGTCCCTAGCACCTTCCCTAGAGAATGCGAGGTTCAGGAAGTGTCGCATATTCTGTTTAATTTCTCACGCGGTCAAGAAAGCGCACAGGGACCTTGGGCTCATGGGCCAAGTCCGGATGGCGGCACATTTCAATACGTGGCGAACCCGCAGCCGCTCGCCCCGGCCCCGCAACTGCCGCCCGCACCGCCGTATATTTATAATACACCACCCAAGGTGGTTAACCGCTCGCAAAACACCCCGCATATCCCGCCGCAATAAAGGGCCCGCTGGCAACAGCGCATTTGTGCATGTTCCGCCGTGCATATAACCGTTAATTGTACAAGGATAATTGTATCCTCCCCAACCTCTTGTTATTTAGTTGACAAGCGATGAAAGACCGATAAATATCCAGATGTTCAGGTGCCTTCTTAACACTTAGCAACAAACCCTTGCAAACGCAAGGGTTTTCTTCATGAGGGCTGAGGAACCCGCGCCCAACAAGTCTCCAACTGGCTAACCACCCAGCTTCCAGCACAACGGTTATCGGATGGATCTATGTATTTAACACTCGCCCCTACTCCTCCTTCGGCGCACATGGCCATCGGCCAATCATCCCGGTCATACCCCTTTTTCGTTGGTATTCCCTTTAGCGATTCATTCCTATTATCATCAGCACCAGCCCGATCATTCGTGCATATTTCATTAAAATATGTTATGTTGAAATAATACCTATTTTTAACAGGTCAAATTACAGGAGTGATACGCATGTTAAAACAACATGAAGAGTTTGTTCAAAATTTGATAAGGCAGATACAAGATGACGAACGATTTGCAGGTGTACTTGCTGGTGGTTCAATGGCGAAGAATTCGATGGATCAGTTTAGCGATCTGGATTTGATTCTTGTCTATCTCCCAACCTTTAAAACGGATATTATGAGGAATAGGCTGCATATAGCAAGTCAATTTGGTCATCTTTTATCTGGGTTCACTGGAGAACATGTAGGTGAACCGCGGTTACTCATTTGCTTGTACCATGGCCCTCTTCATGTTGATTTTAAATTTGTAACAATGGAAGAAATAAATGATGGGGTAGAAACACCTATTGTGGTATGGCAACGGGATTCCTCCTTGGAACAGCTACTGAATCAAATCCAATTTTCTTATCCTCTCCCTGATGTTCAGTGGATTGAAGATCGCTTCTGGGTTTGGGTACACTATGCAGCTACTAAACTCGGCAGAGGGGAATTATTCGAAGTGATCAGTTTTCTTTCATTTGTCAGAGAGACTGTTCTGGGTCCATTAATTTTAATGCAACACAATTCGCTACCAAATGGGGTACGGAAAATTGAAAGACATGCCCCTGAACTTATCGAGGAACTAGAAGAAACAGTTCCTGTCCATGAAAAAGAAAGCTGCTATAACACAATTAAGTCTTCAATATCATTATATTTATATCTAAGACGTTACTATGAAAGCGATATACAAATAAAGCTTGAGGCCCAACAAGTATCCATCAAGTATTTAGAAGAGGTCTACGAAGAAATGTGAAGATGAGGGTGTCCAAAATAAACTTTGGAACACCCTCTTTATTTTTGCCGAAGCCCCCCAGTTCTATGTTCTGACTCTTTTGGCTAAAACCATAATGATCACTCCAATGACGACTAGAACGATGCCAAATATAAAAGTTGCATTCGTAATCCCCCATATGTAGGGAGGGATATTCAATAGAATACTATCCATCAAGACGTATTGAGTCTTGGTAAATACGAACGAGAACAATAGCACTTTTTCTAACCCCGATAACAGCATCGCGAAGCATCCAATAGCGAGCAATACAAGGCCAAGTAAAAAAATACAAACCACCTCTTTCGACATTAGGGAAGCTTTACCTCTATTATGTAAATCCTTCCTAATTATATCATTGGAAGGCAT
>NZ_NPBY01000003.1 GCF_002272015.1 Paenibacillus campinasensis | reverse complement strand
ATTATGTAAATCCTTCCTAATTATATCATTGGAAGGCATTGATGTTCTGGTTCCATAGATAAAAACAATTTAAGCGCAAGGAAAATCGCCTCCAAAGTCCATATTGAGTCTCATAATTACTTCCGCTGATTCAATCAACTCATTCCATCTAAGAAAATTGGTAAATAATACTGCATTTATATAGAAAAATATTCCTAGGTCTGATAGACTATTTCATGTCATAATATCTGGAAAGTGGGGGAAATACGAATTGAATAAGCCAATTTATAAGAAATGGTGGTTCTGGCTTCTCATTGTTATTCTCGTCGGGCTTATAGGTAATCTCGGAAATTCAGAGGAACCTAAACAAGCAGCACCTGACAAGGAAGTAGCGTCTGAGCCTGATACCGCAGCGAATGTTGAACTAACCAGTGTCAAAGAGGATGTTAAAGAGGAACCTAAGGAAGAGCCGAAGGAAGAGCCGAAGGAAGAACCGAAAGAGGAACCAAAAGAAGAACCAAAAGAAGCGGATGTCCCTAGAGAGTATAAAGCCGCATTAAAAAAAGCGGAAAGCTATGCTGAAATTATGAATATGTCAAAGGCAGGCATCTACGATCAGTTAACTTCTGAATACGGAGAGAATTTCCCCGCAGAAGCTGCTCAATATGCTATCGATAACGTTGTAGTTGATTGGAAAGAAAATGCATTGAAAAAGGCGCAATCCTACGCAGAACTTATGAGCATGTCCGATTCGGCCATTTACGATCAATTGATTTCGGAATACGGTGAGAAGTTCACGAAGGAAGAAGCACAATACGCGATAGATAATTTAGAATAAGTAACGCTGCTCCCCATTAACCTTACTTGGTTGATGGGGTCTTTTTTTACTGATGATTTCAAGGACCGCTGTTAGCAAATCCATTTCCCCTGTTTTTGAATCACCATCAAGCACTTCATTCCAACAACCCCACACATAGCAAAAAACCCTTGCAGCGCAAGGGTTTTTCTTGAAAGTGGGCCCTGAGGGACTCGAACCCCCGACCAGTCGGTTATGAGCCGACCGCTCTAACCAACTGAGCTAAGGGCCCTGAAACAACATATTCATATAAGGACAACAACCATTATAGAAATTGGTTGCGGGGGCAGGATTTGAACCTACGACCTTCGGGTTATGAGCCCGACGAGCTACCGAACTGCTCCACCCCGCGACATTGTATTACGAAACAGCGACAATAATAAATATACATCAACTACTCAGCGAAAGTCAAGAGCTATTTTGATGGAATTTTGATTTAGGGAAGAAAACGGACGCCGTAACGTCCTTTTCTGGAGCGGTATACTTCCACCAGCTGCGGATCTTGATACCCGAACAGCCAGCCGTCCTGCTCCAGCCTTTTGGCCAAGCATCCTGCCTGAAATTTGCTTGTATACAGCTTCCCGTAATAAATCCAGTTCATCTCGATGTCTCCTTACCCGGCTGAATATGCTAATGCTGTATAGGATGCCCCATCTGCGGAAGATTCACACATACGCGGCATAAAAAAAGAAACGGCCGCCCCATCAATATGGCTGCAGCCGATCGAAGGAAGGCCTTATTTCTGCGCATCCGCCTCCGCGAATCGGGCGGCAATGCTAACAAGCTCCTGCTCCATCCCCTGGAGCATCTGGATGAACTGCTGAAGCTGAGCTTTAGTCTGCGCAGCCTCTGCCGCGAAACGCTGCTGCGACACGCCCTCCCATTCCGCATTCAACGTCTCCATAATCCGGGACAGCCGCAATACGAGCTCACCGCCATGCTGGCTGCTGCTGCGTACCTCTGCGGCCGCCCTGCGCAGATCATCAGGCGAAACCAAAATACGGCCAGACATCGAATCACCTCCAACTTTATGCTTAAGACTCGCCCGCGTTGGCTAACACGGTCTGAAACTCGTCCTCTTCTTCATCCTGATAGCCTGTAAACACGACGGTCTGAATATCTTCATGATTAAAGACATAACTGAACTCCGGGCTGATATATCCTTCAGGGTACGGACAAGCCAAATAATCGAACATCTGCGGCTCGTCGACAGCCAGTATCTGCTTTCTGCCGTAGATCACCAGCTTCTTCTCCCCTTCTTTCAAAATGACTATCGATCCGTTTGGCAGCAGCGTCTGCGGATTCCCCATCATGATCTCCTCCTTTTCTTGCTTTGCCGATGCCGCTTCGCCGTGGCTTGTGCTTCATTCCTCGCCCGCATATATGCGGCCTCCCGCTCTTCCTTAGGCAGCCCCAACGCCGGATACAGCGCTCTGAGCTTATCCATGTTGCGTCTAATAAATAGGTAGCGATGTATAAATACAACGGCTACATACAGTCCGAAGATCAGCAGCACTGAGAAGCCGGCCATCCCCAGCACCATGCTGCCCAACTCGCCGAAAAAGGCGGTCGCGAGATAATATGCAAGATAACCGATCGAGGCAAGCAGCAAGGCGGCCTTCCCTGCCCGGTTCAAACCTTTGCGCTCCATCTCCTGGTACGTCCCGCGCCGAACCGCTCTGATATGAAGCAGGCCGAACAACAAGCCAGCCGCAGCCATAAGGAGGACGGAACTGGCGCCGTACCACGGACTTTCTACACGGGCGATGTCATACATCATTTTCAGAATGGCGATCTCACTCGTCACAGCCAGCGCCGCTCCATAAATGCCCATATATAGCGTAAATACAGCCTCATAGCGGTATGGATTGACGCTGATTGCAACTCCCCAGCCCAGCATGACAGCATACAAGATCGCAGCTGAATATAAATATGGGGAAAGCATCGGCGCAGCCAGCGTGACCAGCAGCGGAATGAGCATAATGAGCAGAAAGCATACAACGCCCCCCCGAATTTGTTCAGGCGGAATCAACCGAAAATGAAACCGTTCCTGCTCTTTCTCCGAAATATCCATCTCTAAAAGTAAGCCCCCTTATTTGAACCAACCGGCAATGGTTGAACCCAGCTTCTCTGCTCCGATCTTCAACGTATCTGTAACGCTGTCCTTCTGTCCATCGCCGTCGACATCGGCGAATTTAATACCGTTCATCACATAGGAAGCCCCGACCGACACGCCAAAGCCAATGGCGGCACCAGCCAAGGTTCCAATTGGACCGCCTACAGCGGTGCCAATTAGGGCGCCCGCTTTGGCGCCAGCCGCTGCGGATGCAACCACTGTACCAACCCCTACCCCGACATCAACCACAGCATCGCCGGCGATTTTGGCCCCGTTTTCCTTATTCTTGATATTGGAGGCGAAGTTGCCCACCGTCGTCAAGGCGATGCCGGCATAGCCGAGCTTGCCGCCCTTCCAGCTTAGCGAATCCTTGACGGCTGCCGACGGTAGAACGTATTTCGGAATCCTCGGATGATTTTTCCAGTTATGCTCCGCATATGATTTCTTGCGAATGTTCGCCAGAAAACCGTTGCTGATGTTTGCTCTAGTTCTGCCCCGGTGGTCCTTGGACAGCCATACGCCAAAGCCTTTGCGGTACATGTCCCAATATTTGTACATCGTCCCTGAAGCCGTCGCAGTCCCTAGCAGGGTGCCGGCTGCAGCGATGGGACTGGCTGCCCACATGCTGGCCCCGCCGCCAAAAGGCGCAAGCGCATCGAATTCCACGCCAGCTGCCGTCACCGGTGGCTTGGAGCTTTGCGCCCGGTTATTCCCTTGAGCATAGCTGCTTTGAAGCAGGGTATGCGGGCTGACATGCACCAGCGCCTGCTTGCCAAAAGCAAGGCTGTTCCCTGTAGACTGATCTGTCTGGGCAAAAACACTCGCTTTATTCACAAGCTGTGTCCGATTCTGTTCAAGTCTGGCGACGACTGCTTGACATGCTGCCCGGCACTGGGCCAGACGCTGCTCCACCTGTGCACGGTGGCGCGATTCCCAGGCCATGCCTTGAATCCGCTGCTGCACTCTTTCCTGCAGCTGCTGAACCTCGCTCGCAATAGCGGATAGCTGAACACCTTGCTCATTCAATAATTGTGGCGTCACGCGTATTCTGGTCATAATAAAAGGCAACCTCCATATCGAACAGATAATAATTTGTACATGTATGAACGCTGTCTGTTATTTTATACGGGAGATGACGTCTCCGAGTTCCCTGACAATTTCCATCACAGAGGCTTCCCGTATCTGATCATGGCGATCGTCGGGCCGAACGACCCAGTTGGCCTCCCGGCCTCTCAGCAGCTCGATCCCTTCTACCCGCCAATCATGCTGCAGCCGGTAATACGCCGTGAACGCGGAATAGCTTTCCGGAGCCTTCACCGCCTCGGCCAGCCGGGTGACGGCCTGCTCTGAGCTCCCTTCCTTCCGCAATGTCTGCGCTGCGCCGGAAGCTTCCTGCTCTCCGTTGAGCCACTGCCAGAGTTTCCCCTTCGGCAGCTTGAGCTGCTCCGGGCACCGCTTAGGACGCTCTTGCAGATTCAAGCTGGACATGATCTTCATCCAGGCCTCAGCAGGGGTTCCAATCTCCTCTAGCTCGTACATAAGCATGTGGTCGATATATTTCAGTTCAGCCTTAACAACAGCGTCAGCGCTGTAATAGAAGAAGCACTCGCTGCTTCGGCTGCGCTGTTTATCATCCACCACGAGCTGTTTATCATCCACCGCGAGATGAATCGTGAGCAGCGCGCGGCTACAAATCTCTATGTATTCCAGAAGCTGAGGCACAAGCTCGGGTTCACCGTCAACCAATCTGATGTACCCGGCCTCCTCCAACTCTTGTTCAATTCGGGCAACCTCTGCCGGCATCTCTTCGGCCAGCGTTCCGCGAAATGGATCTTCAAGACCTACGACAGCCTTGGCCCCCGTAATCCCGGTCAACACAAAAAACTGCTTTCCGGTTAACCTGATCTGTATGCGAGCCTGCTCCAAGCTGCTCCCTCCTTTGACCATAAACAGCACCTTAAATTCATCCTATATATTATAGGGTAGACTTCCTCACTGGCTCTACCAAATCCTGGCCCTAAATTTCTAGGGATTTTTACCCAAATATTGCGTTATCTAAACATAAACCGCTATAGGAAGAAGGAATCAACCGACTTCGGGCCACCCTTAAACGTAAAAAGACATCCACCCTTCGCAGCATGCGATGGTCAGATGTCTCGGTCCAGATCTGCTGGACTGTTAAGTCTGAACACGAATAACCTCATTGGCGATCGTTCCGTCTGCCAGCCAGCGTTGAACCACCCGGTGAAAAAGCGCCGGATCCGCCAGCGGCACACCATGTCCAACCCCCGGGAACATGATCCCGGCAGCACGCTCCTGCAGGCTCATCAATTGCTGTACAGAACGCCTCATGACACTTTTCTCCTTCTCCCCTACGGTAACCAGCAGATTGGCGGTCGCTTTCTTGAAGCCGGATGGCACCTTGAAAGACATATTTTCCTCCAGGATGGACAGCAGTGTTTCCTTCTCCATCCGGCAGCATTCCTCATAATATTTCTCGAAATCCGCGTCTGATATGTACAACGTCCGAGCCTGCAGTCTGGAGAATGACCTGTTTCGAACGAGAGGGAAGGTTAACCCGATCAGCGGCCGCGTAAAGACACGGGCTCCTGGAAGCGGGCTTGTCAGCACACTGTTAATGATCGCATAATCCATCAGCTCCGGCTCTTGTCCCAGCATTTCAACGAGTATTTGTGCGCCTAGCGAGAAACCGGCAACCACAAGCTCTCTTCCCTTAGCGAGATCCATTATCCAGCGATTAAGATAAGCGGCCGTATCGCTAATGGATACAAAGGGCTCTCCCGCGCTCCGGCCATGTCCTGGCAGATCCGGAATAAGACAATAACTGTCCTGAAAATAGTCCGTCACCCCATCCCACATCCAGCCGCCCACGCCGCCGCCATGCAAAAAGACGATGACCCGTTGTGATTCACGATCTCCACTTTCCTTATAATACAATGCCAGATTGTCCAGCCCCTTCTTCTAAATATTATTGTTGATCGGGTTGCATATGGCCGTCAGTCAGACTTCTCTTTGCTGCTC
This sequence comes from Paenibacillus campinasensis, assembly GCF_002272015.1. GTDB lineage: Bacteria > Bacillota > Bacilli > Paenibacillales > Paenibacillaceae > Paenibacillus_AQ > Paenibacillus_AQ campinasensis. The sequence goes on along the minus strand of NZ_NPBY01000003.1, from coordinate 253,597 downwards.
GGCTCGCCTTCCGGCCGCTCTATAATGCCGTAGTATAGGATCGTGGAAAGCTGCTCGCTGATGGCATTCAGGCTGCCGAGCCCCTGATACCATTCCGTTCGCGCTGAGAATTCCTTGATAAATGTCAAAAAAGCCACCAGCACCTGGGGAGAAATATCCTTGCGAATTTGTCCCATCTGTTGTCCCTTGAAGATCAGCATCTCGAATTCGGGGACCACATGCTCTTGGTTGAAGCGGATCAGCTTCTCCATCTGATCGGGAAATTTGGCCAGGTCGGATATAAACTTGTCGCTAACATGGACCGAGAATCGTTCGCGCTCTTTGGTTAACCGATCAAGCGCCTCCAGCGGGCTATTGGCATGATCGACGATATCACGGTACTCTTTCATCATCTCGTTCACGATCCGATCCACAATCTGATCAAGCAGCCCTTCCTTGTTCTGAAAGTAGTTATATATCGTCATTTTGGATACCGGCACCGCCTCGGCGATCTGCTCCATACTGGTATCGATAATGCCATGCTCCACAAACAAACGCCTCCCTGTTTGAAGCACCTCTTCCTTCTTTCGGCTCATGTCCTGCAATCCTTTCTGTTCATGTCAGTTCGTGATTGTGCCTGCGACATCACTTTCTAAGTCTTTATGCCTTCTTGGTCTTTAAAATAATCCACGCTTCCTCATTCCCATTTTTATACTTCAGATATTAATATAGTATAAAATTAAGGCGAAATTCACAATAGTATTCTTTATTTTACTTACTAATCATATGTTATGAGTATCAAAATGAGCAATAGCAGATATCATATGTCATACTCCCCATGCAGCCAAATCATGTCAGCAGGGAACAATTTTAAAAAAAACGGCTGCCCGCAGTTTACTAACTGCAGACAACCGTTTCACAACCCTCACATAACGATGGATCAATCATCGATCCGATTTATGATTTATACGCCAAAGGCTGACGGATTCGCTCTCCATGATTGCAAAAGCGCGACATCCTGCTCCTGAATACGCTGCTCGGACAATGCCACATCGATCAGCGCGGTGTAATTGGACAAGCTTTGCAGCGGAATGCCGGCCTCAGCGAAGGCTTGTACCGCTTTATCCAGCTGATAACTGAATATTGCCAGCACGGCCAGCGGCTCTGCACCTGCATCCTTCACCGCTTGCGCCGCCTTGAGCGAACTGCCGCCGGTGGAGATCAAATCCTCGATGACAACGACCTTTTGCCCCGGCTTGATCAGGCCTTCGATCAGGTTCTCTTTTCCGTGCCCCTTCGCTTTATCCCGGATGTAAGACATCGGCAGGTTCAGCTTCTGAGACACCCATGCAGCATGGGGAATCCCAGCTGTCGCTGTTCCCGCAATCGCTTCGGCCTCCGGATATTGCTCGCGAATGATGGCCGCAAACGATTCCGCGATGACATCGCGGATTTCAGGGTAAGACATCGTCAGCCGGTTGTCACAATATATCGGCGACTTGATGCCGGATGTCCATGTGAACGGCTGATGCGGACGCAGGGACACCGCCTCGATCTGCAGCAGATACGCTGCGATTTTCTCCGGAATGTTCGTTAATGTACTCACGCTTGAATCATCTCCTCGATCATCTGTTCTGCTGCTTGTCTCGGATCTGCTGCCCCCGTAATCGGTCGGCCAATCACAAGGTAGTGACTGCCGCTACGGATGGCTTCCCCCGGCGTCAGCACCCTCGCTTGGTCACCGATATCCGCTCCCGCTGGGCGAATGCCCGGCGTTACCGTCTTGAAGTCATCTCCGCAAGCTGCGGCGATTGCCGGAACTTCCAGGGAGGATGCGACTACGCCGTGCAATCCTGCCTGCTTGGCAAGCGAGGCATAACGAACGACGGTGTTCTCCACAGCGCCCGGGATGCCGATCTCCTCGTTCATCACAGCCTGGGTGGTGCTGGTCAGCTGCGTTACCGCAATGATGACAGGCATGGCAAGCCCCGGGGTGTCTGCCACTGCAGCTTCCGCCCCGGCCTTTGCCGCCTCCATCATCGCAGCCCCGCCGGCGGCATGGACATTAAACATGTCCACGCCGAGCCGGGTTACGCTGTGAGCCCCGCCTTTTACGGTATTCGGAATATCATGCATCTTCACATCGAGGAACACACGATATCCTTTGCTCTTCAGTTCCTTTATAAACTCCGGTCCGGCCGTGTAGAACAGCTGCATTCCGACCTTCAAATAACAAGGGATGCCTTCCAGCTTGCGCACGAGCTCCTTGGCCTGCCCGGCGTCAGGGTAATCCAGGGCCACCATCAGGCGGCCCGCCATTTGTTCATAACTGGCTGTCATATTCCCCTCCTTATCGGTTAAACCGGCATCGCTTCAGAGGAGAAGTTGATCGTCTCCAGCATCGTCAGCAGCTCGCGAACCGTATCCAGCGAGGTCATGCATACAACCCCGTTCTCAACCGCTTCCCGGCGAATCCGGAAGCCGTCACGCTGCGGTGTCTTCCCTTTGGTCAGCGTATTGAAGACAAAGTTCGCTTCTCCGGTGCGGATCATGTCCAGAATATTCGGCGTGCCTTCCGACAGTTTGTTGATCGTCGTCACATCGAGTCCCGACGCCTTCAAAGCTGCGGCGGTGCCGCCGGTGGCGATGATTTTGTAACCGAGCTTGTGGAATCCCTTCAAGAGCTCGCATGCTTCAGCCTTGTCCTTGCCGGCAACCGTCGCGATAATCGCGCCGGAGGAAGGAATTTTCATTCCTGCCCCGATCAGGCCTTTGTACAGCGCCTTCGCATATTTGACATCGCGGCCCATCACTTCGCCCGTCGATTTCATTTCCGGTCCAAGCGTCGGCTCTACCCGGCGAAGCTTCGCGAAGGAGAATACCGGCACCTTGACAGATACATGCTCGCTCTCAGGCCACATGCCTTCCTCGTAACCGAGATCCTTCAGCTTCGTGCCGAGAATGGCCTGGGTCGCCAGGTTCGCCATCGGAATGCCGGTCACTTTGCTCAGGAACGGAACCGTCCGTGAGGAACGCGGATTCACTTCGATGACGTACACTTCGCCTTTATAGATAACGAACTGGATGTTAACAAGTCCGCGAGTATTCAATTCTTTGGCGATTTTAATCGTGATCTCCGTAATCTTCTGCTTGAGCTCCTCCGACAGGTATTGCGGCGGGTACACGGCGATCGAGTCACCCGAGTGAACCCCGGCGCGCTCCACATGCTCCATGATGCCCGGGATGAGCACCGTGTCGCCGTCACAGATCGCGTCGACCTCCACTTCCTTGCCCAGCATGTAGCGGTCGATCAGCACCGGATGCTCCGGATTGATCTTGACGGCCTGCTCCATGTAGTTCAGGAGTTCGCTATCGGAGTACACAATTTCCATCGCACGTCCGCCAAGCACATAGGATGGTCTGACCAGTACCGGGTAGCCCAGAGACTGTGCAGTGCCCACCGCCTCGTCAACCGAGGTGACCGTGCTTCCTTTCGGCTGCGCAATGTTCAGTCTGGACAGCAGCGCCTCGAACTTCTTACGGTTCTCTGCCTCATCAATGCTCTCGAGGCTCGTACCGAGAATGTTGACGCCCGCCTTGCTCAGCGGTTCGGCCAGATTGATCGCCGTCTGACCGCCGAACTGAACGATAACGCCGATCGGCTTCTCCTGTTCGATGACATTCATAACATCCTCGAAGAACAGCGGCTCAAAATACAGCCGGTCGGAGGTATTGAAGTCCGTGGATACCGTCTCTGGGTTATTGTTGATAATAACTGCTTCGTAGCCGGCATTCTGAATCGCCCATACTGCATGGACCGTCGAGTAGTCGAACTCGATGCCCTGACCGATCCGGATCGGACCGGAGCCAAGGACAACGACCTTCTCCTTCTGGGAGTGCGTCACTTCATTTTCGGTCTCATAGGTCGAGTAGTAGTATGGCGTTGTCGCTTCGAACTCCGCTGCGCATGTATCCACCATTTTGTATACTGGACGAAGTCCGTGCTCATGGCGAAGGAAGCGGATCGATGCTTCCGTAATGTGCGTGCTCGCCTTGCCTTCGGCGCGAAGCTCGGCAATGGCGCGGTCGGTGAATCCAAGCCGCTTGGCTTGATACAGCGTTTCATAAGTCAAGGATGCTTCACTGCGGATATGCTGTTCGAACTGGATCAGACCCTCGATTTTGTCAAGGAACCACCAGTCGATGTTCGTTAGATCCTGAATTTCCTGCAGCGTATAGCCACGGCGGAATGCTTCCGCCACCAGGAACATCCGCTCGTCGTCCGCTTTCACAAGACGCTCCTTCAGCACCTCGTCGCTCAGTGTCTCTGCATCTTTCAGGTACAGACGATGAACTCCGATCTCCAGCGAACGCACCGCTTTATGAATGGATTCCTCGAACGTGCGGCCGATCGCCATCACTTCGCCTGTCGCTTTCATCTGCGTTCCCAGCTTCCGGTTGGCCTGCGTGAATTTATCAAACGGCCAGCGCGGGATTTTGCTGACGATATAATCGAGCGTCGGCTCGAAGCAGGCATAGGTCTGCCCTGTCACCGGGTTGACGATTTCATCCAGCGTATAGCCCATGGCGATTTTGGCCGCCATTTTCGCAATCGGATAACCTGTTGCCTTGGAAGCAAGCGCCGAGGAACGGCTTACCCGCGGGTTAACCTCAATGACATAATATTGATAGCTGTTCGGATCCAGCGCGAACTGCACGTTGCAGCCGCCTTCGATGTTGAGCGCACGGATGATTTTGAGCGAGGCGCTTCTCAGCATCTGATATTCTCTGTCCGACAGCGTCTGGCTCGGTGCAACCACGATGCTGTCGCCGGTGTGAACGCCGACTGGATCGAAGTTTTCCATGTTACACACAACGATACAGTTATCGTTGGCATCGCGCATGACCTCATACTCCACTTCCTTCATGCCTGCGATGCTCTTCTCAACCAGGCACTGGCTGATCGGGCTGTAGCGAAGGCCGGAGCTGACCGTTTCGCGCAGCTCTTCCTCTGTAGCGCAGATGCCGCCGCCTGTTCCGCCAAGCGTATAAGCCGGGCGCACGATCAGCGGATAGCCGATCTCCTGTGCAAATTCCAGCGCTTCTTCCAGCGTGGTCACAATCGTGCTCTCCGGCACTGGTTGCTCCAGCTCGCGCATCAGTTCACGGAACAGATCGCGGTCTTCAGCCTTCTCAATCGAGTCCAGCTGTGTGCCGAGGAGCTTCACATTTTCCTGTTCCAAAATGCCGGCGCGCGCCAGCTCCACCGCCATGTTCAGACCGGTCTGGCCACCGAGTGTTGGCAGCAATCCGTCCGGGCGCTCCTGACGAATGATTTGCGTTACAAAATCCAGCGTGATGGGCTCGATGTATACTTTATCCGCCATGTTGGTATCGGTCATGATGGTCGCCGGGTTGCTGTTGATCAGCACCACCTCGACCCCTTCTTCTTTCAACGCCTGGCACGCTTGCGTACCGGCATAGTCAAATTCTGCCGCCTGGCCGATCACGATCGGGCCGGAGCCGATGACAAGTATTTTTTTCAACTGTTCGTTTCTAGGCATGTTAGCGTGCTCCTTTCACGGCTGCGACCATCTCTGCTTGGCGCGGCTTCCGAATTTCATTCTTCTTATGCTCTCTGATCATGTTCAGGAAGTCATCAAACAGATAGCTGCTGTCATGAGGACCAGGTGCAGCTTCAGGGTGATATTGTACCGAGAAGGCCGGGAATTTCTTGTGCTTCAGACCTTCTACCGTTTTGTCATTGTTGTTGATATGCGTCACTTCAAGATCCGTTCCCTGAATCGATTCCTCGTTGACCGTATAACCGTGGTTCTGGGACGTGATGAAGCAGCGTCCGCTGGCCAGCTCTTTCACCGGATGATTTCCGCCGCGATGACCGAACTTCAGCTTCTCCGTATTCGCTCCGGCAGCAAGGGCAAACAGCTGGTGGCCCAGGCAGATGCCGAAGATCGGATATTCGCCGAGCAGTTCCTTCACCATCTCTACGGCGTAAGGCACATCTTTCGGGTCCCCAGGACCGTTGGACAGCTGAATGCCGTCAGGGTGAAGCCTGCGAATTTCATCGGCCGTTACGTTGTGCGGCACGACGATGACATCGCAGCCGCGGGAGGTCAGCTCGCGCAAAATCCCGCTTTTCGCACCGAAATCAACAAGCACGATCCGTTCCTTGGCGCCTGGGCTGGCGAACATTTGCGGAGTCGATGTTCTGGCCACTTGATTGCGCAGCTCTGCAATCGAAGTATCGCCGAGCATTTCCTTCAGCTCTTCCACCGATTTGTTGGAGGTTGTCAGAATCCCTTTCATCGTGCCGTGGTGACGAATGATTCGGGTCAGCATCCGGGTATCGATTTCGCTGATCCCTGGAATGCCGTACTCCTTGAGCAGTTGGTCCACACTATACTCCGCACGCCAGTTGCTCGGTACAGGCTCATGACGGCGAACGACGAACCCATGTACAAACGGGCGAATCGATTCGAAGTCATCCCGCGTAATGCCGTAGTTGCCGATCAGAGGGTATGTCATTGTGACGATCTGACCGCAATAGGATGGGTCGCTTAGCACCTCTTGGTATCCTGTAATTCCTGTATTGAAAACAACCTCCCCGGTCATTTCAGCATCCGCGCCGAAGGATTTTCCGCTGAACAGCGTTCCGTCCTCCAGTAACAATCTTGCCTGCATCCCGATCACTCCTGTCATCTATGTGTAATTTATTTTAAGAGGGCAGCCGCCTAAGTGTTCCAATTAAAATCCGTCTTGCTCCGACCATCTTACTTGTCCGTCGACCCAGGTCATCACGGGCCAACCCTTGAGCTTCCAGCCGGTAAACGGTGTATTGCGACCTTTCGTTGCAAATTGTTCAGGGTTAACTTCCTTCTCCAAATCCAGATCAATCATGGTCAAATCCGCCGGCGCTCCCGGTGTCAGCACACCGCTGTCAAGCCCGAACACACGAGCCGGATCACTTGTCATCCGCTTCACCAGGAACGACAGTTCCCATTTGCCAGTCGCTACAAACCGCGTATAGAGCAGCGGGAAGGCGGTCTCGAAGCCTACGATGCCAAACGGCGCCAGTTCCATCCCTTTCGCTTTCTCCTCCACGCTGTGCGGCGCATGGTCGGTCACGATCATATCGAGCGTCCCATCCAGCAGCCCTTCAATGCAAGCCTCCACATCACGCGGCGAGCGAAGCGGCGGGTTCATCTTCCAGTTGGCGTCAAGCCCTGGAATGTCCTCATCCGAGAGCACCAGATGGTGCGGGCACACCTCGGCTGTTACGGAGATGCCGATCGCTTTGGCCTGCCGGATCAGTCTGACCGACTGCTCGGTGCTGACATGGCACACATGGTAGTGTACCCCTGTTGCTTCTGCAAGCAGGATGTCTCTTCCGACATGAATCGCTTCGGATTCGTTCGGGATGCCTTTCAGGCCATGGCGCTCCGCGAATTTACCCTCCGTGACAAACGCTCCCTTCACCAAGGAATCATCTTCACAGTGCGCAATGACCGGCATGTTCAGAGCCTTCGCTCTCTTCATCGCATCCTTCATCATCTGGGCGCTTTGGACCCCGACGCCGTCATCCGTAAATCCGATGGCCCCTGCCGACTTTAAAGCTTCAAAGTCCGTCAGCTCACGGCCCAGCTCGTTCTTCGTGATCGCCGCATAAGGGAGCACCTTGGCCATCTGGGCCTGGCGGGCTTTCTCAAGCACAAGCTCCACCGTCTGCGGCGTATCCGTTACCGGGCGCGTGTTCGGCATACAAGCGATCGTTGTAAATCCGCCCTTTACCGCCGAGCGGCTGCCGCTTTCAATCGTTTCCTTGTGCTCGTATCCAGGCTCTCTCAGGTGAACATGCATATCGATGAATCCCGGCGTAACCAGCTTTCCTTGCGCATCTATCGTTTGAACGCTGCCGTCCTGAACCGGTACATCCGCTCCTTCTCCGAGGACCGCCTCGATCCGCCCGTCTTTCACGACGATATGTTTGGTTTCGAGCTGACCCTGTTCATTTAGCACCTTTGCGTTTTTTATAATTTGCACCATTGTTCCCCTCCGCAGCAGAAGCGCGGCTCGCTTCCTGTATATTGTATAATAAAAATTCACTTTTGTGTATATTTATTAGAAAAGTGCGTCAAAAATGATGATCTGCCTTGCTTAGCCCTTCATGGCTCGTTCAATGACAGCCATCCGGATCGGCACACCGTTGGACATTTGTTTGAAGATCGTCGACTTTTCGCTTTCCACCACCGCATCGTCGATCTCGACATTCCGGTTGAATGGAGCAGGGTGCATAATGATCGCATGTCTTGCCAGCCCTGCGGCTCTTTCCTCTGTCAGCCCGTAATGCTCGCGGTATTCCGCTTTCGATTTGAACACCCCTTCACTGTGGCGCTCCAGCTGTACTCGCAGCATCATCACCACATCCGCCTTCATTGCCGTCTCCATCGAGACATAAGGCGCATGTACGGCAAGCTCGGGAGCCATCATCGTCTCTGGCGCGCAGAACTGTACGCGGGCTCCAAGCTTTTGCAGCGCCCACAGGTTCGAGCGTGCTACGCGGCTATGCTTAATGTCCCCAATGATCGAAACCGTCAGTCCGCTAAACTCGCCGAACACCTGCTTCATCGTATACAAATCCAGCAGCGCCTGTGTCGGGTGCTCGTTATTTCCGTCACCGGCATTCACGAGCGGAATCGATACGCGTTCAGCCAGTTCCTGCAGGACGCCTGCCGGCTTCAGCCGGATTACCCCTGCGTCCACGCCCACCGCTTCCAGCGTCCGCACCGTATCGGAGATCGATTCCCCTTTCTCCACACTGGAGGCGGCGGCTGCAAAATTCATCACCTCAGCGCCGAGGCGCTTTTCCGCCATTTCAAACGAGAAGCGGGTTCTCGTACTATTTTCAAAAAACATGTTCACGACAAATTTGTGGTTTAAGATCGGCAGGACCTTCTCGCTCTGCGAATCCCAATACGCTGCGCGATTCAGAATCGACATGATTTCATCCCGGCTTAAATCCTTTAGCCCCAGCAGACTGCGTTCTTTAAGTGAAATTGCCGTTGTCATGATCTATCGTTCCTCTCTTCATGAATGATCGTCACTTCATCCTTGCCGTCGATCTCCGAAAGCGCAACTACAATTTCCTCCTGCCTGGAAGTCGGCACGTTCTTGCCAATATAATCCGGCCGGATCGGCAGCTCTCTGTGCCCCCGGTCCGCCAGCACCGCCAGCTGGATCGCCCGCGGGCGCCCGCAATCCATCAGCGCGTCCATCGCGGCGCGGATCGTGCGTCCCGTGTAAAGCACATCATCGAACAGAATCACCTTTTTGTCATGGATGTTCAGCTCCGGACTTAGCATTGCCCCTTCCTTCCGCTGGAGAAGCTCTCCGTCAACCTTGCGGTCATCCCGGTAGGTAGTGACATCAATCTCCCCCCAAGGAATGGGCGTGCCCTCGATCTCATGGATCCGCTCAGCGATCCGCTTGGCCAAAAACACTCCCCGGGTCCGAATTCCCACCAGCACGCAGTCTTCGATGCCTTTATTTTTTTCCAGTATTTCATGGGCGATTCGGGTTAACGCTCTGCGTATGGCCGTTTCGTCCATAATGACATGCTGCTGTTCACTGCTCATCGATTACAGCCTCCTTCAATCTATCAGTAGCCCTTATTATGTTCAGGGTCATCCCTTGTCTCTCCATTCATTTTGCCAACAACATTCTGCACACAAAAAACCCCTTGCCCAGGGGGCAAGGGGGTATACTTCATGCGAGCGTATGAAAGCATGGCAAGCTGTCCGCAGACAGAATGATGCCTTCAAAGAATGAACCTCGGTTCACGTTACCTTGCCAGCCTCACGGGACTGATTTAAAGGTGCTATTCGATTGACTTCATTATGACAGACCCTGTATGAGATGTCAACTGTCATCAAGTCGAATTCTGTCGCAAACCTATCATTCACCCATATGCATTAGGTTTATTAAAATTCAAACTCCACGTCGCTCAATCTTCTGCGGATTTCCGAAATGACGCGCTTCTCTTCCTCTTCGCCTTTCGCTTCAAAGGTCACGGAGAAACGAACGAAATGGCCGGCATCATCCCAAGGCACAGTGGAGATCAGCTTCTCGCGGATCAAATATTGGGAGAAGTCTTCACCTGACTCGAAGCGGCGTCCGCCTTTGATGCCCTTCGGAGCTTCAACATAGAGGAAGAAGGAACCCTTCGGCTTCTCGGCCTTGAATCCAAGCCCATTAAGCGCTTCTACCAACATGTCGTGACGGCGCGAATATTTCTCGGCGATCTTCTCGGTAATTTGCGGATTGTCAAGACCGTAAGCCGCAGCTTTCTGGATGGCGATGAATTGCCCGGAGTCATTGTTGTCCTTCACATCGCCGAACGCTTTCACCACAAGCGGATTACCTGCGATGAAGCCGATACGCCAGCCTGTCATGTTGTATGACTTGGACAGGGAATGCAGCTCCACACCAACATCCTTCGCACCAGGTACCGACAGGAAGCTAAGCGGCTTCAATCCATCATAAGTCAGCGCTGCATAAGGCGCATCATGCACTACAACAACGCCGTATTTGCGGGCCCACTCCACCACTTCGGTGAAAAATTCTACGGTCGCGCTGGCACCGGTCGGATTGTTAGGGTAGTTCAGATACAGCAGCTTCGCGCGGCGGGCAATGTCCTCCGGAATGGAAGCCAGATCCGGAAGGAACGCATTTTCCTTCTTCAGCTCTACGTTGTAGACTTCGCCGCCGAGGTATTTGGTGTGCGTACCCAGAACCGGATAACCCGGCACCGTCATAATGGTCACATCGCCCGGATTGATGAAGCAGGAAGGCAGCATGGCCAGCGCAGGCTTGGAGCCGATCGAATGCAGCACCTCGGTTGCCGGATCAATGCCATCAACCTGAAACACGTTTTTCAAATAGCGTACCGCCGCTTCCTTGAACTCGGCAATCCCGTTATCGGCATATCCCCGGTTCTCCGGCTTGGCAGCTTCCTCGGCAAGCTTGGCAACGATGCCTGCATCGGCCATTTCATCAGGCTCGCCAACACCCATGTCGATCAGTTCAGTATCCGGATGCTCAAGCTTGGCAGCCGCTTTGGCTCTTTTGATTTTCTCGAATTTATAAATCGCGGTGTCCTTGCCATAGCCCGCCCCACCGATACGGTCTGCAAAATTTTGCTGAATATAAGTTTCTTGATATTTTTCAATACTCATGGTTCGTATTCATCTCCTACTCTAGCGATCATAGTCACCCTAAATATGCCCTAAAAACATGGTGAGAGCCATGCATTTTATATCAGATGATTTGTACATTTAAGTCAGTCTCCTTCTGCCAAATTAGGGTTGCCCCCACGCCGGCGAGGCTATGATATCTCCACCCATCTCGCCATCAGCTCATCAAGCCGGATTTGCAGCCTATTCCGCTCATTCCAGATCGCTTCGAGCCTGGACACGTCAGCATGATGCTGCCCTGTATCAAGGCTTGCGTCCTCCAGCTTGCGATCAAGCGCCTGAATTTGCGTTTCCAGGGCAGAGATCTCCTCTTCCAGACGTTCCGGACTGTTCATCCCATCATCGCCCCGTGTTGACACAGACCGCTGGACGGGCGCTGCCTGGTGCTTGCTAGAAGAAGCCGCTTGAGACGGAGTCCATCCTACTATAGCCTGCTCCATCTTCAGCTTCTTATCCCGGTAAGCTTCATAGTTGCCGTGGTACACGGTCAATTGGCCATCCTTCAACTCCCATACTTTCCCCGCCAGCCGATTTACAAAATAACGGTCATGGGAAATAGCCAGAACGGTACCGCCGTATAACTGAAGCGCTTCTTCCAGCGCCTCTCTGGAGGCGGTGTCCAGATGATTCGTCGGCTCATCCAGCAGCAGCAGATTCGGCTTCCGCTGCACCAGCACCGCCAATCTCAGCCGAGTCCATTCCCCGCCGGACAGATTGCCCAGCTTCCGGAACACCGCCGGCCCATAGAATAGATACCGCGCCAGTATGCCGCGTGCTTCCCCTTCGCTTACGCCTGCCAGCTCCTGAAAATATTTGAGAACGGTCCGCCCCGGTTCGGCTGGCTCCTCCTGCTGCGCCAAATAGCCGACCTCGATACGGGCGCCCAGCTGAACTACTCCAGCATCCGGCTCCAGGTGACCGAGCAGCAGTTTGAACAGCGTTGATTTGCCGCTGCCGTTGGCGCCAAGCAGCACAACCCGCTCCCCGTATTCCAGCAGTCCCGATATCTCCTTCAGCACATCCTTGCCGCCAAAGGACATGGACAACCCTGCGAATTCAGCTGCGCGGCGGCCGGACCGGTCCTGCTGCTCAAGCTCAAACTCGGCTCTGCGGCGCTCCAGGACGGGCCTTTTCACTTGTTGCATCCGATCAAGCGCCCGCTGCATGGAAGCCGCCCGTTTGAAGAACTTCTCGTTGCCTCCGACTCGGCCCCATTCCTCCAGCTGCTTGATCGATTCCTTCATCTTGGCCACCACTTTCTGCTGCTCCTGATACAGTTCGAACTGCTGCAGCAGCCGCTTCTCCTTGGCCTCGATATAAGCGGTATAGCCTCCTTCAGCCGTGAATCCCTCGCCATCCTCAATCTCCATCACCCGGGTCACCGTCCGGTCAAGAAAATAACGATCATGCGACACCAGCACCACCGTTCCCGGATATTCCTTCAAAAAGGATTCGAGCCACTCCACTCTCTCCAGATCAAGATGGTTCGTCGGTTCATCAAGCAGCAAAATATCAGGAGCGACAATGAGCATCGCCGCCAGCGCAACCCGGGTCTGCTCTCCGCCAGACAGCGATCCGAACGGCTGGCCATAACTGCTCTTGGCGATGCTTAGCCCGGAAGCGATTTTGTCAATGCTCGCCTCCATCGCATAGCCGCCTTCGCGCTCAAAGCGCTCCTGCAGCGAGGCATACCGCTTCAAGATTCGATCTAGCGCATCCGGCTGCGCATGAATCTCGGCATCGCCCATACTCCGCTCCAGCTCCGTCATTTCGGCTTTCCAGTCTGTCAGCTGCTGAAGCCCGGCAGACAGCACCTCCAGCACCGTGCGCTGGCCGTGATCTGCCAAGGTTTGAGCCAAATAGCCGATACGGGCATCCTTCCGGATCATAATCTGCCCTTCATCCGGCTGCTCTACGCCTGCAATAAGGCGCATCAGCGTTGATTTGCCGCTGCCGTTGAGGCCGATCAGACCGATTCGCTCCCCTTCCTTAATGTCAAAAGCAAGATGGTCAAGCACCAGATTGGCGCCGTGATATTTGGTCAAGTTTTTTGCAGTGATAATATTCATGTTCAGGTTCCTCCCAAATCGCTTGTTCGGATGAGCACCAAGCTCCCGCACAGCGGTTTTTGTCATTGGAGAAGACCTGCACTCTGCATTACGCACATCAAAAAAAGGCCAGGGAGCAAGCTCCCCGGCCTTGGTAAACAAGCCTGATCTCAAATCAGGCTATATCCGTAAAGGCAGGCAGGCAACTTCTCGAAGATGTTACAACACGTATCATGGAATTGGACAGACTTCTCCCGTTGTCGGAAAAAGCATGAACAATACCAGCCATCGCGATTGGCAGCTGGTTAATACGGTTGTTCACCTTCTCGAAATTCATCCTGGCCCACCTCCTTTAACATTAGAATTACGTCCACTATATCATATCCCGGAGCAGGACCGCAATAAGCAGGGGCCTCTCGAACAAATGAGAAAGGAGCCGTTACCGGCTCCGCAATGACGCCAGCAGATCCTCCATATCCTGAGGCAGCGGCGCAGAAAACTCCACATATTCCCCGCTTGACGGGTGTACAAATCCAAGCACGGCAGCATGAAGAGCCTGTCCGTTCATTTTAATGCCCTTGCTCTTGCCGTATACGGGATCACCGACGAGCGAGTGACCGATATATTTCATATGCACCCGGATTTGGTGAGTGCGTCCGGTCTCCAGCTGCAGCTCAAGGAGACTGTAATCGCCAAAGCGCTCCATCACCGTGAAGTGGGTGACTGCATGCTTGCTGTTGCGATCCGTGACCGTAAACATCTTGCGATCATGCGGATCTCTGCCGATTGGCGCGTCCACCGTCCCCTGATCATGACTGATATTCCCCTGGACGAGGGCGATATACCTTCGGGTTACGCTATGATCCTTCAGCTGTGCAGCCAGGGAAGCATGCGCCTTGTCATTCTTCGCCGCCATAATCAAGCCGGAGGTGTCCTTGTCGATCCGGTGCACGATGCCCGGGCGCAGCTCGCCATTGATCCCCGACAGATCCTTGCAATGAAACATCAGCGCATTGACAAGCGTTCCGGTCAGATGACCCGGAGCGGGATGCACCACCATCCCCCGCGGCTTGTTCACCACGATGACGTCGCGATCTTCGAATACGACCTCCAGCGGAATATCCTCGGGGGCAATCTCCACCGCAGACGGCTCAGGAACATGAACGGATATCCGGTCCCCCTCACTCAGCTTGAAGTTCGCTTTCACCGGAGCGCCATTTACAGTCACATGGCCCTCGCTGATCCACAGCTGTACCTGCGAGCGGGACACTTCATCCCCAAGTGCTTCCGCTATATATTTGTCAATCCGCGTCTTGGCGTCCTCAGGTCCTGCCGTCCACTCCATAACCTCGCCCTCATGCTCGGCCCGTTCCCACATCGCCGCTGTCATATCACCTTCCTGCAAGCCTATTCATTCCCTTCCGTGCCTGTCGTTTCATGATGTGCTTTCATCTGTTCCCGTCTGCCCTCAAGGAGGGTGTCGAGTATAATGAGCCCTACCCCGATCACGATGCAGGAATCTGCAACATTAAAAATCGGGAACGTATAGCTGCCGAAATTGAATTGCAGAAAATCCACCACTTCGCCCATCAGCAAGCGGTCGATAAAATTCCCCAGTGCGCCTCCGAGCACAAGTGCCAGCGCGGTTGGCAGCAGCTTTCGTTCTTCCTTGCGAACCTTCTGCAAGTACCAGACGAGTCCGACTACAACGGCGATGGTGACGATAATGAAGAACCACAGCTGATTCTGCAGAATGCCAAACGCCGCTCCCTTGTTACGATGAGAAGTGATCAGGAAAAAATCACCGATAACCGGAATTTTATCCCCAATCTCAAGTCTGCTTGCAATTAAAAATTTCGTCCCCTGATCGATTATAAATGCGATCAATGCAATCACATAATACACCACGTCGCTATGTTCACTCCGTTCTGTCTCATCCGCTCATGCTTTGTTGCTTTTGCGGAAATTTGCTCGTCTTATTGTAGCACAGCCGCTGAACCATCGTCCATTCCTGTCCAGTCCCGCGAACATTTTCCGTCAGTAAAACCCCTGGTTAGCGCGCACTCTATAGATATCAACAATCGGCCCATAACCGGACCATGAAAGGAGCCTGACATGTCGCATTTAACTCAGGAACAGATCCGCCGACTGAAGCAGAGACTGATGGAGCGCAAGGCCGAGCTGGAATCGCGCATGGTGCATAATGATCAGCACGGCATGGGGGAATCCGAACGAGATTACACCGGTGAATTATCACATATCGACAACCACCCGGGCGACCTGGCGACCGAGGTTTATGAACGCGAGAAGGATCTGGCCCTGCAGGACCGGATGGACCTGGAACTGCAGCGTGTCATTTTCTCCCTGGAAGCGATCCATCACGGGCGCTATGGCACATGCATCATCTGCGGGGAAGCGATCCCGTACGAGCGTCTGGAGGCTGTTCCGGACACCCAGTACTGCCTGAAAGACAACCCGCGGCAAAATCCTTCCCATGACCGTCCCGTGGAAGAGGAGTTTCTTCATCCGCCGTTTGGCCGCTCAAGTCTCGATGAGCATGAATATTCCGGCTTTGACGGAGAGGACGCCTGGCAGATCGTCGAAAGCTGGGGCAACTCCAACTCGCCCGCCTTGGCCGAAGGCAACAACATCGACAGCTATAACGAAATGGACATCGAGCATGAAGATGACCAGGGCGGCTTTGTGGAGGTATATGAAAATTTTGTGGCTACAAACATCGATGGCACCGATGTATTCTTCGTCCGGAGTCCGCAATATGTGGAATATATCCAGCGCGGGGAAGGCAGCTTCCTGCTTGATCCGAATGTGCCCGGGGAAGACGATGACGACACGTTAATCTGACCTGCCCCCTGACCCCCATCTTCTTGCTGTGATTAGGTCAGTTCAAGCTGACGTTGAACGATGCGGACAATATCCGCAATGTAATCGCCGATGATTGGCAGATTCAAGGCGCCAAGGGCCTGAAGTAGATAAATGATGGTGGCAGCAAAAAAAGTAAAGCCGATCGCAATCCCAACCCCGCGAGCAGTCCCTGCCAGCAGGTTCAGACCAACCAGTCTCCACGGCCGATGCAGCAGCTGTGTATAGTCCGCGATACGGGATTTCTCAAGCTGCTGAGCGATATCAGTCGTCAGACGATGAATGGTTTGAAGCCGTTCCTCATCCGATACGGAGCTGTTTTCCTCCCGTACGTCTTGCCCTGCCTTTGGTTCTTGCGGCTTTGCTTCTTGCTTCTCCTCTGATTTCTGTTGATCCGACATCGGACAGACAAGCCCCCTTTCCGCGGCCGGCGGCGGTGTTCGTAATCGCTGCAGCAAGCGGCTGTTCCAGGAATAGTCATCGGATAAATGACGCCTGATGCCGCTCGCTTGACTCGCATTGCTGCATTGCCGTATCCATTGCTCCTCCGAAGCCAATCCGGGATACCGCTCGTATAGCCCATTGTGCTGCTATTATGTGTAATAATGTATCCGCTCATTCCTGCATACGGCACCGATGAAGCGTCTGTTTTGCCAGTGCATGCGTACGTCCCCGTACCTCTGCACGGACATTGACAGCGCATGAACGCCAAAAAGACCATCGACCATGGCAGCCTCCCGGAGGCACCATGTCGATGGTCTTTTTTTATCTAATGGATAGAAGAGACAAGCGGGCTTTTGCGATTAGTCGATCAGAATGCCGATCGTTTTGCCGCCAAGCTCCACACGCTCCATATCGGCGCTTTGTCCAAACTTCACTTCGGTGACCAGCACGTTCTCACGCAGCACCTCTTCAAAGGCGGTAATCGCCGCCTTGAGCTCATCATCGGCATCCAGCGTAAGCGCCACTCTTTTCTCAATCGGCAGATCCAGCTTCTTGCGCGTGTCCTGCACCGCACGAACAACTTCACGCACCCAGCCTTCCTGCTCCAGCTCCGGTGTAATGTCCGTGTTGAGCGCCACCGTCAGTCCATATCCGGAAGCTGAGGCGAAGCCTTCCTTCGCTTTCTTCTCCACGAGCAGCTCTTCGGAAGTAATCTTCAGCTGCTCGCCTTCCGGCGAGGCAACCTCGACACCGCCGTTCTGAACAACCGCTCGGGTCTCTTCGCTGCTCATGCCTTTGAGGACGCCTTGCAGGAAGCCAACGTTCTTACCGTATTTCTTCCCGGCTACCTTCAGGTTCAGCTTCAGCGTGAAATCCACGAAGCCGCTGTCGCTCGTTTCCACAACGATGCCCTTGACGTTGATCTCATCCTTGATAATCATTTCATAGCCGGACAGATCGAACTCGCGGTCCATGGACACAATGAGCTCCGACAGCGGCTGACGGGTCTTGATGCCCGTTTCGTTCCGCACGTTGCGGGCCAGCTCCACGATCTGACGCGCCGTTTCCATATCCTGCTCCAGCGTTTGGTCGATCATCGCTTCGTCCGCTTGCGGGAAGTCCGCCAGATGCACGCTCTCTCCGCCGCCCAGGTTGACGTAGATGTCCTCAGACAGCATTGGCGTGAACGGCGCCATCACTCTGGAGAGCACCAGCAGCACATGCGTCAGCGTGCCGTAAGCGGCCAGCTTATCCTCGCCAAGTCCGCTGCCCCAGAAGCGATCGCGGGAGCGGCGGATATACCAGTTGCTCAGCTCATCAACGAATGCCTCGATCGCTTTGGCTGCATTCAGGAAGTCATTCACAGCCAGCCCTTTGTCAACGACCAGCACAAGGCTGTTCAGGCGGGACAGAATCCAGCGGTCCAGCTTGTTCTCCGAACCTTGGAATTGATGCTTCGCCGGGTCATAACCGTCAATGCCGGCATACAGGGTCAGGAAGGCATGGGTGTTCACCAGCGTATCGATGACCTTCGATTTGGCTTCTCCGACGATGCCTTTCGAGAAGCGTTTGCTGTTCCAAGGCGCGCTGTCGGCCAGCAGCGCCCAGCGGAAGGCGTCCGTTCCGTATTCCTCGATGATCTCCCAAGGATCGATGACATTGCCTTTGGATTTGGACATCTTCTGTCCGTTCTCGTCCAGAATGTGGCCGGTAGCCATAACGGCTTTATACGGCGCTTTGCCTGTAAACAAGGTGGATACCGCCAGCAGGCTGTAGAACCAGCCGCGCGTCTGGTCGATGCCTTCACAGATCATGTCGGCCGGATACTGATGTTCGAAAGTCTCATTATTTTCAAACGGGTAATGGTATTGGGCGAACGGCATCGAGCCGCTGTCAAACCATACGTCAATCACCTCGGACGTTCTCTCCATCACGCCGCCTTCACAGTGCGGACACTTCACCTTCACCTCATCAACGTAAGGCTTATGAAGCTCCAGATCCTCGCTCACTTCCCCTACAGCGTTGGCGCGAAGATCAGCGATGCTGTGCGGCGCGTACTGCCCGTCACAGGAGCTGCACACCCATACGTTCAGCGGCGTTCCCCAATAGCGGTTCCGGCTGATGTTCCAGTCCACCAGATCCTCCAGGAATTTGCCGAACCGGCCTTCACGCACATGGCCCGGATACCAGGTGACGGAATTGTTGTTCTCAATCAGCTTGTCTTTAACCGCTGTCGTCTCGATAAACCAGCTCTCCATCGCATAATAGAGGAGCGGAGATTTACAGCGCCAGCAGAACGGATAGCTGTGCTCATATTTCTCTTTGCTGTACAGCAGCCCTTTTTCCGAAAGAGCCTTCACGATATCCAGATCACAGTCCTTCACGAACCGTCCCGCAAAATCAGTCACCTCGTCGTTATAACGGCCTTGCCCGTTCACTACACTCACAAAGCTGATGCCATTCTCCCGGCAGACGCGGTAATCGTCCTCACCGTGCGCAGGCGCCATATGGACAATCCCTGTACCGCTGGCATCGGTAACGAAGGAAGCGCCCACGATCACATTGCTTTTCTCCGCCTTGATGTAGCTGAACGGCGGGGTGTAGCTTCTTCCAACCAGCTCCGCGCCCTTCAGTTCAGACAGTACGGTGAATTCACCTTTCATAACATCGTCCACAAGATTCTTGGCTACGATGTATACGCCGTCCTCCTGCTGTACCCGAACATAGTCCATATCCGGATTGACTGCCAGCGCCACGTGCGCCGGAAGCGTCCAAGGGGTAGTCGTCCAGGCGAGTACATATTCGCCGCTGTCATGCAGCTTGAATTTAGCCGTTGCAGACAGATCCTTGACGTCCTCATACCCCTGTGCAACCTCATGCGAGCTCAGTGTCGTCTGACAGCACGGGCAGTACGGGCTCACCCGGTGACCGCGATAGAGAAGACCCTTATCATGGATCGTCGCCAGGATGTTCCATACACTTTCGATATAATTGTTATCCAGTGTGACATAGGGGTGATCGAGATCGGTCCAGTAAGCAATCGCCTCGGTCAGCTCCCGCCATTTATGCTCATATTCGAACACGCTCGCTTTACACTTCTGGATAAAAGCTTCCACGCCGTAATTTTCGATTTCCTGTTTACCGGAGATGCCCAGCTGTTTCTCCACCCCAAGCTCTACCGGCAGACCATGAGTATCCCAGCCCGCTTTGCGGACAACCTGATAGCCCTTCATCGTTTGGTAACGGCCTACAAAATCCTTGATGACCCGTCCAAGCACGTGCCCGATATGAGGAGCACCGTTCGCTGTCGGCGGCCCTTCATAGAATACATAGTTCGGACGACCTTCGCGGTGCTGGATCGATTTCTTGAACGTGTCCTCTTCTTTCCATTTGTTCAGGATACGCAGCTCTCTGGCGCGCGCCTTCTCTTTCACATCAACTCTGTTCATGCCGTATCTTCCTTTCATCCTAACTCATGTAAAATCAAAAAAAGGCCCTCATCCCCCAAGGGACGAGAACCTTAACTCGCGTGACCACCCTAATTCTGTCTGACTGCAACGCACATCAAGCGCAGACCAAACAGCACCTCTGCTCCATGCCAATAACGACAGGCACGGGTCCGATGTAACGTTCGGAGGACGGCTTAGCTTACACACGCCGGATTCACGGCGCTTCGGCTTTGCTTCTCAAGGACGATATTCCACAAGGTCTGAACATTGGCTTTCAGCAGGATGCCAACTCTCTGAGGGACAGCGCCACTTGTGTACTTGTTCCCATCTGCGAATTTACGATTGTTCATTCAATTCAACTATGTTACTAGTTATAGACTTTTTCAGGCCAAAAGTCAACCGCTATCCGCCTAATATACCTCTTTCGGCTCAAGACTCGGCTCAGGCGACTCCAGCGACTCCCATCCATCCTGCTTCAGCAGTTCCAGCTGCGCTTCCACGAGCGAGCGGAAGCGTGTCCGGTAAATGGAGGCCTGCTTCTTCAGTTCTTCTACTTCCAATGCGACTTTGCGCGATTTGCCAAGCGCTTCGTTGATGATCCGGTCCGCATTCTTCTCCGCTTCCTTCACGATCAGCTGCGCTTCCTTCTTCGCGTTGTTCTTCACCTCATCCGCAGCCTCCTGGGCCACGATGATCGTCTTCGATAAGGTTTCCTCAATATTCGCAAAATGATCCAGCTTCTCCTGCATCGCCATTAACTGGTTATGCATTTCCTTGTTCTCCCGAATCACGCTTTCATAATCTTTAATAACCTGATCCAAAAATTCGTTGACCTCGTCTTCATCATAACCCCGGATTCGACGGGCAAACTCCTTATTATGTATATCAAGTGGTGTAAGTGGCATGGTGTGCACCTCCTAAGAATATCGGCTTGTTGCAGACGGGATACGGTCATCCCTGCTATAAGCCAAACCACCCGTCTATGAAAACAGCAGCGGTCATCAGAATGTATCGGTTAATCGGACGCCATTATTAATGTTTGTTAGTAAATCTTCGACAAAAAAACGGCAATTCCTTCAAAGGCATCACGCATATTTCCCAACCTTGACACGGTACCGCCCTTTTTTTGTCAAGCCGCCCGTCTCCAGCACTTTAAACCGACCAAACCCTTGAATGGAGATCACATCCCCTTCTTTCAGCGGCGTAGAAGGATCCTCTTCCACTTTCCAGTTGACTCTGCAGCGTCCCGCTTTGATCGGAACGACAATTTTGGCCCGGCTGATGCGGAACGCATCGCTGGCAATGCCGTCGAGTCTCATGGAAGAGACCGTAATCTCCATCGTATCCAGCGTGACCGGGGACACCTGGAGCTTGTCCAGCGGCAACAGCTCGGTCATGACATGCACCCGATGCACCTGGCTCAGGTTAAAATGCAGATACGCGCTGATATCCTCGGAGACAACGGCATGACAGCCGTTCTCCAGCACATGAATATCGCCAATCTTGGAGCGCTTGATGCCGAGCCCGAGAATGGAGCCCATATAGTCGCCATGCTCCAGCTCCCCCAGCTTCTGGTCAGAAGAGGTGATGCTGAGCACCTTCATCCCCATATCCTCATTCGCCAGGTCCCGGTAATCGGGCGCGATGAAAGCACGAACACGCTCTGCATCCGGATGCCCGCCGCTATAGACGGCGTGCACATCAGGGGCGCGGTTGACCAGCGATTCCAGAATAAACCGCTGGCGCGGGTCCAGAAAGTCGGTCAGCTTCGCTTCATGGTACTGCCCCGCGTTAACGACCCACTCCCACGCCCGGTCCACAAAATCCCGTTCGTCTCGGTGAAAATGATCATAGATGTCCGGTTTCATATGGTCACACGCCCTTTATCGTTATACAAAATATCCGAGGATCGCATATACCCCGTTCTGAGCCAGCCGCAGCACAAACAGCGCAACGATTGGGGAAATATCGATCATGCCCATGATCGGCGGGATAAAGCGGCGGAATGGAGACAAATACGGCTCCACCAGCTTGCCCAGCAGCTCTCCGATAAAGCTTTCTCTTACGTTCGGAAGCCAGGACATCAGTACATACACGAGAATCATGTAGAAATAAATTTGAAACAGCAATTCGACAATGCTATAAATATTCGTCAAAGAAATATCACCTCATTCTGTTATAGTCTTGTTCGTCAGCTAAAATCTCGGAAATGGTTCCCTGAATTTCCACCGTATCCGGCGTGCACAGAAAAATGTTGCTGCCCACCTTGGAGATGCCCCCGCTGAGCGCATACACCGTTCCGCTTAGAAAATCAATGATCCGCAGCGCCTGATCGTTCCGCACGCGCTGCAGATTGACCACCACGGTCCGGAACGAGCGCAGATGATCGGCAATCTCCTGAGCTTCGTCATAGGAGCGAGGCTCAGCCAGCACCACCTTCACATTTTTCTGCGAATGTATGCTCACAATATTGCTGCCCTTTTGATTTTGATTTTTGCGGTTCTCAAACGGTGTCTCCACCTGGTCTTCCTGAGAGGTCAGCGCCTCCCGCTCTACAACTTCCTCTTCCTCCTGCAGCCCGATAAAGTTCATAAACCGGTTCATCACGCCCATCGTCACTCCTCCTCTTTTCCCACTAGAATCGAGCCGAGGCGTACCCATGTCGCCCCTTCCTCTATGGCCACTTCAAAATCATTAGACATCCCCATCGACAGCTCGGTCAGCGGCTCGGCGGTAAGCGCCTGCCTGTTCAGCTCATCTCTCAGTTGTCTCAGACCGCGGAATACAGGGCGCGTGTCCTCAGCCTCCGATTCATAAGGGGCCATCGTCATCAGTCCAATGACGCGGACATGCTCCAGACTGCTGATGCTCTTCAGGAAGCCGGCTGCTTCCTCGGGAGGAAGACCGTACTTCGATTCCTCTCCCGATATATTCACCTGCAAAAAGGCGGATATTTGTATATTCAACGCAGCAGCTTTCTTCTCCAGTTCCTTCGCCAGCGACAGCCGGTCCAGCGAGTGGATGTACCGGAATTTATCGATGACATCCTTCACTTTATTCGTCTGGAGATGACCGATAAAATGCCAGGTGCCCCGGTCACCCAAAGCCTCCCACTTGCTCTTGGCATCCTGCCAGCGGTTCTCGCCGATATGCTGCAGACCGTGATCCAGCACCGCCGCTGTCTTCTCCAGCGAGACATACTTCGTCACCGCAATGATGTTGACATCCTGACGATCCCGGCCGCTGCGGCGGCAAGCCTCCGCTATGCGCTGCTGCACTTGATCCATACGTTCCAACAAACTCAAGGGACGGTTCACCTCTTTCTTAACCCGATCCAACTTGCCATACGCCCTGTCGTTCCCCCGTCCTTGCGGTAAGAAAAGAAAAAATCATGACTACAGCTTGTACACCATGTTGTACATTCGATATGTTCCGGCAATATTCCTGCTTTAATCATAATGTGTCTGTTTATTTCTTTCAAGTTCAGCATGTATTTCCCGTTGCCTTTGTCGATATACATCCCGGAATCGCCAGCGTTGCCGGAGCGTTCCAGACCTAATTCGCGCACGCGCGACATGACCCGCTCATCCACCTCGTAGCAGCATACGCCGATCGAAGGCCCAATGGCCGCGCGAATAGCTTCAGGCTTGCTGCCGTATGTCTCAGCCATCGTCTGCACCATATGCCGGGCGATCTCGGCCACCGTGCCTTTCCATCCGGCATGAGCCAGACCGACCGCTTCCTCTATGGGGTCCCAGAAATAGAGCGGGACACAATCCGCATAGAAGGAGGTCAGCAGCACCCCAGGCACCTGGGTCACCAGTCCGTCCGTATTTTGAAAAGCAGATTCCCGGTCCAGACTGCCCTTGCCTCTGTCGTCTGCCCTGACAACAGCTACCCGGCTGCCATGAACCTGCTCGCCGCAAGTCCAGTCCGCCAGCGTGAACCCGACCGCTTCCGCAACCCGGCTGCGATTCTGCTTAATATCCTCCGGCTCATCCCCGACGTGAAAGGCCAGATTCAGGCTGTGATACGGGCTGCTGCTGACGCCGCCTTCACGCCCCGTAAAGCCTGCCGTCAACCCCGACGACGCGCCCAGCTTCTCCCACTCCTCGAGAGCGAGCAGATTGGGACCGCTTCGAGCCATTCCTACAAACGGTTCCATGTCATTCACCTCTATCCCAGTGTACCAGAAAACCTGCCCAAGGCAACCTATCGAACAGCGCCGACGGCTTCGATTCGACCTGCGTTAGAAACTTCGTCTGTCAGGCCGGTCCGGCCGATCCAGATAACCGTGAGGCTCTTGCTCCTCCGGCCTTCTCAATTCCTCCATCTTGACCAGCACGACGTCAGAGCCGATTTTCACGATATTTCGCCATGGAATGATCAGTTCGCTGCCCCCTCCGAACAGCCCCATAAACTTGCCGTAGCTAGGGACCACGATCGCTTCGATGCGTCCCTGACGCAAATCGAGCTCCAGGTCGCTCACCTGCCCCAGCCGCTTGCCGTCGATAATATTAATAACATCCTTTGTTTGAAAGTCGGAAATTTTCATTTTTTTCCCCACCATCTGATCTGGTATCATGCCATCACACCCTAGATGTATTTATGACGCCTCATCCTATAGTTCAATATATGTGGCCAGCCGTCAAAATAACTTTATTTTTTGTATCGCCCATTCCCGAAATGCGCGCGGCAAGGCATGAAAAAACGATCCCGCGCACGGGATCGCTATCTGGTTTGATTGCAAGTTACATTCAGGACTTTACATGTTTTTGCATCTGCTTGATCGCGGACTTCTCCAGCCTCGATACCTGCGCCTGAGAGATGCCGATCTCATCGGCGACCTCCATCTGGGTTTTCCCCTCGTAAAAGCGCATGGACAAAATCATTTTTTCTCGCTGCCCCAGCTTGTGCATCGCTTCCCGAAGCGCAATTTCCTCTATCCAGGATACATCTTTATTTTTGTCATCGCTGATTTGGTCCATCACATAGATCGGGTCTCCCCCGTCATGATAAATCGGCTCAAACAAAGATACGGGATCTTGAATGGCATCGAGTGCAAAAACAACGTCTTCCTTAGGCACGTTAAGCGCCTCGGAAATTTCGAAAATAGTCGGTTCGCGGGAGTTCGCGTTGGTGAGTTGATCTCGGACCTGCAGCGCCTTGTAGGCGATATCACGCAGGGAACGGGAGACGCGAATCGGATTGTTGTCACGTAAATAGCGGCGAATCTCTCCGATGATCATCGGCACGGCGTAAGTGGAAAATTTTACATTTTGGGACAGATCGAAATTGTCGATGGCCTTCATCAGACCGATGCAGCCGACCTGGAACAGGTCATCCACAAATTCCCCCCGATTGTTAAATCGCTGAATGACGCTCAGCACGAGCCGCAAGTTGCCATTCACCAATTTTTCACGAGCTGACCGCTCATTGTTTTGCTGCAGCTCATGGAACAGTTCCCTCATTTCCACATTAGTCAGAACCGGCAGCTTTGCCGTATCCACACCACAAATTTCAACTTTGTTTCGTGTCATGATGGCTTACCTCCCAAGGAGAAACATTACTGTACATTATCTCCTTGAGGGTGCATTTTATTCCAAAGCGATTTCACCTCAGACCATCTTGTTGAATTCCTTGCGGAGCCGCTTGATAATTCTTTTTTCCAGTCGGGAAATATAAGATTGCGAGATTCCGAGCAGGTCAGCCACATCCTTCTGGGTCTTCTCTTCCCCGTCCTGAAGTCCGAACCGGAGCTCCATGATCATCCGCTCCCTGTCGCTCAGTTTATCCAGTGCTTTTTGCAGCAGTTTACGGTCTACCTGTTCTTCGATATTGCGGTAAATGGTATCATTTTCCGTTCCGAGCACATCGGAGAGCAGCAGTTCATTGCCATCCCAGTCGATGTTCAGCGGCTCGTCAAAAGACACCTCGCTCCGCGTTTTGTTGTTGCGGCGCAAATACATGAGAATCTCGTTTTCAATACAGCGCGAGGCATAGGTTGCCAGCTTGATTTTTTTCTCCGGGTCAAACGTGTTGACCGCTTTGATCAGACCGATCGCGCCGATCGACACCAGATCCTCGATATTGATTCCCGTGTTCTCAAACTTGCGGGCAATATAGACCACGAGACGCAAATTGCGCTCGATCAGCATCGCGCGGGTTGCCGCATCGCCTGAAGGCAGCTTTTTTAGGAGATACTCCTCCTCCTCTTTCGTCAGCGGAGGCGGAAGCGCTTCACTTCCTCCAATATAATAGATCTCCTGGCTTTTCAAGCCCAGTAAAAACAACACCCGATAATACTGCAGCTGCAGCGCTAATCTCCATTTCACTGGCATCCGTTTATTCCTCCTAAACGTTTTCCGGCTGGAAAACAAACGTCGTAGAAATTGCCTCGCCTCTTGAACAAGAAGCAGTCTCATCCATCCTTCATTGGCGCCCTAACCGATCTTCGCAAGGCAAGCAGGTCACGCATTCATTCGGTTAGCCGACCGTTCGCTCAGCTTCCTGTTCATGCGCCATCATGCCGCCTTCCGCGTTCGCAGCATCACAGCCGCCGGCCGCAATCGGCATTCCTTCCCCTTCTATCAACCCGGGATGAATAATCGCCCGGTAAGCCCGGTCGCCTGACAGTCGCCCTCCGTCCAATCCAATCAACACCTTGGTCGTTTCATAGGCCATCCCGCCAAGCTCAATGCGGATCATGTCCGGTTTGATGGCCAGCATGAATGCCGCCCCCCGGTTCACGCCCCGATAGGGGACAAGCCGCAATCGATCCTGCCAGGCAAATGCCGATACATCCGCTTCCATGATCAGTTTGTCCGGCTCCCCGCCCATCAGTTTATCACTCCAGCCCGGGGGCAGTTCTCGCTCCCATAGCGAAGCCTCCATGACCATGACGGGGGTCCGCGTTAACGGATCGCTCAATTGATTGCCTGTATCCAGAAGACCGGTGCACTGTACTTTCGTACTGCCAATCCATACGGTGACAGGAGCCAACAGCGTCTCCCGGCTCTCGGTTTTGCGTTTGGTGGTCTGAACCGCCTTGAACGCGAATACAACTACAAAAAAGGCAATACATGCAAACCAGAACCCCACCTTCAGCTCAAAGGACAGTCCCCCGGTCGCGCTATACCAAATCCCTTCAAACAGCTCACCTGAACTTTGCAGGAAATAGTGGAACCCGATAATCCCCCCGGCAATGGCAAAGTTCACGATATAGAAAGCGCCCAGATTGCGGATATATTCCTGCAGACTTGCATAACCGAAAGCGATCCAGATCATCATGAGGGATAGCATGAATTTAATGAGAAAGGTGTACAGGAACGACAGTTCCGGCACAAACATCATCACGACATACATCGCCCCAAGCAAGGAGGAGCATGCCACTCTCCATAAACGCGGCCGGATTCTTCGCATCCAGGCTGTCAGGGCAAGCAATATGCCGTCAATCAGCAGGTTGACGATGAATATCAGATCGATATAAACAACCAGTATCCTCACCCGTCTCTTTCGGATCATATCCGTTCATTTCATGCGGCATTTTCAGGGTCCCGGGAGATGTTTCTAGTATAAAAAGGATAGGAATCAAAGTCTGTCTAAACCTGGGAGGTGTCCACCGACTTTTTTTGTCGACCCAGCGGAAGTTATGAGAGGATACAGCGGATCAGGCGGCTAAATCTCTTACATGGATAAACGGCAGTATAAAGCCGGAAACCAAAAAGAGCTTCGCAGGCCTGATAGGCCTGGAAGCTCCTCGATTAGTCATTATTGCGAGAACGATTGCGAAGGAATGTAGGAATGTCCAGCTGATCGCTGGCACTCTGATTGCCGAACGGTCTTAAATTCACGTTGCTCTTCTCAGCTGGCGTCTGGTGCTGTTCAGGCTGGGAAGGCTGCTGCGTGCGGCGCCCAGGGGCAGCCGGAGCTGCTTTGCTCTCAAAGCCGGTGGCAATGACCGTAACCTTGATCTCGTCCTTGTACTTCTCATCGATAATCGCACCAAAGATCATGTTGACCTCCGGATCCGAAGCCGAGGTGACGATTTCCGCGGCTTCGTTCACTTCGTACAGGGACAGGTTCGCGCCGCCTGTGATGTTCATGATGACCCCGCGTGCCCCTTCAATCGAAGTTTCAAGCAGCGGGCTCATAATCGCCTTGCGAGCCGCCTCGGACGCCCGGTCTTCACCGGTTGCCATTCCGATTCCCATCAGTGCGGAGCCGCGCTCGGTCATGATTGTTTTGACATCGGCAAAGTCGAGGTTGATCAAGCCGGGAACGGCGATCAGGTCCGAGATGCCTTGCACAGCCTGGCGGAGTACGTTATCCGCTTCACGGAATGCCTCCAGCATCGGCGTCTTCTTGTCAACAATTTCAAGCAGGCGATCGTTAGGAATCACGATCAGGGTGTCTACCTTCTCTTTCAGAGCTTCAATGCCAAGCTCCGCTTGCGAGAATCTCTTCCGGCCTTCAAAAGTGAAAGGACGGGTGACTACACCGACGGTCAATGCGCCGCATTCCTTCGCAATTTCAGCGATCACAGGAGCGGCACCGGTACCGGTACCGCCGCCCATGCCTGCTGTTACGAACACCATGTCGGCACCCTTCAGCGTATTCATAATCAAATCACGGGACTCCTCGGCCGCTTTTTTGCCGACCTCTGGGTTGGCACCTGCGCCAAGCCCGCGAGTCAGCTTGTCCCCGATTTGCAGTTTATGCTCGGATTTAGCAAGATGGAGCGCCTGGGCATCGGTATTTACCGTAATAAATTCCACGCCTTGCACGCCGTTCTCGATCATTCGGTTCACCGCGTTACTGCCGCCGCCACCTACACCAATGACTTTAATTTGAGCCAAGCTCTCCATTTCAAAATCAAATTCCAACATCTAATCCATCTCCCCCTCAATGTGCGTGGATGGCACGTCCACTGTCAAATGAATCCGCTATATAAACTCACTGAACATCTTCTTCAAGCGCTCGATAAATCCCGGCTTCTGGCTGCTCTCCTGAGTTGCTGCGACAGGATTATGCTGCTTGGCGCGGTTCACCGGTTTCTTGGTATTCCCACTGCTGCTTCCTCCTGTATTGCGGACTCGGATGTTTCGGATCGCATTGTGGAGGATGCCGACTCCGCTGCAGAATCCCGGATCACGAACACCGATATAATCCGGTATGGCAATTCGCACGGAAGTCGCCAGCTCATTTTGTGCCACCTGCAGCACACCGGGCATGGACATCGTGCCACCCGTAAGTATATAACCTCCGGGAAGCTCATTGTAACCCAAGCGCTTCACTTCTTGACGTACCAATTGGAAAATCTCCTGAACCCGCGGTTCGATAATGGCCGCCAAATCCTCTTGCGTGAATTCCTTGTCTACGTTGCTTCCGATTCTCGTTACTTTAAATGCAACATCAGGAGCCGCGCTTTCGATAAGGGCGCACCCGTATTTCAATTTGACCTTCTCGGCCTGGTCGGTCAATGTCCGGAGGCCGTATGCGATATCATTCGTTACGAACTCCCCGCCGACCGGCAGTGTTGAGGTAGCCGCAAGACTGCCGCCTTCAAAAACCGTCAAGGTGGTTGATCCTGCGCCGACGTCCACCAGGACAGAACCCATCGTTTTCTCGTCCTTGGACAACGCAAGCTGACCTGCTCCAAGCGGAATCAGCACCAGATCCTTCACCTTCAGACCTGCTTTTTCTACGCATCGCAATAAGTTATGTATTGCCGTTTTGGCGCCAGTAACAATCGTTGCTTCCACCTCAAGGCGAACGCCGATCATTCCTCGCGGATCGGAGATTCCTTCCAAACCGTCAACGATAAACTGTTTTGCGACGACATCGATAATCTCGCGATCCGGAGGCAAAGCGACAACCTCGGCTGCCTTCAGCACCCGATCGATATCCTCCTCGCCAATCTCGCGATCCTCGTTCGATACTGCCACCACACCATGGCTCGATTGAAGTCCAATATGACTGCCTGAAATGCCGACATATACTTCGGATATTTGAATCTCGACCATACGCTCCGCATGATCTACAGCACTGCGAATGGATTGTACCGTTTGGTCGATATCTACAATTGCACCTTTGCGAATTCCCTCCGAGTCGGCAGATCCAACTCCAATAATATTAAAGGTTCCATTATTAACTTCCCCAATAATAGCACGAACTTTGGATGTACCGATGTCCAAACTAACAATGATGTCATTGTTGCTCAAGCCCTGGCACCTCCTGTTTTTAGCAAAATAAATACCATTATAATGACACAACTCTATTTATTCAACATTCGCCGGGCTATCCCTCTTTTTTCTACATATTTTTTAGTGCCAACATTTGCTATTCAAAAGGCACTAAAATTTCAATAGAAGAATCGAATTGCACCAGCTTGCCAATACTCTCAATTGTACCATTTATTCCTATCGCTGAGTAGGGGGGGCTTATTCCCCTTCTTCGTCCTCAGACTCGGCAACAAAAGGCACATAGGAGTCCGCCTCCAGCATCGTAATGAGACCCGGCTGCTCCACTTCGGTTACCTGATTGAGGTACTCCACTTTATCCTTCAGCAGGGAGACGGTAGTAATGACTTCAAACTTGGAGCGTGTGTACAGCTTAATCCGATCCGGAAATGACAGGGTCGGCGACGGCGTGATCTCGGAAATATCCGAGGTCAGGCTGCCGGGAATATCGGCCAGCACCTCGCTCAGCTTCGCCTTGTTCGGATCGGAAGGCTCCCAGTTCGTCAGAATCGGCTTCTCTACCGCGATGCCGCTGGCTGATACAGGCACGGATGTGCCGCTGGCCAGAATCGCCAGAAGCGAACCGTCACTGGTCAGCTCGTAAGCGACCGTGGGCTGTTCTTCAATCACGATGCTGATGCTTCCGGGGAACGTCTTGATCACCTGCGCCTCCCGAATCGTGCCAAGAGCCTGCAGACGCTCACCAATTTTATCCGGATCAACACCAAAAAACTGGTCGCCAACCCCGACTCCGCTCTCCTCAAGCAGCTGTTCATCCGTATTAAACGTATTACCCGTGATTTCGATATCCGTCACTTGGCTGACCGGGGAACGGAAGAACAGGATGGTCAGCAGGGCTATAAACAGCAGCAGCAGTATCCATATGATTTTCCTGGCTGTTTTCGGTCTGGGCTTGTCCTCTTTCAGGACAGGCATGGGTGTCTTGGACATATCCTCTCTCTCCATAAAGCCTGTCATCCCCTCCTATCGGTGAAGGAGGGGACGCCTAGGACCTCAATTGGCTAAATCAAGCGGCCGTGGCACCGGGGTCTCTCGATAAATCCGGGCGCCCAAGCCTTGGAACATGTTTTCAATCCGATCGTAACCGCGATCGATATGATGCACCTGTTCCACGACAGTCGTTCCCTGCGCAGCCAAGCCGGCGATAACCAGCGCGGCTCCGGCACGCAGATCCGTTGCCTCTACGGTAGCACCATAAATTCTCTGTACGCCTCTAATAAATGCATAGTTCATATCCGTTGAAATGTCTGCGCCCATTCGGGACAACTCCTCCACATGCTTGAAGCGTCCCTCGAACACCGTCTCTTTCATGACGCTAAACCCGTCTGCCAATGACAGGAGAACCATCACCTGTGATTGAAGATCGGTAGGAAAGGACGGGTACGGCGATGTTACGATCCGCTCCACAGCTTTGGGGCGGCTCATACAGCTTATGTTCATTATATCATTGCAGGCACTGGTTTGAACACCAGCACGCTTGAGCACATGGATTAGCGATGATAAGTGCGACGGATTCGTCTTCGTCAGCGTGACATTGCCTCTTGTTACCGCTGCGGCAATCATGACAGTTCCCGCAACGATGCGGTCGGGAATAATCTCATACTCACATGGCTCAAGTCGCTCTACGCCATGAATCGTAATCGTATCGGTCCCGGCTCCGACAATATTCGCCCCCATCTTGTTGAGAAAATGCTGGAGATCCTGGATTTCCGGTTCTCTCGCTGCATTGGTAATGACGGTTGTTCCCGCTGCTGTAGCAGCTGCCATCATGATATTTTCAGTTGCTCCGACACTGGCAAAGTCCAGATGGATATCCGTTCCTGTCAATCGGCTCGCACGGCAGTGGATTTTCTCGTCGCCCTCTATGATTTCGGCGCCGAGCGCTTTGAGTCCTTTGAGATGCAGATCAATTTTCCGTTCGCCAATCGCACAGCCGCCAGGCTGATAAATGGTCACTTCACCGAAACGGGCCAGCAGAGGTCCCATCAAAAAGATCGAGGAGCGCATCTGCTTCATTAAATCTTCCGGGACGTGAGACGAATTGGCTGACGCCGTATCCACGGTGACCGTCTCCAGCTCATGTCTGGTTTTGCAGCCGAGGCGGTTCAGTATGCTGAGCATCACTTCAATGTCGAGCAAATGCGGAACGTTGCTTAGACGGACAGTCCCTTCGGCAAGAAGACTTGCCGCCAGAATCGGCAAAGCAGCATTTTTTGCACCATGGATACGAATGGTTCCTGATAGGGGATTTCCACCCTCAATCACCAATTTGTCCAATGTATCACCTCCGAGTTTACCGCTCACCCATCACATAGACCTCCGGCACCAGTTGGATCCCGTTCTTGTCGGCTACGGTGGCCTTGATATGCTCCATCAGGGCAAGCACGTCCTCTGCTGTCGCTTGACCGGTGTTCTCAATGAAATTGGCATGCTGCACGGAAATTTCCGCTCCTCCGATCCGAAGCCCCTTGAGTCCGGCTGCTTCAATGAGCCTGGCCGCATGGTCGCCCGGGGGATTCCGAAATACGCTGCCTGCGGTCGCCGACTGCAGCGGCTGTGTACGCCGGCGGCGATCCTTGTAGGATGCCATAACCGCAGAAATCTGCTCGCGGTCGCCGTATTCGAGTGCAAATACCGCCCCCGTTACAATCCCTTTTCGCTCATGCAGAATGGAATGCCGGTAATCAAACGCCATATCCTCGGCAGCATAAGTAACCAATTCCCCTGTTTCCAGTACAATGTCAGCGGACTTAAATATGCGTGACACATCCGACCCATGGGCGCCGGCATTCATGTACACGGCCCCTCCGACCGAGCCCGGAATGCCTCCGGCAAATTCGAGACCCATTAATCCTTGTTTTCCGGCCAGAACACTGAGCTTAACGAACGACATACTGCCGCCGGCAGATGCCGTGCATCCGTCAAAGCTACAATGTTCAAACCCCTTACCGAGCTTGATGACCGCCCCGCGTATGCCTTTATCGGCAATGAGCATGTTGGAGCCCCGGCCCAGCTGAATCCACGGGATTTGATGGGCATGGAGAAGAGTGACCAATTCCGACAGCTGCTCCTTCGTTTCAGGGACAATCAGCACATCGGCCGGTCCGCCAATCTTCCATGTCGTATATTTTGCCAGCGGTTCATTCCATAGCACAGCCCCGACATTGGCCTCAGATAGTAGCGATTTCCATTGCTGCATCTAACATAAACCTCCCTTGACTTTCCAAACCAAAAGGCCATATCTTTGCGACGGGGCGAAGAGATGGCCGGGTGTCATAATGTCGGCCTCATGGGTGCGTCACGATTATAGAGTATCTTATGTCACGCTCTATAGGGATGTGACAATCGTCCGGCCGTTTTACCGTTTGCCCGTCAGCCTCCGAATCTCTTCAACAATTACGGCTGCCGAATCCGGCTTTCCAAGCTTGCGCGATGCCTCGGTCATCGCGCCTAGCACATCGCCGCTCTTCATAATGTCCTCAATCTGTCCGAACAGACGCTCCGCTGTCAAATCCTTCTCCAGGATCATGCGAGAAGCGCCAGCCTCCTCCAGCTGTCTGGCATTGGCTTCCTGATGGTTGTTGGTCACGTTCGGGGACGGAATCAGAATGGACGGAATGCCAAGCGACGTAATTTCCGCAAGGAACGAAGCCCCGGCCCGGTTGATGATCAGCGACGTAGCAGCCAGCACCTCCGGCATATTGCTAATATACGGAACGATATGCAGATGGTTTGGCATCGTGCCAAGCTCGCTGCGAATCGCCTCCCGTGTTCCTTCGAAATACGTCTCCCCGGTTACAAATACAAAATGAACGCCAGGGAGCCTGTCGATCATCGCTGCCATCCCCTTCATCGCCTCGTTGATGGCCCGGGCTCCGCGGCTGCCCCCGACAACAAGCACGATCGGGCTGTCGCTTGGAATCCCAAGCGAAGCAAATCCACGCTCACGATTGGCGGACATCACCGTCGTCGCGCGTGGATTTCCGGTATAAATTGCTCTTTTCGCTTTGGGGAACGCCTTCTCCGAGCCTTCAAAGCTGACCGCTACCGTGTCCGCATAGCGGCTCAGAAACTGGTTGGTCAGACCCGGAATGGCATTCTGCTCGTGGATCAATGTCGGGATGCCCAGCTTGGCCGCAGCGTATACGACCGGTCCGCATACATAACCGCCGGTGCCGATAACGATGTCCGGCTTGAAATCCGACAGCAGCTTCTTCGATCTGCTGACGCCCTTGAAGAAGCGCATGATCGTCCTCACATTTTCGAGGGACAGGCTGCGCCGAAATCCGGTAATATCTATGCTTTCAAAAGGAAGATTCTCCTGCGGGACAAGCTTGCTTTCCAAACCTCTCTTGCCTCCGATATATAAAAACTGAGATGTTAGCTCCTCAGCCTCACATTGTCTGGCAATGGCAACGGCAGGGTAGATGTGCCCCCCCGTACCGCCGCCTGTTAGTACGACACGCATGCCGGTTCACCTCGCATAACGGGATATATTTAATAGAATGCCGAGCGCTGTCAGCATCAGCGTCAAGGAACTGCCGCCGTAGCTGATCAATGGCAGGGTGATGCCCGTCACCGGCATCAATCCGATAACGACCCCGATGTTAATGATAACCTGGATCGCCACCATGCCGATGATGCCCACGGCCAGCAGGCTGCCAAAGCCGTCGCTGATCGTCATGGCAATGCGCATGCCCCGCCATACGAGCGCAGCGAACAGAAGCAGCACTGTCAACCCGCCGATGAATCCGAGCTCCTCAGCCAATATGGAGAATATAAAATCTGTCTGCGGCTCCGGCACATAGGCATGCTTCTGACGGCTCATGCCAAGTCCCAGGCCGCCGAGCCCGCCAGGTCCGATCGCATAGAGAGACTGGATGATCTGATAACCCGTTCCAAGCGGATCTGACCACGGATCGAGAAAGCCGGTAATTCGCTTCAACCGATACGGTGCGGCGAGAATCAGACCGACGAAGCCGGCAATGCCGCCGAGGGACAGGAAGCCGAGATGCTTCAGGCTGGCCCCTGCGGTAAATACAATCATCATCGCGGCGCCCAGCATCACCGCTCCGGTACCTAGATCCGGCTGCAGCATAATCAAGCCGAAGGCCAGACCGATCAGTCCGAGCGGGGGCAGCAGCCCCTTGGAAAAATTCGTAATATCATAGTTTTTCTGACTGAGCCATCTCGCAAGAAACAGAATCATGCCGAGTTTCATAAACTCGGAGGGCTGAATGCCAAAAGAGCTGATGCCAAGCCAGCTTCTTGCGCCGCCGCGAACGACGCCGATGCCCGGAATAAGCACGATGACAAGCAGAAAGAAGCAGACTAGCAGAATGAGCTTGCTATATTTCTTCCATACTCTGAAATCGATATTGGAGGTGAAATACATCGCGACCAGCCCCAATACCGCAAATAAACCTTGTCGTTTCACGAAGTAAAACTTGTCGCCATAATCATGAAAGGCAAGCACAGAGCCTGCACTGTATACCATGACCAGACCGATGGCCAGCAGGGCCATAATGCAAATCAGCAGCCACAGATCGGGCGCCTGACGGTTCTTGTTCATAGGAAGGCCACCTCGAACATCCAAAGTAGGGGCTTATCCACACCCCCCTACTTAAAGATTATGCACCGCCTCTTTAAAAATGCGTCCCCGAACCTCATAGGAAGGAAACATGTCCCAGCTGGCACATGCAGGCGACAGCAGCACGATATCTCCCGCTTCGGCCAGGCCGGAAGCTTTCTGAACAGCCAGGGTCAACGTGTGGGCGGCGTCCTCCCCATTATCGACGAGGACGACCGTGTTTATCCCGGCCTTCTGTGCCGCATCCGCCAATTTATCCTTGGTCTGACCAAGCAGTACCGCAGCCTTCACCTTGCCTTGCAGAAAAGGCACCAGCTCATCATAGTCCGTGCCGCGATCCAGTCCGCCCGCAATGAGCACGATCGGCTGGGTGAAGGAAGAGAGCGCCATGCTGGTTGCCTTCGCATTGGTCGCCTTCGAGTTGTTGTAATAGACAATGCCGTCCGTCTCTCTCACATATTCCAGACGGTGCTCCACCCCGCGGAAGCTGGACAGCGGGCCCTCCAGCTGGGACGGCTGCGCGCCAGCGGCAATCGCGATGCAGCTGGCAGCGAGCGCATTCTCCACATTGAAGCGTCCCGGTATACCGATGTTCTCCACACGGATGATCTCATGCGTAAAGCCTTTGTCATCTGTATAAACGATCGTCCGCTCCAGTTGGTCCTCGGTCCCCGGTATGTAAGGCGGCGACACATAGACACCTTCCCGAAGCGTCTCGTTCATCGAGAACGGAAGCACCCGGGCCTTGATGTAGGGCACGAGGCCTCTGCACACGGGATCATCCCAGTTGAGCACAGCGGTATCTTCAGCGGTCTGATTGCGGAACAGTCTGGCCTTGGATGCAACGTAATCATCCATGCCCCCGTGATAATCCAGATGGGTCTCTGTTACGTTCGTCAGACAAGCGATGCGAGGCCGGAAATCCTCGGTGCCTTTCAGCTGAAAGCTGCTCAGCTCGGCAACCATCCATTGCTCCTCCGTGGCCTCCTGGCTTGCTTCGGTAAGCGGAATGCCGATATTTCCGGCAACGATCGGAGACATGCCGGCAGCCTGGAGGATCTGTCCCACCCAGGTTGTCGTCGTCGTCTTCCCGTTCGAACCGGTGATGCCGATTATCGGGGCACGGCACAGATGGTACGCGACCTCGACCTCCGTCACTACCGGAATTTGAAGCCCAATCGCACGTTGAACTGGCGGAACCGAGTACGGAATGCCCGGATTTTTCACCACAAGCGCCACCTGCGCATCAATCAGGTCATCCGGATGCCCCCCGCACACAACAGAAATCCCCAAAGCTTCGAGCTCCGAAGCCTCAGGGCACTGGTCCCGCTCTTTTCGATCATTAACAATGACAACCGCGCCTGCCTGGTGGAGCACCTTGGCTACCTGGACTCCGCTTTTGGCAAGGCCAAGCACAACCACTTTTTGATCACGGTATCGTTCTGGATGCTTCATTTCTACAACCCCTTGTTGATATAAAGTCCGAGCACCGCAAGGATCAATCCGACGGTCCAGAACGTGATAACAACACGCCATTCCGACCATCCGGACAGCTCAAAATGATGGTGAATCGGACTCATCTTGAATATCCGCTTGCCTCTCGTTTTGAAGGATATGACCTGCAGGACCACCGAAAGAATCTCGATGACAAAAATCCCGCCGATCACGAGGAACAGCAGCTCGCTTTTGGTCACAATCGCAATTGCGCCGATGGCGCCCCCAATACCGAGCGATCCTGTATCCCCCATAAACACCTTGGCCGGATGTGCATTGAACACGAGAAAGCCAAGCACGGCACCAATCATCGCCGCCGCGCAGAACGCAGCTGCAAACGAGGTGGACTGAATCGCAATGATCGCGTAGGCGCCAAATGCGATGGCGCTGACACCAGACAGCAGTCCGTCCACACCATCTGTAAAGTTGACGGCATTGCTGATGGCCAGCATCATGATCACGATGAAGGGATAGTAGAACCACGGGCCCCAGTCAAAAGACCAGCTCATTCCCGGCATTCCGATGGCGGTGCTATGGCCGTTGGAGATCAGGAGCCAGCACATTACCCCGGAAAAGATCAGCTGCCCCAGCAGCTTCTGACGCGCGGTCAGTCCGAGCGATCTGCGGAATACGATTTTGATATAATCGTCCAGAAATCCGATCAAACCAAAGCCGAGCGTGGCAACCAGCATAACATAGAAATCGGTATCTACCGGCGAAAACTTAATAAACGTGAGCGTAAACGCCAACAGAATGACAACGCCGCCCATCGTCGGCGTCCCGGCTTTCTTCAGATGGCTCTGCGGACCGTCGTCCCGAACCTGTTGGCCGAATTTCATTCTGCGCAGGAGCGGAATAAGCAGCGGAGCTGAAATAACGGCGATGACAAACGATACAGCGATCGTCAGCAGCAGCAATTGATAGTCCATTCCGCTCACCCCCTACTTCCATTGTTTCCGCCAGGCAGTTCCGCAAGTGCCTCGACGACTTGTTCAAGCCTCATTCCGCGCGAGGCTTTGACCAGCACAACATCCTTGCTGGTGATCTGCTCTATCAATGAGGCGATCAGCGCCTCCTTATCTGTATAAGCAAACACGCTGTTCTCCGGATAATACTGACGTGCGGCTTCCGCCGTATGACGGGACAGCGGGCCGTAAGTAAACACGATGTCCACCTTGTCCGGAGACAAGTAATGGCCGATTTCCGCATGGAACTCCGCTTCCTTCGGACCGAGTTCAAGCATGTCCCCGAGCACAGCAATGCGGCGCCGATACCCCTTCATGTTCCCGAGGACATCCACGGCAGCCTTGACGGCTGTCGGACTGGAATTGTAAGCATCGTTCAGCACCGTTACGCCATGACGCGTTTCAATACACTCAATCCGCATGCCGGTAAGCTTGAGGCCCTCAAAGCCTTCGCGAATCTCCTCTTCGCTGACCCCGAGCTCGCTGGCCACCGCCATGGCGGCAAGTGCGTTTACGACGTTGTGCTGTCCAAGCAGCGGCAGGCTGAACGCCTCCCCGGCAGATCGGCTTGAGGTAAACACAATTCCCTTGCCGTGGAACATCAGGCCTGTCGGATAGCTGTCGTTATCACTGCCGGTTCCGAACGTAAAGGTCTGAAGACCTTCCGGCTTAATGGTCGACGCTTCTTCGAGCACCCGCGAGATCAGCGGTTCGTCACCGTGATAGATGAGCAGTCCGCCAGGCTTCATCCCGCTAATAATCTCCAGCTTCGCCCGCGCAATCTCCTCGCGTGAACCGAGCTGCAGCAAATGGGCCTCACCGATGTTCGTAATAACAGCAATATCCGGATTCGCAAGTCCGGACAGCAGCTCGATCTCATGCCGCCCGCTCATGCCCATCTCCAGCACGATGATCTCGGTGCCTTCCTCCATCGCCAGCACGGTCAGCGGCAACCCGATGTGATTGTTATAATTGCCCTTCGTTTTATGCACCTTATACCGTGTCTCAAGCAGGGCGGATACCATATCCTTTACGGTCGTTTTGCCGTTGCTGCCGGTGATGCCGACAACCTTGGCACCGCTCTGCCGCAAATACGCCTTGGCCAGCGCCTGAAGCGCCGCCAGCGAGTCCTCTACCACAATGACAGGGCCTTCCGGCGCCGGTCCATGATCCCGCTGCCACAGCGCGGC
This sequence comes from Paenibacillus campinasensis, assembly GCF_002272015.1. Taxonomy (GTDB): domain Bacteria; phylum Bacillota; class Bacilli; order Paenibacillales; family Paenibacillaceae; genus Paenibacillus_AQ; species Paenibacillus_AQ campinasensis. The sequence continues at coordinate 214,026 of NZ_NPBY01000003.1, read as the reverse complement.
TCCTGCTCCTTGGTCCAGCACCTGACGGACAAACTGGTGACCGTCAAACTTCTCTCCGACAATCGGGACGAAGAGCTGGCCGGATTGTATCGTTCTGGAGTCGGTGCCGACCCCATGAATCATCGTATTCTCGTCAAGGTTTGGCGAAAGCGTTCCGCCGCACATGTCGGCGATGCTTCGCAATGTTTTATGGATCACTTTAGTCTGCCCCTTATCGCGTCTTTAGCTACGATGCGGTCGTCAAAGTCAAGCACTTCGCCCGCGATCAGCTGGTAGGTCTCATGACCTTTCCCCGCAATCAATACTACATCGCCCGGGCTTGCCATTTCAATAGCCTTTTCAATCGCTTCACGGCGATCCACGATGAGCTCATAGCTGGCCTTAGACACGCCTTCCTCGATCAGTCCCGCTTCAATATCCTTCAGGATTCGCTCCGGGTCCTCTGTGCGGGGATTATCGGATGTAACAAATACAAGGTCGCTGTACTTGGAGGCGATTTTCCCCATGATCGGCCGCTTCGTCCGGTCCCGGTCCCCTCCGCAGCCAAACACGGTCAGGATACGGCCTTCGGCAAATTCATTCACGGTTCGCAGCACGTTCTCCAGACCATCCGGGGTATGAGCATAATCCACGATGACCGCATACGGTTGGCCTTCATCTACAACCTCTACCCGGCCGTCAACACCAGGCACGGCTTCAAGGCTGTTCTTGATGTCTTCCAGAGGAATGCCTTCCAGAAGCGCTGCGGCAATGGCCGCCATCGCATTGTATACGTTGAACTTGCCGACCATCCGGATCGAGATATCCGCGCTGCCGCGGAACGTATCCACATGGAAGGAAGTGCCCTGCGCCGTGATGACGATACGGCTTGCCCGAATGTCTGCATCCTCCTGTACGCCGTAAGTAATCACTTCGGCTGCAGTAAGCTTTGCAAAATAAGCCGATGCCTCATCATCCGCGTTCAACACGGCATATTTGCGCTTGTTCTCGTCCTTGGCAAAAGCGTTCCCCAGTCTGGCAAAAAACAACCCTTTCGCAGCCCGGTAATCTTCCATCGTATGATGGTAGTCCAGATGATCCTGCGACAGATTCGTGAAAATTGCCGTCCGGAAGTCTGTTCCCTTCACCCGCCCCTGCTCCAGCGCATGGGAGGATACCTCCATCACGCAGCATTCGGTTCCGCTGCTCGCCATATCGTTCAAGTAACGCTGAAGGTCGAGCGCTTCCGGAGTCGTTCTTGGCATCGGGAATGACTGCCCGTTGTATCGCATCTGAATCGTGCCGATCAATCCGGTTTTCACACCATAGTCTTGAAGAATGCGTTCGATCAGGTACGTGGTCGTTGTTTTTCCGTTCGTTCCGGTCACACCGATCAGCTTCATACGCGCGCTAGGCTGGTTGAAAAACTTGTCAGCCATCGCGGCCATAGCCAGCCGGGTATCCTTAACGATAACTTGCGGAAGGTCAATATCAAGCTTCCGCTGGACGATAAGTGCGCTGGCTCCGCTAGCGGCTGCCTGCGCTGCGTAGTCGTGGCCATCCACGGTGTGCCCCGGCAAGCAGATGAACAGATCACCCGCCTTCACCTGTCTGGAATCCACCTGCAGATCCGAAATCTCAACATCACCGTCTCCATCAACGACTGCTGCTGCCAGCACGGATGATAGTTCGTACAATTTCATTGCAATCCCTCTTCTCTCTATATCCTTGATCATCCGGTTAACGAGGGCCGGATAATAAAACCAATACGTATCTTAATGTTCATGCCCTGCCTCGGAATCCTCTCCCATATAAATGCGGATGGTCGAGCCGCGCTCTACCCGGGTTCCCGGCTTAGGAGCCTGGGAGATCACAGTGTTGCCCGTTCCCGATTTGGCCAGCATGAAATTCATGTTCAAATCCTCGTACAGATCCTGAACGGTCGCTCCCACCAGGTCCGGCACGGTTACCATCGGGGTTTCCCCGTATTTGTACACGCGCGCCATCTGATCTTTGCGAGGCGGAATATCCATGTAACGCAGCGCATCCTCCAGAATGTTCTGAACGATCGGTGCCGCCACTACTCCGCCGAACTGAATGCCCTTCGGATTATCAACGGCGGTGTACACAACAATCTGCGGATCATCCGCCGGGGCAAATCCGATAAAAGACACGATATGCTCGGTGGAAGAATACCTGCCGTTCACTACCTTTTGCGCCGTTCCCGTTTTGCCTCCGACCCGGTAGCCGTCGATGAATGCCGGACGTCCCGTTCCCTTGGCCACCACGCTCTCCAGTGCTTCGCGGACCTGCTTCGAAGTCTCCTCGGAGATGACCTCGCGCACAAGCTGCGGCTCAATCTCCTCCACTTTCTCGCCCGTTTCGGGATTGATCCAGGCTTTGGCCACATAAGGCTTATACAGCTTGCCTCCATTAATTGCCGCTGAGACCGCGGCAACCTGCTGGATCGGTGTCACCGACACCCCCTGGCCGAAAGCGGTTGTCGCCAGCTCGACCGGACCGACATTCTCCAGCTTGAACAGAATCCCGTTCTCTTCCCCGTTCAGGTCAATTCCGGTTTTGGCGCCAAAGCCAAAATCGCGGATATATTGGAACAGGCTTTCTTTGCCCAGCTTCTGGCCCAGGAGAACAAATCCGGGGTTGCACGAATTCTGCACCACTTCCATAAATGTCTGGCTGCCATGGCCGCCCTTCTTCCAGCAGCGAAGCCGGGCTCCGCCGACCTCAACCGCACCGGAATCAAAGAAGTGGTCATTTTTTAAATCTACCTTTCCCTCTTCCAATGCAGCAGCCAGCGTAATGATCTTGAAGGTTGAGCCCGGCTCATAGGTCATCCAGATCGGAAGATTCCGGTTGTACGTTTCCGGCTCGAATTCCTGGTATTTCCCCGGCGAGAAGCCCGGGCGCGAGGCCATGGCCAGAATCTCGCCTGTATTGGGGTTCATGGCAATCGACCATGCGCCATTGGCCTGATACTTGACCATCGCCTGATCCAGCTCGCGTTCCATAATCGCCTGGATTGATTTGTCAATCGTCAGTTCCAGGCTGAGCCCGTCCCGGGGCTCCACATACTTCTCCGTCGAATTCGGCATTTGCTTCCCGCTCGCATCGGACAGATAAGAGATGTTGCCGTCAAAGCCCATCAGCTTATCATCATGCATCGCCTCAAGTCCGGTCAGCCCCTGATTATAGGCGCCCGTAAAGCCTAAAATATGAGCAGCTAGATCACCATAAGGATAATACCGCTTGTTATCCTCGGCAACAACGATACCCGGCAGCTTCAAATCACGAATTTCCTGAGCCAGCTCCATCGTAATTTTTCGTCCGCCGGGATTGATCCGTTCTATTCTCGAACGTTTCGTAATACTCTTTTTCACGTCAGCCTCGTTCATGCCAAGAAGAGGGGCCAATGTCCGGGCCGTATGGTCCGCGTCCTTGATCTGGACGGGAATCGCCCAGATGGTCGGTGTCGTGATGCTGGTCACAAGCGCGGTTCCGTTACGGTCCAATATTTCTCCCCTCTTGGCTGCAAAAGGAATGTCCCGCCGCCACAACTCCTCCGCCTTCGCGGACAATTCGGCTCCCTGTCCAATCTGGACGTAAGCCAGTCTGACGATCAGGGCCGAGAACATCAAGAGCAGCAGCAGCAGGCTCCAGAGCAATCTTCTTCGCTGAGATACCTTGGAAACTTTCACCTTGCTTCCCTCCCCGACTTAAGCCTGTAAACCCATGAACTGGTGTTTATCTCATGAGTATTCGGTACAAGCCGGGGATAGAACAAGCTATTCCTCGTTGCTGACCTCGCTAACCCTGCCCTTCAGCATCCGCCGAGTCGGTCTCCGCGCTGCCATCCGATTCAGCCTCTTCATCCGGAGTTTCGGGTTCCTCTTCCTCCGAATCGGTTGCGCCGGTCAGCATTTCTTCCGCCGTTCTCAAAGTCAGCGTTACCGTGCGCTGCCCATTCTCTGAGCTCTCCACCTGCTTGGTGACATAGCCCTCGCCCTGGACAATGACTCTCACCTTCATCAAGGTGAGCACCTCCATCGCGTCCCGCAGCGATTCACCATGCAGATTCGGAATCGTCATTGCATGGTCGTCCTCGGTCAGCACATAGACACGCTGTCCGGAAGTCATTACCGCTCCCGGGGCAGGATACTGTCCCTTCACCGTATTCCCGCTGCCGAGCACCTCAAAGGCGAAGCCGTCCTGGAGCAGTTTATCCTTCACTTCACTGATTCTCATACCGCTTAGATCCGGAGAGGTCATTCGAACCTCGGCCGCTGCATCCTTCGCCTTCGGCGCGTTCCCCTTGCTGTTGTCAGTATCCTGCTGCGATTTGGGAATGCCCCAATAGCTGAGCGTTTGCGAGACGATCTTTTGGAACACCGGGGCAGCAGCCGCGCCGCCGCCGACCTCTTCCTTCGGTTCGTCAATGATGACGATGACGGCAATCTTCGGATCATCCACCGGGGCATATCCGACGAAAGAAGACACCTGCTTCGTCCGGTCGCGGTAGCCTCCGGTCGATTTAATCGCCGTACCGGTTTTGCCTGCTACACGGTATCCATCGATATAAGCGAGTCTGCCGGAACCGTTGACCTGATCGGCAACGACTTGCTCCAGATATGTTCCGGTTTCTCTCGCCGTTTCCGGGGTGATGATTTCCCGGATTACCTCAGGCTCGATCTTCTGTGTTTCACCGGTATTCGGATCCTGAATCTCCTTCACCATATACGGCTTCAGCAGCTTGCCGCCGTTAGCCACGGCGGAAATCGCCGCGATCTGCTGAATCGGCGTAACCGATACTGCATAGCCGTAAGTCAGCGTTGAAATATCCGAATCATTATTCATATGGATGATGCCGAGAGATTCCGCAGGCAGATCAATGCCCGATTTTTCCGTAAATCCAAACTCGCGAATGTAGTTGGTCAGCCTTTCGGCACCAAGCATTTCGTAGCCCAGCTTGACAAAGGCCACGTTGCTCGATCGCTTCACCCCTTCGAGGTAGCTGATCGTTCCCCAGTGCCGCCTGATGTCGTAGTGGGTTCTGCCTCCCGCCTTGATCGAACCGGATTCATAATAGGCGTTCGGGTTAAACAGCTTTTCCTGCACGGCGCTGGCCAGTGTTACAATTTTAAAGGTGGAGCCCGGCTCGTACACTGAACCGACCGCATGATTGAAGAAGTTGCCGACATTCGGCACATCCCAGTATGTATTCGGGTCAAAGGTCGGCAGGTTGGCCATGCCGAGAATCTCCATCGTGTTCGGGTTTGCCGCAATGACCGTGATGCTCTGGGGCTTGTACTGCTCATAGGCCTCGCGCATGGCATCTTCGATATAATACTGGATCGTATCATCAATCGTCAGTACTAAATTTTTCCCATTAATGGCAGGTTGGTATAAGTCATCCTCACTGGGAAGCTTAATTCCCTTCTTGTCACTCTTGTAAGCAGCAAAACCGTCCTTGCCTTGCAGCAGCTCATTGTAATAGGATTCGACCCCGCCGACTGCCTTGCCTTCCCTGTCGATATATCCAAGCACATGGGCAGCAAGAGAGCCTTTCGGATAGAAACGCTTCTTCTCATTGATGAAGCCGATGCCCGAATCCGGCGTTTTGCCTTCGTCCCGGAGCTCCTGCTTGAGACTCTCAGAGAACGCCTCGACCTCCAGCTTAGTATCCTGGTCAATCTTCAAGCCTTCATTTCGCACTTCGCGGTTGATCAAGTATTCCCCCTTGTCATCCTGGGCTCTTACCAATTCGCGAAGCTCGCCTTCATCCTTGCCGAGGATTTCATGAAGACCGGAAACCACCTTATCCTCCAGTCCATTCGTCTGAATGACCTTCGGATTGACAACGACCGTATACGCTGGCGCATCCATGGACAGAACGTCGCCGTCCCGGTCCATGATCGTACCGCGATTGGCAGGCAGCGGCTGCTGGCGCGACCAATAAGTTAAGGCCTTCTCCCGCCAAAAATCATTGTCAATAACCTGCAGATAAAACACCCGACCAATCAATAAAGCAAAAAAGAGGATAATACATCCCCCTATGAACACGGTGCGCAGTTTGATTTTTTTTACCATCGAAAAACCTCACACTTTAGTCATTTTGCCCTGGTAGCGGCCCTTGTGTCCCTCTCGTTCCCGCAGAAGGCTGCACATGGATCGCGTTATGGTCCTCAATCGGAACGTAGCCGAGTTCCTTGGCTTTATCCAAAATTTCCATCTCCAGCGTTTGTTTCTTCACCTGAAGCAGATCGATTTCTCTCTGAGCTGTACGGATCTCAGCCTCTGTTCTCTGAATTTGACGGTTCAGGTCATAGGAATGAACATGCCTCATGCCGATCACGCCCATGACAGCGACAACCAACACCACGGACAACAAATACAGCAGCTTTTCTTTTTGAGGCAGCTGGGATCGGCGTTTGATGACTTTGGTCTTCTCGAGATATGTGGATTGCGCTTCCTTCTGTCTCTCCTGAACGGCCAGATTGCCGCGCGTGTATGCCATGGCTGATTCTCCTTTGTCTTAGTTTCAGGATTTGCAACATTGCTGGTAGAGCTGCTCTTAGTTAGTGCATAATCCCTTTGAACGGTTAAGTTGGTTGCTGCAACTTTTCTGCGATTCGAAGCTTGGCCGAACGCGCTCTTGGATTGCTGCCAATCTCCTCCTGCGAAGGAATAATCGGCTTTCGATTGACCAGTTTCAGGTCGCCTTGCCCGCCCCCGCAGACGCACATCGGGAAATCCGGTGGACAAGTGCATTTAGGAATATAGCTGTTAAAAATCTGTTTGCAGATCCGGTCCTCCAGCGAGTGGAACGTAATGACCGACACTCTTCCGCCCGGCGCCAGACACCTAACTGCTTGGTGCAGCGCATCCTCGAAAGCGCCAAGCTCATCGTTGACCGCAATCCGCAGCGCCTGGAAGCTGCGCTTGGCCGGATGTCCGCCCGTTCTGCGGGCAGCGGCCGGAATGCCTTCTTTTATCAAATCGACGAGTTCCCCCGTCGTTTGAATAGGTCGCTGTACCCGTCTATCCGCAATGACTCTGGCAATTCGCCGCGAGAACTTCTCTTCACCGTATTCATAGAGAATCCGGGCAATCTCCTGCTCAGGCCACTCATTTACAATCTCGGCAGCGGTTAATTCCGCCGATTGATCCATCCGCATATCGAGCGGCGCATCGTGATTGTAGCTGAAGCCTCTCTCCCCTTCGTCAAATTGCGGTGAGGATACGCCCAAATCAAACAGTATGCCGTCAACCCGCGGCTGCCCGTTCACGTCTGCCCTTACTTCGCGCCGGAGCACCTCCTCCAAGTCACGAAAATTGGCTTTGACAAGGGTAACCCGATCCGCGTAAGGTTCCAGCACCTTCTGCGCATTCTCATGCGCCCAGTCATCCTGGTCAAACGCAATTAACCGGCCCTCAGAGCTTAGCCTCGAGGCGATCAGGGAGCTGTGCCCCGCACCGCCGAGCGTACAGTCAACATATATACCGTCTGGTTTGATGCGCAGCCCGTCTGTCGCTTCTTCTTTAAGCACCGTGATGTGATGAAACAAAGTCTGCGCCCTCCATTGCTTTTAACGTTTGTCATGTAATCATAGATTCCTTGCGAGCGTAGAACGGAAGCTTCACCGACAGCTACAGATCGAAGTCGAAATCGACCAGCTTCTCGGCGATATCATTAAACGCTTCTTCCGACTGCTCATAATACTTCTGCCATTGTTCCTTGCTCCAGATCTCCACCCGGTTCGAAACGCCGATCACGACGCATTCTTTCTCCAGCTTGGCGAACTCTCGCAAATTTGCCGGCAAGTTTACCCTTCCCTGCTTATCCAATTCGCATTCTGTTGCTCCCGAGAAAAAAAACCGGGTAAACGCTCTGGCATCAGACTTCATCAGTGGGAGGGATTTGAGCTTCTGTTCCATAACAGCCCATTCTTCAGTAGGGTATACAAAGAGACATTGGTCGAGGCCTCGGGTAACGACAAAGGAAATGCCAAGGAGTTCACGAAATTTGGCGGGGATAATGATCCGCCCCTTGTCATCGATGCTATGCTGAAACTCCCCCATAAACATCAGGCACTCCACTCCTTAACCCCGAATCCCCACTTTGCACCACTTTCCTCCACTTTAGAATAATAGATTCGACGTCAAGAATCAAACACCTTTAAGACCCATTTTGTTTTTTTGGGCATTTTTTCAAAAAAAGCGCGCAAAAAAACCTCCTAACATCCACTGACGGGAATGGAAGGAGGTTTGTTATGAACCGTTCTTTTCCAAATATGCCGCAGATTAATGCTGTGCCCAGCTGTCCAGATAAGCTTTTTGCTCATCGCTCAACTGGTCGATGCCGATTCCTAGACTTTCCAGCTTGTATCTCGCCACCTGCTCGTCAATTTCATAGGGTACGTTCACGACACGGCTGCCAATGGTTTCGTATTGCTCGTTCACATATTTCAGCGACAAGGCCTGCAGCGCAAACGTCATATCCATAATTTCGGCCGGATGCCCGTCGCCAGCGGCAAGATTGACCAGACGCCCCTCGGCCAGAAGATAGATTTTGCGGCCATCCTTCAGCTGGTATTCCTCAATGTTGCGGCGAACGGTCCGAACGGACTGTGCGCGCTCCATCAGATCCGGCTTGCTCACTTCCACATCGAAGTGCCCGGCATTGGACAGAATAGCCCCGTCCTTCATCACATCGAAGTCGGCGCCGCTGATCACATCGCGATTGCCTGTCACCGTTACGAAAAAGTCGCCCAGCTTGGCGGCCTCGCGCATCGGCATCACTTGGAAGCCATCCATATAAGCTTCAACCGCTTTAATCGCATCCACCTCGGTGACGATCACATTCGCGCCCAGCCCTTTCGCTCTCATGGCCACGCCTTTGCCGCACCATCCGTATCCGACAACGACAACCGTCTTGCCTGCCACGACGAGATTGGTCGTCCGGTTAATGCCGTCCCAGACCGATTGCCCCGTGCCGTAGCGGTTGTCAAACAAATATTTGCAATACGCGTCGTTGACCGCGATCATCGGGAACTTGAGCGCCCCATCCTTCTCCAGGGACTTTAGTCGCAGAATCCCGGTCGTTGTTTCCTCCGCTCCGCCGCGGATGCCTTCCAGCAGCTCGGGGCGCTCAGCATGAAGAATGGTGACCAGATCGCCGCCATCATCAATGATGAGATCAGGCTTCGTTTCCAACGTTTTAATGAGATGCTCCTTGTACTCCTCCGGGGAGGGGTTGTATTTTGCAAAGACGGTAATGCCATCCTCCACCAGAGCGGCACAAACGTCATCCTGAGTGGACAGCGGATTGCTGCCGGTAATGGTCACTTCGGCTCCGCCAGCCTTAACGACCTTGGCCAGGTACGCCGTTTTCGCTTCAAGATGAAGAGAGATCGCCACCTTGAGCCCCTTGAAAGGCTGTTCACGTTCAAACTGCTCGCGCACGCGGTTCAGTACCGGCATGTGCGCCTTTACCCAATCAATTTTCAGATGGCCTTCCGGGGCCAATTTCAAATCGGTAATGCTGCTGTTTTGAATCGAGGATGAAGTCATCACTTACCTCCTAATAAATGGTTATTGGTTTTATTATACGTGAATCAAACGGTGCGTGCCTGATGCCTCATACGGAATTTCCATCAGCCGGTCAATCAGGTCCATACCGTAGCGGTTCATATAATGGAAAATGTTATACACCCGCTCCTGCGGTCTTCCCAGCGGCATCAGGCTCTGCCCGATAGCCTGCCATTGCCGCAGAGCAGCCTCATGCTGCTGCTCGAGTGCTTCTTGCGATTTGCGCAGCAGATAGTCCATCTGCTTCAGTATTTTATCCTTATTGGTCGATCCGAGCTTCACCAATCCCGATTGCAGCTTGCCAAGATCTTCGATCAATGGCTGATACAGCTGTTCGAACGCAGCCTTGGTCTGACCGAACCGCTCCTCCAGATTGAGTTCATCCTGACTGTCGAGCCAGGCCTGCCGCTTCTCCTCCAGATGATGCTGTACGTCCTGGAACGACAGCGCATACTTATCCATATGTTTATGCACCGTATCATCCAGCAATGTAAACGACATTCTCGGCAATATGAGCGGCATCTGAAGCCCCATTTCCGCAAAAGCACCGCGGGTGATGGCCCAATACGAAATTTCGCCCATCCCCAGTACCGTCCCCAGCACCGGCAGCAGCGAATCCTGCATAAGCGGCCTTGTCAGCACATTGTTGCTGAATCTGGCAGGATGCTCGTGCAGCTCGCGCAGCAGCTCATCACGCGATAATTGAATCCATCCCTTCCGGTCGACGAACCTGTCGCCTTCCCGGTACAGGAGCAGACGCATGCCTTCGTGAAGGTAGAACAGATTGGCTCCATTCTCCGGAACATCGGCCTGAACTTCAAATCCTGCACCCTCGATATCGCGGGCCATCTGCTGGTACGAAAGTCCCAGAGCCTCGTTGTTGTTGATGATCGCTTCGAACACGGGAACTTCCAAAGCGCGAAGATTCGGGTCCGCAGAATCAAGAAGAATGAGTCCGTGCTTGCCAAACATCGCGCCCAGCAGCTTGGCGAAGCCTTCGCTCAAATTGCGGGAGCCGCTGAATGCCGTGCGGGCCAGCTCAAGCAGCTCCGCCTTGCTCGGGCTGTCCGGCAATAGCTCACGCAGCCCTTGAAGCTGGAGCTCCCACTCCTCTTCGTTCACTTCGGTATAACTTACAGAGGTGCGAAGCTTTTCTCTCGGGTCCAGCTTGATTTTGGCTATATCGAGATCGCGGGTCGGGAAATAGGCGTGATTCACCTCATCCCAGTCATGATCCTCGCCGGCGATCCAGAACACAGGAACCACCGGACGGTTGAGCCTTTTGGCAGCATCTGAGGCAGCCTGAATGATAGTCACCGCTTTATAGATGACAAGGATCGGTCCTGTAAGCAGTCCGCTCTGCTGTCCGCCTACAATGGCAAGTGTCTCCGGTTGGCCCAGCGCATCCAATGCCTTATCCACCGCTGGATGGGCATTAAACTTATGATTATAGGTGCGTAGACAGTCCACCACAGCCGCTCTGGAGATGCGTTTGGCTTCGGATTGATCCAGCCATGCCGCTCTCCGTTCATAGCCGTCGCTGCTGCGGTAATCTTCACCGTAAAAGCCGCTAACGCTGTCATAACGATGAATATATGCCTGGGCAAGACGTGATCCGCCGGATAAAGGATCCGGAACGATATTCATGAAGTATGCCTCCTATTCTCTATATCGCAGCATCCATAAATGTATACAGGTATAGCCATATCGAATATGTATGTGGAACTATACTTGCGCCCTTCCCTTTGACGTCTGACGGTATGATTCCCCTATATCGGACGGGCAGGCTCTGCAATTTATAGCATTCTAGACTTATGAAGCCTTTCTTGATTGTACCGAATGATGGCGTTCTCCGTCAAAGGAAAACAACAGCCGCCGGCATACAAGCCTGCGGCTGTTGATCATACTTCGGATTTTCAGGATTGACGATCGCTGGTAGAGCTCGGTCTCAGAGCTTATGCGAAAGCTTTGGATACCCAGTGTCCCTTCGACACTTCAACCAGCTCGCTGTCCGCCTCGTGTAGCTGAACGGTCCCGTCCTCGCCCTTCGCTGCAGTGATTGGCCCTTGGCCATCATGCTCCATTCTCAGCCGCTGCTTGTTCGCCTCGATTTCGGGGTCCGGAATCGGAATAGCAGACAGCAGCGTCTTCGTGTACGGGTGAATCGGATTGGCGTACAGCTCCTCGCTGTCCGCAAGCTCAACCATTTTGCCTAAATACATTACGGCTACCCGGTCGCTGATATGCTTGACCATGGACAGATCATGGGCAATGAACAGATAAGTCAGGCCGAGACGGTCCTGCAAATCCTTCAGCAGGTTTACAACCTGCGCTTGAATCGATACGTCCAGCGCCGAAATCGGCTCGTCACATATAATAAACTTCGGATTGACTGCCAGCGCCCGGGCAATCCCGATCCGCTGACGCTGTCCGCCGGAGAATTCATGTGGATAGCGCGAGGCATGGTCGCTGTTCAGGCCAACCATATCCAGCAGCTCTTCAACCCGTTTCTTGCGTTCGGCGCGGCTGCCGGCCATGCCGTGAATGTCCAATGCCTCTCCGATAATATCCGACACTGTGAATCTCGGATTCAGCGAAGCATAAGGATCCTGGAATATCATCTGCATATCCCGGCGCATCGCCTTCATCTTCTTGGGGGACAGCTTGTAAATATCGGTCCCGTTAAACTTTACGGATCCGGCAGTTGGTTCGTAGAGGCGGAGAATCGTCCGTCCAGCCGTAGATTTGCCGCAGCCGGATTCCCCGACCATCCCGAGCGTCTCTCCCTCGCGGATGTAGAAATTCAGATTATCCACCGCTTTAAGAACATTGCCTTTCCCTACATTAAAGTATTTCTTCAGTCCTGCAACTTCAATGAGATGGTTGTCCTTCATGACGACTGTGCCTCCTTCGCCATCGGATGCAGATTCCAGCATCGAGCCATATGGGTGTCGCTGAACTCAGTGGCTCCCGGATCGATCCGTTCGCATATTCGCATCGCCTCTTCACAGCGCGCGCTGAACGGGCAGCCTACCGGCGGTTTAATCAGGTCCGGCGGCGTGCCGACGATCGGAATGAGCGGCTCGCCCTTCTTCTGATCGAGGCGCGGCATCGAACGAAGCAATCCCTTCGTATACGGATGCTGCGGATTTTTGAATATTTCCCACTTCGTGCCGGTCTCGACCACTTCCCCTGCATACATGACGATCACCCGGTCACACATGCCCGCTACAACGCCCAGATCATGTGTGATCAGAATGATGGATGTGCCTAGACGCTGCTGCATGTCCTTCATGACATCCATAATTTGCGCCTGGATGGTAACATCCAGCGCTGTTGTCGGCTCATCGGCAATCAGCAGCGACGGTTTGCAGGCCAGCGCAATCGCAATCATGGCCCGCTGACGCATACCGCCCGAGAATTCATGCGGGTATTGGTTGAAGCGCTCTTCCGGATTTTTAATACCGACAAGCTTGAGCATTTCAATCGCTTCTTTCTTCGCTTCCTTGAAGCTCATGCCCTGGTGCTTTTCCAGCACTTCGGTAATCTGCTTGCCGATCTTGATGGTCGGATTCAGCGATGTCATCGGGTCCTGGAATATCATGCCGATGTCCTTGCCGCGAATCGCCTCCATCTGTTTATTCGTTTTCTTGAGCAGGTTCTCTCCTTGGAAGATAACCTCCCCTTTCTTGATCTCTGAGGGCGGGGACGGAATCAGACGCATGATGGTCTGGGCGGTGACACTTTTACCGCTTCCGGACTCACCGACAATGGCAACCGTCTCCCCTTTGCCGATTTCAAAATTCACGCCGCGCACAGCCTGTACTTCGCCGCCGCGAACACGAAACGATACGCTCAGGTCATTCACCTGCAAGATCGGTTCCATACCTTCCCACCTCCTATTTTTTCAATTTCGGATCCAGTGCGTCACGAAGACCGTCACCGAAAATGTTGAATGCAAGCATGGTCAAACTGATGAATAATGCCGGGAACAGCATCCGCCATGGATAATACATCCAGCCGGACAGGGCGTCGTTGATCATGGAGCCCCAGGATGCTACCGGCGCCTGTACACCGAGTCCGAGGAAGCTCAGGAACGCTTCCGCGAAGATGGCGCTTGGAACAGACAGCGTCAATGTCACGATGATGGGTCCCATCGCGTTAGGAATCAGATGACGGAACAATAGTCTTGGTGCGCTGGCTCCCATCGAACGGGATGCGAGCACGAATTCCCGGCTCTTGAGTTGCATAATTTCCCCGCGGACGATCCAGGACATATTTATCCAGCCTGTAATGGTCAAGGCTAATATAATCGTCCCTAGACTCGGCTCGAACACAACGAGCAGCAGAATCGTCACGAGAAGATACGGGATCGAATACAAAATTTCAGCAAACTTGTTCATGAACTCATCCACACGTCCGCCGAAGTATCCCATAATCCCCCCGTAGATGACACCGATAAGCAGGTCGATCGCGGCAGCCGCGAGACCAACGGTAAGCGAGATCCGGGCTCCCATCCATGTCCGGACGAATACGTCGCGCCCCAGATCATCCGTACCGAACCAGTGCTCCGAAGAAGGAGGCATGTTCGTATTGAGCAAATCATTCGTTTCATAGTCATATTTAGAGATCATTGGACCGATAATAGCCATCAGAATGATCAGTATCATAATGACAAGACTCGACATGGCAAGCTTGTTCTGACGCAATCGTTCCCAGGCATCCCGCCAGGAGGACACGCTTTCGCGCTGAATGACTTCGGACTGCTTCTCATCCGGACCGATTTTCTTGAAATCCTCGGGTGTCAGCTGCTGCCCGGCCGGATACGCCATATTATTTTCTGTCGCCATGTTTACCCCTCCTTCCTGCTGGTCAGCTTGATGCGAGGGTCAACAAACATATACGCAATATCCGTTATGAAGCGGGCAAGCATCAGCAGAATCCCGTAAAAGATTGTAATGCCCATAATGACCGTGTAATCCCGGTTCGTAATGCTCTCGACAAACTGTTTGCCGATGCCCCCGATACCGAAAATTTGCTCGATCACGACCGAACCAGTAATGATGTTGGCCGTCATAGGCCCGACATACGTGATGACCGGCATAATACCGTTACGGATCACATGCCGGAACATGATGGCAAACCAGCTCAGGCCCTTGGCCTTGGCGGTTTTAATATAATCCGAGTGAAGCACTTCAAGCATGTTGGAGCGCGTCAGACGGGCGATAAAGGCGATAGGCTGCGCCGATAGCGCCATAACAGGCAGCACATAGTCCAGCGGGCCGTTAAAGCCCATGACGTTAAACAGCCCCGCTTTTTCAGCCAGCACATACTGCAGGAGCGAGGCCAGCACGAAGCTGGGCACAGCAATGCCGAGCACGGACAGCACCATCGCCACATTATCGATCAGCTTGCGATGATACAAAGCGGCCAGCATCCCCAGCAGAACTCCGATAACTACCGAGACGATGATAGCGATCAGGCCCAGCCGCAGCGATGGTCCGAAAGTTTCGACGATGATGTCGGTGACATACTGCCCTTGATGTTTCATGGACAGGCCAAAATCACCTTGAATAATATTGCTCAGATATTTCGTATATTGTTGAAATACCGGTTTATCTAAATCATACTGCTCCATCAGCCTTGCCAATATTTCCGGTGACGGCTTCTTCTCCCCCATAAAGGGATCTCCCGGTATGGCCTTCATAAGAAAAAAAGTGGCTGAGATCAGTATGAACAACGATACAAGCATATAAAAAAACTTACTCGCCACATACCTCAGCATTTCTTCAACTAACCCCCTGATCATGATGTTCTACACCAAGTATGTTGCAAGCCAGTTCAACTATTTCATTGTAGTCTTCCTGGCGAACCTTAGCACGCATAAACTTCCACCAGCAAAAACAGGATCTGGAAATCCTGTGTCCATACAAAAAATCGGGATATATATTGGGGTTGGGAAACGACCCGTATATATATCCCGAAAGATTAGATTACAGCATCACAAGCAGAGAACTACTCAATGTAAGCGCGCGTGAAATCGATGTCGCCTTTGTAATCAATGTGCAGGTTTTTCACCCATGGCTTGATCAAAGATACGCTGGAGTAGTAGTAAATCGGCATGATGACTTGATTCTCCTCAACGAGAATTTTCTCAGCTTGAGCCATCAGCTCCATACGCTCTGCATTATCGTTGGTCGTGTAAGCTCCTCTTACCAGCTGATCATATTCTTCATTGTTGAAGCCAGCGTCGTTGTTTCCGCTATTCGATACCCACATATCGATGAACGACATCGGGTCATTGTAGTCGGCGCCCCAGCCGGAACGTGCAACCTGATAGTTCAGGTCATCCCGGTTTTTAAGGAACACGCCCCACTCCTGATTCTGTACCTTCACATTGGCACCCAGATTATTTTTCCACATATCCGCGATCGCAAGGGCAATCCGTTTGTGGTTGTCATCCGAGTTATGAATGATCGTTACTTCAGGCAATGTCGTGTAACCTTCTTCACTCATTCCCTGCTCGAGCAGCTTCTTCGCTTCCTCCAGGTTATCCTCGAAATAAGCATCGGAAACTTCGTTGCGATATTCGTCATTCTCCCCCTTGATGCCAGGAGGCACAAAACCGAAAGCAGGCAGCTGTCCGCCCTGCGTAATTTTCTCTACAATCGCGTTGCGGTCAATGGCCATCGAGAAAGCTTTACGGATGTTCACATTGTTGAACGGCTCTTCCGTTGTATTAAACACATAGTAGTATGTGGTCGCAATCCCTTTGATCTCCAGTTGATCCCCAAGCTCGTTCTTGACGGCGTTCAATTGGTCAGTAGGAATGTTTCCTGTAGGATGACCTGCGTAGTCAAGCTCATTATTCCGGTAGCTGGCAAGCTCTGTGGCGGCACTGTTCACAATGCTCATCTCCACTTTCTCCAGCTTGATCGATTCGGTGTCCCAATACTGATCGTTTTTGACAAGTTCAATCTTTTGTCCTTTGACCATTTGCGACACTTTGAAAGGTCCGTTCCCAATAAGCGTATCCGGCTTAGTAGCCCACTGCGGATTGCCTTCAATCGAGCTGTGGACCGGGAAGTACGTTTGGAACGACATCAGACTCAGGAAATAAGGCGTCGGGTTCTCAAGCGTTACCTCAAGGGTGTAATCGTCCGTCGCTTTGACACCGACCTCGCTCGCGTCCTTAATGTCGCCTCCGTTGTAAGCCTCTGCGTTCTTAATGTAGTACAGCTGATACGTATATGGAGATGCAGGCGTCAGATTCGGATCCAATACCCGCTTCCAAGCGTACTCGAAATCATTGGCCGTTACAGGGTCTCCATTGCTCCATTTGGCGTCCTGGCGCAGATGGAACACATATTTCAATCCATCCTCGGAGATGTCCCAACTTTCGGCAACGCCAGGCAATTCGGTTCCGTCTTCACCTTTGCGTACCAGTCCTTCAAATACAGCGTTGATGATTGTATTAGAAGTGTTGTCCTGGGAAAGTCCCGGATCCAATGTCGGAGGTTCAGAGGCCAGGTTCATGCGAAAGACTTGATCTTTCGGTTTACCAGCGTCCCCATTGTTGGCACTCTCGTTATTGTTGTTAGCTCCACATGCCGCCAACACTGAACTGAAGGCAAGAATCAGCGTCATAAGCAGCAGAAGTTTTTTGTGTTTCCTCATCTTGCGTTCCTCCTCATAGATTTAAAGGTACATGCTAACCGATTATACAACCAGTGGTCAATAAAAATCCACATTCTTGGAATTGAAAAATCTTCCTGTCCATGATGAACAGGAAGATTTGACTGTCATTTCACGCTATTATATTAGGCATACATGACTCTGATTATGTATGTGATCAATCCAAAAAAAGTAAAAACAACATAACAAAAACTCATCGCTACAAAAGCCAGTCTCCACACGACCCGCACAAGCCGCCTGACATCCACTTTTCCTTTCCACCGCGTCTGGGCGCTGCCAATCAGTCCAACAGCAATGAGCAGCACAAGCAGGATTAAATAAAAGCCAAACCTGGATTGAAACGTATTGTTAAACAGCGCGGAGACGGAAAATAGTAAAAATAGCGTCGTGACATCCATCGCCAGCTTTACAGCCTGCTTCCGATCTTTCCCCCATCTTACGGCCAGAAAATACACCAGCCCGAACGGAATGACCGGAATAAGGCTCATTGTATTGAATATCGTTAGCAGAAACCCCATCCACAGACCTCCTTATTTGGTTGTCCCCTCAATAAGCCTGCACAGCAGTTCATGCTTCGGAGCCGCTACACCATGTCTCTGCCCCAATCGAACGATGCTCCCGTTAATCCAGGAAATTTCGGTTGCACGCCCCTCCAGCACATCCTTTAGCATGGAGGATGTGTTAGTCGAAGTCATCCGGCATACGCCCACGATCTGATCCCACAGATGATCCTCCCTTGAAATGCCCGCAGCATCATATACGGCGCATGCTTCGTCGAATAGCTCTTTCATGAGTTGAATGCGCATGGGATCGTCAAGCAAGGCGCCATTAGGAATGCGCCACAATGCCGTTAAAGGATTGATCACAGCATTGATCATCAGCTTCCGATAAATTGCAGTATAAATTTCATTCGACAAATAAGTCTTAAATCCTGCTCTGTTCAGCAGCTCAATCAGTCTAATGTCGGAAATTTCCCGCGATGCTGACTTTTGTCCTGACTCCGGCATGCCTTCGGTGTTATAGGGGCCGATCGTCGTTGTCCCGCTTCCGGCGTGAAGCACCTCCCGGGGCCCGATTCGCTTCGCGCCCTCGGTGGTAATCGCCGCATATATCGCGCCGGAAGGAAGATGCTGCTGAAGCAGCTCCAGATGGCCCGTCCCGTTCTGGAAGCATACACAGCGCTGAATACTCCTCCCATACGGGATAAACACCCGCTCCACCAAATCCTCAATCCCTTGCTGCTTCACCATCAGCACCAGATAATCCGCCGCGGCTCCAGCTTCCTCGTGAAACTCCGAGAGCGGATGCGCCTGGACTACACCAGGCGGGATATGCAGCTCTCCCCCATCGCTATGGTGGATGGTGATGCCGGACGAATGAATAGCGGCTGCCTGTTCATCGCTCCGGCACCACAAGGTCACCTTGGCCCCGCTGGCGGCTAATTTGCCTGCATATAACAGTCCAAGAGAGCCTGCTCCAATCATCTGAATGTCCAATTCCGATCCCCCGTTTTCCATATGGCTATGTTCCCCCTGTATAATCTTGAACTGAGAACCTTGTCTCGATGGTTGCCAAATCCTATGTTCTAGTATATATCAGAACCGGTATCATGAAACGCAAATAACCCATGCAGAGGACATGACAACATCCCCTTGCATGGGCTATCGCTTCAAACGTGGAGCCTTCTTATTCGATCCGCTCCAGGTTTCCGTTTGCATCCATCTTGAACCGGGTTTTCAGCTCCTCGTCTTCCTCGTTCAAAAAAGCTAGTCTACGAGCCCGGTCCATAATTTGAATCAATGCCTTATAGTCATCGTTGACCACATGATAGTCTGTCTTCACTTCACTCACTTCTTTGAGCAGCCGCTCATTTTCACTGCGCAGTCTTGCAATTTCCTCATCCTTCTCCCGGAGGCTCTTCTCCATCAATTTGAACTGACGGGAAGTCTCCTGGAATCCGCCCTTGAACTGACGCAGGAATCGGATGACCGCATCAATGGAAAGCGTTTCTTCACTTGCACCTTCGCTTTTGTATAACTCCTGGTCCAGCTCAGGCGCAGTCAAACCGGCCACTTGTGCACCGCTTGTTTGGGACTGCTTTTTGTAATAGCTCTTTTTCTGGCGCTGAGATTTTGCCAAACTGATGGCATCCTCATATTTTTTGCGGACACAGCTGTTCCAGCGGAATCCGCACGCAGCCGATGTTCGGCCAATGCGTTCGCCTACTTCTTCGAAAGCAGCTAACTGGGTGCTGCCCTCGCGAATATGGCGCAGGGTCACCTCTGCCAATATCAGATCATCCTCTGCGCTCCATGCATCCTGTCTCACTGCTGACATACCATAAAACCCTCCTAACGACATCCTTTAAAATAACCGTCTTCATTACCGTTAACATCGGCGAACTGAATAGGGTATAAAAACTGCTTATTTCATTCCTATGCCTCTCATAGAGTTCATAGAATCTATTTGATACTAAAATGTATTTCCATTTTGATTACAGATCATACTCCTATAAGGGGAAATCGGAACAAGCATTGAAGATGGAAGCATTTTCAGCAGCTGCTGTACATGGTGTGTAAAAAATCACAGAAATATCTCCAGTTAAACATTTACACGATTTTCCCATAACGCTATAATGTTCATAGCAGCATTATGTGCGTACATACGAGAGGAGGATGGTATCGTGGCACGGATGTTTCGAGTTCTCGGCTTCTTCACCCTTACGATTGGTTTAATGGCCTTTGCCGGGGATCTTGTCGAGATGGCTCTGCTTTTCTTCCTGCAGACCGCATTTTTTGTAATTTTGGGGTATCTGAAATTTACGGAGAGAACCTACATTCTTCTCTTCTGGGCTTATATGATCGTGACCTTCACCGGTTTCAGCTACTGGACGGTCTTCCATATGGGCAAACCACTTTAATGGCTTAGACAGCAAGGCCATCCGCTCGTGAAGAATGGACAAACTGAAAGTCCTCGCACAAGGGAGCGCCTGTCGTTCTAAGTAAACGCTTCAGCAATAAAAGCACCATTAAAAAAAGCGATCGGCGCTTGAGCTGCCGTATCGCTTTTTTTAAATATTTCAGCCTATATCATCATATATTGGTTGAGATGAAGGGATAGCGGACGGATTCCTTTCGACATACCTAACAATCAGGGGGGCACCTGTTTTGATGACACGAATTAAATATCGTTTCCTTCCGTTCCTGCTCGTTATCATCCTATTCGTCAGCACCCTGACGGCACCCGTGTCCTATTCGGTCCAGGAACCGATAATGCCGGATTCGGAAGAAGCTCGCAAAATACTGGAGGATAGCCTCTCTATCGTTGAAATCGATCATGAGATCGAGCGAATTACGGCCAGGCAGCAGGAGCTTGAAGTGACCCAGCGCCAGCTTCGGGAACGGATCACCGTTCTGGAGGAGCGGATCGATGAGCGAAGGGACCGGGCGGATGCGGTGCTTCGAGCGTATTATATGGGGGAACGCGATCATCTGCTGGTCATGCTGCTCTCAGCGCAAAGCTTATCCGGATTTTTCAGAATATTGGACTTTTACGATATGATTATCCAGAATGACCAGCAAGTGCTTCAATCGTATAATCAGCAGTATCGGGAGCTGCAAGCATCACGCGCAAGTGCTGAACGAAATGCGGCGGAACTTGCCCAAGTGAAGGACAGCCTTCTCCAGCAGCGGGAGCGGGTTCTTGCCCTGCAGCAGCAGGTGGACGGCGCATTGAATACCAGCGGTAATCCTGAGGCTATGCGGGCGCTGATCCATGAATTTACGCTGTACTGGGAAAATGTTGGCTTGTACGAAGTGAAGCGGCATTTCCAAGCGCTGGCGAGTGCCATGGAGAATTTGCCGGGATTTATTCAAGGCAGCAAAAACATCCTCAGCACCAATGGGAAGGTGTACACCATTAACATACATGAGGATGATCTGAATGGATTTCTTCGTTCTGAGGACAAGTTATTTGAAACGTTTGCCTTCCGGTTTGAGGATGGCAAAGTCATCGCATCCGGTGAGAGCGGCAACCTGTCCTTGCTGATTGAAGGCCGTTATTCTGTTGTAGATGAACCGCAGAACGCCATTATGTTCGAAGTCGAGCGGCTCGTATTCAATCGTCTTGAGCTTCCCGACACTACCCGGAGGTCGCTCCAGGACGAATTCGATATGAATTTTTACCCCAAACAGCTCATTTCATTTCTGAAAGCAACGGAAGTCAGCAGTTCGGATCAGCGGCTCATTGTCAGAATGGAGCTTGATCTTTAGTTGCCCATGTCAGGGCTGTTCATCCGAATAGCGTTCGGTAAACTGCTCGGCATCCATTTCTCCCATAAGCAGCTGCGAGACGGATTTGGCATAGTCAGGGAACGATCCTTCCCGTCCAAAATCCAGGGCCGCGGCTTCTTTTTGCTCCAGCAGATTGTGCATGTGGAGCCGCCATGGATCTGTCCTGACAGCTCCGGGATCGTACAGCTCTGATACTACGGGCAATGTCCCGGCGGCGGCGGTCCAGGCCCGCTGGGATTCTTTAGATGTCATATATGTAATCCATTTCCTGGAAAGTGAAGGTGAGGCTGTATGGGCCGCTATTGCAAACGATCTCGTATGGATCACCGGCTGCTCGGCATGACTGTTCAGGATAAGCGCTGTATCGATCCCTTCCTGCTGTCGATTGCGAACCTCGGAATAGGCCGTTATCTCGACAAGCGCTTCGAGCTGTGCAGCATCATCGGGAGGCTCATTCGCGTCCATCTCCGTATCTCTCTCCAGCAGCACCCAGGTCCCCTCACGGTCAGATAGCCAGTTCAGTACCTCGGCATCTGGTCTGCCAGGCTCTCCATCCAATAGCTGTACAACCGCTCCAAATGCATACGGATCTTCCGCATTCATGAAAAAGACGGGTAGCTCCACTTTATCATGCAGCTCTTGCCACGCCTTGCGCTCATCCGGGAGCGGCATCGCATCCGGCAGCTTGTCCGGTTCCCAAACCAGCATATAAGGATTTATATCAAAAGGCATTCCCCAGTGATAGCCGTTCCAGGCCAGCGGCGGCATCAATCCATTGAGAATTTCACCATCGGTTACGATGCCCTGGAAAGCATCCGCAGGAAGCAAGTATCCATTCTTTGCAAGCGTTTTAATGAAGTGACTGTCCATTAAATAAACATCAGGCCCTTCATTCAAGGCACGATTGCTCATAAAGGCTTCGATCGTCAAGTCTTCCGGATCGAGAGGAACGAGTTCGACCTCCGCTCCGGTGGTCTCTATAAAGGTGTCGTTCAGTTCCGACAGCTGTTCCCATTCGTCGTGAGAAAGGGAAACCCCAACCTGGATCGGTCCCAAGTTATCCTCTACAGTTTCCGGCTGCTGTCTTGGAGGTACCGGTTCATCCCCAGGCAAGTCTCTGCGAGGGTTGTGAGTGAAGTCATTTCCGGGAGATAGACTCGTTAATGACAGCAGCAATATGGCAAACAGGAACCAGTAATTTTTCCGCTTCATATCCCATCTTCACTCCTTTGGGGTACATGCAATTATTTTACCAAACTCCTAGTGCTGCTGTCCTATCTTTTTTTAAGATATCCAAAAGAAAAAGGATGTCCGGGAGCAGACTAACAGCTGCTGCCGGGACATCCATGATTCATTTCTCGGGAAATAACATACAGGTTAGAGCAGATCAGCCGCCAACTGGGCCAGCTTCGAGCGCTCACCTTTGGTTAGCGTGATGTGACCGCTCAATCCCTCCTGCTTAAATCGTTCAACAACGTAAGTAAGGCCGTTGCTCACCGCATCCAGATAAGGATGGTCTATCTGTTCTGGATCGCCCATCAGGATGACCTTACTGCCTTCTCCGGCCCGGGATACGATCGTTTTCACCTCATGCCGGGACAGATTCTGGGCCTCATCCACGATAATAAATTGCCCGGGAATCGAGCGCCCCCGAATATAAGTCAGTGCCTCGACCTGGATGCTTCCAAGCCCCATCAAAATTTTATCGATATCTCCAGCTTTTTTAGTATCAAACAGGTATTCCAGATTATCGTAAATCGGCTGCATCCAGGGTCTTAGCTTCTCGTCCTTCTCCCCTGGTAAATAACCGATATCCTTGCCCATCGGAACGACGGGACGCGCGATCAGAAGTTTTTTATATTTGTGCTCATCCTCCACCTTCGACAGGCCTGCAGCAAGCGCGAGCAATGTTTTCCCCGTTCCTGCCTTTCCGGTGATGGTCACGAGGGGAATGTCATCATTGAGAAGCAGT
Organism: Paenibacillus campinasensis; assembly: GCF_002272015.1. Classification (GTDB taxonomy): domain Bacteria; phylum Bacillota; class Bacilli; order Paenibacillales; family Paenibacillaceae; genus Paenibacillus_AQ; species Paenibacillus_AQ campinasensis. The sequence goes on along the minus strand of NZ_NPBY01000003.1, from coordinate 190,482 downwards.
TCCAGCGCCATCCGCTGCTGCGCGTTGCGCGCGCTGATGCCCCATACCGGCTCATTGCTTAGATAGAGCGGCTCCAGTCTCGTTGCATCTTCATTGACTCGGAGCAAAGCGGATTTACCACTCCCCATCTCATCTTTCAATATGACAAATTCATGCGGATACAGCGAGTAGGACAGCTGCAAGGGTTGAACCGGAAGATAACGGTAGCTGTAAAACTCATCAATGACAGCCGGATGCACCTTCAAGGTCGTATAGCCTGGAAACAGCTCGCTTGGATCCGCCGTCCGGTCAGACAAGTAATCCTGCGCATCCAGACCGAGCACATCAGCCTTGATTCGGACAAGAACATCCTTGCTCACAAGAACGACCGGTCTGCCGTCTCCCGCCTTCTCGTCCTCCTCCAGCTTATAGTTCAATGCGACCGCCAGGATACGATTATCATTCGAGGCTTCACTGAACAATTCCTGTACCCTGACGAAGCTGCGATGATTAAGTTCAACTTTGAGCAGCCCTCCGTTCTCCATAGGCACCCCGTCATGAAGATGACCATGCTCTCTCAACCCGTCCAGCAGCCGGGACACCTGGCGGGCGTTCCGGCCGATTTCATCGGCATGGCGCTTCTTCGAATCGATCTCCTCGAGGACGATAGCAGGAATGACCACTTCATGTTCTTCGAAGGCATAAATCGATTGGGGATCATGCAGCAGTACGTTCGTATCCAGCACAAATATTTTTTTCATCTTATCCCTCCACTGCTCCTTCATCAGGTACACATAAACCTTTCCATCCCGGACATAATAAGCTTAGTGACTTGGTGACATCAGTGAATATGACCACGAAAGGACAGATCAAACCTATGAGAACTGCGATTTGCATTATGCTCACGGTTGTGTTGCTTGCCGGCTGCGCTCCGGCCCATAATAACGCATCACCCTCTCCTCGTAATCAACAAAACGGTGCCAGAGTTCAGAATGTGAATGAGAATACAAATCCAAATACCAATAATGCCGCGCCCGAGCAGGGTCAAGTGAACCAAGCTACTGCCAGTCACTTGAAGGCTATCGCAGAGAAAGTTCCAGGAGTGAACAGTGCGAACTGTGTCGTCATGGGCAATACCGCTGTCGTTGGTGTCAATGTGGATGGCAGTCTTGATCGCGCGGATGTCGGGACGATCAAATACACCGTAGCCGAGGCGCTCAGAAAAGATCCGGCCGGAGCTAATGCGCTCGTTACCGCTGATCTTGATCTGAACAACCGCATTGCCGATTTGAATCGGCATATCCAGGAAGGGAACCCCATCTCCGGGCTCGCTGCCGAGCTCGCGGATATCGTAGGCCGTATTGTTCCCCAGCTTCCTAGAGATGTAGCTCCAGGCAACGACGAGACTGGCGGCGAGACTGGCGGCGAGGTGCCACAAACGATGGAGCCGAGGGCGAACACGCCTGCTGCGCCCCGCCACCAGCATAATCAAGGCCAAAGGGCACCCGGCAACCGGGGACAATAACAGCCATCAAATGCTGACGGGTTTTGCCAATTTCCCACATATTCCATACAAAAAAAGCCCAGTGAGCTATCACTGGGCTTTGTGTATGACCATAAACAGACATCCGACCAGAAGCGATTACCGGACGGAAGCTGCCCGTGTCGTAATCTCGTACGTTGACGGAGCAAATAGCCTCGTCGTCGACAAGGTCACGGTTGTCGAAAATGCAGGCATTGTCCTCCCCATGTGGAGCAAGACTAGGATCAGTCAGCACTGCTAACCAGGAATGGGCGTTCATGTTCCAGCCGCCATAAACAAGCTTCATCAGCGCTCTGGGCATCTCCAAGCGGATTTGTGGCATCGTGAGGTAGGACATGACTACAGCCTCCTGTACAATGAACTTTCTCCTGATATATTGTATTATATCACAGCGCAAAACTTGCCTTCAATTGTCATGGCGAGTCCGTATTTTCCGCTTCTGTCCCTTCGGATTCGCTATGGCGGTGTTTCCCGGCCAGCTCATCCTTGAGCGCCTGCTTCGCTTTCTCCAACTCGCTTGGGCTCACGATAACATAAGGGCTTCTCCATTCGCCAATCACCGGCATAAACAGTACATCGTCCTTTCGGATGTCCAGATACGTGGTGATCATATGGCGAATCTGATCCTGTTCGAGATCGGTTTTCAAATTATCTTTGACCGCATCCAAAGCATTGCCGATTCTTGCGACACCGCCCAGACTCTTCATCCGGTCCAGCAAGGAATGCAAAACTTCGCTTTGACGGGCATTCCGTTCAAAGTCATTTGATTCCTTCGTCCGCGGGCTGCACTTGTTAGATGATTTGCGATATCGCACATAGTCAAGTGCTTCCTTGCCGTCCAACTTCTGAGGACCGGCCTTCAGGTCGATGTTGGTGCCGTCGGCAGAGTCCTTGTAGCACATGTTGTACTGAACATTGACATCCACGCCGCCAAAGGCGTCAACGACATCCCGGAAGCCCTGAAAGTCAACGACGGATACATAGTCGATATTGACATCGAGATACTTGCCAAGCATCGCTTTCATCTCATCTTCGGCGCTGATCCCGCTGCTCTTCTCCGCGGATTTGAATCTCGGATAGTAGGCGTTCAGCTTGTTTGCCTTATACCCTTCAAGCTCCACCAGCGTGTCCCTTGGAAGGGAGACGAGGGTCGCCGTGTTGGTCTCGGGATGCATGGAGACGACCATGACAACGTCGGTAAGATAAGTGCCAGTTTCAGGACGATGGTCTGTCCCGAGCAGCAGCATCGTAATCGGCTTTTCCTTGGCGGAATGCCCAGGAGCAACCGGCTTGTCGACACCGCTCGATTCGATAATCTCATTTCCTTTAAGATATAGGTATCCGGCATAAGACGCCGCTCCCAAAATTGCGATCAGAATCAAAATAAAAAGAAATTTAAAAAAGGATCTGACTCCGCTTTTTTTCTTCTTCTGCACAGGCTTCTTCCGGCTCTTCCCCGCGTTCTTGGCTCTCGGAGGAAGGCCTGATTGAGTAGAATTCATTGGATAACACCTAATTTCCTTCAATATTAGAGAATGTCCGGTTAACCTCCCTTTCGGTAGGCTAACCGGACTCTGGCTGACTTCTCTCTCTTATTAACGGCGAAATCGACAAAAAGTTTCATAGCCGAACAGCAACAAACTTTTTTCCCGCCTCAGGATTTCGTTTCCGACTGTGCTTTTTTCTTCTGGCGTGCTTCCACAAAATAACGAATCCGCACCATCAGCATCAATGCAACCGCTACGAGCAGGCACTGGATAATCGGCAGCTTGTCTATCTGGAATATAAGCAGCATCCCCGAACCTAATGCCATCAAAATATACAGGAGAATTTCCTTCAGAAGCGGCAGCTTCTGCTGTACCCGGAACACCTTGTTGTAGACATAGGTGACCAGTACGAAGATCAAAATATAGGAGATGAGCGGATGAGCGGCAAACCAAGCTTGCATAAACGGTTCACTCCTTTAACAAGGTAACATCTCTATTATAGATTTGCCTGAGCCATTTTGCGATGCTTTTCTGCGCGCTCACGCTCGCTCTTGTTCAGAATCTTCTTGCGAAGACGAACCGATTTCGGCGTGATTTCGCAATACTCGTCATCATTCAGATATTCAAGTGCCTGCTCCAGGGAGAAAATGAGCGGCGTCTTCAGCTTCACCGTGTCATCCTTCGTTGCCGAACGAACGTTGGTAAGCTGTTTCTCTTTACAAATGTTCACGACAATATCGTTATCGCGGGTATGCTCCCCGACGATCATGCCCTCATAAACCTCAGTGCCCGGCTCAAGGAACAACGTTCCACGGTCTTCCACGGACAGCATGCCATAGAATGTAGATGTCCCGTTCTCCGTCGATACGAGAACACCTTGGTGACGTCCGCCGACCTGGCCGCCGACAACCGGTCCGTAGCTGTCAAAGGCATGGTTCATGACGCCGTATCCACGGGTCAGTGTCAGGAAGTGTGTCCGGTAGCCGATCAGACCTCGCGCCGGGATCAGGAATTCAAGACGAACCTGACCGTTACCGCTGTTAATCATATTGACCATTTCCGCTTTGCGTGTGCCAAGGCTCTCCATAACGGCACCCATGCTCTCCTCCGGAATGTCAATCAACAGGCGCTCGATCGGTTCCATTTTGACACCGTCAATTTCCCGCACGATAACTTCCGGCTTGGATACTTGCAGCTCATAGCCCTCGCGGCGCATGTTCTCGATCAAAATTCCAAGGTGAAGCTCACCGCGTCCGGACACGATATAGGCATCCGGGCTGTCCGTCTCTTCCACTCTCAAGCTGACATCGGTCTCCAGCTCCTTGAAGAGACGGTCACGAAGCTTGCGTGACGTCACAAACTTGCCTTCCCGTCCTGCAAACGGGCTGTTGTTAACCAGAAACGTCATTTGCAGCGTAGGCTCGTCGATCTTCAGCACCGGCAGCGCCTCCGGCTGCTGCGGATCCGCAATCGTCTCACCGATGTTAATGTCCTTGATGCCTGCAATAGCCACAATGTCGCCGGCGCCCGCTTCAGGAACCTCAATCCGCTTCAATCCCTGGAAGCCAAACAGCTTCTCGATCCGGGCCGTCTTGTTTGTTCCGTCCCGCATGATGACCGTAACCGATTGCCCCTGCTTAATGACACCTCGATTGACACGGCCAACCGCGATACGGCCCAAATATTCATTGTAATCCATCAGCGTAACGAGGAATTGAAGAGGCTCTTCAATGTTCTCGGACGGGGACGGAATATGCTCGATAATCGTCTCGTATAGGGCAAGCATGTTGTCATCCTGCTTGTCCGGATCCATACTGGACGTTCCGTTCAGTGCGGAGGCATAGACGACCGGGAAATCCAGCTGGTCATCATTCGCACCAAGCTCGATGAACAGATCCAGCACCTCATCAATCACTTCTGCCGGCCGGGCAGCCGGACGGTCGATTTTATTGACCACCACAATCGGGGTCAGGTTATGGGCAAGCGCCTTGCCAAGCACAAACTTCGTTTGCGGCATGCAGCCCTCGTAAGCGTCAACGACGAGCAGTACGCCATCAACCATCTTCATGATCCGTTCAACCTCGCCGCCAAAGTCGGCGTGTCCCGGCGTATCCACAATGTTGATCAAGAAATCCTTGTACGTGATCGCCGTATTTTTGGCCAAGATGGTGATGCCGCGCTCGCGTTCCAAATCGTTGGAATCCATGGCTCGTTCCTGTACGGTTTCATGCTCGCGAAAAATACCGGATTGCTGGAGCAATTTGTCTACCAGCGTAGTTTTGCCATGGTCAACGTGCGCAATGATCGCAATGTTGCGAATCTGATCTCTTGATTGCATAGCTATATCTCAAATCCCTTCTATTCGAATGACCACAAAAAGCGCCGGACCATATGCCGACGCTTCAACACACAAACTATAATATAGGTAAACCGTCGCAGAAATCAAGTCTTTTCAGAAAACTGATGTCATTACACGTCATGATATTACCAGCCTCGACTCCATTTATCACGTTTGGAACGATTCCGGCCGAAAATAAGCCACACGCCAATCGCAATCAGGACAAGTGCGATCACGTACAGCGCTCCCGCTTGGAGCCATGTGAAAATCCAAATCAGCACCCCGATCAGTGCAAGCCCGAGTGCAAGCGGAAGCACCCTGGCGGGTCTCGGAGTTTCAAACAGATAATATTCATACAGTCCGGCCGCAACGCCAAGAATCAGGACAGGCCACAAGGCGCTCATAAGCCCCCAGCCGCCGAGGCTGCAGATCAAAAACAGCAGGCCGTAAACGGTCAAAATTCCGCCTGGAATCAGAAAGGCCGCAGACACGCGACGAGCGAAAAACAGCAGGTGGATCAAGATCCCTGGCAGCAGCAACACAAGCGGCCACAGCGTCCGGCCGACAAAACCGAAAAATCCAAGCTTGCCGAGCAGAATAACAACGCCAGCTACAATAATAAACAGACCTAACATGAAATCTCTTCTGGAGGACATTGTGATCACCCTCTCTATACAGTATGTATAATTCCCTACACCCTTCGGTTCATGAATCCGGAGTTACGTTAATTTTAGCCCATTCCGACAAAAAAAACCACCGACCCGTCAGGTTCAGGCAGAATTTGTCCGTTATTTCGGGGAGCAGTCCGAAACATGGCACACCAAAAAGGGGCTTGCATAAGCCCCTCCCAGCTGCGCAATCTACAGCGCGGCGATTATAGACCAGAACCTCTTTTGCCAGTGGCGGCAATCCGCTTTCACTTATGTCACCCCTGCCGTTTGTCCTGCCTGGTCAAGCTGGCCAGGCCGCCGAACAGCATCACGGCGAAGGCGACCAGTACCGGCAGCACCGGGAACAGCTGCGGCATCCAGACGGCCAGCAGCTGGCCTGTACGAGCATCCTGGACTATCATCTCGCCTGCGGTATATGACAGAACCCCCGCGCCGATGTACAACAGCACCGGAAAGCGGTTCAGCAGCGACGAGATCAGGCCGCTGCCCCAGACGACGATCGGAATGCTGAGCACGATACCGATAACAATTAATGCAAAATCGCCATTGGCAAGTCCGGCAATCGCGAGCACATTGTCCAGGCTCATCACAAAATCCGCGATCAAAATCGTATTCACGGCAGACCATAAGCTAAGGGCGCCTGATACAGTGACCTCGTCCTCCGCCTTCGGCATCATCAACTGAAACGAGATCCAAATCAGCAGAAGAGCCCCACCGGCCTGCAAGTAAGGCACTTTCAGCAGAATCACCGCCGCGAAGGTCAGAAGACAACGCAGCACAACAGCCGCTATCGTACCGATCCATACCGCGCGCCTGCGGCTTGTCTCCGGGAGGTCCCTGCTCGCCATTGCGATGACAAGGGCGTTATCGCCGCTTAACACAAGGTTAATCATCAGAATTTGTCCCAACAGCAGCCATGTCTCCACTCTAACAACACCCCCATGACATACACATATGTGGGGGATGGTCAAGCTATGCTTGCACAACGATAAAAATAGGCCTATAATGAATCCGCCTTTTATTTTGTTATATATCGGCAGTCCTAAGAGGAGTGACAGAACATTGGAAACTACAGCCGAGTTTTTCCTTTCATTACTAAACATCATATTTCTGGACCTGGTGCTGGCAGGCGACAATGCCATCGTGATCGGCCTTGCAGCCAGAAATTTACCGCCACAAACCCAGAAAAAAGCTATCCTGTACGGAACAGGCGGCGCTGTCATTCTTCGGATTATAGCCACCATCCTCGTGGTGTGGCTGTTAAATATCCCTTGGCTTCTGCTCGTTGGCGGAATCCTGCTTGTCATTATCGCATACAAGCTGCTCGCCGATGACAACAGCGATCACAGCCAGATCAAAGCCGGACAAAGCCTTGGCGGAGCGATACGCACCATCATCGTGGCCGATGCCGCAATGGGGCTGGACAACGTGATTGCCATTGCTGGCGCCTCCAAGCACAATGCGCTGCTCGTGGTCATCGGCCTGCTGATCAGCGTGCCGATCGTGGTCTGGGGCAGCACATTGTTTATTAAGCTGATCAACCGGTTTCCGTGGATTATCTATGTAGGCGCAGCCGTGCTCGCATATACCGCATCTTCCATGATCACCGATGAGCGGCATTTTGTTCTTTATTTTGAGACGCATCCCGTTATTCACTACCTGTTCATTGCCGTCATTATTCTGGGCGTGCTGACCGCAGGACATTTGCGCCGGAAGCATGCGCATCGTCCTTCATCAAGCCCGCAGCATTGAACGATGGACCCACAGAACAAGTCTGCTGAGAGAGGCAGCATCCGCTGTAAACAAGCACAAAGTGCGAGCGTACCCTGGATTGAACCCTGGGATTGCACTCGCACTTTTGCGTTATATAAAATAAGCGATGAATCGCATTCTGATGCCTGTTCTTGTCCGGAATCTACTTGTCCGAAATTAGAACCATTCCTCCTGAACGACCGGTTCCCGGCTCTCCTTGCCGCTAATCCGGCTTATGTCGGTATCCGGTTTGATAATCACCGTCTCCGTCGCGGCAATCGCGGCTTCAATCAGTTCCGGAAGCCGTTCAAGGGAAGCCTCCACCCTTTCCACGACATGAAGATTCGGATTCGTGGTCGGGGATTTTGGCACAAAGAGGGTACAGCAGTCTTCATACGGAAGAATCGAGGTTTCATACGTCCCGATTTCGATGGCCTGGTTGACGATGTCGTTCTTGTCCATCGTGACCAGCGGGCGCAGAATCGGCAGCTCCGTCGCTCTGCCGATCACATTCATGCTGGCCAGCGTTTGGCTTGCTACCTGGCCGAGATTATCCCCTGTCACAATCGCCAGCGCACCAGACCGCTCCGCAAGCGCGGAGGTGATTCGCAGCATCGCCCGGCGCATCAGCGTAATAATCATATTGTCCTGGCCGTTGCCGACAAAGGAAGTTTGCACCTCGGTAAACGGAACTAGATGCAGCTTGATCCGGCCTGCATAGCGGGATAGGATGCGGGTCAGCTCGATGACCTTCTCCTTCGCCAGCTGGCTCGTGTAAGGGTAGCTGTAGAAATGCACACACTCGATTTCGAGCCCGCGCCGCATGGCCGCCCAGGCAGCTACAGGGCTATCGATGCCGCCGGACAACAGCAGCATCGCCTTGCCGTTACTGCCGAGCGGGAATCCGGCCACTCCCGGAATCGTTTCATAATACAGATAAGCTCCGTTCTCCCGAACCTCGATGCGCAGCTCTATTTCGGGCTGCTTCACCTGCACCTTCAGATTCGGATAAGCGCGAAGCACGGGCGAGCCCACCAGGTGGTTCATCTCTTGGGATGAATGCGGGAATGCTTTCCACACTCTTCGGGCATTCACTTTAAAGGTCGTGCCTTCCGGCAGTTCCCGCTCACTCAGAAAATCAAGCGCCGTTTCAATGATCGCATCCAGATCCACCGGACATACCCGGACCGGGCTGACCGACACGATGCCAAATACTTTCCGCAGCACCTGTGTTAACTCCTCCGCAGATTCCCCGTTTAGCTCCACATACAGCCGTCCGTATTCCCGGATAATATGGACCTTCGGATACGGCTTCAGCACCGCCTTGATATGGGTGTATACCGTTTTCTCAAAACGGTTGCGATTTCTGCCCTTCAGCGTAATTTCACCGAAACGCAGCAGCAGCATATCGTATGTCATTTTAATTCGTAGTCCCCTTTCTTTCTATAAAAGGCCGCAGTTTTCCCGTCGCGGTTTTCAGTGCATCAATCAATCGCTCGGCATCCTCCAGCCGATGATGGCGGCCGAGACTGATCCGGATGCCAGACGAAGCGATGGACATGTCCTTTCCCATCTCCAGCAGAACCCGACTCGGTTCGCTCAATTTGGACGAGCAGGCCGATTTCGTGGACACCAGCATCCCCAGCTCCTCTAGAGCATGGACGATGACTTCCGGTTTCACGCCAGGGTAAGAGAAATTCATAATATGCGGCGCACCTTCCCTGCTGCTGTTCATGACCGTGCCTGGAATATCCGCGATTTCCTGAAGCAGTTTATTCCGGATCAGGGAAGCTTGACGATAAAATTCCGGCTGCCGCTCACGTCCCAGCCTCATCGCTTTGGCCATGCCGACCGCAGCCGCCACATTCTCCGTACCAGCCCGATGCCCGTTCTCCTGTTGTCCTCCGGACATCAGCGGGAACAGCTCCACGCCCCGGCGAACATACAGCACGCCGATGCCTCTGGGGCCATTGAATTTATGCGCTGACAACGTATATAGATCCGCCTGCCAGTTCTTGAGCGACACTTCCAGCTTGCCGAAGCCTTGCACCCCGTCGATATGAAACAGCGTTCTGTGGTTGCGTTGTTTAACTGTTTGGCCGATCTCCATCAGGGGTTGAACCGCACCCGTCTCATTGTTGACATGCATGATGCTGACCAGTACTGTGTCCTTGCGAACCGCATCCGCAAGCGCCTGAACATCCACCCGTCCGTTGGCATCAACCGGCACGTATGTCACCTCCCAGCCAAGCTGCTCAAGCTGGCGGAAGCTTTCATAGACGGACGGATGCTCAGTTCGAGTCGTTATCAGATGTTTGCCCCGGCTTTTGTACTGGAGGGCCGCTCCTTTTATTGCCATATTGTTGCCTTCGGTTGCACCGGAGGTCAGCACAATTTCCGAAGGCTCCGCCTCCAGCGCTGCCGCGCACACCTCGCGTGCTTTCTTCAGCAGCTTCGCAGCCTCCTCCCCGTATTGGTGCAAGGCCGATGGATTGCCGTAATGCTTTTTCATCACTTCAGCCATCGTGCTCACAACGTCGTCATCCGGGGGAGTTGTTCCTGCGTGATCCCAATATATCAAAGGTATTATCCCCTTTCGTCCATCCTTTAAAGTTCGTCCAGAATTATATATTTACACAAAAAGATCAAACGGTAAAGCGCACCCCGCCCAAACAGGCAGATGGGATATGCTTCTCGTTTGATCCCCGACTTCTCATTATTCAACAATGATATCCTAAATGGTATAACTCCGCCGCGCATCCATGACCTTCTGGACGTACGCCTGCGTTTCTGCCGGCAAAGCATGGAGGTTAGCCATAAGCTCCTCGTTCGACGTGATGCCGAGCGATGCTACGCGAGTAGGTCCCGCATTGTACGCAGCCAGCGCAACGGCCACCTCACCGCCGAATCTTTGCAGCAGATTGGACAGATAGCGCGTGCCGCCGTCAATATTTTGCACCGGGTCAAATGAATCGCTGACACCAAGCCCTCTGGCCGTGCCGTCCATGAGCTGCATCAGGCCTTTGGCACCCGCGTGGGAAACGGCATTCGGATTAAAAGCCGATTCGATCTGAATAACCGACTTGATCAAAGAAACCGGAACGCCATATCGTTCACCTGCTGCTGTGATGAGTTCCTCAAAGCTCGTATACCGGGTGTTCTCCGGCTGGAAATCCTGTACACGCTCCATGGAAGTGTCTATCTTCCCGAGTTGCTGCCACAGCAGTCCGTCCTCGTAAGTGACGCCAGGAGGCAGGCTACGAATCGGTCGGGCAGTCTGCTCCGAGGATTCCTCGTTCACCGCTTGCTGAAGAACATCGCTGAACCGGACCGCCGTTTCTTCCGTACTGGAACGCGTGGCCCGCTGGGTTGCTGTCGTTTGAACATAGGTTACCGGATCGATTTGCATCATATGGATCACATTCTCTCCCGTTATGATTGTTAAAATCTATTTTACATCGTTTTGGTACAATCTGCTATACCATTTCGTTAAATTTATGTAACACCTATTGGAATGCCATTCCAGATGAAAAAAAGCCGAAGACCAGGCAGTTAACCTGTCTTCAGCCGAGAAGAAATGTGAATAAGCGTTGTCGCTTTAATGTTTGCCGTTTAACGGGCAAATGGAATCAGGATAAAATAGCTCAGCGTTGCGAGCACGCCGAGGCCAATCCCCCAAGCTCCCATCGTTCGGCTGCCTTTGTTATAAGCATAGTAACCAACTACAGCAGCGATCGGGCCAAGAATGACAGACCACATGAACAAGGAGATAATCCCTAGTACAAGTCCGACATATCCGACAGTTCTGCCTGTACTCAGATCTGCTTCCGGTGAAGCCTCCCGAACCTCTTCCTTCCGTTCGTAAGTTTGCACAGGAGACGCGACTTCAGCTGAAAATTCCTCACGATGATCTTTGCGCGGGAAATCAACCCGGTGACGCTTCCCCTCGATGACCTTCATCCCTGTGTTGCGTCTTTTTTGATCCATGATTTGACCTCCATTTCCTGTAAGGTGATCATCGCCTATTTCTTCGGCTTAAATGTCAAGCAGCAGGTGGCAGACGATTGCTCGGCCACATCGCGGTGGTTGTTCATAAACGTCTCTTCCCCGTATTCTTCATTCAGCTTCACGTCGGCATGACGGTCAATCTCAATCATAATCGTATCGGCTTTGCACACATTTTGTTCTCCCCAATAGTGACAGTTGCTTACACTACATTTAACCAATGTTTTGGCATCGATGGCCATTTTGCATCACCTCGTCAACATTTTCTCCCCAGCGGTACCCCCGTATGCACAATCCGAATTGTCAGTTGGTGTTAACCGCAGCAATCTTCGGTCAAATGCAAAAACCGGACCTGCAAACAGGCCTCTTATAGCCTGCTGCAAATCCGGTTGATCATAATCGATATAAGGTTAGATGTATATCTGCCGTCTAGGCATGGTTTCTTTCCGATTGCAAGCGACGCTCGGTCAGATAATCGCTCTCGTAATAAGCCAGATCATCGCGCAGCTCTTCAAAAATTTTGGTAATGCTCATAATAACGTCCCGAGCCGGACGCACCGGTTTTTTGCGGAAACGAATGGCATCCTGCCCTGTATAGGCGTAACGGCCATCCTCGGAGTAGCTTTCATTCTTCGGGTAAAAGAAATTGTTCACGCAGCGATGATACAAGTTATACAAAGCCTTCTCGGCAAATTCGGCATCAAAATTAGGGCGACGTTCGACGACGCCAAGCTTTTCATAGGAAACCTCCGAAAACACAAGCAGATGGCGAACATCCGAAAGAAATCCTTTGTAGAAATGAGCGGTCTCTTCATCCTCATCCTGAACCAATTGAGGCAACGCATGTTCATTCAAAAATGCTTCCATGATCGAAATAGCAGATTTCAACTTTTGTCTTGAGTCTGAGCATAACTTTTGAAGATTGTCTGCTGGCATTACGGTAGCTCCCCCTTAAATGGTCGTAAACCTTCGGCCGAAGCCGTCGGTCATTCTATTAAATATTATCCTATCACAATTTCCGGCTTAACGAAATCCCTATAATGAATACACTTTCAAGGATATTTTATCCGGCTTCGACCCGACAGAAAACAAGCCTGATCCGAAGCATCTTACGCATAAAATAGCGCTCCTCTTCCCACGCTAAGAGCACATCAACGAATTACGGATTGGAGGAAGCAACTGTGAGATCACGCCTATTATGGACGATCGCGGGCATCTCCGCTACGGTGGGCATCTTAATGTTTTTCCTGTATACGCCCGGAGCGCCCGGAACGCCAGGCCCTAGGCAGGCCGCCCAGGAAGAACCCCGAGCGGTGACGCCCCATCAGGAACAAACAATCAAGCAATCCACCGTTCATAACGACATCCTTGCAACAGACCGATTGAACCGTCAGGATGCGAGGCAGCATTTGCGGGCCATGGCAAACAACAGCCAATTGCGCAAGCCCGGCCAAATTCAGTCGTATGCCGCAAAAGAGCAGCGTACTCATCCGCATTTTGTCCAAGTCAAGTGGTTCCAGCTCGATAGCAATCAAGCGACAGATGTGAACGGTAAACTTCCGCAGCTGAAACCGCAGGATCAGGAGCTGATTAACCATCATTTCAAGAAGGCCCGGCAGAAGCTCAAGCGCGGAGAAGCCTACGAATCACCGAAATTCACCGTGGGTGGACAGCCCTACGTGATCGTGGCCGAGCCTTCCGCTGACAGGAAGATCGGTGCAGCCGCATTGATCAATGAAGCGGTGCTGCAGAAGGTGTCTCATCACCAGAAACGTAATCTGCGTCTGATTCCGTATCCGAAGGAAGGTAAATTCCGGGTTGAGTCGATCCATGCGGACACCCTGCGCGACATCACTGTGAAAACTGGCCATGACAACGAAAAAGCGAGCCATTTTTACGAAAATGAAATCGTGGTTTCCTTTCGGAATCCGCCGTCCGAGCAAGAGCTTGAAGCCATCTCCAAAGACATCGATTGCGGCAAGCCCCGCAAGCTCGGATATGCTTATGTATTTCGTTCCAACCGCCTGGATTATAAAGGGCTGCGTCAATATTTCGAGAAGAAATGGCAGCCGAAATATACCGAGCCTCACTATATTTATTTAACCAATGATCTTCCCCGTCAATCGGCCCGTTCCCGATCTGGCGCAGCCAACAGCGAAACGGTCAATATACCGAATGATATTCTGTTCTCGGAGTATCAGTGGAACTTGCCGGCCATTGAAACGAATCGCGGCTGGGATCTGTCCAAGGGGAGCGAGGATGTCATCATCGCCGTCATTGACACCGGGGTTGACCTGAATCATACCGATCTGGACGGTCAATTCGTTGAAGGATACAACGTTGTTGATCCGGAACAACAACCGATGGATGATGTAGGGCATGGAACGCATGTGGCTGGCATCATCGGGGCTCTGGTCAATAACGGCGAGGGTGTGGCAGGCATCAGCTGGTATAACAAAATTATGCCCGTCAAGGCACTGGACGCCTCAGGCACCGGAACGACCTATGCGGTCGCCGAAGGGATTATTTGGGCAACCGATCACGGTGCGAAGGTCATCAACATGAGTCTCGGCAATTATGCTGACTCCCAGTTCTTGCATGAAGCGGTTAAGTACGCCTATGACCGTGACGTGGTCCTGATCGCCGCCTCGGGTAATGACAATACCGAGCGCCCCGGATTTCCGGCGGCTTACCCCGAGGTGCTGGCCGTAGCGGCAACGGATGCCAATATGAATCGCGCCGAGTATTCCAACTATGGCGATTATATCGACATTGCCGCACCGGGAACCAATATCGCCAGCACCTTTCCGGGGAACCAGTACGCCGCGCTTTCGGGCACCTCAATGGCGAGTCCCCATGCTGCAGCTATGGCGGGACTTCTTCGGTCCCTGAATCCGGAGCTTACGAATCGGGAAGTGATGGAGCTCATGACCACGTACACAATTGATCTGGGCAACAGAGGAAGGGATAAATATTACGGAAGTGGCCAGATCGACATTTATGAGGCGCTGAATGCAGCGGCGGGAAATAGCCAAACTCCCGTTCAATTATGGCCGCAAAATGTCATTAACAGCCTGCTGGAAGAACTCCGGCGTCTGCGTTAACAATGACCGACCGTTCAAGCAGCTTTTGCCATCCATACCGGCAAAGGCTGCTTGATGCTGTCAATTCAGCGCCTTTAGGCAAATGCGAACCCGTACCGATTAACGCTTTCTGCGGGCGCGGCTGCCTGCACGCTTCTTGGCTGCTTTCGTTCCGGATACAGAGACAGGGCCGACAGGGCCGCCTACGCCAACAGGACCGGTCTCCTCATACGTGTAGAAATGCTGCTCAACCGGACAGCAGTGCACCTTGTCTACCACTTTGATGGGATGTATGACAGGAACAAGCTGCGGAACATAGTGATCTCTCACGATGACAATCGGGTCGCACACGATCGGTGATACAGTCGGGCATCCTTGCCCAGGGCATCCTTTTCCATAGGACATAATTTAAGCATCTCCTTTCCTTTGATGATTACAGCTTATTAGACCAGGGGCCATTTGGTATGGACGTTTGTCCCTTTAACAATATCTTCTTCAAGAACAGGTAAAAGCGCACACCTCTTGCACCCAAGCGGGCGCAGGAAGTGTGCGCTTCATTTCATGTTATTCATAAAAATTGTAGAGGCCGTCTGCAGTTAGGAAAGTTTGCCATAAGCCGGGTTCTGTGCTCTTGGTGGTCATAACGGGAACTACCCTGCCACATGAAGCGACAATCATCTATCTAGGCCTACCATTACTGATAGGCTCCAGCGACCAACCCGAACGCGCCTCGGGCAAAGGCTGTCTCCTCGAAAGAGACTGCGTTCCATTAGGTCTTGCTCCAGGTGGGGTTTACCAGGAACGAAGTCGCCAGCGTTCCTCGGGGTCTCTTACACCTCGGTTCCATCCTTGCCTGTGCTGCCATACAGCAGCCATCGGCGGTCCATTTCTGTGGCACTATCCTTCAGCTCGCGCTGACTGGACGTTATCCAGCACCCTGCCCTGTGGAGCCCGGACTTTCCTCTCGCGGTGAAACACCGCCAGCGATTGTCTGTCAAACTTTCCGGACGACGTTCATATTATACAGGAATTCGATAGGCGGCACAAGACACAAAAGATTGGTAATAGCTCAAAATAATGCCGCACCCCGCGTTACATAAACCGGAATGGCTCCGTATTGATTTGAGACGGAACGGCCTGGGTCTCGTATTTTCCATCCTGGAATTTCTGCTGCAGCCACTCGGCCACCTTGGCCTTCATAATTTTCTCAGCATTATGCCCCGGATCAATCATCGTCAGGCCGGCCGCCAGTGCGTCCTGAGCCGTATGATAATCTATGTCGCCGGTGACAAGCACGTCTGCCCCGCGGAATAGTGCCTTGCTCATATATCGGCCGCCAGAGCCCCCGATGACCGCTGCTTTCCGAATCACGCGGTCCGGTTCCCCTACGACACGCACGTGAGGAACGTCCAGCTTCTCTTTCACCACTTCGACCAGCTCCGCCAGGGTCATCTGCTCCTTCAGCTTCCCTACCCGTCCGAGCCCGAGCGATCGGCCCTTCAGATCCATCGGGTACAGGTCATAGGCCACCTCTTCATACGGATGGGCCTTCAGCATAGCCTGAATGACTTTATGGCGGACACCGTGCGGAACAATCGTCTCGATCCGCACTTCGTCAGCCCGCTCTATCTTGCCATGGGAGCCGATATAGGGGTCGCTTCCCTCTCGCGGCATATAGGTGCCAAACCCTTCAATGTTGAAGCTGCAGTGGCTGTAATTGCCGATCCAGCCGGCGCCGGCGCCCAGCACGGCATCGAGCACCTCCTGGTGATGACTTTTCGGAACAAAGACTACCAGCTTGGACAGCTGCTCATTGTGCAGGTCATGAATCGGCGACGTATCTACGATCCCGAGCGCTTTGGCCATCCAATCATTCATGCCGCCCTCGGTCACATCCAGGTTCGTATGACTGACATAGACAGCAATGTCATGCTTGATCAGCTTCTCATATACTTTTCCCATCGGAGAATCCGTCACCAGCTGCTTCAGCGGGCGATAGATGATGGCATGGTGAGCAATGATCAGCTCTGCACCCAGCTCAATGGCCTCATCCACAACCTCCTCGTTCACATCAAGCGCTACGAGCACGGTCTTGATCTCCTTCTGCAGCGTTCCGAGCTGAAGGCCGATCCGATCCTCGGGTTCAGCGACCTGCTTTGGAGCAAGCTGCTCCATATATTGAATTACCGTTTGTCCTTTGGCAAGCATGCCAGCACCTCCTGAATGACATTCATTTCTGCTTTCATATCCTCTGCTTTCTCAGCTGCTGCCGGAAGTTCGGAGCGAGACAATGAATCCAGAATACGTGCCATCTTGTCCAGCTCTAATCTCCATTTGTCATAAAACACCGGTTCCGGCTTCCGGGTCAGCCAAGGGCCGAACCGAAGAAGCCACTCCCGAGTCAGCATGGACCCTCCGGGCAGCACACGTTCCTGGTAAACCTCATCATTGGAGATCGCCGCAGCGGACTCCGGCTCAGCTACCAAAATCTCGTAGATCTTGCCGTCCTCCTCCAGGATCAGTTCCTGAATGAGAACCCATCCCCGTTCATGCAGCCAGACTCGAAGCGTATCCTCGCCTACGTTAGGCTGAAGCACCAGACGGCGCACCGAGGCCAGCTTGTCTACTCCGCGGCCCAGTATAGCCGCAATAAGGCTGCCGCCCATGCCCGCAATCGTTATCACATCCGCCTCACCAGGGGCGATGACGTCGAGGCCGTCCCCTTTGCGAACGTGGATAACTTCTGTCATCCCGGATTCCTTAACTTGCTTCAGGGCAGCCTCATAAGGCCCGGGATTCACTTCCCCGGCCACCGCCGATACTATCACGCCCTGCTGTGCCGCAGCGACAGGCAGCAACGCATGATCCGACCCGATGTCGGCCAGGCGGCTCCCGGCCGGAATCTGCTCAAGTATGAGCTGTAATCTTCTTGATAGCTTCACAATCATTCCCACACACCATTCATTGAATTATTGACGATTGTCCATAAAATTACCGTACCAGACCCTACAACAAACTGCAAACCCTCTAAATTCCGCGTTCAAGTTTTCAATATTTTCCCAGCCAGGAATGACTTCAATCATTTGCAATGCCTGTTGAAAAGAGCTACAATTAAAAGCAAATGAAGGAATTATTTCCATAACGAACTAAATTTCCTGGCCGCTACGGAAAGAAAAAGACCTTGCTGCCATCATGCAGAAGGTCCCAGGAATCACGTTATTCGAGGAAATCTTTCAATCGCTTGCTTCGGCTTGGATGCCGCAGCTTCCGAAGCGCTTTGGCCTCGATCTGCCGGATCCGTTCACGCGTAACGCCGAACACTTTACCGACTTCTTCAAGCGTTCTGGTGCGACCATCGTCCAGACCGAACCGAAGGCGCAGCACGTTCTCTTCGCGCTCTGTCAGCGTATCCAGCACGTCTTCCAGCTGCTCCTTCAGCAGCTCATAGGCTGCCGCATCGGCGGGTGCAAGAGCCTCCTGATCTTCGATGAAATCGCCAAGGTGGGAATCATCTTCCTCACCGATCGGTGTTTCGAGCGACACAGGCTCTTGGGCAATTTTCATAATTTCACGAACTTTCTCGACGCTTAGCTCCATCTCTGCTGCGATTTCTTCAGGGGACGGCTCACGTCCGAGCTCCTGCAGCAGCTGTCTGGAGACACGAATCAGCTTGTTGATCGTCTCCACCATATGCACAGGAATCCGAATCGTTCTTGCCTGGTCGGCTATCGCGCGAGTGATCGCCTGACGAATCCACCAGGTCGCGTAAGTGCTGAACTTGAACCCTTTTTTGTAGTCGAATTTCTCAACAGCTTTCAGAAGACCCATGTTCCCTTCCTGAATCAGGTCCAGGAACAGCATCCCTCTGCCCACATAACGCTTGGCGATGCTGACAACGAGCCGCAGGTTCGCTTCCGCCAAACGACGCTTCGCATCCTCATCCCCCTGCTCGATACGGTTCGCGAGCTCAATCTCATCATCCGCAGACAAGAGCGGCACGCGTCCAATCTCTTTCAGATACATCCGCACTGGATCGTTGATTTTAATGCCCGGCGGCAGCGCCAGCTCATCGTCGAACGAAAAATCCTCGTTATCATGAGACTCATCATCTGGCCGATGAGCTCCGTCATCGTCATTCTCATTCACCACATCAATGCCCAGATCGGCAAGCTGCTCATAGAACTCCTCAATCTGCTCGGTGTCCTGATCAAATGGCGACAACTTTTCCATAATATCTTTATAACTCAATACGGATCTCTTTTTACCCTGTTCAATTAGTTGTTCCTTTACCTGATCCAGCGTAAAATCCGTTTCTAGTTCAGTATGCTGATCATTCGCCATCTTTCGACTCCCTCCTCCCTAGAAACAGTAAAGCTTGGCCTTCATTGTCTTTCTAGGGCGATAATCTCACTTGCAATTTGGGCGGCTCGCAAATAATCACCGGAGCGTTCCGCCGCAATCATTTCTTCTTTTTTCTGATCGATCAATTTCTGCTGGGGGTACTTCTTCACTTCTCGTATGCAGTCGTCAAGCACTTGAACATTCCAGTCCGCCGGCGCTTCCATCATCATGATCGAGCTGACCGTCTTCTCCAAACGATCATCGTGCAGAGATGACATAAAGCGGCTGATATCCGGAGCTTTCCCCTGTGCGTAATAAGCATATAGATAAGCAGCAATGGCTGCATGATCTTCAATATTAAATGATTCCCCGAGGTGTTCGCCTACATAACGTGCGGCCTCTGCATCCTGAAGCATCAGGGACAGCAGCCTTCGTTCTGCTGCATGATATGCGGGTAGAAGGACAGGTGCAGGCTGACTCCCTTTTTTATGCCTACCATTATTCCACCGATTTCCCTTATTATCCCCATCCCCCATCTTTTTTTGCATGGACTGCCTGAGCAGGTTGCAATCCTGCTTGAGGCTTTCATACGAAAGATTCAACTCGGATGATAATTCCCTCAAATAAACTTCCCGTTCGGTTGAGGAATGCAAAGCGGCGATAATGGGAAGCGCATCTTTGGCATAAGCAATTTTGCCATCTTCTTCTAGCAGTATATGGTTTTTCTTTAAATATATAAGTTTAAATTTTGTCGTGGAGACAGCCGTCTCCATCACATGTCTGAATCGTTCAGCCCCGAATTTGCGGATGTATTCATCCGGGTCGAGACCATCGCTCATCAAAGCAATTTTCACCCTGAGGCCTACGCCTTCCAGCAGCGGTATCACTTTCATGGCCGCAGCCATTCCGGCTTTGTCCCCGTCATACACGATAACGACTTCGTCGGCGATCGACTTCATCAATGCCGCCTGATTCTCGGTAAGCGAAGTGCCCATGGTGGCCACACCGTTGTGGTAGCCTGCCTCCCAAGCCGAAATGACGTCTCCGTAGCCTTCAAATAAAAGAAGCTGACGCGATTTGCGTATGGACGCTTTCGACTGATGCAGATTGTACAACGTGCGGCTTTTGTTAAACAGCAGCGTTTCCGGGGAATTCAAATACTTCGGCTGACCTTCCCCCAAAATTCTTCCTGCGAAAGCGATCACATTGCCCGTACGATCATGAATCGGAAACATAATGCGTCCCCGAAAGCGGTCGAGATACCCGTCCTGTTCATGTCTCGCGGATAATAAACCGCCCTTCTCCATCTCCTTCAGGTCAAATGATCGTTTCTCAAGAAATTGAACCAAGGTGTCCCAGCGGTCCGGCGCATAACCGATCTGAAACTGATCGATCATCTTGTCGCTCATCCCGCGGGATCGCAAATACCGCATCGCTTCCGTGCCGTGCTCGGTATTTTTCAGCAGGAAGTGATACAACTTGGCGCTCAGCTCATAAGCTTCCAGCAGTCGTTCCTTCTCCGGATTTCGAGGAATTACGGGAACCCCTTGCCCTTCCGGCATCGAGATATCATTCTCTTCGGCCATGGTCTTAACGGCTTCGGGGAAGGAGAATCCTTCGATTTCCATTCTGAATTTAATGGCGTTTCCGCCTTTACCGCAGCCATAGCAATAGAAAATCTGGCGCTCCGGCGTAACCGTAAAGGATGGGGTCTTTTCCGAATGGAAGGGACATAAGCCCTTTAAGTACTTCCCCTGCTTCGTAAGGTTCACGTATCTGCTGACCGTATCCACAATATCGGCCTTGGCTAGCACCGCCTCGATGACTTCATCCGGAATACCGCCTTGTCCGGTACTCATCCAAACCACCTTCATCTCTGTTAGCACGTAAATAAGTATTCGCTACAAGTGGACATTCTCCTGCAACTCTGTTAAAAGTTTTGTCAGTTTATGTTGAAAAAAACTTCGGTCTTCATCAAGCAGCTTGCGAGGACCTTTGCCGTATTTCCCAGACCTTCTGGCCTTCGCCGCATGATGTCTGGAATCCAGGAGAAAATCGATGTCTTCATTGCGAAGCAGGCGCCCGCGAAACGATATGACATGACAAGCCTTGGCCAGTGCAAGCGCAGCCAGTCCATAATCCTGGGTCACCACAACATCCCCGCGGTGAATATGATTGGCGATATACAGATCCGCGCTTTGATCGCTTCGGTCCACCTTGACGACAGCAACGCCTTCTTCAGCCTGCAGCAGATGATCGTAAGACGACACAAGAACCACAGGCACGCCAAAAACGCGAGCGGTCTCAGCAATCTCCTTCTTGACCGGGCATGCGTCCCCGTCAACTACAATCCGTGTCCCCGTAGCCTCGTTCATTCGCCTCACCTGCTTCTCAGCCATACGATTAGCGCAGTATTTACTGCATTTCTTACCCGCTTTCATGAAACTTCATTCAGAACAACATCTTTAAATATTATTATATACTTGTTTAGCGGATTAAAATCCTGCTTCATAAATAAACACCCGGCAAAAGAATAAGCCCGATGATCAACCGTCGTAGCATGACGAAAGCGGCATCCCGCGCCTAAACACGGGCTCCGCTTTCATTGAGCACACTATTATAGCATTTCGTCCGTTATGCTGTCACTATCCTTGGCGATTGCAACATCCGCTCGTTCTGCTTTCCGAAGAATGGTTGCGCAGCTCTTATGACCACACCAATTTAGTGAAATCCGCAAACTTTTTAAGGTCGCTGTCAATGCCTGACAGCAGCGCCAGCCGGTTCGTCCGGACCGCTTCATCCTCGGCCATAACCATCACCGAATCGAAAAAGCCGGTAATCGGCGCCTTCATATCGCCAAGCAGGGCCAGTGCGCGCACGCCGTCTGCTGCTTCAAGCGCAGCCAGGTAAGGCTCGCGGACCGTCTTCCACGCCTCATACAGACGCCCTTCTTCGGCTTCCACGAACAACTCCGGATTCACCGCTGCTTTTCCGGCTTTAGCAGCCAGATTGCTGACCCGGTTGAACGATTCAACCGTCGTTTTGAAATCATCGGTTTCCGTGACGGCCTGCATCAAGGCTTGCCCGCGCGAAACCACCGAAACCACCTGGTCGAAGCCAGCGGAAATGACGGCATCCACGACATCATACCGCTGCTGCTCGGACAGCAGCTTCTTCACACGCAGCCCGAAGAACTCGTACAAGTCTTTGCGGATCTCGTCCGCCGAGCGCTTCAGCGCCCGGATGTTCTGATGCACGTCGAGCGCAATCGTGAACACCTCCGACAACGTGATCGGCAGCTTGTGCTCCAGTATGATCTGAACGATCCCTTGAGCCTGACGGCGCAGCGCATACGGATCCTGCGACCCTGTCGGAATAATTCCGATGGAGAAGCAGCCTGCAATCGTATCGATTTTATCCGCTATGCTGACGATGGAGCCCACCTGTGTCGTCGGTACCGCATCCCCGGCAAAGCGCGGCTGATAATGCTCAAATACCGCCTTGGCCACCTCTTCCTTCTCTCCAGCCTTGCGGGCATAATCCTCGCCCATCACGCCTTGCAGCTCCGGAAATTCGTAGACCATCTGGGTTACGAGGTCGAATTTGCAAATATCTGCGGCCCGGCTCACCGAATCGGCGGTATCCCCGGTAGCGTTCAGCTTCGCAGCCAGCGCATCGGAAATGCGGCGAATGCGGCGCACCTTGTCTCCGATCGTGCCCAGCTCCTCATGGAATACAATGCTCTCCAGCTTGGAAAGGGCATCCTTGATCTGCAGCTTCTGATCCTCTTCATAGAAGAACTTCGCATCCGACAAGCGGGCGCGCAGCACCTTCTCATTTCCTTTGGCAATCACTTCAAGCGAGCGGCTGTCCCCGCTTCGTACCGTAACAAAGTACGGCAGCAGCTGTCCCTGGCTGTCCAGAACAGGGAAATAGCGCTGATGCTCGCGCATCGAGGTAATGAGCACCTCCTGCGGAATTTCCAGGAAGGACGGATCGAAGGAACCGTACAGCACCGTAGGCGTTTCAACCAGGAACAGCACTTCCTCCAGCAGATCGTCCTTAATGGCGATATTCCAGCCCTTCTCCTTGGCCAGTGCCTGAATCTGGGATACAATCATCTCTTCGCGTTCGTTCACATCAACAATAACATGCTGACTGCGGAGCGTCTCGCGATAAGCCGAAGCCTCACGAATAACCGCCTCACCGCCCAGGAAGCGATGTCCCCGGGTTACGTTACCTGATGGAACGCCGGTAATTTCAAGGTTGATAACCTCGCTGCCAAATAGAGCGACAAGCCAGCGGATCGGACGCACGAATTTAAACTCATGACCGCCCCAGCGCATATTTTTCGGGAAGGTCATCGACGTTAATACGCCGAGCAGCCCTTCAGCCAAAATCGATTGGGTCTGAACGCCGGCGCTGTTCTTCGTAACGTAGATGTATTCTACACCGCCAAGCTCTTTGAAGGTGAAGCTGTCCGGCTCTACGCCCTGGCTTCTTGCAAAACCAAGCGCCGCCTTGCTCCACTGCCCGTTCTCGTCCAACGCGATTTTCCGGGATGGCCCCTTCACTTCCTCGCTGACATCCTCCTGCTTCTCCGCGACATCACGCACCCATACGGCAAGCCGGCGAGGCGTTGCGTAAGCCTGCACCTCTCCGAACGGTATGCGGGAAGCTTCCAGCCATTGGACGGTTTTGTCCTTCAGCTGCTCCATGGCTGCACGAAGGAATCTGGCCGGCACTTCCTCCAGCCCGATTTCAAACAACAAATCTTTAGACATGCTCCGCGCCCCCTTTCTTGATCAGCGGGAAGCCCAGCTTCTCGCGCTCCTCCAAATACGTGGCCGCTACCTGGCGTGCCAGGTTCCGGACTCTCATGATGTAACCTGTGCGCTCCGTCACGCTGATCGCTCCTCTGGCGTCCAGCAGGTTGAACGTATGCGAGCATTTCAGGACATAGTCGTATGCCGGAAAGACCAGGTTCTGGTTCATCGCTTTGTTAGCCTCTTCCTCGTACATGTTGAACAAGGTAAACAGCATTTTCACATCCGAAACTTCGAACGTATACTTGGAATGCTCGAACTCCGGCTGATGGAACACGTCTCCGTAAGTAATGCCATCCACCCATTCCAGATCGAACACATTCTCCTTATCCTGAATGTAAGATGCAAGCCGCTCCATCCCGTATGTAATCTCTACGGCTACCGGGCTCGCATCAATGCCGCCCACCTGCTGGAAATACGTAAACTGGGTGATTTCCATGCCGTCCAGCCATACTTCCCAGCCAAGACCCCATGCGCCCAGCGTCGGTGCTTCCCAGTTGTCTTCCACGAAGCGGATGTCATGATCCAGCGGATCGATGCCAAGACGCTTCAAACTTTCCAGATAGAGCTCCTGGATGTTGTCCGGCGACGGCTTCAAAATAACCTGGAATTGATGGTGCTGGTACAGCCGGTTCGGATTTTCCCCGTAGCGGCCATCGGCCGGTCGGCGGGAAGGCTCCACGTAAGCGACATTCCACGGCTCAGGACCGATGGAGCGCAGGTACGTCATCGGGTTCATCGTCCCCGCACCTTTTTCCGTGTCGTAAGGCTGTACGATGATACAGTTCTGCTCTGCCCAAAATTGCTGCAGCGTCAAAATCATCTGTTGGAAATTCATGATTTTACTCCTTTCTTGGTTCCGGAGTTGCAAACCTCGATACTGCCGTTCCCGCAGCATGCCTTATGGGAGCTGATCCGCCACACCATAAGGATTGCCGGCTGAGAACCGCCGCTCGACGATGCAATCATCCTCAAAGTACGAGTCTGCACAACAAAAAAGCTCTCATCTCTACGCCTGTTGTACAGACGTAGGGACGAGAGCTGACGCTTCCCGCGGTTCCACCCTACTTGGCCCTGAACTGTCGCTTCCTAGCCAACAGCTTGCAGAGCCCGCTTTATGCATTGCATCATGCTCCCGGGTGCCATGTTCATGAACATCATCCACCGGACTCTCACCATCTCCGGCTCGCTAGAGGATCAATCAATTCACTACTTTCCCGTTCAACGCATGTTATTCAATTGCTTCGGATTGTTGCCAAATCCTTCATTAGGTAAACTGTAAAAGTTATAATACCTTAAACTTATCTTCACGTCAAATGTTGTATTTGTCAAGCTGGTCCAGAAAATTTCGCGACTTCAGCCGCAGTCCGAGCTGCGCATCCATCAAAGCCCGCATCGCCTGCTTCAGCTCCGTTTTGGTGCTGTCCTTGACATCCACATTGCCGAGCCGCCTGAGATCCAGCCTAGCAAACAGCCGCAGCAGCCCCAGCGTCCTGACCGAAATCTTCATGGCCGGCGGGTCCAAATGCTTGCAGTGGCGGCACAGCGCTCCGCCTAAATGGGGACTGAGCAGCATGTCCTCATCCGGTCTCGATTGACCGCATGATACGCACACCTCAAGCTCCGGACCATAGCCTGCCGTTTGAAGGATTTTCATCTCATACAGGTTGCTGATAACCTGAGGATCCTTCCCTTCCTCTAACGACATCAGACAAGCTTTCAGCTGATGAAACCAAAAAGCGCCCGTCTCCTCATCCTGCAGCACACGGTCCAGAAGCTCACAGGCATAAGAAGCATAGGCCGCTTTGATCAGATCTTCACGCAGGGAATGATGAGACTCGATAATTTCCCCGGCGTTCAAGGTACCAAGTCCCGTTCCGTTGCGAAAGAATACGTACTCGCCATAAGTAAACAGCTGCGTCAGGGCTGCGTGCCGGCTCTTCACCTTCTTCGCTCCCCTGACCAGCACGCCTACCTTCCCCCACTTTTCGGTACAAAGCGTAATGATTTTGTTCCCTTCACCGTAGTCCATGCTGCGGATGACAATCCCTTCCGCCCGATATAGCATGTTTCTTCCCCCAACCATTCCTGAAGCAACCAGTGGTTATTCGTCTTCTTCATCCGGGACCGCCTCTTCATTTGCGAACGCCGCTGCAAGCTCCGGCTCTGAACCGGCTACTTCTTTATACAGCAAATAAGCATCGACATCTCCAGTCATCGTAAAATACTTCCACGAAAAATCTCGCATTCGTATTCATCCTTTCTTCGGAAATGACGTCTGCATCTTCGAAAATAGGATGTGCGTCCGGCGCAAATTTATGAAATGCAATTGTTGGCAGGCTCATGCTTCGCCCGATAGCCCCGGTGGATGATCGGATTCTTATTGTCCCTTATGAAAACCGAGATCGCGAAGAACCCGTTCCTGATTGCGCCAGTCTTTTTTAACTTTCACCCACAGCTCCAAAAAGATTTTGGAACCGAGCAAACGCTCGATATCCTCTCTCGCCTGCTTGCCTACCTGTTTCAGCAGAGCGCCCTGCTTGCCGATAATGATCCCTTTCTGGGAATCCCGCTCCACATAAATGACAGCTGAAATGTACACCGTTCCATTCTCCTGGGCACGCATATCTTCAATGGTGACCGCAATGGAGTGAGGCACCTCTTCCCGCGTCATGTGCAGGATCTTCTCACGAATAAGCTCGGCACATACGAACTGCTCCGGATGATCGGTAACCTGATCTTCAGGATAGTACTGCGGCCCATCCGGAAGATACTTTCGAATCTGATCAAGCAGCGTGCTGACATTGTTTCCGAGCATCGCCGAAATCGGGACAATCTCCGCAAAATCATGAAGTCCCCGGTATTCCTCAATCAGCGGCAGCAGCGCCGTGGGCTCGATTTTGTCAATTTTGTTCATCACCAGAATGACCGGCGTCCGAATCGATTTCAGCTGCTCGGCAATATAGCGGTCTCCGCCTCCAATGCCTTCCGAAGCATCCACCAGAAACAGCACGGCTTCGACCTCGCCGAGGGTGCTCAGCGCAGTCTGGTTCATGTAGTCCCCGAGCTTGGATTGACGTTTATGAATACCTGGCGTATCCAGGAATACGACCTGGTAATCCTCGGTTGTGTATACGCCGTGAATTTTGTTGCGCGTCGTCTGGGGCTTGTCCGACATAATGGCTATTTTCTGTCCGATGACCTGGTTCATCAACGTCGATTTGCCGACATTCGGCCTGCCGATAATGGCTACGAACCCCGATTTAAATGATTTGTTCTGCATAACATTCCTCCGCTATATTCCTGTGTCACTATTCCTGGTTGTTTTATTTCTCCAAATCCCAAGGCCCGAAAGCGCCCGGAAGCAATTCGCTGACCGTGGTCTCCTGAATATCTCCCTTCATATTGCCGAGAAATACCGGCATGTCCGGCTTGCACAGCTCCACCAGCACCTGGCGGCACACCCCGCAAGGCGCGCATGGGCCATCCGTATCACCGACAATCGCGATCGCCTGAAAGCTTCCAGGCTGGTGTCCGTCGGCTATGGCCCGGTGCAAAGCGGTTCGCTCCGCGCAGTTGGTCGGGCTGTAAGCTGCGTTCTCAACATTGCAACCCAAATGAACTCGACCCTCCGCATCCAGAAGCGCAGCGCCTACTCCGAATTTCGAATACGGAATATAGGCTCTGCTCCTTGCTTTAATCGCTTCCTGCATCAACATTCCCGCTTCGATCATGGATCGTTCCCCCTTCAAATAGGTAAAGCTGAATCAACCGGCTGCAACATTACAATAATGAACCGATCCAGCCTCTAATCGGCTCATAGAACACCCCAATGCCGATGCCAACTGCCACAATGGCGGCGACCAGCACCGCGCCTGCTGCGGTGTCCTTGGCGATCCGCGCATAAGGATGCACCTGCGGAGAGACCAGATCCACGACCGCTTCAATCGCCGTATTGATCAGCTCAGCGGTAAAGACCAGCCCTACGGCCAACAGCAGGAACAGCCAGCGGATCAGGTCTAACTGCAGCAAAGCTGCTGCAATGAATACCATCAATGCAGCAGCAGCGTGAATTTTCATATTGCGTTCGGTTTTGAAAGCATGCACGACGCCCGCAGCGGCATTGGCAAATGTCCGATACAACGAATGTCTGTGCGGCTTCACTATCTTGTCAGTCCCAGCGCTGCCAGAACCGCCTCTTGCTTGCCCATCATCTCCGCTTCGCTGGTCTCATCCTGATGATCATAGCCGAGCAGATGCAGGAAGCCGTGGACAAACAGGAAGCTCAGCTCGCGCTCCAGCGAATGCCCGTACTCCTCGCTTTGCTGCTTGGCTCGCGGAATCGAGATGACGATGTCACCGAGCGCATCCGGAACAGGCGCTTCCTCATCTTCTTCGTCCAGCTCGTATATAATCTCCAGCTCGTCGCCAGCCATTTCATGCATCGCAAAGGACAATACATCGGTCGGCCGATCGATGCCGCGATACTCCCGATTGAGCTCATGGATCTGCTCATCATCGACAAAGGTCAGATCGACCTCGCCCTCCGTGACGCCTTCGGATTCCGCAGCCTTTTGCAAAACCCGCTCCAGCATCACGATCCATTCCTCGGGTATCTCGTATAGTTCCTGCTCATTATTCCATACCAGCTTCAGGCTCATTCCTAAACGCTCCTTCTTTTGTCCTCTTCCGACGCGGATGGCGCCTCCCCATCCGGCCCAGCTTCCGCCTCAGCGGCAGCCGGCTTCGGATTCGGACGCTTCACTTCCTCCGGATATTCAATCCGGGAATGGAAGATGCCCATCACGGTTTCCTTTAATGTTTTTGCTATAATGTCCAGCTCTTTCATCGTCAGATCACAATCATTGAACTGATGGTCATCCAGGCGGCCTTTAATGATCTTCTCAATCATGGATTCTACCTGCTCCACCGTCGGCTTGCGAAGCGAGCGTACCGCAGCCTCAACGCTGTCGGCAATGCCCACGATCGCCGCTTCCTTCGACTGAGCCTTCGGCCCCGGATAACGGAAGTCATCCTCGGTGAAATCCGGTTCGACCCCCTGCTCTTCCGCCAGCCTCAGCGCCTTGTGATAGAAGTAATGCAGGAAGGTCGTGCCATGATGCTGCTCCGCGATGTCCCGAATCGGCTTCGGCAGCTTATATTCCTTCAGCATTTCCACCCCGTCCCTGGCGTGGGCCACAATGATGGATTTGCTGAGCTTCGGCTCAATCGAGTCGTGCGGATTCTCCATGTTGTTCTGATTCTCGATGAAATAAATCGGACGTTTTGTCTTCCCGATATCATGATAGAACGACCCGACTCTGCACAGCAGTCCGTCGGCTCCGATCGCCTCCGCAGCCGCCTCCGACAGATTGCCGACCATCACGCTGTGATGATACGTTCCCGGCGTCTCAGTCAGCAGCTTGCGCAGCAGCGGGTGATTCGGATTGGACAGTTCAACCAGCTTGAGGGCAGACAATATGCCGAAGGTCACTTCAAAGAACGGCATGAGCCCGATCACGAGGATGGCGGTCAGCAGCCCTCCGGCAAACGCAAACCCGAGTGAATACAGCGTCTCGGTTCCGGTCCATTCCCCGTCCTTGATCAGCAGCATCATAAAGACGGTCAGCGTGCCGAACAAAGACACCATGATTCCGCCTTTCAGCAGCGTAGAGCGCTGACTCGCCCGATGCAGCGAGAAGATCGCAACACAGGACGTGATCGCCGCGAACAGGCCGAAACGGAAATCAAATATCTCGCCCTGCTGGACGTTCAGAATGACACTGGCCAGAATGGTGAAAATAATGACATTGAAATAGGCCAATGACATCTCCAGCAGCAGCGTGAGCAGAATTGCACCTACAGCAACCGGAGCCAGGTATCCCACATAGGTCCGGCTGTCACTTTGCAGGTAGCCGGCCAAATGCATCGACACCAGTGTAATGACATAGATAAGCACCATCATCAGCAGCTGCGAGTTGTTGAACTTGAAATATCCAGCGTTGGATTGCCTGATGAACATGAAGATGCCGAGCGACAGCAGTATCGAGAATATCAGCAGCCCAAGCTCCGGCCAATAATTGACCTCATCCTTGAGCAGCCCGTTCTTCCCGAGCAGCTCATAAAGCTCTGGCGTAATCAGTTGTCCCCGCTCCACGAGAATATCGCCCTGCTTGATAAATACAGGCGGCGTATTCTCACGGGCTTCCACCTTCGCTTCCTTGGTCGCTTCCTCATCCATGAACTTGTTGGCGGTAATCGACACTCTCGCCAGCTCTTGAACGACCTCGCGCGCTGTCCGGTCGTCCAGCGAGCTGGTGCTGACCATTTCCGCCACCTTGGCCCGCGGCGTCTGCGCATCGGTCGTTTCATTCATCAGACTGGACACGATATCGCGAGCGACCACCTTCATCTGGCTGATATCCTCGGAATCCAGCCTAGGAATCTTAATGAAGGTCTCCTCCGGGATCCGGTAGGTCTGCTGTTCAATCACACGCAGCATTTCTTCCAGAAGCTCGGATGAATACGCATCATTTCCCCGGTTGGCGGACACGAAGTTTTTAACGAAGTCATCCACTCGCCGTGGAATTTCCTCGCGGTAGATGGAGATTTTGTCCTGGGTGGAAATATCCGTGTCCTGATTGAGCCGCTCGATCCGCTCCAGCAGCTGGGTAACCAGCACATCATTGCGCAGCGGCACGTATGTATAGATCGGCTGAACCCGCTCTGCGGCTTCCTCCTGCGCTTTCAGCGTAGCTTTGCTATCCTCGATTTGAATCGGGGCGGTGATGCTTTTCTCGCTGCGTGTTCCTACCTGAATATCATAGCGCTCGGGGAGCAGCTTGGAAGATAGACTGATATAAAAAATGAGCGCGAGCAGCAAAAACAGAATATAGCGTGTTGCCACGCTATATTTCCAGCCATTGTTTTTCGCCCGTATGGACTTGTCCGTCGATGGTTCTTTGGAGGCCATAGCGACAATCCCCTTTTTAATCTTGGTTTTCTGCAGCTTTATCATATGCAACGATTATTTTTTGTACCAAAGAGTGCCGTACAACATCCTGTTCAGCAAACCTTACAAATCCGACTTCCTCAATCCCGCTCAGCACAATCTGGGCTTCTACAAGACCTGATTTTTTGCCGCGCGGCAGGTCGATCTGGGTGACATCCCCGGTGATGACCATTTTCGAGCCGAATCCGAGCCTGGTCAGAAACATCTTCATCTGCTCCGGCGTCGTATTTTGCGCTTCATCCAAAATAATAAACGAATCATCAAGCGTCCGTCCACGCATATAAGCGAGCGGAGCAATTTCAATCAATCCACGTTCCAGCGCCTTGGCCACCTGGTCCGGTCCCATGACGTCATACAAAGCATCATATAGCGGCCTCAAATAAGGATCAACCTTCTCCTGCAGGTCTCCCGGAAGAAAGCCCAGGCTTTCTCCTGCTTCAACCGCTGGTCTGGTCAACACAATCCGTTTCACAGAACCTTCCTTGAGCGCAGCAACCGCCAGCACAACCGCCAAATAGGTTTTTCCCGTTCCGGCAGGACCTATTCCAAACACAACGTCCCGTTTCTTGATCGTCGTCACATAATGCTTCTGTCCGATCGTTTTGACCCGAATCGGCTTGCCTCTGTAAGTGGTTGTGATCTCACCCTTGAACAGATCAAGAAGCTGATCTGCCCGCAGATCCTTGGCAAGCTCGGCAGCATACAGCACATCGCGCTCGGTAAGTATATACCCGTTGCGGACAAGTTCAAGCAGCACCTCAAACAGCTGCTGCAGGCTCTCGACGTTGCGCTGATTGCCCCGAATGGTAATGACAGCCTCCCGCGAATCGATCGTGGCGGGAATTTCCTCTTCGATAATTTTCAGAAACGTATCCTGCGGTCCAAATAGGGACAGACCTTCTGACGCACTTTGAAGTAAAATTTGAATGCTGGTCTTTTGCTCTGACAAATAGCCTCATTCTCCTTGATTGTATACTATGGGAAGTTCTTTCGCGATGGTCTCTTCCACCTCGAAAAGCACTTTCATATAAACTTTACCATTCTCGTTCTTATCATGCAAAATTTTTTGGGTCACAAATCGCGAATCCGCCCCATATTTTGCTAAAATATCCCTTTTAGCTGCTTCGATCCCCTCGGTTCTGGCTTCCTCGGCGGTGATGGTCTGCTGTACCTCGGTCACCTCCATAATTTTCTCGGTCATCCATCCGAAAGGCAGTTGGCGTGTTCTCCACGTAAACGGGTCGTAGAAGGTCAGCATCTCGTGCTTGGCATAGGCGATATCCCCGTACCCCCACAACTGGATGGCGCGATCTCCCAGCACCAGGTAAGCCCGCTCCTTGTCTTGACCGGTGTATACCTTATGTTTTTTGACAAGGGGCACTTCGATGTCATATTCATGCCATACGAGCCCTCTGACCTCTCCCTTGGCCACCACGGTCTGCGAATTTTCCTCATCGCCCAGAACGCCTGATATGAGGATGTCGCCCTTCTTCACCCGGCTGTTGACCTGGACCTTGGGCAGACCCTTCTCGGCGTATATGCGGGTTACCACAGCATCTCTGGTGCTGATCAGATGTCGCGGGCTCATCAGCGGCGGCTTCTCGGGAATGTCCGCTTCTGCGATCTGGATTCGGATGCGGGTACCGGTGCGCTCAACGCCAACCCAGGACGCTTCGGGCAGCCGGGCTGTCATGTTCGTTGACAGCTTGTCCATCGGCTGAAGACGAAAAATCCACTGAAAAGGATAAACCCCCTCCTTCTGTGCAGCCGCCAGTATATCCTCATCAGCTATAGTCTCATTCCCCTCCACTTGAACATCCCATACCATCGAGCACAAGGCGGTTAACAGCGCAAAGAACAGTACAAGCCCGAGAGCAAAAGCTTTTCGCCTCCACAGATTGCGGGCGCGGAAGGGCAACCCGTTCCGCTCGATCACTTTCGTCCGGCAGCCTGTCCGCTTAAGAAGGGGACGGAGGCTCCAGAAATCCCGGAGAAGCAGCTTGATCTCCGCGGCATGCATTCCGGTCGGCTTGACATCCCAAACCGGGATTCCCGCCTCCGTCAACGCGTTGATAAACAATTCCACACGCTCTCCGCGGACGGCCAGTTTAAGATATCCCCGTACCGTTATCATTGTCGGAATATTCACGGTTTCTCCCCCGTTTCTGAATACTGAATATGATGAATGGTACCCATGACGGTCACTTCATGAGATTGAATCGCCTGAATCGAAAGACCGGCCCCTGAGATCTCCAACGACCCTTGCGACAAAGCAAGCACTAGCCGTTCATCGGAGAAATGGCGCACCCCGCGATGGTTCTCGATATGCAGCTCCTTATTGCCGATCAGCGTCAACCTTGGCAAATCGAACATCAGATCCTGGGGCAGATCCAGCACTTCTTGCATCAAATTTTGCAGCTTGCGGCTGATGCGGGACATATGAAGGCCTTCCTCCTTCCTGTACTGTAAATCCATATGCCGAACACCACCATTTTATGAGATCGAAGCTGCAAAAGGTTCCAGACGATGTGCCCATTCTGCTCCGCCTGTGCCAAGCAAGATCGTCCCCTGCCAATCGGGACTTGTAACAGGGCCTGTACATACAAAAAAACCGCCCTGTCACCATGTGACAAGGCGGTCGAGTCGGTCTGAAATGACCTCAGATTCAGCTTAAGCGGAAACTGCTGTATATTGACATACTGGCTGGGATTTTCAGATTCTAGCGGCGCCCGAGCGGCCGCTTTGCGCGAGACGGGCCCAAAATTTCTGCCCATACTATGCCGTTTCTGGCCTGCTCGGCAAGCTCGCTTCTACGGCTTCCGATCTGCTCATCCGTATCGGTAACCTCCAGAATCGTTTCCGGCACATCCAGACCAATCCGGTCCAGCTGGGAGTGAATGCGGTCCAGATCCGACTGCATCATCTGCATGCGGCGATCCATGCTGTCAGGCTCTCGGTGCATCCCCTGATGGCCCCGGTTGAGCTCCTCATTTTCCAGAGAATACCCGTTCCCGCGATCTTCCTCATACCCATCCTGCCCGGCATCTCCATAGGATGTTTCAGGATAAGCATCAGCCCTTCCTGAAGCCTCCCGATGCTCCCCTTCTCCTCCGTAGCCCGGCACGCGAGGGGATCTGTTCTCATTGCCCTTATTTCGCTTGCCGAGCGCTGATATCAGAAAGAAGGCGATAACCGCGACGATATAGATATTTTCAAGTATCCAACTCATGATATCGGCTCACCTCAGCTCTTTCATTATTTTTTGGAGCCGTTGTTGCCGGAGTTATCCGTGTTCTCACCCATTTTACCGAAGGAGCCTCTCATTTGAGTATCAGCTTCGATGTTCTTCAGATTCATGTAATCCATGACGCCAAGCTGTCCGCTGCGAAGCGCTTCAGCCATAGCCAGCGGCACCTGCGATTCGGATTCCACCACGCGCGCTCTCATTTCCACAACGCGAGCCTTCATCTCCTGCTCCTGGGCAACCGCCATTGCGCGACGCTCCTCGGCCTTCGCCTGAGCAATCCGCTTGTCGGCTTCCGCCTGTTCGGTCTGCAGGTATGCACCGATGTTCTTACCTACATCGACGTCCGCGATATCAATGGACAAGATTTCGAATGCCGTACCGGCATCCAGACCTTTAGACAATACGGTTCTGGAGATGAGATCCGGATTCTCCAGTACATCCTTGTGCGAGTCGCTGGAGCCGACCGTCGTAACGATCCCCTCGCCGACACGGGCAATAATCGTTTCTTCACCGGCACCACCGACGAGTCGATCGATGTTGGCGCGAACGGTTACGCGTGCTTTTACCTTAACTTCAATCCCGTCTCTCGCTACCGCAGCAACGACCGGCGTTTCGATAACGCGCGGGTTAACGCTCATCTGCACCGCCTGCAGCACGTCGCGTCCGGCCAAATCGATGGCAGCCGCACGTTCAAACTCCAGCGGAATGTTCGCACGCTGAGCTGCGATCAGAGCGTTGACTACCCGGTCAACGTTACCGCCCGCCAAGTAGTGACTTTCAAGCTGGTTAATGGTTAATCCAAGCCCTGCTTTTGTTGCCTTGATCAGCGGATTCACAATCCGGCTTGGCGTAACACGCCGCAAACGCATAGCAACAAGCGTAATAATCCCGATGCGCACGCCGGAAGCGAGCGCCGAAATCCAGAGCATCAGCGGGAAGAAGCTGAAGAATACGCTGAGCACAATGATCGCTAGAACCCCGATCAACAAAACTGTAACCAAAGACCCATCAAATTCCATTTAGTTCACCCTCCACATCAAGTTTAAATTCTTACCCGGGCCTTGCTGCCCGGCTTGGCTCTTTTAATACTACACAATTATGAGGCACAGTTCACCCTTTTTCTTCCTCAACCACAATTCTTGTCCCGTCGGTATGAACGACGCGAACGGACTTTCCGGCTTCAACATAGCCGCCAAGGGTGACCACATCAAGCCGACGCCCCTCCAGCTCCATCGTACCGGCAGGACGCAGTGGCGTAAGGCTGACGCCAATCTGACCGACCAAGGTGCCTCGCTCCTCGTTCGGAATGTAGCCCTGTTCCTTCGTCAAGCTATCCGACAGGATGAATTTTCGCCAAATGCCCCGCTCCTTAAACACTAAGGCAACCACGATCACGGCCACTAGCGCGCACGCAGCGGCAATGCCTAGAGACAGAGCGACATGCTTCGTGCTGTAAGCTGCCCGGACAACGCCCACGATAAGGCTAGCCGAACCGATGATGCCGAGAATGCCGAAGCTTGGGACGAACAGCTCCATCGCCAGCATCACAATCCCGATGATAAACAATAGCCAGGTCTCCCAGCCTGCAAATCCGGCTACGTAATTGCCGAAGAAATAGAGCACAAAGGCCGTAACGCCAAGGATTCCCGGCACACCGAAGCCCGGCACAATCACTTCAATGAGGACGCCTGCGATTCCGATAAAGAGCAGCAGTGTCATCACACCTGGATGTGTCAAGAACGAGGCCAGACGCTCAGAGAACGTCTGCTCCATGCGGAACACATCCTGAGTGGAGTAATCCATCCAGGTGATAACTTCCTCCGTGCTTGAAGCGATGGTGTCGGCATAGCCGAGCGTCAATGCTTCTTCTGCCGTTAACGATATAATTTCGCCCGGCGATTTGGTCTTCCCGATCTCTGGCATCTCTACCGTGATGTTAAGATCGGCCATGCCCTCGGCGATTTTGGGATCGCGCCCTGCAGCCTGGGCTGCGCTGGCCATCTTGCTTTTCCACCACGAGACCATCTTCGCGTCCTCTACCGGATTGCCCATCATATCGGCCATGTAGGCAGCGCCGATCATACTGCCGCGCGCCATGGCAATTTTGTCCGCGTTCAGCGCGATATAGCTGCCCGCCGATGCCGCATCGCCTGTAATGTAAGCGACAATCGGAATTGTGGTGCTCTGCATCAGTTCGGCGATCTCGCCTGCCGAGTCTACAAGTCCGCCCGGCGTATTGATCTCCAGTACGATCAGCCCGGCTTCCATCTGCTTGGCCTCGTTGAAGCCACGGACCATAAAGCTGGTCAATCCACGCTCAATCTGCTGGTCAACCGGAATGACATATACCGAGCCGATATTGGCGGCCGAGGCAGGCTTCAAAGGACCTATGTACACAATCGTAATCAAAGCCAGCAACAGCATGGCTGCGATTTGCCGTAAACGCATTCGTGATGACGCATGTTCAGCTTTCAATATCTTTCCCCCTCCCTTTTCATATAGTTTGACAGGTTCACCCACCACTCACAAGCATAATATGTGTTGCTTCCCCGGGATAAATGTATGTGGCAACTTCCCGCCTTATGGCATATATTACGGATTACATCCCTTTTCGTTTCAAAAAGATTACCCTGACATCACCCATTAAAAACAGCCGGACCGTTCCCTCGCTTCTTGTGAAGCCATGATTACCCTGTCGAACCGCGCATGCAACAGAACGTTTATAAAGAAAAAACACCCCTTGAGCATTCAAGGAGTGTTTCACTTATGTTGTTACAGAAATTGTTGAACAACCTGATTGACTAGCTTTCCATCTGCACGCCCTTTGACTTTCGGCATGAGAGCGCTCATTACTTTACCCATCTCGGCTTTTGAAGAAGCACCGGTTTCCTGGATGGTCTGCTGTACAATGACTTTAATTTCTTCTTCAGTAAGCTGTTCCGGGAGGTAGGAGCTAAGAAGCTCAATTTCTGCTTTGGCTTCGCTGGCAAGATCGTCACGACCCGCTTTATCAAATTCTTGGAGGGCATCTTTGCGCTGTTTGATTTCACGACTTATAATATCAAGCACTTCGCTGTCATCCAAACTTCTTTTCAAATCTATTTCAAGATTTTTTATCGTCGAACGAACCATTCGAATCGTGGAGAGTTTGAACTTGTCTTTGCTCTTCATCGCTTGCTTCATATCTTCGTTCAATCGTTCGCTAAGATTCATGCTAGTTCAGATCCTCCTAAAACTTTCTCTTACGAGCAGCCTCAGACTTTTTCTTGCGCTTTACGCTTGGCTTTTCATAATGCTTGCGTTTCTTCACTTCTGCCAATACGCCATCCTTAGCGATGGAACGCTTGAAGCGACGAAGTGCAGCATCAATTGTCTCGTTTTTGCGAACTTTAGTTTCAGACACCAGTTTTCCCTCCCTCCGACCAGACCGTCCAAGAGCAATAACACGGTTCATCAAACTTCATTATAGGGCAAACTGAAATATGGTGTCAACCTTGGGCGCTTTATTTTAAACCCCGGCTCATCAGGAATAACCCCGGCAGCCTGTTCGGACTTTCCAGGGTCTACTAAACGAGCTTAACTCAGATTAGCCGTGAGAGGAAGAAAGGCCAGTCAGCGCGCCCAATCTCGCCCCTCCGAGCAGGTGATAATGCAGGTGGAACACCGTCTGCTCCCCATCGCGGCCGCAGTTGTTAATCAGGCGGAATCCGCTGTCAGATATGCCCAGCTCCGCGGCTGCCTGCTGCGCGGCCCGGTGCATCTCCCCGATCAGGGCGAAATCCTCGTCCGCCGCATCGTTCATCGACGCAATATGCTTCTTCGGAATGATAAGCACATGGACAGGCGCCGCAGGTTGTATGTCGTGGAACACAAGTACGTTATCATTTTCCAGCACCTTGTTGGATGGAATTTCACCCTTCACAATTTTGCAAAAAAGACAGTCCATTCGAAAGTCCCCCTTCAAGCATTCTTATGCTCCCATCATACAAGAAAGCCCATAGCTCGTCCAATGTTTGCCTCTGTCGGCAAAAAAAAGAGAAGTGCCCGGCCGGATCGCAGCAATCCAGCAATCGATGAAGCGGAGCAAGGGCGGGGAAAGATTATGGTGAGACCCTTGGTCCGATCCATTCGCAGGCACTTCTTAGAATGTCGGCTTAACTGTATTATAACAGCGGGTTGTTGCTGTTTCTGTGATCCATATCACCGGTTTGACAAAGCTGCAATAGCTACATTTTCTCCAGCCGGATCTGCGATCCTGCACCGGCCTGTTCCGCCGGCTGAATGATCAGCTTGCGGGGCAGACGGGCACGAAGCTCCGGCACATGGCTAATAATGCCTACCGTCAATTTGTCGCTATGCAGTCTCTCCAGGGATGTGATGACCGTGTCGAGCAGCTCGGGATCCAGCGTGCCGAAGCCTTCGTCCAGGAAGAAGAACTGCAGCGGGTACTGTCCGCGCAGCTGAATCTGGGCTGACAGCGCCAGCGCAAGCGACAGCGAGGTGAGGAATGTCTCTCCCCCGGATAAGGTGGATACCGGACGCCGGACACCGCCGTTGGCATCATCACGGATTACAAAGCCGCCGCCGGAGTCCACCTCGAGCGAATACCGCTGCTTGGTCAGAAAGCGCAGGCGCTGGGAAGCGGCCTGACTGACCTGCATCAGCTGCTCCTCTGCGATGTATTCTACAAACGCATTCCCGCGCAAGCAGGATTGCAGCTTGGCTAACCGCTCGCCCTGCAATTGAAGGCCGGCCCGCTGCTCCTCCAGCTCCATAAACCGGACATGGCGCTTCCTGAGATCTTCAACATCCCGCTCGGCTCTCGCTCTGGCCTGTATCGCAGCCTCATCCGCTTGGCGCAGCTGCTCCTGTTCCAAACAGATCTGCTGCCATAGCGCCTCGTCAAACGGCACGCCCCCGAGCTTCTGCTCTACGTCCCGCAGGCGCAGCGACCATTCCCGCTGGCTGTCCCGATGAGCGGCCACCCGCAGCTCTGAGCGCTCCTTATCTTCAGCCGACAGGCATGCCTCCAGCACGCCGGCTTCAGTGGCAAAAGGAGAGGACTCCAGCAGACTATCCCAGCGCTGCCGGGCGGCTTTGGCATGCTCTTCCGCAGACTCAGCTGCCTGCTGCGCAACCGCCGCCTCCTTCGCGGCTGCGGCCCTGGTTTCATCCGCTGTTTTGCGATGATGGCGGGCACGCTCTGCCGTTTCCTTCAGCGACTTGAGCTTGGCGACACATTCGCGCAGCAGCTGCTCTGCCGACTCGCTTCCGATCCAAGCATGAAGCCGCTCTTCCTTCTCCTTTAACACATCCGATTTGCTCTGTCTTTGCGCTTCTCCTTGAATCCAGCGCTTCTCAAGCTCGCGCTGCTCCTGCTCAAGATGCTTGACGAGCTGCGCCTTTTCCTCCAGGAAAGGCACGCTCCGCTCCAGCCCTTCCCTCACGGACTCGGCCTCGGCATCCTTCTCTTGCATGCGCCTGAAGCGTTCCTCCGCTTCGGACAGAGGCAGCTCCGGATTCTCCTGCGCCCAGGCGTCGATCGCTTCCGCAACCTCGCCCTTCAGCACACGCACTCTCTCGCGCAGCTGTGACAGCAGCAGGCTGCCGCTCTCCACCGCCGCAGTCTCCTTTGCAAGCTCCTGCTGACAGGAGAGGAGCGCGCGCT
This sequence comes from Paenibacillus campinasensis, assembly GCF_002272015.1. Taxonomy (GTDB): domain Bacteria; phylum Bacillota; class Bacilli; order Paenibacillales; family Paenibacillaceae; genus Paenibacillus_AQ; species Paenibacillus_AQ campinasensis. The sequence goes on along the minus strand of NZ_NPBY01000003.1, from coordinate 150,530 downwards.
GGACCTTCTCGCCCGCTTCCCGGCACTCGGCGATATCCTTGGATATTGAGGCCACAGCTGCCACGGCAGCGGCCGCATATAACTCCACCTGGTCCACATCACATTCGGCTCCGAGATTCGCCAGGAGCGCCGGAGCCGCCTCTTCAGCCGGCTGAGACAGGTCTGGAGAGAGAGGAGGCTCAGCATTCGCCAATGAATCAGCATCTGCTTCTGCACCATAACCGCCAGCGATCAAACCGGCTTCATTCACCAAATGCGTGAGGCGGATTCGAACCTCCTGCAGTTGCTCAGAGACTCGTTCCAGACGCTCCCGGCGCTCTTCGTCCTCATTGCCCCGGCCGTCACTCGCCATTGCCGGGTGAGGATGAGACAGGCTGCCGCACACAGGACAAGGCTCACCATCCCGAAGCTCGGCGGCCAGCTGCAACGACAGGAGGTGCCGCTGCTTCTCGCGCTGCGCAGCATTCCACTCGGCGGCAAGACGCCGCACAGCCTCCTCCGCCTGCACGATGCTTTCGCCCGCGGCTGCCGCAGCCGAGCGGCAATGGTTCGCCTGCTTCCCAAGCTGTATGTATTGCTGCTGCAATAACTGTTCCTCGCGAGCGCTCCGATCCCGCTTCGCCTCCAGCTGCTTCTGCCGTTCTTCCTGCTCCTTCAGCTCGATGGCAGCCTGGCTCAGCTGCTTCTCGGCGGCCTCCACGGCCTGCCGCCTCTGCATTGCCGCATGCAGCAGCTGCCGCTCACCGGAACGCGTCTCCAGCCCCTTCAGCTGCTGCTGAAGCTCTTCCCGGCGCTTGCTGCCGCGTTCCAGCAGCTCCTGCTCCTTGCGGAGCCGCCCGCCGACATCATCCATCTGCTGCCGGGTCTCGCCTAACTGGCGCTCCAGCTGCGCCAGCTCAGCCCGCAGCGCATCGCGCGCTCGCTGCAGCTCCGCCGCCTGCTCCAGCTGCTCCGCGCGCAGCACCAGCTTCGGCTCCTCTGCGGCCAGCACCGCCTGGGCCGCTTCGTCAGCGGCTGTCGCTTCCTCCGCGAGCTTGTCCGCCTCGGCGGCTCGAACGCGAAGCGCCTCAGCTGCTTCGCGCCGGCTCTGCCATTGCCGCTCGGCCTCGCGCCACGTCTCCAGCGCCGGCAACATGGACGCCGCTGCCCCCGTCAGCTCGAGCTGTCGCTCCAGCCTGCGGATTTCATCCTCCTGCGCCGCAAGCTCCGCCAGCTTGTTCTCCAGCCGCCGCTTCTCCAGATCGAGCTCACGCATTCTGCCCAGCGCCTCGGCCCGCTCCGTGACAGCTGTCAACTGCTTGCGCACCGCGTCCGCATGCGTTTTAGCCGCTGCTAAAGCCTCTTCGGCCTCGGCAACCGCCTCCTTGCCAGCCATTCCGAGCCCCTGCTGCTCGGCCTCCACCGACTTAAGCTCGGCATCGTTCTCCTTCACCCGCCGGCTCAGCTTCATGGCCAGCTGGTCGCCATATCGCTCCAGGTGAAACAGGCGCTGGAGCATCTGCCTGCGCTCGCTGCCTTTCAAGGACAGAAACTCGGCGAACTTGCCCTGGGGCAGAACGACAGCCCGGGTGAAATCGTCCATCTTCAGCCCCAACTTCTCTTCCACCGTCCGGGTAACATCGGCCAGCTTGTCGGCAATCACCTGATCGCCCTCCGCTGTGACGTGAATAAACCGGCTGACCGTGTTGCTGACAGACAGTTCGTTCACCCGCTTGAACCTCCGCTCCACCCGGTAGCGCTCCGCACCGCTCGCGGAAGCAAGCTCAAACGTAAAGGATACAAACAGACTGTCCTCGGAATGATTCATAATGCCCTGTGTTCCGTTTACCGCCCGTTCCACTTTGCCGTACATCGCCAAGGTAATCGCATCGAGCAGCGTCGATTTGCCGCTGCCGGTCGGACCGAAGATCCCGAATATTCCGGCTTCACACAAGGTTTCGAAATGAATCTCCTGCGGTTCCCGGTAGCTTTGAAGCCCCGATAATTTCAGCAAAATCGGCTTCACTTGGCCAGCACCTCCCCGCTGTCCGCATCCTCTTCCTCAACGAGCTCCAGGAACAGGTTAACCAGATGCTCCTCCGGCTCGCCGCCCCCGGTCTGACGCTGATAAAATTTGCGGAATATTTCCGGCAGCGGAAGCTGCGAACGCTCCGTTTCAAGCAGGAGCGCCTCCATCTCCGGATATACGGGCCGGATATGGATAATGCCGTCCCTGCTTTTCCGAAGACGCTGAATATCCGCCATGCCCATCGCCTCGGTCAAGGAGATCTCCAGATCGATATAGGCGTCCGGATCTCTTCCCTCACCCAGCCAGCGGTACACTTCCTCCAGTCCCCCCTTGGCCTTCCAGCGCACGAGAGGACGCCCGCTCCTTAGGAAAATCTCTTCCACCACCGGCGTTCCTCCCGGGGCAACGTCCACCATCGTCACCGATTTGGCCTGTCCCGCCTCGGAGAAGCTGTAAGCGAGCGGCGAGCCGCTGTACCGGATCAGGCCATCGCCCTTGACGGCTTGCGCCCGGTGCAAATGACCTAGCGCGGTGTAGCATGCTCCGACGGCCAGCGCCGAAGGGTCCACCGTATAGGCGCCGCCGACCTGGATCGGCCGCTCCGAATCGCACTCGACGCCGCCGAGAACATAAATATGACTCATGGCAAGATTGACCGTATGCGGGCTGAATTCCCTGGCCATCAGGCTCATCAAATGGCCGACCCGCTCGCTGTATGCCCGGCGAAGCTGGTCCTCGTCGCCGTCTCCGCCGAGAAGCTCATTCAGCCTGGCCTCTGAAGGATACGGAAGAGCCGCAATCTTCGCCGTTTCACCGGTTCGGGGAATAGATACCGTCACCGTCTCGGCAACGGGCGCTCCGATCAGGGTCAGCCCTCTGGCAGCCACGAGCGGTCTGACAGAGGATACCCGGTCAGGCTGATCATGATTGCCCGCAATGACGACCATCGGCCGCCCTCCTTCCGTCAGCCTTGCAGCCGCTTCATAGAACAGCTGCTCCGCTGCTGCAGGCGGATTGACCGAATCATACACATCCCCTGCCATCATAATCAGATCAGCCTGCTGCTCATCGGCGAGCGCAACCAGTTCATCGATGAACTGCTCCTGCTCCTCCAATCGGCTGCGCCCTTCAAGCGTTCTGCCCAAATGCCAGTCTCCCGTATGCAAAATGCGCATCGTGATACTCCTTCCCGGGGTCCAAGCGTACCCGCTTGATCCTTTTTCTCATTCGTGAACATGTTCTACAAAACACTTCATTACCTCTCCCCGCCAGAGAGAATTCCAATCCGAGGACAATTGCAATCCGTCCAGCCTATCCTCAATCACAACATGATATCCTCATCATCCTAGAGCTGCACCGCATGGCCCCCATCAAAAAAGTAAAGCCACTTCTCCTGCACCTGCTCTCCCAAAATGTCGGTCAGCGCCTGCGCATACAGCTCCAGCTGGAAGCGGTACAGTTCCGTGAGCGCGTCCAGGCCACCCCGATGCTCCAACACTCGATCGGTCTTATAATCGAGAAGCACCAGCCGATTGTCGATGCGGAACAGACAGTCGATGATCCCCTGAATCAGCACAGACTCGCCCTCCAGCTGCTCGAGCTGCTCAACTCGTTCGCCGAGCGCTGCGGCCTGGCCGAGAAGGGCAAGGCCTTGATAAGCTTCCGCTGCCGGCAGGGCATAGGAGAACGGCATCTCCCGCCAAATTTCTTCTGCCGCGCGGAGCCGCTGGCCAATCGGACTGTCCAGGAAGCGCCCGATTTCCTCGGGACGCACCGCCTCTGCCTGTTCAGGGGTCACAATTTCCTTCTCTACGAGAACGGCTATCGTTTGCTCTGCAATCGAGGCGAAAGAGCCTGCCGCTTCGTGACCCGCATGCGATTGCCCATCTCCTTCCGCTTGATTCAGACCCGTCCCTGCCTGAAGCGGAAGATGCTGCATAATGGTGTGGTATACCGTTCCCCGCTCTGCTGGCGACAGCTTCGAGGCTTCCATGAATTTCGGACGTCGCAAGCGAAGCGTGAACGCGTGCTCTGCCGCTGACGCCCCTTCCCGCATGCCGCGCATCACCGACTGCTCCTCCAACAGATCCAGGGATGGGCTGTCCTGCAGCGCAAGCAGCTTTTTCATTTCCGATACCGAGGTGTTGGCCGGAATTTGGCTGACCGTTTCGTAAGGGTACGACCAGGACAGCCTTTCCCGCACAGCGGAACGGCGCGCATCAGCGTCTTCCCCCGCAGCCGCACGCTCGGCCAGAGATACTGGCTGCAGGTTCCGCAGCGCGTTCCACTTGCCGTGGCGGTCATCCCCATCCTCATCGTCCGGGGCTGCGATCCGGACATCTTGCGCCGCGAGCACATCCGGCGTCGTCACCTGAATGCTCCAGGCAGACTGCTCCCCTGCCAGTACACCGGATGACGACGTCTCCGTCAACCCAGCCATCGTACGCAGCAGCCCGGCGGACGGGTGGCGAATGATCGCCGGCCCGATCCAGTCCAGGTAGCTGCGCCCTCTGGCAAGCAGGTAGTCCGGAAGCAGCAGCTCCGGATGGCTGTCCGCCTGGGCCCAGGCAGAAGCTTTTTTCGCTAAATCCTTCATCGTCCCGATCAAGACCAGCTTCTCTTTCGGCCGAGTCAGCGCCACATACAGCACCCGCATCTCTTCAGCCAGCAGCTCGAGCTGCGACCGCCGGCGGATCGCCAGGTTGGGAAGCGTCGGATAGCTGACCCGAATCGACTCGTCCACATATTTCGGACCGAAGCCAAGTTCCTTATGCATCAGGAAAGAAGCGTTCAGATCCTGCTGGTTAAAGTTCTTCGATAATCCGGCTACAAAGACGACTGGAAACTCCAGCCCCTTCGATTTATGAATCGTCATCAGGCTGACCGCATTCCCCTGATTCTCTGCTCCGCCCACGGCGCCAAGATCTCCGCCGCGCTCCCGCAAACGCGAAATAAATGTAAGGAAACGAAACAGTCCTCTCGAGGACGTATCCTGCTCGTACTGCACTGCGCGGTCGTAGAGCGCCGTCAGATTGCTCTGACGCTGCTTCCCTCCGGGCAGCCCGCCAACCCAGTCCAGATAGCCTGTCTCGCTGTAAATCCGCCAGATCAGCTCGCTCAGACTTCCCTTGCGCGCCTCTTCACGCCAGCGCTCCAGCCGCTCTGCGAATCCGCTCAGCTTCATCCCCAGCTCGGCCGATATGGCAGACTGTTCGCTCTGCCCGTTGTCGGTCCCTGCAGGATGGCCGGCAACCAGCTCATGCGTCACGGCTGCTTCGGCCAAGCTTTCCGGCTCATAGCCGCTCACCCAGCGCCCATTCACCAGTCCCGTTCTCCGCTCAGACGAGAAGGCAAGCGGTCCGCCTTGCCGAACAGCCGCAAGCAAAGCGTCATAGAAGCTTCCCTTCGCGCACAGACGAACCTGTGCCAACTCCTCTTCATTCAAGCCAATGATCGGAGAACGCAGCACCGCCGCAAGCGGGATATCCTGCCGGGGATTATCGATCACCTGAAGCAATGACAGCATGATCTCCACTTCCGTTGCCTGGAAGTAGCCCTTGTTCTGCTCCCCCAGCGCGGGAATACCGGCCTGCCGCAGCTCCTCCAGAATCAAAGGCGCCCACAGCTGGGCCGAACGAAGCAAAATGACCATATCGCCATACTCGACCGGCCGCATCGCTTTGAGCGACTTATCGTACACCATTAGCGGCGCGCCCGTCTCCCCGGTCATCTCGCGAATCTTGCTTATGATCGCTCTGGCTTCCAGCTGGGCGGTTTCCATCTCCACCGCCTCGATAACGGTGTCGGCTCCTTCCTCCTCTTGCTCGGATTCAGAGCCTGATTCATCAGCGCCTTTGCCGCCGCGGTCAATGAGTATCAGCTCCGGCTGAAACGGACTTGCCCCAGCCCCATCATGGTCAGGGAAGGAAGCGCCGCAGACAAGCTCAGCCCGCTTGTCATAAGCGATTTCGGCCACCGATTCATTCATCAGCTGCCGGAACAGCAAGTTGACGGCATCGACAACTTCCATCCGGCTGCGGAAATTCCGCGCCAGATCGATGCGAATGCCTGCAGCGTCTGAATCCAGCCGGCCTTCGGCCTGCGCTGCGGAAGACTGCCCCTCCGTGATGTCTGACACAAACCGTTTATATTTATCCAGAAACAGCCCCGGTTCCGCCAACCGAAAGCGATAAATGCTCTGCTTCACATCGCCAACCATAAACCGGTTGCCCGGCTGCTCCCTGGAGATCAGGCGGACGATGCTTTCCTGTACGCTGTTCGTATCCTGGTATTCATCCAGCAGCACTTCATCAAACTGCTGGCGATACTCAAGCGCCGCATCCGACGGCATCGTATGGTCAGGCTCGGAATCCGTGTGACGCAATATATGCAGGCAGTAATGCTCAAGATCATTGAAATCGACGAGCCCCTTGGCCAATTTGGCCTGCCGGTAACGCTCACCGAAAGCGATAACGGTTTCCGCAAGCTCATTCATCAGCGGAGCTGCCGTGTGAAGCTCCTTCAAGAATTCGGCTGCCGGACGACCGAACAGGGAGGTTTTGAGCTCATTCACCGTCTTTTTCACATTTTCGCGCAGCTCTTTCACCCGCTCTTGCAGCTCCGGCTCCACCTCGTCCTTGCGGACCGATTTCAGCTTGCCGAACGAGGCATCGCGGAAGATGCTGTACAGCGATTCCCACGGCCCGCTCTGTACAGCTTCCAGCAGCCTGTTCACCAGCTGTAAATCTTCATCCAGCGTATCCGCATATGCTCCCGGTCCGCCAGGCTGAGCAGCAAGGACACGCGCCTGCTGCAGCAGACCGGCTGCCCCGCTTAAAGCCAGGGCTGCATCCGCCATGATGCTCTGCACCCATCCGGTGCTTCCGAGCGCAGCCGTGTCGCTCACCAGAAAATCGGCCGCTGTCGTTCTGAGCCAACGGTCCGGCCAAGGATGGCTGCGCGAAAAATCATACAGCCGCTGCACAAGCCGATACAGCGCATCATCGGTTCGCTCCCCGCTGAACCAGTCAGCCAGGCGTATAAAATCACCGCCATCACCAGCTTCGCCGTACTTCTCCTCGAACAGCTCCTCCATAATGTCCTGCCGCATCAGATCCGCTTCATGTTCATTCAGAATGCGAAAGCCAGGGTCGAGCGGAATGAGCTGATAATAGCGCCGGATCACATCCATGCAAAAGGAATGGAGCGTCGTGATCGAGGCTTTGCCAAGCAAAGCAAGCTGCCGGCGCAAATGCTCATTATCCGGGTCGCCGGTCAGCTCCCGTTCCAGCGCTTCCCGAATCCGCTGCCGCATTTCGGCAGCCGCCGCCTTCGTAAAGGTGGCGACGAGGAGCCGGTCCACACTGAATCCGGCCTCCGGATCCAGTACCCTGCGAATAATCCGCTCTACCAGAACCGCGGTTTTCCCCGATCCGGCAGCGGCAGCCACGAGGATGTCATTGCCGGAGAGGACGATCGCTTTCCATTGATCATCGCTCCACAAGCTGCCCTCAGGCTTGGGCGGAATTTCGTTTCTGCCGATCATCTCGCTCACTGTCCCTCTCCCTCCTTCATCTGTCCGAGCAGCTCCCATACCTGATTTCGTCCAGGCTTGCCAAGCAGCTGATAGTCGCTGCCTTCAATCGCTTCGTCAAACTGGCACACTGGACGGTACGGACAGAACGTACACGCTGTCTCCTGCTGTATGCGATACGGCTCGATTGCAACATCCCCGCCAGTAATCCGGGCGCCGATCGTTTGAATATTGTCCCGTACGGCCGAGAGAAGCACATCCCACTGCTCGGGCGTCGCCACAGCCGCACTGCTGTAGAAGCTGCCGTCGGCTTTCACCGCCACCGGCAGAATGGCCGAGTGCCCCTTCTCCAGATAGGAGTCCATGAGGGACACCGCCTCCCGATCCGCCAGCAGCAGACCCTTCATCTTGAACCGCTTAAGCAGTTCCTCGGCCGCCTGCTCAGGGGCCATGCCGTTAGCCGACTGCAGCACGGGATCATGCACGTGAAAATACAGCGTCCCTCCAGGCAGCGCGTGCTCTCCAAGCCAATCTTCCGCGAACGTCAGCAGCACGTCGAGATAGGTCAGCATCTGAAGAGACAGCCCGTAATATACCTCATGCAAACGCAGATCCGTCTGGCTGGATTTGTAATCGATCACGCGCAGCAGCAGACCGTTCTCGCCACGCGCCATATCCACCCGGTCGATCCGTCCGACAATCTCCATCGTCACCCCGCCCGGAAGCTGAAAGGTAAGCGGCGGCAGCGGCTGGCCCGGACCGAAATCCAGCTCAAGCCCCACCGGCTCAAAGTGGCCTCTGCGCGCCTGCTCGCCCAAAATGACGGAAGCCCGGCCGACTATATTTTTAAGCTTGCGCTTGATGTAACCGTATCGCTTGGAGCTGAGCAGTATTTCGCCCTGCAGCATCGGCGCTAGACGCTCTACCGTTTCCTCGGCTTCGCGCAGGCATTCCTCCGGCGTCAGCTGTCCCCAGCTCCGATGCTGGGCCTGAAATTTCTGGGCCATGCTGCTGAGCGCAGCATGAAACAGCTGCCCGATATCCGGGGCTTGAAGGCGGTAGAGCTGGCGCTCCCGCAGCTTCAGGCCGTGAGAGGCAAAATGCGAGAACGGACAGGCAACAAACCGCTCCATTCGCGATACGCTCGTCCGCAGCTTCGTTCCGTACAGCCGCTTGCTTGTCTCCTGCCCCAGCCTGCGAGCCTCATTCGTATATTGAAGCGAAGTCAGCATACGTTCCAGTGAACCTCTCCACTCCGGCTGCTCCGCAAACCAGTTGTATACATGCCACCACAGGTCGGGAATCCGCTCCCCGTTCATCCACTCTCGAAGGCGAGCGGTCAGATAGGCCAAGGATTTTCCCGGATGAACCGCATAGCGCTCCTGCTCGTCGGCGCTCAGTCCTCCGTGCGGCCGCGGCGGCAATGCGCCTTCCTCGACCCTGAACATACGCTTCAGATGACGGATCACCTCCGACGGCAGCAGCGGTTTCCCTTCATCATCCGCTGCAGGATAGCTGACCCACAGCTGCATGCTCGCTGACGTCAGCGCCCTGTAGATCAGAAATCGTTCATCGAGCAGCTTTCTGGCGATGCCCGGGGCCAGCTCCACGCCGGCTTGTTCCAGGCTTGTCCGCTCCTGCTCAGTCAGAACGCCGTCGTCCTGAAACTGGGCCGGAACGACGCCTTCATTCATCCCGAGCAGAAATGCGTATTTCACGCCGCCCGCTCTCGTCCGGTCCATGCTGCCAATCAGCACCTGATCCAGCGCCGGAGGAACCAGTCCCATCTTCAGCTCAGTCAGACCGGTGTCCAGCACGCCGGCGAACAGCTCGGTCCCCAGCTTCTCGCTTCCCATCATCTCCACAATTTGATCCAGGAGATCAAGCACAGCGCTCCATACCTGACGATGCTCCCTCGCCTCTTCCGGCCGCCCGGCCTCCAGTGCAGCGCGGCTCAGCAGCTCCAGCTTCTCCGGAATCGCCAGCTCTTCCATAAGCAAGTACACCGCCGTGCACTGCTCCTTGGCTGTGCCAGCCTTCTTCAATCGCTTCTCGAATGACAGCAAAGGGGCCGCTATAGCAGCCCTGCAGCGCTCGATCAGCTGATGTGCTTCATCCACCCTGTCGGCCCTGCTGTATGCATCCTCCCCATCTTCAAGCGACAGGCTTGGCACGCCGCGCCATGGACGTCCATCGGTCCAGCGCGAGCCTTGAATGCCGGAAGCCAGCACGAAGTTCTCAAGCTTATCCATGTCTTCGCGGGACAACGAGCCGTCCAGCGGAAGCACCAGATCGGTCTTGATGCAGCGGAACACATCCTCATATCGCCAGCGCCGCACAATGATATCTAGCGCCGAACGCAGAAATTCCACAACCGGGTGGTGCAGCTCGCTTCGCTTCTGGTCCAGAAAGTACGGAACGCCATATTCCTGGAATAGCGGACCGGCCAGATGCTCGTATACATTCAGGTTGCGTACAAACACGGCCATCTCGCGGAACCGGGCTCCTTCCTCCCGGACGAGGCGGAGCATTTCACGCAGCGCCCCCTCGATTTCCGCCCGCCGATGGCTGGCCGCATATAGAAGCAGCCCGTCTGAGCCATCCAGCGCCAGCGGCTTGCCTTGCCACCGGATCTTCCGGTCATAGCCCGACTCCACATGGGCAAGTGCGGGCCGATCCTGAAAGCGGGGAAGCGGATCGGGTCTAAGCACATGATCTTTCGTCTCTACGCCCAGCTCATGGGCGATCCCCTTCAGCTTTATGTACGTAACCGCAGCCGGGTGGAACAAATCGAGCTCATGCGGGGCCGTTCCTTCGGCATAGGGCTTGTCCAGCGTCAGCGCAACCGTAACGCTGCCCGCATGCCGGATCAACTCGCTGAGCACCCTGTATTCCTGGGGGGTAAACCCGTTGAAGCCGTCGATCCATACCTCAGCCCCTCGCATATACGCGGAAGCAGACATCCCTTCAGCCAGCGTGGCGAGCGTATCCTCCTCATCCATATACAATCGCGAGATTTCAAGTTCAAAATCCCGATATACCTTCAGAATATCTTCAAGCTTCCGCTGCAGCAGCGGAGAGCCGTTTCCTGGGGCGGACAAGCGCTCCAGCTGCTCCTCGATGCAGCCGGCATCCACACAATACCGCTTCAGCTCCGTATACAGCTCGCTCAGCTTTCCGACGAACCCGAGCTGCTCCCCAGAATCCTTAAACAGATTGAGTTCCTCTTTGCGGCGCCTTAAAATTTTGTAAAGGAGCATCCGCTTGCCTTCCTCACTGACGGCCACTTTGGCGGCACCGCCCGTCTCCTGCATCACTCTGTAGGCCAAACGGCGGAAACTGAGCACCTGGGCCCGCATCGTCCCCCGGACATCATCCGAAGCGACGAGCGCATATTCAGCCTCAAAGGAGCCCTGCTCCGGCACGAGCAGAATCATCGGGCTACCCGAAGGATTCTCCTTCAACCGCTCTGCAATCGCCCGACGGATGGCCGTGCTTTTTCCGCTGCCGGACCTGCCGATCAGAAACTGAACCGACATGCTGTTCCTCCTCCCATGTTCCAGCTCTGCTGAAACGTTATATACGAATCCATTGTCTCTACTTTAGAGCGATCTATAAAGCGTCTATTCACGCAAATTACTATGCTTCACTAAAGAGCCGGCCCTTGGGTATCCAGCAGGCTCAAGCCGCCCTTCAACTCGCTTCGCAGCATGCCTGACGGATCGTAAATCCAGCGGGCAATAGCCTGAAGCTGATGGTTAATAGTATAACATAAGTCCATATCCACGGAACATACGTTTGGATTTATTTAGCATTCGGACCAGCAGACTGGGGACCGTATCTCCACGCCAAAAAGCCCCCTCCACACCGGGAGAGAGCCTTTCATTTCCATATGGATGGAGCCAATCCGAACCGCTATATTTTAAGTTTGCTTCTCACTTCGAAGATGGCAAACTTCAGGTAGTGTCCTTCCTGAACACCGAGAATTTGCGGGTGATCCTTGCCCGCAGCCCGCCATTCGACCAGACGCAATACTTTACCTGCATCTTGCGCTGCCTCCTGGATCGTCTCGAGGAACAGATCCGGACGCATATGATAGGAACAGCTTGCGGTGACAAGATAACCGCCCTCGTTAACGAGCTTCATGCCGTGCAGATTGATATCCTTATAGCCGCGGCAAGCGCCCTTCACCGCCGATTTTGTCTTGGCAAACGCCGGCGGATCAAGAATGACAACATCCCAGGATCGCCCGCCCCCGGCCGTGAGCGGTTTGGAGGTATCCACCTTCTGATCCGCGCGTGCGCGCTGCTCACGCTCCTCCAGTCCTTTAACCTGGTTCCGCAAGTAGACAAAAGCGTCATCAACAACAAACTCCACCCGTTCCTGGAAGCCATTCAGCTCCACATTCTCCCGCGCGCTGTCAATGGCGTGCTGGGAAATATCCAGGCAGGTAACCTTCTTCGCCCCGTACTGGCAGGCGTGAAGGGTGAAGCTGCCCGTATGCGAGAAGCACTCCAGCACCGTCGCGCCGTCCCAGAACGGAAAGGTAACCTCCTTGCCGCTTTTGTTCACAGGCACCCTCTTCTTCTGTCCGTCCGCTTCGATCTCCTGCAGTGTAATGCCGCTGCGTTTGCCCCAGCCGGTCATCAGCGGCTTGATCGACGCACGATTCTCCCGCTGATCGAAGAAATAGCCCGTTTTCTGGCCTTCCACAATGTCCACTTTGATCTTCAGGCCGTTCTCGGTCACCGTGACATGGCGCGGGCATTCCCCATACAGCGGGCCCTTGCGCTGCTCAAGGCCTTCCAGCTCCCGAACGGATACATCGCTCCGCTCATATATTCCGGTCGGGTTCACAACTTCAACCAGCGCGCTCACAATCTCGTCACGGCAGCGATCCATCCCGAGCGTCAGCAGCTGGATAACCAGCACGTCAGCAAAGCGGTCCACGATGAGCCCGGGAAGAAAATCGGCTTCGCCATATACAAGACGATACGCGTTCTCCCCTTGCACAAACCGTTCTCTGTGACTCATGCACTGACGGAATCGTTCAGCGAAGAAAGCCTGGTCCATCTGCTCAATAGGCTCATAAGATACGACCCGCACCGTAATTTGCGAGGCCGGATTATAATAGCCGGCGGCCAGGAAGCGACCTTGATGGTTCAGTACCTGCACCAATTCCCCCGCAGCAGGCTCCCCTTCGACAGAGGCAATCTCGCTCTTGAATATCCAGGGATGGCCCTGCTCTAATCTTTTTTTACGGCTCCGATCCAAAATTACCGATGGCACTTACACTTCACTCCTCTATTTGTCTCCCCGGGGCTATTCATTGGCATGCATGTCCGCCCCCGGTCATATACGTAGTTAAAAAGGCTGCCTTCGAAGCAACGAATTCATCTGCCAGAAAAGGAGAACATCATGCTGTCTTCACTATGGTTTCCTATCTGTTACGGCCTTGTCCTGTTTCTGCTTGGCATGAAGGTGATGGAAGCCGCGCTGCAGCGCTGGGCCGGTCCCCTCCTGCAGCGCTGGCTGCACAAGGCGACCTCGACTCCGCTGAAAGGCATGGTGTCCAGCATGGCGGTTACGGCCCTGCTCCAGAGCAGCACAGCCGTAACCGTGCTGTCAATCGGATTCGCCAATGCCGGTCTGCTCAGCTATTCCGGAACGCTTGGCATCATCCTCGGCACCAACATCGGGACGACCGTCACCACCGAGCTGATCAGCCTGCAGATCGGACAGGCTGCGCTGCCGCTGCTGACGCTGTCCTTGATGCTCTGGGCAGGACTGGTCATATCCGCCGAGCGGGTCCCCCGCGGCTATGCGTCGCTGAAGAACCTGCTGACACGCAGCCAGTATCTGTGCCTTGCGGCCGCCGGTTTTGCCGCCATTCTGCTCGGTATCCGCTTCATGCAATCCATCGGGGCTGACCTGGAGCGCCTCGGCCTGTTCCAGTGGTTCCTTGATCAGGCTGCCCAAAGCGTCCTCTGGGGCATTGCCGCAGGCGCTGTACTGTCGGCGATCATGCACAGCAGCGCGGCCGTGATCGCGATGGCGATGAGCCTGGCTACAGCCGGCGCGCTGCCGCCCGAGCTTGGCGTTGCCATCGTCGTCGGCTCCAATGTAGGCACCTGTGTCACCGCCCTGATCGCCGCCATCGGCAGCACCGCTGCCGGTCGCTTCGTCGCCTGGTCCCATATGGTGCTCAATATCGGGGGAGCGGTGCTGTTCGCCCCATTCATCCTCGGACTGACCACCGTCTCGGGCTGGTTTGCCGCTGGTCCGGCCGGACAGATCGCCCACGCCCAGACGCTGTTCAACATCATCTGTTCCCTGCTGGCCCTGCCGTTATGCTATCTCCCGGTATGGTCCCGGAAACCCCGCCCCTGATCGGGAGGTTCGGCCGTTGCGGCGGATTTAGCGAGGAATGTTCACCTGAAGCAGCTCCAAAGCTTTGCGCAGGATGACATCATTGTTGTTATACCCGTTGCGGCGCTGCTTGTTCCAGGCTTCCAGCGGCGCATGCCAATCCACCCCGTTGATTTCTTCCAGCTGGGGTTTCAAGGTGCCTTGCACTGCTTCAACGAGATAATAATGAACCTCCTTGTCCACAATACCGTATTCAGGATGATTGTATTTATAAGGAATGATATCCACTCGTGTGATGATGCGGCCAACAATGCCCGTCTCTTCAACAATTTCGCGCAGCGCGGTCTGCTCCACCGTTTCACCCGGCTCCATTTTGCCTTTCGGAAGAGAGGTCTTGCCGTACCGGTCCTGGATGAGCTGAATTTGAAGCTCGCCTTCATGGTATCGGTACACGACGCCGCCTGCGGATATCTCTTTTCGTGTCATGTCTGCATCCTCCTTCATGTGCAACAAGGATTTCACTTCCGGTTGAATTCGGGAAATGAAATCCTTGTCAGGTACGGCCAAGCCGAAAGATTACTGGGCGGCTGCCGTTAATCCGTTGTGCATAACGCTGACCAGTTCGCCTTCGCACTCATTGACTCCGGCCTTGGTCACCTTTACGCGGCACATCTGGCCTTCAAGATCTGACGATCCGTTGAATACCAGTTGAAGATAGTTGTCGCTGTATCCCTGCATTTTCCCGGAACCGCCCTTGTACTCGCGCTCCGGAATCACTTCCAGCACCTGGCCGACAAAGCGTTTGGCATACGCCAGCTGAAGCTGTTCAGACAGGTCGATCAGCTCATGAACGCGCGCGTTCTTCACCTCTTCGTCCACCTGATCCTCCATCCGGGCAGCCGGAGTGCCGGTCCGCTTCGAGTAAGGGAAGACATGCATCTCCGAGAATTGAATTTCTTTCATCAGGTTGTAGCCGTTGCGGAACATCTCGTCCGTCTCCCCAGGGAAGCCGACGATCACATCGGTCGTGATGCCCACATCAGGCATCGCTTGACGAATCAAGCCCATCTTGTTGTAAAATTCCTCGGTTGTATATTTGCGGCGCATCCGCTTCAGAACCGTATCATCGCCCGCCTGCAGCGGGATATGTAGATGACGGCACATTTTGCTGGAGCGGTTAAGCACGTCGAGCATCTTCTCGTCGATTTGGCTGGCTTCGATGGAGCTGATGCGAATACGCTCCAGGCCGTCCACCCGGTCGAGATCCCACAGCAGATCGGACAGTTTGTAATCCTCCATATCGTCGCCGTAACCGCCGGTGTGAATGCCGGTCAGCACAATTTCCTTGTACCCGGCTTCCACAAGCTGGTTGGCCTGCTTGAGGATGCTCTTCGGATCCCGGCTGCGCGACAGGCCGCGCGACCAAGGAATGATGCAGAAAGTGCAGAAATTGTTGCATCCGTCCTGAATTTTGAGGAACGCCCGCGTGCGCTCAGCAAAATCCGGCACATCCATTTCCTCGAACACTCTCGTTTTCATAATGTTGCGTACTGCATTGATTGGCTGGCGTGTTTTTTCGATATCATGAATGAAGCTCATAATTTTATCCCGGTCCTGGTTCCCGATTACGAGGTCAACCCCCGGAATATCCAGAATCTCGGCTGGCGATGTTTGCGCATAGCAGCCTGTAACCGCCACGATGGCGTCAGGATTGCGGCGAACGGCCCGTCTGATCATCTGCCGGCTCTTCTTGTCTCCGGTATTGGTCACGTGGCACGTATTAATAAGGTATACATCGGCAGTTTGCTCGAAATCCACCTGCTCGTAGCCTTCATTCTTGAAGTACTGCCAGATGGCTTCTGTATCGTAAAAGTTGACTTTGCAGCCCAGTGTGTAAAATGCTACGGTTGGCATGATCAAACTCCCCCCATTTCTCCAGATTCATATAAAGCGCAGGTCAACGCCGTCATTCCGGCGGTTTCGCAGCGCAGTATTCTTCGCCCGAGTCCGACAGCTTCCGCTCCGGCTTCTTCGGCGATTCGGACTTCATCCTCCGTAAAGCCGCCTTCAGGACCGATAACCAGCAGCAGGCTGGCCACCGCGCCCGAATCGGCAAATATCTGCTCAACAAAAGGCTTGAGCCGGTCCCGGATGTGCAGTCCCTGCTCTTTCTCATAACAAAAGTATACGGCATCATAGGCCGAGAATGTCTGCAGCAGCGTCTTGAAAGATACCGGCGAATCGATCACCGGAATCCGGTTGCGATGCGCCTGCTCTGCTGCTTCCTTAGCGATTTTGCGCCAGCGCTCAAGGCGCTTTCCTTCCTTTTTGGCATCATACTGAACGATGGTCCGCTCAGACCAAAAGGGCGCAAAAGCCACCGCACCGATCTCGGTGCACTTCTGGATCACCGTCTCCATCTTGTCCCCTTTGGGCAGACTCTGGGCAACGGTCACTTGCAGCCGCGGCTCTGCGGTCATCTCCAAATATTCAACAACAACGGCGCTTACAGCGGCCGAGTCGATGCTGTCGATTTCCACCAGCGCTTCCCGGTCTTCTCCATCGCTGACAATAAACTTGTCTCCGGCCCTTCCGCGCATCACCTTGGCAATATGGCGGGCGTCATCGCCCGTTATCTCAACGCGCTCCCCAGCGAACTGCGCGGGAGCAACAAAATATCGCTGCATCTCTTATCCTCACCTAACTCCAAAATCGCCAAACCCCATCATACAACTTTTCCGCTTGCCTGACCAGAGAAAAGACGTGAAAATCCCGTTATTTTAGCCGCTTCACCGAAATGAAGCATCATCATCCTCCGAAGAGGAGGATAAACAGATTCAAAAATTCGATCGACAGCATATGGGCCGCATTATACAGCGGTCGGATCGTATGCGCCTGAAACGCCGGTACAATGATGATCATCAGGAAGATCAGAATCGACCATTGCTCGATCACTCGCAGTCTGGCACTGACGCGCGGAGGAAGCACCTCCGACAAAATTCGATATCCATCCAGCGGAGGAAGCGGAATGAGATTGAACAAGCACAGAAAGAAATTCAGTAAAATAAACGTATTAAAGAAAATATGAACCGCTTGATCCACCCGATTCGTTCCGACCGCGTCGATCACTCCGAACTGGTACAGTGCCGCATAGATCAGCGCCCCCACAATGCCGAGCGCCAGATTGCTGAGCGGCCCGACAGCCGACACGATCACACTCATCCTGCGCGGGCGGCTGAAGTTGTCGCGATTCACAGGGACCGGTCTTGCCCAGCCGAAACCGGCAATAAGCAGCAGGAAGATGCCCAGAAAATCAAAATGCACAGCCGGATTCAAGGTGACGCGGCCCAGCATTTTGGCCGTTGGGTCTCCGAACTTGTAAGCCGCATAAGCATGCGCAAACTCATGGACCGTAAAGGCAATCATCAGAGCAATCAGGTAAAAAGGAAGCTGGTCCAGCGGATAAAATAAAAGCTGATCTAAAAACTCCATCACTCACTCTTCCTCGCTACAAACGCTACCCAGTCATCCTCGCGGCGAATATCCGCAATCTCGAAGCCGGACGCCTTGAGCGCCTGATCGACCATCTCTTCCTTGTTCTTGTAAATGCCTGATGCAATGTAGATGCCGCCGGGCTGAAGCGCCTGGTACACATCATCCACAAACAACAGGATCACCTCGGCCAAAATGTTCGCTACCACAATTTGCACAGGCAGCGTTACGCCAAGCTCTGCCTTGTGCTCGCGATCCGTGAGCACGGACAGCAGGTCGCTCTCAACAATCGTAATCCGGTCCTCCAGCCCGTTCAAGCGCGTGTTCTCCTTGGCGCTCGATACCGCCACCGGGTCAAGGTCAAGCGCCAGAATCCGGGATGCCCCCAAATACGCCGCGCCGATGGACAGAATCCCCGAGCCGGTACCGACATCAATCACTTCCTCGCCGCCTTGAATGACCGACTCCAGCGTCCGCAGACAAAGCGAGGTCGTCGGATGCGTACCGGTGCCAAACGCCATGCCAGGGTCCAGCTCAATGATCGATTCCGCTTCGGATTCAGGCTCATATGTCTCCCAGGTCGGCTTGATGGTCAGCCGCTCGGACACCCGGATCGGCTTGAAGTACTGCTTCCATGCCGTCGCCCATTCTTCCTCGTTGACGGTCTTCATCTCATACCGGACTTCCCCGGTGTTAATGCCGAAATCGCTAAGCTCCTCAATGCGCGGAGCGATCTCGCTTACGATCGATTCCAAGGATACCGTCTCATCAAAGTACCCTTTAATGACGGCGCAGCCCTCGGGAATATTGTTAAACGGGACGATCTCATCGAACCATTGTCCGAGGGAGGTGTCCCTTTTTTTATGGACAGTACCGGATTCCTCGATGGAGACGCCCCCGGCCCCGGCTTCATGCAAAAAGTTCGTAATCATCTCTACGGCTTCTTCCGTAGTATGTATCGTTAATTCATGCCATAACATGTGCAGCAGATCCTCCTCATTTGTACATAGCTTCTATTGTACTATATAGTGGACCTTTGACACAAAAGGAATCAAACCTATTTTCACTCGGCCAAAATACAAAAAAGCCCCTCTTACCGAGATCCATTCCGGGCAAGAGGGCTTCGTTCCTGATAGCGCATGTTGCACCGGGCCATTCATTGGCCCTGCTGATCCTTCAAAATCTCTCTCAGCTGCCGTTTGTCAGCCGCCTCGCTGCGACGAAGCGCCTCCGCATCATCGGCGTCCGCCTCGGCTGCTGCAAATTCTACATCCTCGTTCTGCACCGTTTCACGGGCAAGCAGCTTTTCGGTTTTGCTAAGAATTTTACCTTTCTTTACTCTTCGCATCATAAGTATATGACTCCTTTCTTGATCCATAACTCTAGCGGCTAACATCAAGGCTTAGCCCGCCCTGTCTATACCATCCCGCCAGACTGCTCAATGATGTTCATAGCCCGGTCAAACACGCTTTCGTCCAGCACGACAGTCAGCAGAATGTCGCGGCCCTCAAGTCCGTCCTGCCGCCCATCGCTCATCCCGCTGGCCGATGGATCTGCGGCGCCAAGAATGCCTGCCGAACGGTTCGACAACGCGGCATTCTGGGTCATCGAGGTCAGACTGTCAATATCCCCGGTCAGGGGGTGCATCGTATCATTCAATTCGCCGCCCGGATACGCGCTGAAGCGGTCGATGGACATGTCAGCCACCCGCAGCGCCTCCAGCTTTCGGGCGACGAGCTGGGCTTGCTCCGGACTTTTGAAGTAAGCAAGAATGTTCTTCTCTGCCATTTCTTTCACCTGCAATTCTTCTGTTCAATTTTCGTGGCGGATTCTGTATGTTCGGGTGGAACGATCCTAGGTTGCTTCAATGTCCGCCGTTTTATTCCGCTCGTTGTGCCAGGCGCTTCTTGCGGAACTGTGTGCACGGCCAGTCGTCGATTGGACACGTCAAAAAGCCCGGTGCAAGAACTTATGTCCCTGCACCGGGCCATTGCCGGAATGCTGTGCCTATTCACAGAGTAAAGGATCGGCGACTTTGCCTGCCATGTCGCATCATCCCGAGAACGGAACCGATTGCGCTTCCTGATCCAATGTATACTTCACTTGCATCACGATGTTCTGCTCATGGTCGCCGAACTGACGGCCAAACAGATTCAGCCCTCCCTGGTGAACGGCATCCGGCTTGATGCCGATGCGCAGCCGTAATTTCGGGCTCTCCGTGAGCCCGAGCTCACTCAGTTTCACATCGGATACCTTCTCCATGTCCAGCGTTGTTTTCTCATGATCCACACGCCATCTTTTCAGAAGACCATATTGCGTAGCCCAGTCATACCACCAGTTCGGATTCAGCCTCCCGCGGCGGTCTCCGAAATCCCCGGGACTTGTCCACATGCCGATCTCGATGCCGTTCACCCAGACCGATATGTTCGACGGCCAGTTATGATCATAGTTCGGCGCCTCAGAGCACATCTCCATCGACAGCTCCAGCGACTCGATACGCGCCCCGGCCGGAATGTCCATCGGCAGCAGGTATTCCAGATAACCCTTGCGCAGCCAAATAATCTGGGCATTGACATGCTTCGGATGATAGAAGCTTGCCGGCTCATCTTCCTTGATAATATAACCTTCCGTATTGGCCATTCCGCAGGTCGGATGCACCTCACAGTCACTGTAATGCCCGATGGGCATCTCCACCTCATAGACATGGGCTACCCCTTTAGGCATGGATGTTCTTAAATTCAAGGCAATATGAATGTCGTCATAATTCCGGCTGCACACTTTCATTGCCCCACGGGATGCAGGAAGCAGTTCAGTTTGTATGAGTTCAGCGGCCTCCAGCACTTTCACGTTGCTGGCTACAGTCGAAACGGGAAGCTTGAGCTCCTCGGCAATCTCCATAATATTTAAATTTTTGGAGTTCAGAAGCCGAAGAATATCCACGCGGGAACGCGTCGATAAGGCATGAGCCACCGTTACAAGCTTCTCCGGGTCGTTAATATTAAGTTCCAGCACGAATTTGCTCCCCTTTTATGTTAATCGTTACCTTCATCTTACTTGGTAATGAATCGAAAAACAATCCAGCCGGAAAGGCTTCCACTCGTGCGCTGCTTAGGGGTTGCCGCCTGACAAAGAGCACGCCGCGGAAGGAAAAGGGCTCCCGGAAATCCGGGAGCCCCTCAGCATTCAGCTTGTATTGCACGGGCAGCGGCGGCATCATCCGCCGCTCCCTCTTCCCTTTAATTCGCCGGTTTGATGTCAAAGAAATCAATCTCTCCGTAGCCTTCGCCTTTAGTAAACCGGATCGTGTTCTCACCGGCATTCAGATGAATCCGGGCAGTGGACAGGGTCCAATTCTCCCAGCCTTTATTCGTAATATGGAATTGGCTTGAAGGCCCGCCATTGACGCTGAGAAGAAGATGCGACCAGCCTCCGCCGGCGGTTCCATTTGCCGTTCTGGCCAGAAGAATGTATTCGCCTGCACTCGGCACATGCACCGTATACTGTGCAAAGCTGTCCGCTGTGTCGATATAACCGGCTTTGGCTCCCCCGGATCCGTTCGGGCTTGCCGCCGCGCGCGCAGTACCGCCAAAGACGCCTTCCTCTCCCTCATAACGGATGTGCGGCGCCTCGCCGGAAGGCAGCGCTATCGGCACATTCGGATTGACAGGCACACCGAGATTTGGCGTGTTGTCGGCGTTCCAGCTGAATTTTTGCATCCGGATTTCCCGATTCCACCCGGCATTGTCGTACTTGGCCGTGTGGTATAACATCCAGTCCTCAGTGCCGTCCGGCGATTTCGTGAACGAATGATGGCCCGGTCCGAACAGTCCGTTCCCAGATCTGAATATCGGCTGGCTGCGCTTGGTCCAGGATGCCGGATTCAGCAAATCACTGGACGTGCTCGCTGTGATCAGCCCCAGGCAGTAGTCATTCGTCCAGCTGCCGCTGGCGGAATACACCAGGTTGATGACCCCGTTTCGAATGATCACCTGTGGCCCTTCATTCACATGCGGGGAATGGTTGGTTTCCCAGCTGTAGGTTGGCCTTGCAATTTCGACACGATGCGAGCCAATCGTCCAAGGATTGCTCATCCGCGCGATATACAGATTCTGCCGGACATCCGTATCACCTTCCCAGCCAGACCATATGAAATACAGCTGTCCGCCTACCTCCAGCACGGTGCCGTCGATCGCCCATTTATTGGTCGGATCGGTAATCTGGCCTTTATACTGCCATGTGCCCTGCGTTGGATCTGGCGACGTGTTCTCCATCACGTACATGCGATGATTGACATTGTCCCCGTCATCCTTCGCATAATAGATGTACCAGGCGCCATGGATATAATGCAGCTCCGGGGCCCATATATTGCAGCATCCGGTTTCTACAACGGTGGTTGGCGCCGCATCTACCGTTGTCAAATTCCGTGATTTCCAGATCGTCACGTTGCCGCCGGTCGTCTTCGTGAAATAATAGTAGCCGTCCGTGTGCTTGTAAACCCACGGATCTGCACCATCCTGCATGATCACGTTATAGAAATTATGCTGCTGAGTTGCAGCATGCGCAGTCGGTCCGATCGGAAAAATAAGAAGCAGGCATACCGTGATCAGCAGTGTATTCCGGTAACTCGTCTTCATCATTCATTCACGTTCCTTTCGGATTAAATATTAGAACCAGAGCTGGCTGTGACAGGCATATTATCGTCCCATCATGATGCTGCGAATCGCTTCAAGCGGCGCCTTCGGCTCCCTGTCATAGGTCAGCAGACCGTTGATTTCCTGTTCCACATCCGTCAGCTGTGTATAGCAATACCCTTGGATAACCGGGGATGAGAACATCGGATCCACGACCGCCTTCAGACGAATCAGGAAATCCTCCTCGTTCTCCGCGCCGGAATATCCCCAGCCATCCCACTCACTCTTCTTGAAGGCGATGCCGCCAAACTCCGATACAAGAATCGGCTGCCCTTGGTAGGAAGCGCCTCCGACAAAAATTCTGCGGTTGGCCGGCATCGCCTCGACGGCTGATTCCGCCGTTTGGTAGCGCTGCTCCAGCACCTCCTGGCGGCTCTCATAATCATGGATCGTGACCAGATCGGTCGTCATATGCTCCCAGCCGTCGTTATACACGACAGGTCTTGTATCATCAAGGGATTTCGTTAAATGATACATCGCCAGCCCGTGCTGCTGCTGACGCACATCAATCTGCACGTTCGGCACGCCCCAGCTCTCATTGAGCGGAACCCAAGTCACGATGGACGGATGATTGTAATCGCGCTCCACAATTTCCTGCCACTCTCTGGTGAAGCGGCGGACATATTCCTCGGAATACTCATACGCATTGGCGGCCTCGCCCCAGACCAGCAGACCCAGCCGATCACACCAGTACAGGAATCTCGGATCCTCTGTCTTCTGATGCTTTCTGACGCCGTTAAAGCCCATTTCCTTCGTTAATTCAACATCCCGCTTCAGCGCTTCATCTGTCGGGGCAGTCAGAATGCCTTCAGGGAAATATCCCTGATCGAGCACCAGACGCTGGAAGTATGGGCGGTTATTCAGGCACAGCTTTCCGTCCTCGATGGACACTTTGCGCATGCCAAAATAACTTTGGACCTCATCCACAACCTCCCCGTCCTGAATGAGACGGAATTCGACATCATACAGATTCGGATGTTCAGGGCTCCACAGCCGGCCCTGGCCGTGATCGGTGAAATCGCCAAGCCCAATGGCCCGCAGCTGCTCGCTGCTCCGCAGCGAATATTGATCTTCCGCAATCCGGTCATTCCCGAAGGTTACGGTAACCTGCACTTTCAAATCTCCGGATGCCGGATACCCCTCAACGAACGTCCGGATGCGAATTTCATTCCGGTCAATGTCCGGAGTGATCATCACTTTGCGCAGATGAGCAGGGGACACCGGCTCGAGCCACACGCTTTGCCATATGCCGGTCGTACGGGTATAGAAGATGGACTCGGACTTCTCACGCCAGTACTGCTTGCCCCGAGGCAATGTGACATCGCGGCTGAAATCCTCCGCCCGCACAACGACCGTATTGCCATCTTCCCGAAGTAAGCTCGTAATGTCAGCCTGGAATGGGGTGTGTCCCCCTTCATGCACCGCTGCCAGCTGACCGTTCACCCAGACCTTGGCGATATAGTCTACCGCCCCGAAATGAAGGATGATGCGCTTGTTCTTCCAATCTGCCGGGACTTCGAACGATCTGCGGTACCAGACGACATCATGAAAGGAAGGATCCCCGATGCCGCTCAGCTTGCTTTGGAAAGCAAAGGGCACATTGATTTTGTGCGAAAAAGGGACGCGCTTCTCCGTTTGGTACCAATATTCCTTCTCCCCGACACCAGCATCGTCAAATTGAAATTCCCACTCTCCGTTCAGGCACTGCCATGCCTTGCGGACGAATTGGGGGCGCGGATATTCCGCACGCGGGTACACGGTATGGTTTGCTTCTGTATTTTTCAAGATGTTCACTCCTAAACATATGGTTAATTTTTTTATATATCAGCCTTTGATGGAACCAACGTATACGCCCTTCACAAAATATTTCTGAAGGAAAGGATAGACCATTAAGATCGGAGCCGTCGATACCACGATCGCGCAGTACTTAACCAGCTCCCGGAACGCATTCGAGCTTTGGGCGCTGTTGATAACGACGCCGCCTGCGCTTCCCATCGTCGTGGCCGTGGAGTCATTCGCAACCAGAATTTCCTTCATTAACAGCTGCAGCGGGAACAGTTCCCGGTCTTTGAGCAGCACCATGGCGTTAAACCAGGAGTTCCAGTTGCCCACCATGTAATACAGGAAAATGACGGCCAGCGTTGCTCTTGACAGCGGTATGATGACATGCACCAATATTTTCGCCTGACCAGCGCCATCCATAACCGCCGCTTCCTCCAGCTCTCGCGGAATGGCTTGGAATGCTGTTCGCAGGATGATGATGTTCCACGTATTCAAGGCCGTTGGCAAAATCATGGCCCAGAGATTGTTGTACAGCCCGATGTCTTTCATCAGCAGGAACCAAGGAATAAGACCCCCGCCAAAAAACATCGTAATTGTAATGAAAACCATGATGTAATTTTTGAAATAGAGATCACGCCGGGACAATACGTAAGCGCCGAGAATGGTCATCACCATGTTGACCAGCGTTCCGAGTCCGACATAGATAATCGTATTTTTGTAACCGTTCAACAGGCTGTTGTCTTTAAATACCAGCTTATAGCCATCAAGCGTAAAGCCCAGCGGTTTGAACAGCGCGCCTTTATGGGCGATCAATGAGACCGGATCGCTGACCGAGGCAAACAAAATGTGCAAAATCGGATAAAAACAGACCAGTGTTAAAGCCGCTAACAGCGCATAGTTCGTAAAGTCGAATACTCTGTCTCCGATCGACTTACGCTTCCAGCTTCCTCTTGCCTTGAGCTGCTTGTTATTCATGGCTTTCCCTCTTTCTTACCATAAGCTGACTTCCGATCTGCGCTTGACGATGTAGTTCGTCAGCCAGAGCAGACCGAAGTTGACGACAGAGCTGACCAGGCCTACCGCAGCGGAATAGCTGAGACTGGCCTCTCGCAAGCCTCGCCTGTATACATAGGAGGCGATAACATCCGCCGTCTCATACGTAAGCGGGTTGTATAGCAGAATGATCTTTTCATAGCCGGATGCCATCAATCCGCCGACCGCAAAAATAAACAGAATAATAATGACCGGGCTGATCTGTGGCAGCGTAATGTGCCACATTTTCTTCACTCTGCCGATGCCGTCCATGTCTGCCGCCTCGTACAAGGCGGGATCAACGGAGCTCATCGCCGCCAGGTAAATGATGCTGTCCCAGCCGATGCTCTGCCAGATGCCGGAGAACGTATAAATCGGCCGGAAGAAGGAGGCATATCCGAGCAGTGACGAGTAGTCTTTTCCCGTAATGGCCTGCAGAATCTGGGTGATGATCCCTTCATCCGCGGTAAAAATGTGAATGATCCCGCACACGACCACCAAGGAAATAAAGTGTGGCATATAGGTAATCGTCTGAACGGTTCTTTTGAATTTCGAGGACTTGACTTCGTTGAGCATCAGCGCCAAGATAATCGGTGCGGTGAAGCCGAAAGCAATGGCCCACACATTCAGCATCAGCGTATTCTTAACGACCCTCCAGAAATATGGCCCCTCGAAAAAGTCAATAAAATGTTTAAAGCCTACCCACTCACTCGCCCCGAATCCAAGCAGCGGCTTGAAATCCTTGAAGGCGATCATGACCCCCCACATCGGGCCGTAACAGAAGACCAGGAACCATGCAATCACGGGGAGCGCCATCAAATAAACGAACCAGTTCTTTTTCAGGTCCTTCTGGATCAGCAGCTTCGTATTTTTCGGTTGTGACTCCGTGTGGGGCTGGTTCATCTTCCTGTTTCTCCGAATGATCTCCATCTTCTAACCACCCGTTCTTAAGTAATCGAAGCTATCTTTGGTTATACCGATCCAGCGCCGCTTGATGGATGCTTAGAAACTCGTCAAGCCCCATGTTCTGCGCTTCTTTCAGGAACTGATCATAAGCATCTACCGGCAATTCTCCCATGATGATCTTCGCAAAATATTCCCCGCGCAGCGTCGACAGCTGATTGCCCAGTGCAGCTTCGCGTGAAGCTTCTTCTTTCGTGAACGTTAGCGGCGGCACCGCCATGCTCGTATCCATATTCTCTGTCCAGTATTTGCGAATATCGCCCGAATAGCTTCCTTTGGCCACAATCAGCGGGTTGGAATGATGCTCATCGCGGATGTTCGGCCAGCTGTGCCAGCGGTATTTCCAGATCGTCACGGCTACCGGCTGACCATCAGGGTCGTTGTAGATGTGACTGTCCTCATGGAAATATGGCATGCCATTCTCATCCACCAGGTGAACGGTGCCGTATTCTCCGAAGTTAATGATTTCCCAGCCCTTCTTGCTGTAATTGAAATCCAGCCATGCCATAGCGGCTTCGATGTTGTCGCACTGGGTCGTAATGGCTGCTTCCGTTCCGGTACGCATGAAGTTTTTATACGTTGTGGCGGACTTGTCTCCCGCGTTCAACACCGGGTTCAGTGCCCCCACAAAGTCGATGTCGTTCTGTTCCTTCCAGAAGCTCCACATCGTATCTGGCGAATCCATAATCACCGCGGTATCATCGGAGATCGCGCTCGCCATCCGCTGGTTGAAGTCAGCTGTTGCCCAGTCGCGGTTCAGCAATCCTTCCTGATTCCATTTCTGCATGGTGGCCAGATATTCTTTCGCTTTCGGCTGTGCCGGCCCCCAGGCCACCTTGCCGTTCTCATCCAGGAACGTCCAGTCCCATACCCCAAATGCGCCGTTAATAATGCCTGTAAAAATCTGACCGTAGGACGAGCCGTAATTCAGCGGCGAGTTGTATCCAACTTCCTTCGCTTTTTTCAGGAATGTGTACCATTCGTCGATGGTGTTTGGCACATCAAGACCGGTTTTGTCCAGCGCCTCCTGCTTGATCAGCATGCCGAACCACGTCCATTCGGAGTATGGAGCAATGCCGTAGAAGCCCAGCAATCTGCCGTCGTCGGTCACCGTTGTTTTTCTTCTCATTTCATCCGAATTACGCCATGCGGTGTAGTTCGGTGCATGCTCTTCCATCAAGTCGGTCAAGTCGATGTAAGCTCCGTCGTTCACGCCAGCCTCAAGCCCTCCCGGATAGCGCCCCGGTTCGATGATGATATCCGGCAGATCACCGGAAGATATCATAAGCGTAAAAGCGTCTGCTTCCTGCCCGACCGGCGGTGTAATGAAGTTGACTTTAATGCCTGTCAGCTTCTCAATTTGTGCCTGCACCGCATGATTGTTCATATCCGGCACGTTGGAGTTGGCCGGCATCCATACATCCAGCACGACCTCTTCTTCAAACGGATAAGCCGAATAATCGCTTGGAATGACGGTATCGTATAAATCACCGAGATAGCTGTCATTGAGCGTGCTGTTCACTTCGTCAATCTGCTCTTGGGTCGGTGAGGTGTTGCCGCGGATGTCCGCGCTTATATCCGTAAATTCAACCTGATTTCTTTCCCGGGGTGCGGTTTCTTCTTTCGCCTCGGGCTCGTTGTTTGCACCTTGGCCGCTGCATGCGGTTACCGTCCAGATGAGCAGCAAAGCGGTCAACAGCATAGGAATCATTCGTTTCGGAATCGTTTTCATCTTAATCCTCCCTATTGATAATTACAGAAGCCTGTTACTCATGACACGTCCAATCTGCTTCCTCTATATGCTCCCCCCTCGGTACCGAAATGCTCATTACATCTCATGAATACCCTTGTTTAATACAATAATTTTGTATTTTAACCGAAGTATAAGTTTATATAATTCTTTTGTCAACGCTTTCATTCATACTTTATGTAATAAATTTTGATAAAAAAAGACTTATCTACAACAAAACTGTAGATAAGTCATCTATAATTCAAACACTTTGGATTTTCTGACAAATATTAGGGGATGACCCTCACTTCACTCGCCAGAGGGCACCGGCTGCGCGGCTCCATCGCTGGCAGGCACACCGAAATCAGGCGTGCCATCCGGCTTCCAGCCGAATTTCTGGATGCGGGTAGAACGTAAAGACACCTTGGCATCCGGGGCGGGAAGCGCATGATACACGATCCAGTCCTCCGTGCCATCCGGAGACTGGGTAAAGCTGTTGTGCCCTGTTGCATAGATGCGGTTCTCCGGGCTTTTGCGAAAGACCGGCTCCATCGATTTATTCCAGGAATTCGGGTTCATTGGATCGCCCCCTTCAT
Source organism: Paenibacillus campinasensis (assembly GCF_002272015.1). GTDB lineage: Bacteria > Bacillota > Bacilli > Paenibacillales > Paenibacillaceae > Paenibacillus_AQ > Paenibacillus_AQ campinasensis. Next base: position 122,335 of record NZ_NPBY01000003.1, on the reverse strand, counting down.
TCATCGTCAGCATGCCCAGCGCATAATCCTCCGACCATGTGGTACTGGCTGAATAGATCAGGAAAATACGGCCGTTTCGATGAAGAATAGCCGGACCTTCGTTAATCGCCATACCCCCCTGCTTTTCCCATTCCAGTGTCGGAGCCGTGAGCAAGACATGCTCCCCTGTCAATGTCCACGGGTTCGACATGCGGGATATGTAAATGGCCGAGCCATAGTCTGGAAAATGGCCGTATCCCGCGTATAAGAAATACAGCTGATCCCGCAGCTTCATGACGGTTCCATCGAGACCAGGACGCGTCTCTAATGCACCCTTCCATGTCCATTCCCCTTCCAGCGGATCCGCCGAGGTGTTCTCCAGCACACAGATCCGGCGGGACTCGTCTCCTCCCCCGTCGTTGGCCGTGTAGTAGATATACCACGTTCCCTCCAGATGATGAATTTCCGGTGCCCACAGGTTGTGGCTGTACGGCCCTTCGAGCTCCGGCGTCCAGATCGTTTTCTTCTCTCCGTCAGCGAGCCGGCTCAAACGGGCGGATTTCGTCAATTCCAGACGTCCGCCCACCGTGTGCATGAAATAATAGAAGCCGTCGGTATGTCTCCATACCCAAGGATCTGCCGCGGGTTCAACGATCGGATTATAAAATGTTGCGCCATGTACCATTCTTGTTCCCTCTCCTTCATCTCGCGAATGCGGTCTGTACGCCGCATCTCGCGCATCAAATGATTTCCCCTTCACAGCCCTTCCCGTGAATAGTTGGAAAGCGCTTACTAAAAGGGGCACCGCTCTGTCGTTTCGGAAATGCATCGTCAAGCAAGTCCATATTAAGGGGAAATCCCCTGCTTTGTCGAGTAAACCTAACACTTTGATAAATGCATTTTTTTAAACCGGAGAGGCTGGGACCAAGCAATGGCAGCCTTCCTATAGAGCCAGAAATTCAGCCATAAAGGCTTGGAATTACGTATAAAAAGACCCCGATTTCACTTCATCGCAAAGTAAATCGGGGTCTTCCTTACCTATGTCATTCTCCGCGTGTCATTCTCCGCGGAATGCTTTTTTCACACGGTCAAAAAAGGATGAATCCTGCCCATGTCCCGAATCGCCTTCCAGTGAGGAGAACTGGCGGAGCAGATCCTTCTGTTCATCGCTCAGCTTAGTAGGGGTTACAACGACCACCCGCACATGCTGATCGCCCTGGCCCATCCCGCGAAGTTTCGGCACCCCTTTGCCTTTCAGGCGGAAGAACGTGCCGGTCTGAGTTCCTGCCGGAATTTTCAGCTTCACTTTTTCGGTCAGTGTTGGAATTTCTATCTCATCGCCAAGCGCCGCCTGTGCAAAGGTCAGCGGAACCTCGCAATAGATGTCGTCCCCTTCCCTTTCGAAGAACTCATGCGGCTTGACGCGAATGACAATGTACAGGTCACCTGCCGGGCCGCCGCGCAATCCGCCTTCGCCTTCACCGCTCATGCGCAGCTGTGCTCCGTCATCAACGCCTGCCGGAATCCGCACATGGATTTTCCGCTGCTTTTTCACCTTGCCACTGCCGTGACAGGTGCCGCAGCGGTCTTTGATGATTTTTCCCGAACCTTGACAGTTCGAGCAACTACGACGATTGACCATCCGGCCAAACGGCGTATTCTGTACCACTTCCTGCTGACCGCTGCCGTGGCAGACGGAGCAGGTTTGCGGCTTGGTGCCCGGTTTCGCGCCGGAGCCATGACAAGTATCGCAAGTCTCCGTTCTCGGGATGGTGATGTCAGTCTCCTTCCCGAATACGGCCTCCTTAAACTCCACGGTCATCGTATACTGCAGGTCATTCCCCCGCTGAGGCGCATTCGGATCCCGGCGGCCGCCGCCGCCAAAGAACATATCAAAGATATCTCCAAAACCGCCAAAGTCGCCGGAGAAACCGCCGCCGCCCATACCCTGGTTCGGATCGATGTGCCCATATTGATCATAGCGCGCACGCTGCTGGCTGTCGCTCAGCACATCGTATGCCTCTTTCACTTCCTTGAATTTGGCCTCGGCATCAGCCGCTTTGTTCACGTCGGGATGATACTGTCTTGCCATCTTGCGGTACGCCTTCTTGATCTCATCCTCGGAAGCGTTCTTGCTGACACCAAGCACTTCATAATAATCACGCTTTTCAGCCACGGTTTCACCTCCATTTCACACAATCTGCTCGCATGACACAAGGAAAGTCAAAGTGCGAAGATGCGCAGCTTTGACCTTCCCATACAATCTATTCAGATTAACCTTTGTTTTTATCTTCGTCAACCACTTCGTAGTCAGCGTCCACCACGTTGTCCTTGTTCTGAGCTGCGCCTTCGCCGCCTGCTTCTTCCCCTTGCTGGGCTTGAGCAGCCTGCTCATACAGCTTGACGGACAGCTGCTGCACGATTTGCGTCAGCTCTTCGGTAGCCGCTTTGATCTCCTCAAGGTTGTCGGATTCCAGTGATTTCTTCACTTTTTCCTTCGCTTCGTTTGCTTTATCCACTTCGGAAGCATCTACCTTGTCGCCAAGATCCTTGATTGTTTTCTCTGTTTGATATACGAGCTGGTCGGCATTGTTGCGAACTTCAACAAGCTCTTTGCGCTTGCGGTCTTCTTCGGCATGAAGCTCCGCATCCTTCATCATTTTCTCCACTTCTTCCTCGCTCAGGCCGCTGGAAGAGGTGATGGTGATTTTTTGGCTCTTGCCCGTACCTTTATCGGTAGCCGATACGTTCACGATCCCGTTCGCATCGATATCAAACGTAACTTCAATTTGCGGCACGCCGCGCGGTGCTGGAGGAATGTCTCCAAGCATGAAGCGTCCCAGCGTTTTGTTGTCCGCCGCCATCGAACGCTCGCCCTGCAGCACGTGAATCTCTACGCTTGGCTGATTGTCCGCATAAGTGGAGAAGATTTGAGATTTGCTTGTCGGAATCGTTGTATTGCGCTCGATCATTTTCGTAAATACGCCGCCTGCGGTTTCAATACCGAGTGACAGCGGAGTTACGTCAAGGAGTACCACGTCTTTAACGTCGCCAGTCAAGACGCCAGCCTGTACCGCTGCACCGAGTGCTACAACTTCGTCAGGGTTTACGCCTTTGTGAGGCTCTTGACCTGTCAGCTTCTTGATCGCTTCCTGAACGGCAGGAATACGAGTGGAGCCGCCGACAAGAACGACCTTGTTGATGTCGCTAGGCGTCAATCCTGCATCACTCAGCGCCTGACGAGTTGGCCCCAGCGTGCGCTCTACCAGATCCGCAGACAGCTCTTCGAATTTCGCGCGAGTCAGGTTCACCTCAAGGTGCTGAGGCACGCCGTCAACCACCGTGATGAACGGCAGGGAGATCGTTGTTGTCAGTACGCCGGACAGCTCTTTTTTCGCTTTCTCAGCTGCATCCTTCAGACGCTGAACCGCCGCTTTGTCCTTGCTCAGATCGATGCCATGATCCTTCTTGAACTCAGCTACCAGATAGTCGATGATCACTTGGTCGAAGTCGTCGCCGCCGAGCTGGTTGTCACCGCTTGTCGCTTTTACTTCGAAGAATCCGTCGCCAAGCTCCAGAATTGATACGTCGAAAGTACCGCCGCCAAGGTCATAAACGAGGATCGTCTGATCGTCGGATTTCTCCATGCCGTATGCCAGAGCCGCTGCTGTTGGCTCGTTGACGATACGCAGCACTTCAAGTCCTGCGATTTTACCCGCATCCTTGGTTGCTTGACGCTGGCTGTCGTTAAAATATGCCGGAACAGTAATAACCGCCTGGGTTACTGGCTGGCCCAGATACGCCTCGGCATCCGCCTTCAGTTTTTGCAGAATGATCGCAGAAATCTCTTGCGGCGTATACTCTTTTCCGTCGATCACTTCCTTGTGGTTCGTCCCCATATGACGCTTGATGGAGATGATGGTGCGGTCGGGATTCGTGATCGCCTGACGTTTAGCCGTATCACCGACGATACGCTCGCCGTCTTTTTTGAAGCCGACAACCGACGGGGTTGTACGGGCGCCTTCCGGATTCGGGATTACGACGGCCTCGCCGCCTTCCATTACCGCTACGCAAGAGTTTGTTGTACCTAAGTCAATACCGATTACTTTACTCATGGGAAAAATTCCTCCTTCATTAGTCAACGAAGCTTAATATGTGTTTCTCATAACCTTTATTTAAATAAAACGGCTGGCGAGGTACGATTACATGCTCACCTTAACCATAGCCGGTCTAAGCACTTTATCTTTCAGCATATAGCCCTTCTGGACTTCCTCCACCACGATGCCTTCCTCATGCTCGTCGCTTTCCACTTGCATGATTGCCTGGTGGAACTCGGGGTTAAACGGCTGGCCTACGCTGTTCATCGCCGTCAAGCCCTCGGCTGCCAGAATTTGCTCCATTTGCCGGAAGATCATGTTGACCCCTTTCGAGAATGACTCGAACTCCGGATTGTCTCCGGAAGCCTGCAATGCACGCTCGAAGTTGTCGATCACCGGGAGCAGCTCCTGAATGAGCTTGGAAGAAGCATATTTGGCCAGCTCCTCCTTCTCCTTCTGCGTGCGTCTGCGGAAGTTGTCAAAGTCAGCCTGTGCGCGAAGCGCACGCTGCTGCGTCTCGGAAAGCTCGTTTTGCAGCCGTTCAATTTCCTCCTGCGCCGCATTATTCCCTGCTGTTTCGGTTGCCTCCGAATCCGCGGCTGGCTCCTGCTCCGATTGCGGAGCGCTTGAAGCCTCTGCAGCCTCGCTATTCTCTACCGTCTCGGGCGCTGTTTCTTTCATTTCCTCAGCATGTTCTGCTTGTACCGTATCTTGAACCGTTTCGTTGTTCTCCTTATTCAAGATGCGCTCACCTCCTTATAATGTAGCCGCTAATCTTGTGCGCTGCCCTGTCCTATATACCAGCAGAATCGCCCAAATCTTTCATCTTAATAACATGATGTATTCGCAGCACCGCCGCGGCAACTTCCCCTGCCGCCCGCAGTCCGTGAAGCTTCACCGGTGCCGGGTCTACAATGCCGGCCGTCTCATAATCAACGACGCTGCCGGAATCGCAGTCAATCCCCATGCTGTCCGAGCCCTCGTTAATCTGCGCTGCCCGCACCTCTTCCATCTTCTCAAGAGGGTTGTAGCCAGCGTTCAGCAGAATCTGCGACATCGGCTTGCGCAAAGCAGAAGAGATTGCTTCGAAGCCGAAAGCTTCCATCCCTTTCTGAGCCTCGCGTATTCGCTCCAGCTCATAGGAAACGGCAAGTTCGCTCGTTCCTCCTCCCGGCAGCACCCCGCCGGTAATCGCAGCCTGCAGTGCGGAAGCGGCATCCCCGGCTATTCTTGCGGCCTCTCCGACAACCTCGGAGGTGCTGGCGCCAACGATGACGGTGACGAGACGTTCGTCCGTTCCGCCGCATGCCAGGCGAACCCTCTCGATCCGTTCATCATAGGTCACCTTCGGCGTGCGGCCCATCAGCGATAACAACGGTTCCGCGTCTTTATGTAACGCCTTGCGGCGTCCGGCAACCGCACCGGTCATGTCACACACCTGGCGCAGCACAGCCCGTGATACGCGCGGCACAACCATAATCCCGTGATCGAGGCAGAACTGCTCCGCATCGGGATGAACACCCTTCTCAAGCAGAATCAGCTTCACCGACAGATCGGCCAGTTTGGCCAGATCGGAAGCAAACTGTTTGCGAAGATCCATATACTGCGCGAAGCCAGCTTCAGTGGTCAGCGCTTCTTCATCCATCTCGTCCGGCTCCAGCGCATCGAACAGCACCAGGACTCGGGCATCATGAAACTCCCGGGCCTCCCGGTTATAGATGGGCTTTTGCCGGAGAAGCAGTCCTTCAAACACCTCGTTCTCGGCATTTTCCAGCGCAACAATATGATCCGCAAGCGTATAGGCAGGGTCCTTCAGACGTGCAAGCCCTGCCTTGCTTGCGGCTTCCATGATCAGTTCCACAATATCGCGCCGTTCCCGGCCGGCTACATATACCGTGCGCTCCAGCAGCGGATCGTCCAGGCCATCAATATGACGGACCCGATCGCGAAGCAGCTGCAGCGCCGTAGCCACCCCCTGCCGCATGCCCTCCACCACTTTCGAGGCGGGAACGCCCTTCGTAATGCGGGAGACCCCTTCCTGCACCAATGCCCCTGCGAGCACGGTCGCTGTGGTGGTGCCGTCCCCGATCTTCTCCTGCTGAGCTCTGGCGACCTGAATCAGGAGACGAGCGGCGGGATGGGACACATCCATCTTGTCCAGAATCGTAACCCCGTCGTTCGTAATGATAACCTCGCCCCTCGGTCCGACCAGCATGACATCGAGCCCTTTAGGTCCCAGCGTTCCTTCGACAGCCGAGGTTACCGCCCGAACGGCATTGCTGTTATTCAGCAGCGTGGAGTATCGGTCATCACCGTCCACATGACCTTGTTGTCCTTGGCTCACCTGTCTCACTCCCTTATTTGTACCAGTGTGACAGCAGCTTCGTCAGATCATGGGACAGAATGTTCAAAATGCCGATCACCCGCGCATATTCCATGCGCGTCGGTCCCAATATCCCGATCGTGCCCAGCGCCTTGCCGTCAATCGAATAGGTTGCTGTAATCAGACTGCAGTTCGATATTGCTTCATGCGTGTTTTCCGTGCCAATCTTCACCTGAATGCCCTGCTCTCCAGGAGCCGGCGCCATCAATTTGGTCAGCAGCGGCGTCTGTTCCAGAAGCTCGAAAATATCCTTGACCTTCTCGACGTCCTTGAATTCAGGCTGGTTCAGCATATTGGTGGTGCCGCTAAGATAAACCCGATGATCCGGCTGATTGTCCAGCGCAATATCCAGCATGCTCATGATCTCCTCATAATGCTCGATATGGCGCTGCATCTCTTGACCAAGCTCTGTATACAGCCGGGTCTTCAATTTATAAAGAGGCACGTTGACCAATTTGCTGTTCAGGAGATTGACCACCCGCTCCAGATCGGAAACCGATACTCCTGGCGGAATCGATACGGTCTTGTTCTCTACTTGTCCTGTGCTGGTCACTATAATCGCTACAGCCTGATTCTCATGAAGAGGCAGCAGCTGGAAGTGACGCAAAGACGTATGAAAAACTTCTGGTCCAAGCAGGATGGAAGTATAGTTCGTCATTTGGGACAATATGCTGGCTGCATGCTGAATCATCTGTTCCATCGCGTTCAGCTTCTCCGCAAAAAACGTCTTCATCATATGCAGCTCCGCAGGATTCAAGGAAAACGACTGCGTAAGATGATCAACATAGTAGCGATATCCTTTATGCGACGGAATTCTTCCGGCGGACGTATGAGGCTGCTCCAGAAAACCAAGCTCCTCCAGATCGGCCATCTCGTTGCGAATGGTCGCCGGACTGAATCCTACATCCCCGCGTTTGGAAATACTTCTTGAGCCTACCGGCTCTGCCGAACGGATATAATCATCAACAATCGCATTTAATATCATGCGCTGACGGTCTGTTAACAAGTCGCTCCCCTCCTTGCTGACTGCTCATATTCACCTCGTTAGCACTCAACGTCATCGAGTGCTAACCGATATAACAAAAATACCAAACCGACCTGAGTATTGTCAAGTCAGTTCAGTACTTTAAGGACCGCTATTTCGTCACAGGCATGCTGCTTTTTGCAATGGATGCAATCCGTCCATACCTTTTCCGGAAAGATCTCCTTTTCAACGACAGCAAAGCCGTTTTTCACAAAAAATGAAACCTCATAGGTGAGCGCCATCACCTTCGGAATTTTCCGCCGCCGGGCTTCTATTACCAAAGCTTCCAGCAGCATCGAACCGATCCCTCTTCCCTTGTACCCTTCGTTGATGCCGAGCGAACGAATCTCGACCAGATCATGGCCTAGCTGACACAGCGAACCGCATCCGATAACATTCCCCTCTTCTTCCGCTACAACAAACTCCCCGATCTGTCTTTCCAATACCTTGCGGGACCGGGGCAGCATAATCCCCTTCTCCGCATAGCCCTGAATCATCTGAAACAGCGGCTCGATATCATCAGGTGTCGCCTTTCTGCAAACCGCCGACATGTTGAATTCCGTCTCCCCTTTACACGCTCCGTCATGTTATGAATAAATATACAACAGAGCGTATAGAAGTTCAATAGATTAATTTACGGACAGGCTGCCGATGAATTCCGCGAACACCTCGTTGCCGAATAGAACGCCCTTGCTGCTCAGCTTATAGCCCTCATCGGTCGACTCAAGCAGACCGCGTTGCGTCATTCTTCCGAGCGGCCCTGCAAACACATCGTCCAGTGAAGCATCGAACTGTTGCGCGAACCGGCTGCGCGAAATACCGTCAAGCACACGCAAGCCGACCATGACAAAGTCCTCCATCGCTTCCTCACGTGTAATTTCATAACTCTCCAGCCTTGGCAAGCCAGCTTGGGTCGCCTGAATATACGGGGTAACCCCCTTAATATTGATATGCCGCTTTCGCCCGATATAACCATGCGCCCCAGCGCCCAGCCCGTAATAGTCCTCATTGCGCCAGTAAGTCATATTATGCCGGCTTTCAAAGCCCGGTTTGGCAAAGTTGCTGATCTCATATTGTTTATAACCGGCCTCGCGCATCCGTTCCATTAACAGCAAATACATGTTCAGCTCATCCTCCTCATCGGGAAGCGGGAGCTGGTTTTTCTGGAACAGGGTATGGAACAGCGTGTTCTCCTCCACCTTCAAGCTGTAGATCGAATAATGCGGCAGTCCGAGCTTGAGCGCCTCGGTTACACTTTCGGACAGCATCTCCACCGTCTGGTTTGGCAGGCCAAACATCAGGTCGATCGAGATGTTGGAGAAGCCCGCGCTTCTCGCATTCTCCAGACTGCGATAGACGTCATCCGTATCGTGAATCCGTCCGATCCCGGTCAGCAGGCTGTTCTGGAAAGCCTGAACCCCGAAGCTGATCCGGTTGACGCCTCCCGCTCGCATGACGGACAGCTTCTCCAAATCGGTCGTGCCGGGATTCGCCTCCATCGAGAACTCGATATCCTCCGCCCAGTCCGGGAAATGCGTTTTAACACTTTGTAAAAAATACGCCATCTCATCCGGTTTCAGCACGGTAGGTGTACCGCCGCCTACAAAAATACTTTTGATCCTGCCCGGAGGATGCTCCTCCACCGTCAGCTCCATTTCCTTATCGAGCGCTCTCAGATAGTCCATTACGGGCTGATCTTTCAGCACATAGGAGTTGAAGTCACAGTAAAAACATTTATTCGTACAAAACGGAATATGGATATATACCGCTTCCGTCTGTTGATTCATGGATCGCATCCTTAAACCCTCCTTGCTGCCTCTATAACTTGCTATATTCATATATTAAATAAGAAGAAAGAAAGGAAAGCCGATACCGGCTTTCCCAGCTGCATTATTTGTCGTCGATTTTCAATACGGCCATAAACGCCTCTTGAGGCACCTCAACGCTGCCGACCTGCTTCATCCGCTTCTTACCTTCTTTCTGCTTCTCCAGCAGCTTCCGTTTCCGCGAAATGTCGCCGCCGTAACATTTGGCAAGCACGTTTTTGCGCATTGCCTTGACGGTCTCGCGCGCAACAACCTTCGTGCCGACCGATGCCTGGATCGGCACTTCGAACATTTGGCGAGGAATCAGCTCGCGCAGCTTCTCGCAAATGCTGCGGCCGCGATGGTAAGCGCGGTCCCTGTGCACGATGAAGGACAGGGCGTCCACCTGTTCGCCGTTAAGCAGAATGTCCATTTTGACCAGATTCGATCGCCGGTAGCCGGACAGCTCGTAATCGAAGGAAGCATACCCCTTCGTGCTCGACTTGAGCTGGTCGAAGAAATCGTACACGATTTCCGACAGCGGAATTTCATAGGTGATCGTGACACGCGTTGTATCCAGGTATTCCATGTTGATGAATTCACCGCGCTTGCCTTGACAGAGCTCCATAATAGCACCTACAAAATCATTCGGCACAATAATGGCAGCCTTGACATACGGTTCCTCGACATAATCGATCTTGCCGATTTCAGGATAATGCGACGGGTTGTCGATCTGTATCTGCTCACCGTTTGTCAGCGCTACGCGATAGATAACGCTCGGGGCTGTCGTAATGAGCGGAATGTTGAATTCCCGCTCAATCCGTTCCTGGATGATCTCCATGTGGAGCAGACCGAGGAATCCACAACGGAAGCCGAATCCGAGCGCACTTGAAGTTTCCGGCTCGAAGCTGAGCGATGCATCGTTCAGCTGCAGCTTCTCCAGCGCCTCCCTCAGGTCGTTGTAATCCGAGGTTTCGATCGGATACAGACCGCAGAATACCATCGGATTGATCTTACGGTAGCCTGGCAGCGGCTCCAGCGTCGGATTCTTCGCATCGGTCACCGTGTCACCGACCCGGGTATCGCCGACATGCTTGATTCCGGCAACGATAAAGCCGACATCGCCCACCTGCAGCTCGTCCACAATGCTCATGCGCGGCTTGAAGGCGCCGACCTCGATGACCTCGAACGTTTTGCCCGTCGCCATCATTTTAATCTTGGAACCGGCTTTGATGCTTCCGTCGATGACCCGCACATAGACGATAACGCCCTTGTAAGGATCGTAGTGAGAGTCGAAGATCAGCGCTTTCAGCGGATTCTCGGATTGGCCCGTCGGAGCCGGTACCTTCTGCACGACCTGCTCCAGAATCTCCTTGATCCCGATTCCGGCCTTGGCCGAAGCCAGAACGGCTTCGCTCGCATCCAGACCGATAACATCCTCAATCTCCTGTTTCACGCGATCCGGATCCGCACTTGGCAGATCGATCTTGTTGATGACCGGCAATATTTCAAGGTTGTTGTCAAGAGCGAGATACACGTTCGCCAGTGTCTGGGCCTCGATTCCCTGCGCCGCATCCACGACCAGCAATGCTCCCTCACAAGCGGCAAGGCTTCGGGAAACCTCGTATGTAAAATCGACGTGCCCCGGGGTGTCAATGAGGTTCAGGATATACTCCTCACCGTCGTCAGCCTTATAATTCAATCGAACCGCCTGCAGCTTGATTGTGATGCCGCGCTCTCTTTCCAGGTCCATCTGATCGAGAACCTGCTCCTGCATTTCACGCGAGCTTAACGCGCCTGTGTACTCCAGAATACGATCCGCCAGTGTCGACTTCCCGTGGTCTATATGTGCAATAATACAGAAATTACGAATTTTTTGTTGTCTTACTTGAACGTCAGTCATGCCTAACCCCCACCAACCACCAGATGTTTGAATCAATTTATTATACCAGTTGAAGGAGATCACAGCAATGCCGTTGCCGTACGCTTTATTATTCGATGATGGAGCCGAACATCGAGACGACCCAGCGGATCCCCTGATCCGACAATTCCTGGAGCAGGCCTGCGGTTTTGTCTGCCAGAACATCCGCAGGCGGCTTCGGCCGGTCCGGGAGCAGAATATCGCGCGGCGCTGGCTCAAACTTCGGCTTCGTCTCCACCGCTTCTGCCTGGGTATCGTCGTAGCCCTCCACCGATTGCGGGAGGCGGGCATTGCCTCCCCATCCGGTTGATACCACATCCTCCGTGATCGGCTCCTGCTCCTGCACACGTCCGTTCAGCTCGTTAGCCGGTGTATGTCCGCCCCCCAGCTGCATGCCGATCAGCACTCCGATTCCTGCCCATATCAGCAAAGCCACAAAACGTTTGGCAGCTCTTGACATGATAGTCCCCTCCTAAAAATATCAGATCTCTGATCCGGTCCGCCCCCAGGAAGCCTAACCGCTATGGCTGCCACTTGACATGACGCTTGCCTTCTCCGCTTCCTGCTCCTGCCAATATACCTCTGCGATAATGTCTGCCAGTATTTCCGCCGTCCGCTGCAGTTCCTCTCTCGTATTGTCAATGCCTCCGACTTCGATCAGAATGCTGTTCGGCGACAGGGACTGATTGTATTCTCCGTTCCCTTGATCAGCCGATTTCCCCCAGATGCCGCGCGATATTCCAGGATAAGAAGCCTCTAGCTTCTCGTTGATTTTGCTGGCGAACGCTTCATTCTCCCGCCAGTTCTCGTTGCCATGACCGATGATGAAGTACACCTTTGCATAAGTGAGACCGTTAATCGTAGCCGTTGTTTTGTTATACCGCTGAGAATCGCGGTGGATATCAATCAGGTAATCCAGTCCATCATGATTTGCCATTGCCGTCTTCACGGTCTCACGGGAGTATTTGTATGAATAATTATAGTTATATCCTTCTACGGTGGATTGATAGTCGCTTTTATCGTGCAAAGTGCCGATGCCGTTGGCCTCAAGTCTCTCTTTCATAAAGTTCCCTACCAGCATCACATTTTTCTGCGGCGAGACCGCTCCCGGGTTGTCCGAAGGATGCGTTAACAGCGGATTATACGCCTCTTGCGGATGGGAGTGATAGATGAGCACCGCCTTTTTGCCATTGGTTGTTTTCTCCGAATCCGGGGTCCCTTCAGGTTCGTCCTGACCTGTATCCGGCTCCTCTGCTCCGGTCCCTTGGCCGGGGTCTTCCGCATGCTCTTCCGGTTGCTGGGGTTCGGCAGGCTCCTCCCCCGTCCCTTCCGCCGCACCTTCTATAGAATCCGGGCGATAATCCGCCGGTGCCTCGCCGGAATCATTGCCTGATCCGCCCCGCAGCTGAACCGGCTGATTCACCTTCATGCCCGGCATTTCACCGGCCAGCAGGCTTTTCGGGTCCCGAAGATTGACATTGGTCAGCATCTGAACCACAAACGTAGTCATTTTGTCCCCGGAAAAAACGGAGCTCTCCTTCGACGCAGCCATATGCGGCATCTCCATCCCGATCATATCCGTGAAAAAGTGGCTTGATAGAGACGCTGCTAGACCTTTCATAGAAGAAACCGGCGACGTGTTCAGCCGCTGCTCCGCCATGCCTGCCAAACCAAGCAAAATAAAAAACACCAGGGAGCCCAGCATGAGGATAATCATCGTTTTCCCCATACTCAAGCCTTCCATCGTCTTTCTTTTGAGCCGGGCAATGTTCCATATCCGAAACTTCTGATTGTTCATATCGAGTCCTCCTCATCGTTCTCGGGAGCGTGAAGCAGATTCCAGCCGTGCCCACGCGAATTTGAAATCTCTTATACTCCCAATCTATGAACAGGGTTGTTTCGATAGAACCTATAGCCTTCCAAAAAAATATAAAGCCCCGCTAGATTCGGAGCTTTAATGGATAGTTGCGTTCGGTTAGTGGGTGTACGCCCCGACATTGCCGGGATCTACCGCTTCATGAAGCGCGGCGTTAAGACCGGTCGCCACGATGTTCGCGATATCTTCTATAAATTCGTCGATCTCCTTCGGAGTGACGATCAGATCATGTCCAAGCGGCTCCAGCACTTCCTTTACCAGCGCCAGGCGCTCCTGCTCGGGAAGATCGTGCAGCATGCCCATAATTTTGCCCGTTTCCTTCGTTTCACTGCCAAGATGCGACTTCATCATCTCAATCGCATTGTTCACAATGGTAGACGCATAGCAGACCGTTGGCACACCGATGGCGACGCAAGGCACGCCCAAAATTTCCTGTGTGAGCCCTTTGCGCTTATTGCCGATGCCCGAGCCGGGATGAATGCCGATATCGGCAATCTGGATCGTCGTATTTACGCGCTCCAGCGACCGGGATGCCAGCGCATCAATGGCAATGATCAGATCAGGCCGTGTGCGCTCCACAATGCCCTGCACAATCTCGCTGGACTCAATACCCGTCATTCCCAGCACGCCCGGAGCCACGGCGCTGACCTGCCGGTAACCCGGGGCGACCCGCTCCGGCATCAGCTCAAAATATTGGCGCGTAACCATCACATTCTCTACAACAATCGGCCCGAGGGAGTCCGGGGTTACATTCCAGTTCCCCAATCCGACAATCAGCACAGTTGCTTTAGGACCAATCCCGATCCGCTGCATGAATGCCTCGAACTCGCGCGCGAACACCATTGACACTTGATCCTGCAGTCCGGTGTCTCCCTTGCGAAGATCAGGTACTTCCAGCGTCACGTAATGTCCTTTCACTCTGCCGATTCGCTGAGAAGCCGCATCGTCCTGAACATCAAGGCGCGTAATTTTGATGCCGTCCTCCTGAACCACATCCTCCAGCACGCCCGCAATCGGCTGCTCACTTCCATTTCCCGCCAGCTCCCTTGATTCTACGGCGAGGTCAGTACGGACAGAATATTTTTGAAGATCCAGTTCCATAAACAATCACACTCCTCCTCATCGATAAGGATAGTGTGCGGGACTATGCAGCGGATTATACAGAAGTCTTATAGAGTATTGCTTTTTGTCCACCCTCATGCTAAAATATTTTAAGTTGTGAATCATTTCGCTCTATTGAAATGCCTTACAGGAGGTGAATGTAATGCCAAACATCAAATCCGCGATTAAACGTGTTAAAACAAGTGACAAACGCCACGCGCTTAACATTTCTCAAAAATCCGCGCTCCGCACAGCTGTAAAGAACGCTGACGTTGCGCTGAACGGTACTGAAATCGAAGCTGCTAAAGCTGCTTTCCAAGCCGCTTCCAAAAAGCTTGACAAAGCCGTAACCAAGGGCCTGATCCATAAAAACGCAGCTGCCCGCAAGAAATCCCGTCTGGCGAAAAGACTGAACGCTCTTACGTCCCAAGCGTAATAGCCGTTTAATTGAATATGATTATTGAAAAAAACCTGGGCTGACCTATGTCGCTCAGGTTTTTTTGAGTTCAGTGGGCTCAAGGTATAAAGCTCAGGCGCCAGCAGAGGGCTGGCGGCATCCTATCCTCATCCGCCGCTCCCTTCACTGACGCCTGTTCGCACGATGCTGCAAACTCTCTCACCGCGGGTGTTCCGCTGCGTGATGGCGGTTAGTTGATCACATGAGCCATCTCACCTTCCGATTTACGCACCCAGCCGGAGCAGGAACAGCTCTAGACCGAGCACCTTGTCCACAGCCCCGGTCTTCATCTCATAGTCCAGCTGTGCAAGCCGGTTCAGAATCCGCTCAAGCCGCACCGTTTCAAATTTCCGTGCCTGCTCCCCTGCGATTTTCACCGCATAGGGATGCAGTCCGATCTGCGATGCAATTTGCTGCTGGGTGTACCCTTGCGAAGACAAGGTCTTCACCTGCAATATGATTCGGAACTGCCGTGTAATAAGCGCTGCAATTTTGATCGGTTCCTCGCGCTGCTTCAGCAGCTCATAAAAAATAGCCAGCGCCTTGTCCAGCCGGAGATTCGCAATATCCTCGACCAGCGCAAATACGTTCTGTTCCGTGCTGCGCGCAACCAGCATATTGACGGTGTCAACATCAATGACGCCCCCTTCACCTGCATACAGGCACAGCTTCTCTACTTCGGCTGACAATGATTGAAGGTTCGTGCCGGCATTTCGCACAAGGACGTCCGCGGCCCCATCGGCCAGCGTACAGCCCTGCTGGCGTGCCTGCTTGTCCACCCAACCGAGCAGTTCCTCGCCACCGAGCGGCGCAAACGAAAGGGCAACTCCGCCTTTTTTGACCGCTTTAACCACTTTCTTGCGTTCATCCAGCTTATCCTGCTGCACCATAAATACGATGATGCTGTAATCAGCAGGATTATTCATATAATCCAGCAACGCCTCGGGGCGATGCTCAACCTTCCCATTGTCCTTGGCGGCAGTGAAAAACGAGGTGTCCCGAACAAAAATCAGCTTCTTCGGCACCATAAATGGAACGGTCTCCGCCTCCTCTACCACACTTTGAATCGAAGTATCGGCCAAATCGAGACGGACGATCGCAAAGTCCCGCTCTTCCTTCGGAATAAGCTGTTCCTCCAACAAAGCTGCAAATTCATTCATCTGATACTTCTCGCTGCCATACAGCAGATACACCGATGCGGCTTCTCCCTGCTTGACCGCCTTGGCCGCCGTCTTGGCATCCATCGGCGCTCCCCCTTTCCTTCTGTGTAACACTATACCAAAAAACTCGGTCCGGGGCGATACGATGTCCGAGGCTTGTATAAAACAAAGGGACCTCGGCTTTATCAGCAGCAAGGTCCCTTTGTCCCAACACATCTATATAAACGCCGAAGAGGATGCTCTAGAATCATCCCCCGAGGCGGTCATACGACGCTACGTTGGTCTTGTGTCTCTCTCTAGTATATCGTATTCATATCTCCAGATAATGTGCGCTATTTCTTATATCTCTACATAAAATTGGGCTTATACAGCTTTGGATGCTTTACGGTCTGGCAGGCGTATTCTGGCCTCCGGAAGAACCACTTGTTCCGGTTCCGGACGTCTCCTGTGAAGACGAAGACTTCTTAACGGTATATACGGACTCTACCGTCTGCTCCTCGACCTTCACTCGGTACCTGAACGTCTGATTGTCAACCCATTCTCCAGCCACCCACTCCCCTTTCAAAGGCACCGATTCTACAATCTCTGCCGGTACATTCGAATCTGTGGGTACACTGTATACGATAAAATCATTTGCTTCGAGCTGGATCATATATCTGCCATCCGGAGATGCCCAGACTGCAGCAGGCACCGTAGCCATCAGTCCCATATCGAGCCTCCCGCCTTCGGGCTGGGAGCTCTCCAGCGCGCCCGCTTCCGGAGGGTTCACTTCCGCTTGATTCGAAGGCCCTTCTCCCCTGCCGTCAGATTCAGGCGGCAGACTCTCGGCGGCATGCGGCGGAACGGCTGCCGTCGGCGGCGTCGACTCGCTCCCCTCGGAAGGGTTATTGCTCCCTGGGGTCTGCGAATTCCGGGTGCTGTTAGTGCCCTGTGGATCATTCGAAGCACTCGGCGTGCTTGAATCGTTTGGCGCAGACTCTTGCGGTCCCAGCTTCTCGGAAACTTTCTCTGAAGGCTCTTCGGGCTGATGATCCGGTTTCGAATCCGGGGTTAGCCCCGGAGCATCATCCTGGCTTGTCGTGGACGGAGCCGTGTAGATGTGGGCATCGGCAGCACCGGCAGCGTCTCCATCATCCCCTGAATCCATCACGCTGCCCGCCGGAGCATCCTCCATCATTATGCTTGCTTCCGGTTGCTCCGCATCATGATTTTCCCCGGCAGCGCTGGTCTCATTGGTAAGCGTCTCAGCCTCCTCATACGGAAGCTCAGCCTCGGAGATAACCTTCGGCTCAAAGCTAAAGATCGCCACACCGAGAATGACAGCAGCAGCGGCCGCGCCGATCGCTGTTCTTCCGCCAATCGTGCTCCACCAGTTGGCTTGGCGTCTCGGGCGCCGAATCTCAGGCGTCATCTCGGCGGGCTCGCTGCTGATTTCCTTGGAAGGAGCAGGGCTCTCGCCACGTTCACGGTCAATCGCATCCAGACGGGGCATAATGGCATCCACCAGGCTGATGGGCGGCGTCACAGCCGGAAGTTCTTCAAGCTCTTTGGATAAGGACTTCAATAACTGAAACGTCTCCGCACATGATGGGCACACAGCAATATGCTGATACATCAGCGCGGTCTCATCCGAGCTCAAGTCCCGGTCCAGATACCGATGCATGCTCTCCACCACCTCTTGACAATTCATCCTGATACACCACCTTTCTGATGCTCATGGAGCATATTCTGCAGCTGCTGTCTGGCTCTGAATAAATACGATTTCACCGTATTCAGCGGAAGATTCAGACAAGCAGCAATTTCGTTGTAGGATAAGTCCTGCAAATACCTTAGAACGATGACGGTCCGATGATGATCCGGCAGCTTGTTGATGGCCTCGTGGATGTCCTGGGCCAAATAACCGGAGAGCACTTCCCTCTCCACATCGGTCTGATCCTGGAACACCATCTCATGCTCCTCGATGGACACCGTCGGCTTCGTTCTGCGGAACTTGTCGATGCATATATTGGTGACAATACGCTGCACCCAGGTTTTGAACTGCGCTTTCTCCTCATAGGAGTTGATCTTGGTGTACACGCGTATCAGCGCTTCCTGCGCCGCATCCAACGCATCCTGTTCATTGTTTAAAATATAGTAGGCCGTTCGGTAAACATGATGTTCAATTTCTCGCAATAGGGTGATTAGAGCGTCGCGATCGCCCGATTGAGCGGCTCTGATGAGTCCCTGCTCCACCACAGTGGATCCCCCTCTCCCTGCATACATACAGACGGATATGATGACAAAAATGTTGCGTTATGTAACCTATTATTTTCAGGAAACTTCATCTAACTATACCAAATATCAAAGGCAACGTCATCAGGCTGCCTTCGACCAATTCCTGTAACGCGGCTAATACAAACATGTCACGATTCGTCGGAGGCTGTCAATCTCGTTCTTGCCTCGAACAAACCATCCTTTATTCTCAACTGAATTTCCCCGTGAAGATTGGTCTGATATATGAGCGTTCCGCTCTCTTCAAGCCGATGGACCACATCCGGATGGGGATGGCCGTACCGGTTGTTAACGCCTGCCGAGATGACCGACACCTTGGGCCGCCAGGCGCTCAGCCAGGCATCCGAAGTGGATGTTTTGCTCCCGTGATGCGCAACCTTCATAACATCGACCGGCCCCTTTGCCATCACACGGTCGCGTCCTTGCTGAAGCAATAATTTCTGCTCTGCGGCCGCATCTGTATCACCGGTAAAAAGAAATCGTCCTCCGCTCATCTCCATCACAAATACTAGTGAAGCATGATTCTGTTCCTTAATCAACGGCAGCAGGCTATGATTTCCTGTTCCCTCCGGCAGGCTGGGCGCAAGAAACCTCACTTCGGTATCCTTGTCGATCCTCCATGCCCCTGACTCGGCCTTTCCGGGATATACCGGAATTCTCTTTGACACGGCGGACGCCATGAACGCTGTAAAGGCACTGGAATCCGCGGCCGTTCCGTTGATCCATATCGACTTCACCGGAATTTCCTCGATCACCGCCAGCAAGCCGCCCACATGATCCTGATCAAAATGGGTTGCAAGCACGGCCTCCAGCTGATGAACACCGCGCTTCTTCAATAGCGGCACGACCACATTTTTCCCCACTTCAAAAGGGTCCTTCCTTTCTTTCCACGCATCGCTCTCCTTGCGAAAATTGAGTGTCCCGCCGCCATCGATGAGAATAAACTTCCCTTCCGGGGTGGTCACCAGAATCGAATCTCCCTGTCCCACGTCCAGAAACTGCACCACTCCGGCTCCGTGAGTGGATGGCGACTGATATCCGCTGTACAAAAGCAGCAGCAAACCGCCTGCACAGCACATCGTCAGCACCCGGTATCCATAACGCTCCAGCAGCTGCCCCGCAGCGTAGAACCTGCCAAGCATCAGGCTGGAGATAAGCCTGCCTATAACGGGCGGCAGCCCGGCGCCCGCCGGCGGGGCAAGTCCGCGCGTCCCCGGCGCATAGCCTGTCGCTCCTGTATCCCCCCTTCTCGACGCAGGGACGAGGAGAGGGACCGTGTCATCCGAAGACTGGCTGTCCGGCGCCAAATCCTCGGCTCTCTTTTTCAACAAATAAAGCAAGCCGTACAGCAGACCGAAATATCCGACAATCCATAAGAATGAAGGAGATGCCCAAATCGTCCTGAAGCTTAGAGGCGCATTCATCCATTCTACAATGCCAAACGTGAGTCCATTGATCAGCTCTGCCGCCCGTGCCACCCATCCTGCCCCCTCCATCCATAGCCAGCCCAGGAGCAGCGAGATCATCCCCAGCGGCAGCACGACCATGCTGATGAGCGGAACCAGAACCAGATTGGCCGCCACCGACAGCAGCGAAAACTGGTTGAAATAATAGATCGTGAGCGGAAAAGAGACCAGCTGGGCGACCACCGTTACACTTGCCGATCCTGCCAGCCATGCCGGTAATTTCGAGAACAGCCTCATCATCATCGGAACAAAAATCATCAGTCCTGCGGTGACAATAAACGAGAGCTGAAAGCTGACATTCAGCAAATAATACGGATTCCAGACCAGCATTATGAGCGCGGCCGCACTTAAAATGTTCAATCCGTCCTTCAGCAATCGTCGCTTGGCTGCATACAGCCCGATGCCCCCCATCATGCCAGCCCGCACCACAGATGGACTGGCTCCTGTCAACAACACGTACAAGGGAAGCAGCCACATGGCAACCGTCAATGAAGTTTCCCGGGTCAGCTTCATGGCAGACAAGATGAACAGCAAACATCCTGTCACTACCGCGACATGCATTCCGGATATCGCTAATATATGGGTCAACCCCAGACGTGAAAACTCGCGAAACGTCTCCGGGTCCAGATCATCGCGGTTGCCGATGACCAGGCCTTTCATAAAGCCCGCATGCACGCCGTCATACAGCTGGTCCAGCTTGTCCCCGAGCCTCTGCCTGATCGAATCATTCCATCTTAATATATGACCAGGACGCCATGACTTTGGTGCCGCCACCTCAGCCTGGCTCACACCATTCATCCGAACGATCCAATGGATCTTCTCGGTCCGCAAATACGCCCGGTAATCAAAACCGTCAAAATTACGCGCCTCCCCCGGCTGCTGTAGCTCTCCTTGAAGCCAAATCGTATCCCCTCGCTGCCAAGCTCGGACCACCTGGACTTCATCAACGCTCAGCAGTTTGACCTGAACCATCACCGTTTCCTTGACGGATCGTCCTGATGTGTACGCTCCGCCCCCTTGTACATCGGCAGCTTCATCAACCCCAGCATCCATTTGCGGGTCTGCGGCTGCCAAGGCGCTGCCGTCACTCTCGCCGATATCTGCTTCACGCAGCATAACTCTAAAACTGGCCCGATCTCCGTCGATCTCAACCGGAGATGCAATCGTACCCGAGCCGGTAATCGTCCCCATCTCATCCCCGGACGCTGCGCTGGACGATAGCTGGCTCACATTGGCCGCATCATGCATCTCCCAATACAGAGCCCCCAGAGATAGTGACAATAGCATACACAGCATTATTCCTCGCCCTGCCTCTTCCAGGCAGCAAAGGACGAGGACCAGCATCAGCATGCCTGCCAGCACGAGCATAAGCCGGGAGCCCGACCACATGCTTGCCGCCCCGCTTCCGATGACCCACATTACGGTAAACGCCAGAAGAGGTCTTCGTTTCATATCATTCCACCCACCTTTCCTGTCCCAGCTCACTAAAAAACCCTGGTCCGCTTTAAAAAAAGCAGACCAGGGTACTTCCCCAAACTGTATGAATGATCTATTAAAGCAGTCTCATTCGACCACACTCATCAACGTCTCGCGCGGAGGTTCATATTGCAGGAACTGGCGGAATTGAATCCCCTTCTGCTCCATCATCCGCGATACCTTTTCCGTATCCTTAGGATACGGGCGATGATACACAATTTCAACGATGCCGCTGTTCGCTAGCATATTGGCACATGTCCAGCAGGGCTCATCCGTCACATAGACGGTGCTGCCCTCCCTGTCGATCCGATCGGTAAACAGCAGCAGATTCTGCTCCGCATGAATCGTGCGGATACAGCGCTGTTTTTTCACCATGAACTCCTGCCCGTCCTGGTTCACAACCTCATATTCCTCCGAAATCATGCAGCCTGCCTCCGAGCAGTCCGGCACACCCATTGGCGCCCCGTTATAGGCAGTGCCCAGCAGCTTCTTGCCCTGTACCAGCACGGCGCCCACATGACGACGGGGGCACTGGGAGCGGGTCGATACCATGTAGGCGATATCCATAAAATAGGTATCCCAATCTTTACGTTGATCCGTACTCATTGTAATGTCACCTGTTCCCTTATCAGTAATCTGTCTTGCCTTTATTGTAGCACACAGCTAAAGTCCAACGTAAGGCATCATCTTCTCCATCATTTTCGGTCCGATGCCTTTGACATTCATCAGATCGGTGGCATTCCGGAAAGGTCCGGACCGGTTGCGGTATTCGATGATCGCTTGGGCTTTCTTCTCGCCGATGCCTGGCAGTTCCATCAGCTGTGCCGCGGATGCGGTATTGATGTTGATTATGCCGGACGAACTCGAAGCCGGGTCAGCGGGCTGAACAGATGGAGCAGCGGCGACCGGCGGCGAAGCGGCGCTCCCTTCAGCCTGGGAAGGGGCTTCAGCTGGCGGGACTGTGCTCGGGATCGCACCAGCGGGAGGCGCCTGCCCGCCCGCTTCATCCGGACCAGGCATCTCCTGCTCTTGTGAAGCGGCTCCCTGCTGCTGGGCCGAAGCTGCTTCACCGCTATTGTTCTGCGGCGCCTTCGCATTCGTATCCGCCGCAGCCATCGAAGCGGGCAGCCCTGCGTCTCCGCTCGCTTCAGCTACAGGGGCCGGCTGCTCCAGCTCCAGCAGCGTCTGCTCTAACCGGTCATTAAGCGGTTCCCAGCCCTCCATCCCTTTGGAAGGCGTTCCGGCAAACAAAATAAGTCCACAGCCGACAATGCCTGCTGCCATCATGAACCCGTGAGATATTCGTCTCATTTACACCACTCCTGTTCTTCAATTCAACTTCACTGAAAGAACTTCCTTGCTAACGCAAATCCTGTAATCTAAATGCTGCGAAATTGGTCATGATTCGCCGACTCTCACATACATTAGACGTAAGAACGGTACATTTCTGCCGTAACGCGCGAAAGGAGGGAAGTAACCATGAAGGTCGGTTTTATCGGTACGGGCAGTATGGGAAGCCTGCTGATCGATTCCTTCATCCACTTGGGTGCACTCCAGCCTAAGCAAATTCTTGTCAGCAATCGGAGCCCTGAAAAAGCGTTGTTGCTGGCGGAGCGGCATCCCGGCTTAAGCGTTTGCAGCTGTAATTCGGAAACCGCCTCGGAAAGCGACCTCATCTTCTTATGTATCAAACCGTTGGAATTTAAAGCTGTCATTGATGAAATCCAGTCCTCGCTCAGGCCCGAGCAGATCGCGATTTCGATCACCAGCCCGGTCCAGCTGATCCACCTGGAATCGTCGCTGCCATGCAAGGTGGCTAAAATTATACCCAGCATCACCAACAAAACGGGAGGCGGAGCGACGTTATGCATGTATGGCTCCCGAATAAAAGAAGAAGACAGGCAGCTTATTGAAAGCCTCCTGTCTTATATCAGCAGGCCCGTTGAGATACTGGAATCGCACACGCGAATCACTTCCGATTTCTCCAGCTGCGGGCCTGCTTTTTTGAGTTTGTTTGTGGAAAAATGGATCGACGCTGCCGTCGAACTAACCGGGGCTGACCGCGGAACGCTGAACACGCTGGCCGGTGAAATGCTGCTTGGCACCGGCAAGCTGCTCACGGAAGAAGGTTTCTCCCCTGAGCAGCTTCAGGAACGTGTAGCGGTTCCAGGCGGCATCACCGCTCAGGCGCTGCGCCTGCTTAACGGTCACCTGAACGGGCTGTTTTACCAATTAATCCAAACGACACATGACAAATATGATGAGGATTTGGTAAAACTCGACGCCGCCTTTGGTTTTACAATTAACCGGCCACGATATTGACCAGTTTACCCGGTACAGCGATTACTTTGCGAATACTCTTCCCTTCCAGCGCCTGCTTGACATTTGGAAGGGAGAGGCTATGTTCTTGCATGGCTTCTTGATTCATGTCCGGCGCAACCTTGGTGCGCTCCACAATTTTGCCGTTAACCTGAACGACGATTTCGACTTCAGCTTCCACGGTCCAAGCCTCGTCATATTCCGGCCAGGATACATAGGTAATACTGCCGCTGTAACCGAGTCGGCTCCACAGCTCCTCAGCCAAGTGAGGCGCAAGCGGGGACAGCATCTGTACAAAGTTCTCCATCGCCTTGCGCGGAAGAACATCGGTTTTGTAGGCTTCATTAATGAAGATCATCAGCTGGCTGATCGCCGTGTTGAAGCGCAGATGCTCGAAATCGTCGGTGACTTTTTTAATCGTTTTGTGCAGCATACGCTTGAACTCGTCGGTACCCTCAGCGTCCACAATTCTAGGATTGAGGCTGCCATCTTCTCCGATGAACAGGCGCCATACGCGCGAGAGGAAGCGGTACGTGCCTTCCACTCCGTTCGTATTCCATGGCTTGGTCGCTTCCAGCGGCCCCATGAACATCTCGTATACACGCAAGGTGTCAGCACCGTATTCCTTTACAATATCATCCGGATTGATGACGTTGCCGCGGGATTTACTCATCTTCTCATTGTTGGTCCCCAGGATCATCCCCTGGTTCACCAGTTTCTGGAACGGCTCCTTGGTGTCGACCACACCCAGATCATACAGCACCTTATGCCAGAAACGGGCGTACAGCAAATGCAGCACCGCATGCTCCGCACCGCCGATGTACAGGTCAACCGGCAACCATTCCTTCTGCTTCTCCTTCGAGCACAGTTCTTCGTTGTTCTTCGGGTCGATGTATCGCAGATAGTACCAGCAGCTGCCGGCCCATTGCGGCATCGTATTGGTCTCGCGCCGCGCCTTCATGCCGGTCTCCGGATCCACTGTCTCCACCCATTCCGTCACGTTCGCAAGCGGAGATTCACCGGTGCCGGACGGCTTGATCTGATCGACATCCGGAAGCAGAAGCGGAAGCTGATCCTCAGGAACCGGCTTCATCGATCCGTCTTCGAGATGGAGAATCGGTATCGGCTCTCCCCAGTAACGCTGGCGGCTGAACAGCCAGTCGCGAAGGCGATAGGTCACTTTCTTCTGACCTTTGCCGTTCTTCTCCAGCCAGGCGATCATTTCGTTGATGGCCGCTTCGTTGTTCAATCCGTTCAGGAAGTCGGAGTTGACATGCTCTCCATCGCCCGTATAGGCCTCTTCCTCCACATTGCCGCCCTTCACCACCTCAATGATGTCCAGGCCAAACTGCTTGGCAAACTCCCAGTCGCGGGTATCATGGCCCGGTACGGCCATAATCGCGCCTGTGCCGTAGCCTGCGAGCACATAATCAGCAATCCAGATCGGCATTCTGGCACCGTTCGCCGGATTGATGGCATAAGCGCCCGTGAATACGCCGGTTTTGTCCTTGGCAAGATCTGTCCGCTCCAGGTCGCTCTTGCGAGCAGCCACCTCTTGGTAAGCTTTAACCGCCTCGCGCTGCTCTTCGGTTGTAATCCGTTCGACCAGTTCATGCTCCGGAGCCAGTACGCAGTAGCTCGCTCCGAACAGGGTGTCCGGGCGAGTCGTGAATACTTCGAGCTGGCTGTCATGGCCCTCGATGTCAAACCGGACTTCCGCACCGGTCGACTTGCCGATCCAGTTGCGCTGCATCTCCTTCAGGCTGTCGCTCCAGTCCAGCTCATCCAGATCCTCGAGCAGGCGATCAGCGTATGCCGTAATGCGCAGAATCCACTGACGCATCGGCTTGCGCACAACCGGATGGCCGCCGCGTTCACTCTTGCCGTCGATGACCTCTTCATTCGCGAGAACCGTGCCGAGCGCTTCGCACCAGTTCACCGGAACTTCCGCCACATAGGCAAGACCCCGCTTGTAAAGCTGTATAAAAATCCACTGGGTCCATTTATAATAGTCCGGGTCGGTGGTGCTGATCTCCCGATCCCAGTCATACGAAAAGCCCAGCGACTTAATCTGTCTGCGGAAATTATCGATGTTCTGCAGTGTGAAATCGCGCGGATGCTTGCCCGTATCCATCGCATACTGCTCGGCAGGCAAACCGAATGCATCCCAGCCCATCGGATGAAGCACATTGTATCCGCGCATACGCTTGTAGCGGGATACGATATCAGTTGCCGTATAACCCTCGGGATGCCCTACATGGAGGCCTGAACCCGATGGATACGGGAACATATCCAGTGCATAAAATTTCGGTTTGGAAGATTGCTCTTCGGTTTTAAAGGTTTTGTGCTCGTCCCAATACTTCTGCCACTTGGGCTCGATTTGCGTCGGCTGGTAGCCGTATCCTGATTGCTGATGATCCGTCATACTTCCTGCTCCTCCTTCACAGTCGGGCACGCGCGCCTGCGCGCCGTGCCATTGCAACCTGCGCCGATCGACGCAGGTTGCTGAAACCGGACCGCATCATAGACGCGGTCTCTTGCTTTCGCTATCCTCAAGCTAGCCAACAGCATCTTGATGGCAGCTTGATGATAGGGTTAAAACCAAAAAACCTCCCGTCCATAGCGTCGATCGCTAGGGACGGGAGGTTAGATTCCCGTGGTACCACCCTAGTTAGTCAAAGGCATGCTTCGCCTTTCACTCACTTTTGCATCCTTAGCGCGGATGAGACGGCAATGCTTCGTCGGTCACTTCAGCGAGACTAGCGCTGCTGACACCGGTTGACACCGCTGCTCCGAGGTGAGTTTCATTCCCATCGTCAACCGGCTTCCACCTAAAGCGCCGGCTCTCTGGATGATCAATGCAGAATTACTGGTCCTCATCATCGCATTCCATGTGTATCATTTTAATGTGGCTATTATAACCAAAATGCAAGGTGAAGTCAATGAATGTCGACCCCGCTTTTGCGGTAATGCTCCGGCGTTGCGCCTACCATCTCTTTAAACATCCGGCTGAAGTGAGCCAGATGTTTGAACCCTGCAGCCTGACTGACTTCCGTAATGCTCAGATCGGGATTCAGTCTCAGCAAAATTTTGGCCTGGTTGATCCTGCGATTGTATACATATTTGAACACGCTCGTGCCCGTAATCTCTTTAAAGAGGGAGGACAGATAATGCTTGGTCACATGCGCCTCCCTGGCGATTTGGTCCAGGGTCAAATCATACATATAGTTTTGCTCTACAAATGAAATAACATGCTGCACATGCCGCTCCTTATCCGAAACGGCTTCCTGGTCCTGAACCGCGCCCTGACACCAGTCTGATATCATGTACATCATCTCTTGCAGCCTCAGCGCCATACGCTCCCGAACGAACCTGTTCTTCGACAGTCCAAGCCGATGCATGCCAGCCAGCATGCTCTCGAATTCAGCCTTCCTTGCTCCCTCCAGCGTCATTCGGTAATTAAGCAGGGAAGCAAAGGGTTCAAGCAAAGCGCTTCTTACAGACTCGGGCATATCCCTGCACACCCAAGCGGGATCAAAATGGATGATGCTTCTTATGTAAGGCGTGCCCGGCTCAACCTTCGGACAATGAAGCGTCAGTCCGTTCATCAGCAGCAGGTCGCCAGGCTTCAGCACAAAGATCGAATCCCCGATCAGATATGTGCAGCGCCCTTCGTGAAAATAATAGATTTCATACAGAGAATGGGAATGAAACTGGCCTCCGGTCATCGGGGAATCCACATGGTAACCGAAATCGAACGGCTCCTGCTGCCCCATAGGATCGAAGAGCGAGATGCGCCCGGAATCGGATGATGAAGTCATGAGCAACCCTCCTTATACCACCGCTGCCCCTCTTGCCTGAGCGGGCTCTCCATGATCTTCATTATATAGCAATTATTGAATTCGCACGGCTTCTTTTTGCGCGAGTACACATAACTCCCCGGCTTTAAATGCATGCTCCTGCGTCATCGCGTGTTCCGTACGGTTCAGACAGTCGAGAATAAGCTCCCCGAAAAACGGATAACCTACCTTCCCCCGCAGATCCATATGGAACTCGCCCTCGCCGTTTACGAGATACAGCTGATCCCCATACGGATGCCGGGCCACATCAATATATTTGCGAAGCTCGATATACCCTGCTGTGCCGAGAATGATCGTTCGCCCGTCCCCCCAAGTGCCAAGTCCGGCGGGAGTCAGCCAATCGACGCGGAAGTAGCCCGTTGCTCCGTTGTCGCCGATCAGGGAAGCGTCACCGAAATCCTCCAGCTCCGGATATTGCGGGTTGGCGTAATTAGCCACTTTGCTGCCGGCAATTCTCGCATTCTTGTTGCCTGTATAATAAAGAAACTGCTCAATCTGGTGAGAACCGATATCACATAAGATTCCGCCATACTGCTCATGCTTGAAGAACCAGTCCGGCCTGGACCCGGCGTTCAAGCGATGCGGTCCCGTGCCGATCACCTGGACGACCTTGCCGATCGCCCCGTCGTGAATGAGCTTCCCCGCATGAACCGCGCTCTCCACATGGAGGCGCTCGCTGTAGTAGACCATGTACTTCCTTCCGGTCTCAGCCGCCTTCGCACGCGCAGCAGCTACCTGCTCCAGCGTTGTGAATGGCGTCTTGTCTGTAAAATAGTCCTTTCCATGGGACATCACCTTGAGGCCCAGCGCACAGCGTTCCGAAGGGATAGCAGCCGCTGCCACAAGCGCAACTTCAGGGTCCTCCAGGATTTGCGCCTCCGAGGATGCCGCTTTCACACCGGGATATTTATCACAAAAGCTTTGCACCTTGGCCGGGTCCGCATCATACACCCATTTCAACACAGCACCCGCCTCGATCAATCCGTTGCACATGCCGTATATATGCCCGTGCTCCAACGCCATCGCCGCAATTACAAACTCGCCTGGCTTGCATACCGGCTGCGGCTTGCCCTCGGGCGCATACATCATTCCGTTGCTCCGATCCATCACCTTTCCTCCTCCCATGCTTCAGCTTCAATAAGAGCCGAACGTTGAGCTCATATCCACAGATTCAATCTCCTGAACCGGCTTGCGCTTGACCGAGTTCGCTGCCCGCTCCTGCAGCATGCTATGATACAGCTCCTCATCCAGCGGGAGCTCAACCCAGTTGTCCGTCCAGGTGGACAGATGCATCGCATTGGACAGGGTCAGGCCATGAATTCCCTCTTCTCCGGGAGCAATCAGCGGAGTGCCTTTCAGAATCGCGTCGGTGAAATTTTGTAAAATTCCGTTATGCTGAGGATGATGCGGATCTACCGGAACGTCGCATTTCCAGCATTCGGGTTCGCCGAAGCCGCCCTTATAGGTTTGATTGAATTCAGGCTCCGGAACACGAAGCCGCCAAAATGTCAGTTTGCCGTCCTCAATTACGATTTTGCCGCGGTCCCCGTTCACCTCATACCGATTCGTCCCCGGCGCTTCGCCCGTAGTCGTAATAAAGACCCCCGTCGCCCCGTTTTCATACTCCACATAGGCCGTTACATCATCCTCAACCTCAATGTTGCGATACTTTCCGAAGGCGCAGAAGGCGCGAACCCGGACAGGCATCATGCCGGTCGTCCACTGCCATAAGTCAAGCTGATGCGGGGATTGGTTGATAAGCACGCCGCCGCCTTCGCCGGCCCAGGTTGCCCGCCAGCCTCCGGAATCGTAATAGCTCTGGGAGCGGTACCAATTGGTGATAATCCAGTTGGTGCGGCGGATTTCCCCCAGCTCTCCGGCAGCGATCAGCTCGCGCAGCTTTTTATACAGCGGATTGCAGCGCTGATTGTACATAATCGAGAACACCTTGCCGCTGTCCGCAGCGACCTTGTTAAGCTCCCGCACCTGCTTCGTATATACGCCGGCCGGCTTTTCGATCAGCACGTGCAGCCCTTTGTTCAAACACCGGATCGCTTCCTGCGGATGTCCGTAATGCGGCGTCGCGATCACGACAGCATCAACCTCGCCCGAGGCCGCCATCGCTTCCGCATCGCTCCACACCTTTACATCGGCTGGCAGCGTCTCTGCAGCCGCCTGCTGCTTCGCCGGATTAATATCGCATACTGCAGTCAGCTTCGCCCCGGCTATGGCTCCGGAAGCCAGCGATTTCGCATGCGAGAATCCCATTCCAAGTCCAATGACACCGATTCTGACCTGTTTCATGTGCATTCCTCCTCTTTATCTAAAAGCTGCTTATACCGTTTTGAGGCTGGTCCATAACCCCATTTTCTCTGCAAACTGAATCAGCATCTCTCGGGATGCATGAGTGCCGCTGAAATCCTCAATTCCGAAATACCCGTCGTATCCCACCGCTTGCAGATCCGCAATCACCTGTGCCCATGGAACAGCACCTTCATCGAGCGGAGACCATGACGTACCCCAGACCGCTTTGCCCGGACCGCCTGCGGTCGCTCGGTGGTAACCTCCATTCTTGACATGAACATGGGCCAGGTAAGGCCCCAGCAGCTCCAGCCCCATCCTGTAATTCTCATATCCTTCATGCACCATATTACCTGGATCGTAGAGCACGCCGATGTGGTCGGGGTGAAAATGCCGGACAAGCCGGTACGCCAAGCTGGCGCTCGGGGCAATCGTCTGATGATGCGTCTCCACCAGCGCCTTCAGCCGGTAAGAGGAAGCCATCTGCTCCACTTCAGTTAAATAGGCCACCGTTTGGGCATACAGCTCATTGTAATTGGACGTCCGGTCATAACCTGGAATCCCGATACGAATGAAGGAGGCGTCCAGTAATGCAGCCGCTTTCATAACGCTGTCCGTCGCTTCCAGATCCCCGCATGTCAAATAAGGGACCACCGCCAGACTTTTACGTCCATATAACTCTGCTGCTCGCTTGAATCGAAGCCATTCCTCCTCGGAGCCCCCGGGGTCGATGGAACAGCGATTATTCCGCCAGAAGGATGGGCTCTCATCGGCAGCCTCCGGCGGCACCTCCTTGAATCTCCATTCAATGCCTTCAATCCCGGCATCCATGGCTGCCTTGGCCAGCTCTTCCGGCGTCAAGTCCGGGGTTGCTACGGTAAAAACAGATAGCTTCATGCTCGTATACCATCCTTTCCCGTCGGTGATCCATCATCAACAGATCCGTGACAATGACAGGTGCGTTGATTTTTTGATCATCCTATCACAGTCCCATCGCCAAACCTATACCGTTTCCGCTCCATCTTAACCACAGTCAAATAAACATGCGCATTCGCATCTTTCAATTAACCCGGCTGCATACAAAAACACCTTCACACAGCGCTGGAACGCTATACGAAGGTGTATTTTATGCCCATCGATTTCATTTAAGAACGCGTGCATGCCGCCGCATTACTTGATCGCAACATAGAACAGCCGGCTCGCATCCGGCCCGGCTTCGATCCATTCGAAGTCCGCGTAGCATTGCACGTCGCGAAACCCGGCCTTGACCAGCTCGGTTCTCATCCATTCAGGGTCGTAACCCCGCTGGACATGTGTCTCTTCAAACCGGCGATAGATGGATGGATCTTTCTCATCGCGCGCAAAAATCGAGAGATGATGCTCGATTTCGCAGCGGGCTTCATCCAGTGCGCAGGTCCATATGTAGGAAACGCCCCGCTCATCCAGCACAAACGGCTGCTCTTCATCGTAGCGGACAAATGTGTTCGGATGATGAACATCAAACAGAAACGTGCCGCCTTCCTTAAGACCGGCATAGGTTCTGTCGAATGCGGAGCGGATATCGTCCTCTTCCAGCAAATAGTTGAAGCAGTCACAGAAGGAGATGACGGAGTCCACCTGCTCCGGCAGCTCCCAGGAGCGCATATCCTGCTGAATCCAGCGGATGCTGCCTTCCCGGTACAGCCGGCTTCCGCCCGCAGTGTCCTCCAGCTTGCGACGGGCAACGGACAGCATGTCGGCAGACAAGTCGATCCCGGTAACCTCGAATCCGGAGTTGACCAGCGGAATCGTAATGCTGCCGGTGCCGCAGCCCAGCTCCGCAACGCTTTTCGGCATCCCGTGCTTCTCCCATGCCGTTCTGGCAAACCTGATCCAGTCCGGGTAGGGCATATCCTCCATAAGTTGGTCATATACGTAGGCGAACTTGCGATAAGACATCATGACGGCACCACTTTCTGAAGCTTTGCTTAATTATTTCGTCGGTTTGGCTGTATCTGGGGACTCAGGCTCGTCTTTATTCACGAGGTAGGTCCAGCTTTCCTTCTGGGTAACGAGACCGTCCTTCATCAGTTTCCCAAGCGCCCGCTTGAAAGCCGATTTACTGATCCCAAACCGCTGTTTGATAATATCTGGCGGTGTTTCATCGGAATAAGGCATCGCATGCCCCGGACGCTCCTTCAGAAAAGCAAGCAGCCGATCCGCATCATCGTTACGGCTGACTTCCTTGCGCGGCACCATCGACAGATTAACCCGGCCATCCTCACGAATATGACTTACCCGCACACGGACCTCCTCACCAAGGCGAAGAAGGCGCGTCCGTTCCGAGGAGTGAATCATGCCGATTACGCCAAATCCGATGACCCCGCCATCCACGATGACAAACGTTCCCATCTGAAGCGGCTTGTACACCAGCGCATTGAACCATTCTCCCTTCCAGGAGTCAGGTGCATGGAACGCAAGCGGAGCCAGCTGCTCTTCTCCGGCCAGCTTGGCCCGAAGACGGCCCTGCTTGTCATGCTCCATCGTAACAAACACATGGTCGCCAACCTGCGGATGGAGCTCGCGCAGCTCCGGAAGCTCCCGAATCGGAAGCAGCAGCTGTCTGCCAAGTCCCATCTCCAGAAAGCAGCCCAGTCTCGGGTGAACGTCAGCCACCATCAGCTTGGCTGTCTCGCCGAGAGTCAAGTATGGTTTTTTCATCGTAGCTGCGAGCCGGTCCTCGGTATCGAAGAAAATAAACACCTCAACCTTGTCGCCAGGCTGAATTTTCCCGATAATCTCCGAGTAATGAAGCAGAACATCCCGATCCCCGGCATTCAGAAAGTATCCATACGGAGATACCTCTCGGGATACTTCAAGCTCAACGATGGTCCCTGCGAGCAGGCTCATACTTTCTCCACCACTTTGGCGTCAGACCACAGACGCTCGATGTTGTAATACTCGCGCTCGTCCCGGTGGAAGATATGAACGACCACATCTCCGATATCCATCAGCACCCAGCGCGCGGCATCCATTCCCTCAAGACCGCGCAGGGAAGCTCCAACCTCATGCACCCGCTTGCGAATTTCAGTTGCAATCGCCTGTACCTGGGTGTCCGAGTTACCGTGACAGATGACAAAATAGTCAGCCACCAGCGAAATCCCTTTTAGATCGAGAACTACGATATCCATTGCTTTTTTGTCTTCTGCAGCCTGTACAGCCACTTGTAACAATTCATTTGGACCTAATGTCATGAATTCGCCTCCAATTGCTTAATAAGATCATTGCGTGCCATAAACGTTAATGGAAAAATGATCTGCCTTCTCGACAGAAGAAATTGTATTGTTGACTCGAATCCGGCAACCAGCGCCTCCTCAAGGCTATGGTTGGCCAGATCGCGAATATTATTCACCCCGGGAAAATCGCGTCCCGGCTCGATGTAGTCGGCCAGACAGACCACTTTGTCAAGCAGGGTCATGCCGACGCGGCCAGAGGTGTGATATCGGATCGCATCCAGCACTTCCTGATCCTCCACACCGTATTCCTGCCTGGCTACAAAAGCGCCCACCTCGGCATGCCACAGCTGTTTGTCATAATCCAGCAGCTCTGAAGACAAGCCGTGATCCTTGATCATCTGCTCCAGCTTCTGTACCGGCCAATACTTCGCAACATCGTGCAAAATCGCCGCCAGATCCGCCTTGACGGGGTCCGCGCCGTATTGTTCCGCCAGCCGGACTGCCGTCTCCATAACCCCAAGGGTATGCGCCCATCGTTTGGCTGGCATCTGGGCAGATACCGCCTCCATCAACTGCTCACGGCTGTACACCATAAATACCGCTCCTAACAATATAATCATATACCCGGTCCGGCACCATATAACGAATGGATTTACCCGCTGCCGCCCGCTCGCGAATCGTCGTAGACGAAATATCGACAAGCGGCATATCCGCCGTCACTACCGCCTTCTGCAGGAAGTCTGGCAGCTGATCAACCGCAAGCTTCGAACCCGGACGGTTGACGCCAATAAAAGTCAGCATCCCGGCAAGCTCCTCAATCCGGTTCCACTTTGGGAGATAATTGACCATATCGGCCCCGATAATGAAAGCAAAGCTGTGATCGGGATATACCTCCTTCAGCTCCTTCACCGTATCAACGGTGTAGGAAATCCCGCCCCGCTTCACTTCCCAATCGAGCAGGCGAAAGGACGGATGACCGGCTATCGCTTCAGCGGCCATCGCAAGCCGCACGCGGCCGGTCATGCCTGCGTCCTCCTTGTGCGGAGGGATGTGGCTCGGCATGAACCATACTTCATCCAGGGCGTGGGCATCGCGGGCAGCTTCGGCGGCCAGCAGATGTCCGATATGAATCGGATCAAAGGTGCCTCCCATAATTCCTATCTTCATCACGAATCCCCTTATGCACCAAGGTGGCTTTTATGCATCAAGGAAGCTCGATCGTTTTGTGATCCTTCGATTCCTTGTACAGCACAATCGTTTTGCCAATAACCTGAACCAGTTCCGCATGTGCGCCAGCCGAAATCTCCTCGGCAATATCGCGCGGATCCTCCAGGCAGTTGTTAAGAACCGATACCTTGATCAGCTCCCGCTTCTCAAGCGCCTCAGACACATGTCTGATCAAATGCTCATTGCTTCCTCCTTTGCCGACCTGAAAGATCGGATCCAGATGGTGGGCCTGAGACCGTAAAAATCGCTTTTGCTTTCCAGTTAACATGTATATACGTGCTCCTTAATGATTCATCTATTGAAATCCAAGTGTCTTATTTATTTTAACCCTAGTTTACCCTGAGCGAAAGCTGTTAAGCACCGCTTCCCGCATGGCCGTCACCGGGGCATCCAGCCCAGTCCAGAATTCAAATGCGTAAGCGCCCTGGTTGACAAACATGCCAAGCCCGCCGTGAACGGTGCACTGTCTTCGCTCGCTTTCGCGCAGCAGGGACGTCTTCAGCGGATTGTAGATCAGGTCACTGACGACAGCCCCCTCGCGAATGAAGTCCGGATTGACGGGAACATCTCCAATGTTCGGATGCATGCCGACCGAGGTCGTATTAATGACGACATCGGCAGCAGCCAGAACTTCGCGGCTTGCCTCCTCGCCAAACCCCCGGATGTCCGCGAGCTTGCTCCATTCCTCGGACAGCTCCCGCGCTTTGGCTTCCGTCCGGTTCAGAATCGAAATCACTGCAGGCTGCTCGGCGATCAACGCGTAGACAATAGCGCGGGCTGCGCCCCCGGCTCCGAGGACCGCGATCCGCTTGCCGGACAGATCAGGGCACGCCTCGTCCTTAAGGGAACGGACGTATCCGATGCCGTCCGTATTATATCCCTTCAGCCTGCCATTGTCATTCACAATCGTGTTCACCGCCCCGATCTGGGCTGCGCCTTCATCCACTTCATCCAAGTACTTCATGACCTCAACCTTGTGCGGAATTGTCACGTTCACACCGCGAAAATGTAAGGAACGCACGGCCGAAATTGCATCCGCAAGCCCCTTCGGACGTATGTGAAGCGGGACGTAAGCGCCTTGCAGGCCAAGCTCGGCTAACGCCGCCTGATGCATGACAGGCGATTTGGAGTGAGCGATCGGATCGCCCATGACACCGAGCAGCAGCCAACTGCTGCCGTCTACGGTGCCGTGCATAATATTACCGTTCATTTCTCCGCCTCCATCAATAACCGTCTCCATCCTGCTGTCAGATCAAGGACGGGCGCAGCAGCACCTTGACGCCTCGCGGCACATGAACCGCTACGAGCGCGCCTTGATCGCTGTTCACCTTAACCCAGCCAAGACCGGACATGAACACATCAAGACGGGATCCCTTCGGAATCCGAAGCTCGTGTCGGGTCCATTCCGGCATCTCGGCCAGCCGCTCTCTCGTCGGCGGAGACAGAAGCTCACCCGCATGTTCTTCGAACAGCTCATCCGCCCGCTCCAGCTTAGTGCGATGAATCTTCAGCCTTCCGCTCACAAAGCAGGTGAACGATTGATGTTCCCCCTGTACAAAATCAAACCGTCCGAGCCCGCCAAAGAACAGCGTCTGCCCTTCATTGAGCTGATAAACCATCGGCTTGAGCGGATTCTCTGGCATGATCGCGCCCAGATCCTCACGGCTCACCAATTCGCTATATCTCCACGGGTATACGATCCCCGGTGTATCAATGATGAATTTTCCGTCATCCAGCGGGATGTTGACCATATCGAGCGTCGTCCCCGGATAACGCGATGTCGTAAGCTCCTGATCCAGATCGCTGTAATCCCGGATCAGCCGGTTGATCAGCGTGGATTTGCCTACATTGGTAGCCCCCACGACATAGACATCCCGGTCTCCTCTGCGGGCTGCGACCGACTCCAGCAGCCGATCAAAGCCCTGGTTCTTCTTGGCGCTGCACAGCACGATATCAACCGTTCTCAGGCCATGCTCCTTGCAGCTCTTTTGTACCCAGTTGAGCACCTTGTTCCAGTTGGTCACCTTCGGAAGAAGGTCTGTTTTGTTAACAGCCAGAATGACCGGGTTATTGCCAACAAACCGCTGCAACCCCGATATCATGCTCCCCTCAAAATCAAACAGGTCCACAATATGAATAACGAGCGCATTCTTGCCGCCGATCTGTCCCAGCAGCCGCAAAAATTCATCCTGATCCACCGCGACGGAAGATGCCTCGTTGTAGTTTTTAATCCGGAAACAGCGCTGACAGATGACCGGCTCCCGCTCCCAGGCCTTATCCGGCAAATATCCCGGCTCGCCCTGCGCTGTACTTTGAAGACGAATGCCGCAGCCGCTGCATTTCTTGATGTCTTGTCCGCTCCAAGGCTCTGTCATGTATTCTTTTCCTCCTCAAACCATAATCCCTTTTTGCGGAGCCGCGTCAATGCGATCCGCTCGATCCGGCGATTGATCAGGCGTGTGAACCAGCCTTCGTCACCAATGGCAATCGGCATGACGAGAATCGTAAACAATCCCAATCGATTGCCGCCATAAACGTCCGTCAGCATCTGGTCTCCGACCACCACCGTCTGGTCCGCAGGCAGGTCCATCATCGTCATCGCTTTGCGGAACGGCGCATTGGTCGGCTTGCGCGCTTGGTGAACAAATTCAATATCCAGCGGCGTCGCAAACTTCGACACGCGCTCCAGTTGGTTATTGGACACAATAATCAGCTGGAATCCGATCTCCTTCACCTTCTTGAACCATTCAACCAGTTCAGGTGTAGCCAGCGGCGCCTTCGCACCGACAAGCGTATTATCCAAATCCGTAATGATGCCGCGGTAACCCTGCTGATAGAGCTTCTCCAGATCAATATCAAACACGGTGTTTACGCGGAGCTTGGGCACAAGCATTTCAAACAAGATACGTCACCTCAATTTCATACGAAAAACTATACCATATTCCGGTTCCTTAGTAAAAAAACATCTTGGCTCATTTCAACCCCAGGCGCTGTATTCGAGCAAAAGACCACCCGGCATTCCGACAGTTTCGGAAACCCGGGCGGTCTTATTTAAATAAGTTTGACTTTCTTCATCGATTTCTTGAGCAGATCAGCCTGCTCCTGGACGGCGCGCCACTCGTCCTCCTGCACCTGGGCAGGGCTGTAACGGGCGGACTCAAACTTCCGCAACAGCGGATGCAGTTCAGTCCGAAGTGTCGGATACGTATCCGCCCAGCGCATGATGGATTCCCGCAAGGTTTCATGTGACTCGCGCACAAGCCCTCTCCGATGGACAAAGCGCAGCCAGCGTTCCGTCTCGGCAATCACCTTGTCCGCTGGTGTCAGCGGCTTGCCTGCTTTCAGGCGTGCGCCTGCGAAACGCAGATCGAGCTTCATTCTCCACAGAATGTAGGCCCCCCACAGGGCGATAATTGCCGCTGCGATCATCACAATCCATTTCATAAGGCCGGAGGATGCCTGCTCTGGTGCCGCAGCCGGTGCAGACTCTTCCAGAGCCTCCTCCTCTTCCAGCAGCTCCTCCGAAATGACCGGCTCGGATTCCTCCATGCTAGTCAGAATCGGCATGCTGAAACCTGGCGTAGCCTCAATTGGAATCCAGCCGTACTCCCCGAAGTACACTTCCACCCAGGAATGCGCATCGGCATTGGTGACCGTGTACATGCCAGGATCCATGCTGACCATCCCATCCATCGGCATGAACTCTTGAATGGACACGCTTCCCGGTGCGTAGCCTTTCACCCAGCGTGCAGGAATATCCAGCGATCTGGCCATCATGACCATCGAGGTTGAGAAGTAGTCGCAATAGCCTTCCCGGATTTCAAACAGAAACCCTTCCACAAAGTCGGGACTTTGCTTGCGGGACAGATCCGGCGAGTTGGTGTAGGTATAATTCGATTGCAAATAATCCTGCAGCAGCACCACTTTCTCATAAGGCGTCTGCCCCGCAGCGGTTACCTCTTCCGCGAGCAGCTCTACCCGGTCCGGAAAATTCCTCGGGATTTGCAAATAAGCATCGTCCACCGAGCCTGAATACAGCTCCTCATAGGTTCGTTTACTTAGCTCTTCCACAGGAATTACCGGAATTTCCGATGTCACGGTGTAGCTCTTCGGATAACGCTGCTGGCTCCTCATGTGAAGCTCCGATCCTTCAGGCACCCAGCGCAGCAAGTCAGGGTCGACATCGGCATCCATGCTGTCGATGCGAGAAACGGCGTAGGCCCCAAATAATACGGGATAGACATCATCGCTCAGCATCGTTATTGTTTGCTGAACGCTCTTCGTTGATACCGTCGTGGACAAATCGCCTTGCAGGTCATCGTTCAGGCGGACATCCGAACCGCCTCTGCGCCCGCCTCCGTCTGCCCAACCGGTCCCTGAGTATTGCGTTCTGACCTCTCCTCGCCAATAGCTCCGCTCATCAGAGCTCACTGTCATAACAGGTGAGTAGTCGAAGTTGAATCCAGCCCCGAGGTTATTGTCCTCCCGGCCATACCCGGACGTGCTTTCCGTCGGCACTTCGAGCAAAGATCCGGTGCCTGTTGTAGAAGTACCCGACAGCGGTGATCCGCTCAGTTCCCTCCACGCCGTATACGGGTCTGTCAGTGTTGGCTGAACATAGGGCATGTTCACCCCGGCCAATATAATTAACGAAAAGATAACCAGGATGTTGGCGATAATCTTGAACGGAGACTTGGAAAGATGACGCCAACCTTGCGGAAACCGCGCCCTGAATTTATTGAAATGGCTTGTCACCAGCCAGCCCATGCCGGCAGCGGCAATCCATGCCGTTTCATCCCACAGCTCAAGATGGGTGAAAGAATCGAGTATCGTAAAGCTGATGACGTTGATCGCAATGATCATTAGAATCTTTCTTCTGCTGTCCGACAGCCTAACGATGAGCAGAACGATCGCCCACGCCGCCAGCGCAAACCACAAGTAAGGCAACAGATACGATGCTTCGTCCGACAGCAAGCCCCTCACCATGTCCGTTGGCACAGGCAACCCGTGAGCATCCAGAATTCTGTGGACGGAGAAAGCGATGAGTGCCACCTGCAGCAGCATCCTTAAAACGAACGTTGCCGGTATCAAAGCTTCAATGATCGCTGTAATGGACAACGCTGCAATAACGACTGCTGTCGTCTCATCCAGCCAGATCGTTTCCGTAAAGGATACCCACTGCATGCCAATGATCCATATCCACAGCATGGTCAGCCCCTGAAAGAATACTGACGACAGCTTGTCCACCCATAGCTTCACGTGACACCACCTCCTAGTGCGGCAGAAAGCCCCTCCAGTGTCGAAGTGGCGTAGCTGGATATCCCCCGCGTCTTCAGCAGCTGCAGCGTTTCATCCGGCGCAGACGCCTGATTCGCGCTTTCGATTCGCAAGAAACAAGGATTCATGCCCCTCGTCTCAGCCCAGCGCAGCACCTCTACAGCTTCCCGGCCTGTCATCGGACTGATCAGCATAAACAGGGCGCCTTTAGGAAAATGACGATATGATTTCTCCAAAACGGTAATAAGATCGCCCTTACGGTCTTTATCTACGTCCACCAAATGCTGGATCATGCGCATCCGGTCGCCCTTGTTATCGGTTGGCGGAAACAGCTTCGGCTCCTGGCCCGCCGTGAACAAGCCTGTTCCTGTATGCTCGCGGCCCGTATATTCGATCAGAGAGGCTGCAGCGGATACCGCCAGTTCGAATTGCTGCGAATGCTCATAGCTCGAGGCGGTACAGTCCAGAACGATCATCGTTTTCGGAAAAGACTCATGCTCGAACTCCTTCGACTTCCACGATCCTGTCTTGGCAGTTGCATTCCAGTGGATCCGCGAGATCCGATCGCCGTATACATAATCCCGGACGCCGTTGATCTGTGTCGTCTCCCGGCGTGAAGACGAGATCGTCGTCTGTGTGCCACCAAGCCTGGAGTTGCGAATGCTGCGCTGCCAGTCCGGAATATGGATCGTCCGCGGCAGAACGCGGAATTCGGTAGCCACCTCGATACGCCCCCGGTGTTCCATCAGTCCGAAAATATCTTCACTGATACATTCGGTATTGGAGAAGGCATATCTCCCCCGCTCCAGAGAGGGGGTCTGAAATGTAAGACGCCCTTCACCGCGAAAGTTGGGAATGACACTGTCCTCAAAGGACCAGGTGTCGCCATTATGTCGTTTGAGCACTTCGCGGATAATGAGGTAGGGCATCGGCAGCAGGCCCGGCACGTTCACGTTCAGTTGAATGCGCACCTGCTCCCCGGCGCGCAGCGTCTCCCGGTTGCCTGTGCCGGATACGCTGCGTGAGGCTTTCACGCGATTAACTCCGCCGAACCCGGCACCGATAATATAAATCGCAAGCAGACTTACCATAGAGAACAGCATGAGCGAGGTTTTGCCGCCTTGAAAGAGCACGTACAGCAAACAAATGCCCCATACCGCCAACACCGCTGCCAGTTTGGACGGCTGCATCCCTTTCAGTAATAAGAAAACCGCACGACGCATGCTATTTCCCCATCTGTACAGGCACTTTCACCTGACGCAAAATATATTGAAGCACCGATTCGGCATTGGTGTTATCCAGCCTGGACTCCGGACGCAGCATAATCCGGTGCGAAAGGACGTAAGGGGCAAGGGTCTTGACGTCATCAGGAAGCACGTAATCGCGCTCCTGCAGGAAAGCATAGGCTCTGGCCGCGTTCATGAACGATAGCGTAGCTCTCGGGCTGGCCCCGAGCAGCACAGCCGGATGTTCACGGGTAGCGCGGGTTATATTCAACAAATAATCAGCCACAGGATCTCCGAGGTATACCTCACGAATCTCATGCTGAATGGCCGCTATCATTTCCATATGAGTGACCGGTGCAAGCTTGTCCGTCAGCTGTCCTTCACGCGAGCGAACCATCAGCTCCTTCTCGGTTGCGGCATCAGGATAGCCAAGACTCAGCTTCAGCATGAAGCGGTCCAGCTGCGCTTCTGGCAGCATGTACGTACCTTCAAAGTCAATCGGATTCTGGGTTGCACATAGCATAAACGGATGCGGAAGCGCATGGGTTTCGCCATCAACAGTTACGCTGCGCTCTTCCATGACTTCCAGCAAAGCGGATTGGGTTTTCGTGGTGGCACGATTGATTTCATCGGCCAGAAGAATGTTGGTCATCACGGGGCCCGGCCGGAAATAAAAGCGTTCATCACGCGGATGAAACACGGACACCCCTGTAATATCACTAGGAAGAATATCCGGGTTGCACTGGATTCTTCTGTAATCCCCTTGCATCGATTTGGCAAGCCCTTTGATGAGCTGGGTTTTGCCGGTTCCAGGTACATCCTCGATCAGAACATGGCCGCCAGCCAGCAGCGCTGTGAGGAGCAGCTGTATCTCAAATTCTTTGCCTAGCAGGCACGACTCCAGATTGGATCGCACCGAGGAAATGATTTTCATGGATTCTTGGCTTACGGGCATGTATGACTAACCTCCTGTAGGGAATAAATAGATGGTTTAGTACTATTGTACATGATTGGGATGCCGGAGTACATTCAAGTGCGTTATTTATCGCCGTCCACAGCCAAATTCCTTTAATACACAGCAAAAAACCCTGGTTTAACATACCAGGGCTTTCGTGCTATGTTCGGCAATTCAGTTTTGAACGATATGTTGGCCGGATCATGTTTGGCAAATCGGCTTCCCGAAAGCTTCACCGAAGGCTTCAAGAAAAAGTTCTTAACCTTTTGGGCGAAACAGAAGGGCGGCAATAAAGGAGAAGATAATCGCGGAGGATATCCCCGCGCTAGTCACCTCAAATATCCCTGTGACAACACCGATCCATCCGTCCCTCTCCAGCTCGGTCAGCGCGCCATGGACAAGCGAGTTGCCGAAGCTGGTGATGGGTACCGATGCGCCGGCTCCCGCAAATTTCACGAGCGGATCGTACAAGCCGAGGCCATCGGCAATCGCTCCGACAACGACCAGCGTGCTCATCGTATGCGCCGGCGTCAGCTTGATAAGGTCCATCATGAGCTGCCCGATAACGCAGATGAGGCCGCCGACAATAAAGGCCCATAAAAATTGCATCTCGTTAACCTCCCATCTCTAATGCTACTGCGTGCGCGATACAAGGAATCGTCTCCCCCTGCTGATAAGAAAGCGGCGACAGAAGCGCTCCTGTAGCCACGACAAGCACTCTTTTCAGCTCCCCTTTTCGCATGCGCTTCAGAATATGACCATACGTAACCACGGCTGAGCAGCCGCAGCCACTGCCGCCGGCGTTAACGAATTTCTGCTTGGTCAAGTCATAGATCATCAGGCCGCAGTCATCAAATATCGTTCCGTCCATCACAACGTTGTTCTGCTTCAGCAGATCCTTGGCAATCGGCAAGCCAACCGAAGCCAGGTCACCGGTTACAATCAGATCATAATCGGAGGCTTTGCGCCCTGTGTCCTTAAAGTGCTTCGTAATGGTATCCGCTGCCGCCGGGGCCATGGCCGAACCCATGTTAAACGGATCCTTGATGCCAAGGTCCATCACCTTGCCGATCGTCGCATGCGTTATGGAGGGACCGTCGCCCTGATCAGATACCACGGAGCAGCCTGCGCCGGTAATGGTGTACTGCGCATAGGGCGGCTTCTGGGAACCGTACTCCGTCGGATATCGGAACTGCTTCTCAACCGTACAGTTATGACTTGCCGTGCCGGCCATAACATATTTCGCCCCGCCCGAATCCACGATCATGGACGCAACGGCCAGGCTTTCCATCGAGGTCGAACATGCGCCGAACACGCCCAGATAAGGCACGCCCATCTGTCTGGCGGCAAATGAACTGCTAATAATCTGGTTCATCAGGTCTCCGCCAACAAAAAACTGAACTTCGTCTTCCGTGATTCCAGCGTTCTCGGCAGCCTTTCGGGCGGCTTCTTCCAGCAGTCTCCGCTCGGCCTTCTCCCAAGTCTTCTCATTGATCCGAATGTTATCGTAGACATAATCAAAATCTTCGGCCAGCGGCCCCTCCCCTTCCTCAGGACCTACAATGGTGCCTGTTCCGATAATGACCGGTTTGTTCTCATATTCCCATGTCTGTCCGGTTACCTTCATGTCCGCTTACCCCCTTCCACCGAAGCCCAGCAGGGCATAGATGATGCCGATAATGAAAGCAGCCACTGTACCGAATACAATAACGGAACCAGCCAGTTTAAACATTTTGGCCCCCACACCCAGAACCAGCCCTTCCGAACGATGTTCCAAAGCGGCGGAACACATGGAATTCGCAAATCCGGTCACGGGCACAGCGCTGCCTGCACCCGCCCACTGGGCGATTTTGTCATACACGCCAAAGCAGGTCAGAATGACG
Organism: Paenibacillus campinasensis; assembly: GCF_002272015.1. GTDB lineage: Bacteria > Bacillota > Bacilli > Paenibacillales > Paenibacillaceae > Paenibacillus_AQ > Paenibacillus_AQ campinasensis. Next base: position 79,056 of record NZ_NPBY01000003.1, on the reverse strand, counting down.
GAGATAATAATAAGAACCGCCACGGTCGGACTGGCTGCCTCTTTGGTGGTCATGTCAAACACCGACATAAAAAACTCCTGAATGCATTGACCAATCAAGCAAATAAGACCTCCGACCAGAAACGCCCGAATGCAGTTTCGAATGACCGGTCGGGAAGGTTCGTGTTTTTTGGCAATGGCTTTATATTCATCCGAGCTCATCTGGCTTAAGCTTGACTGGGATGCTTGATTGGAGTCAGACATTATGAACGCACCTCCGGAATGTGATTTGATTCGCACGAAAGGATCCGGCGAAATAGCTAGGATATCCTAGTCATCATTATGCTTTGAATGATCTTCCTTTATGTTTGGAAAATGGTCCTTGCTTGCCAATATTCATTCCCGTTTTGGCACAAACTGGCGGTTTATAATAGGCGCTCCCTACCGCCTGTTCGATAATTTTGTCCATTTAAACGGCCTGAAATCGCCCGGTGTTAGCGCGTCTCCCCATAGCCGGTAGCCGCATACAACAAAACAGCGCCCAGCGAAGGCTGGACACTGTTTTTCAGACATCGTTATTTACCAGGTTAAATCAATACATACAGCAGCAAAATAACCAATAATATAAAGAGCACCACGATGAGCAGAAGATCTCTCACATCCGCTTGCCGTTCCCACACATCCCCTGAATGTTGGCCCATAGTCAGTCCTGTCCCTTCCCTCCGAGATCCAAGTAAAGCAGTGGTCCATATATCGTATTCCCGCTCAGGGGATCGGGTGCTTGTTCAAAGTGTTCATGAACAGGGTTCGCGCCGTTCCTTTCTCGCGGAGTGTCATGACGAAGGTAATCGTATGTATGCCCTCAAAGCCGCCATGGCATATCGTCGTCAGGTGGACATTTGTACGTGCCGGGGGCATACTAGAACTATGCAGATTATACATACCTTTATACGAAGGAGCGAATCATAGAATGAATGAATCGACACGCGAGCTATTCCGTACATTGACCGAATTCCCGGCAGCGCCGGGCTTTGAGCGCGAGCTTCGGGCTTGGGTGAAGAACGCCCTCTCCCCCTACACCGACGAGTTCGTACAGGACCGCCTCGGCAGTCTGTTCGCCGTATTGAGAGGGAAGGAGGAAGGACCGCGGGTCATGGTCGCAGGCCATATGGATGAAGTCGGATTTATGGTTACCGGCATTACCGAGGCAGGCATGATCCGCTTTCAGCCACTGGGCGGTTGGTGGAGCCAGGCCATTCTCGCCCAGCGTCTGCAAATTATAACGGACAATGGACCGATCATCGGGGTGGTCGGATCGACGCCGACCCATTTGCTGGATGAAGCTCAGCGCAGCAAACCGGTTGACATCAAGTCGATGTATATCGATATCGGCGCTGACAACAAGGCGGAAGCCGAATCATTCGGCATTCGTCCGGGCCAGCAGATTGTTCCAATCTGCGAATTTACGCCGCTGGCAAATCCGAAGAAGATTATGGCCAAAGCATGGGACAACCGCTATGGTGTCGGTTTGGCCATCGAGCTGGTCAAAGCGCTTCATGGCGAACAGCTGCCAAACATCGTTTATGCTGGCGCTACGGTTCAAGAAGAGCTTGGGCTTCGCGGTGCCCGCACCGCTGCCAATCTGATTCAGCCGGACATTTTCTTCGGACTCGATGCCAGTGCTGCAAACGACATGACGGGTGACAGAAGCCAGTTCGGCCAGCTCGGGCAAGGCGCGCTGCTTCGCATCTTCGACCCGACTATGCTGACCCATCGCGGGATGGTCGAATACGTGCAGGATACTGCCGAGACACACAAGATCAAATATCAGTACTTTGTATCTCCGGGCGGAACGGATGCCGGCCAGGTACACCTGAGCGGTATCGGCGTGCCGTCTACCATCATCGGCATCTGCTCCAGATACATTCACACGTCCTCATCGATTATCCATACCGATGATTACGAGGCGGCCAGAGAGCTGCTGATCAAGCTTGTCAAAGGGCTTGACCGCACCACACTGAATACGATTTTGGAACGGGCTTGATCCTCGCTAGCCGTCCACATCGTTCACTTGGAAGATCATCCGGCTTTTGCCGGATGGTCTTCTTTGTATATTGTCCACTGCCTAGGATGAAGAAGAAAGCTCCTTATGTCTGGCCAGCCGAAAGGACAGCACAATCGCAACAAGAACCGCAGCTACGAGCCCGGTCGTCAGCGCAAACATCATCCGCATCCCGACAGCGCCGTCAGCGCCCCCATACTGAGACAGCAGCACGCCTCCGGCGGCTGTTCCGAACATCATGCCCAGATTGCGGGAAAGGGCCAGAAGACTGCTGATTAGCCCGAGATCCGATTGGGCAGCCCGGTTCATCACAAGGGAATTGTTCGGCGGGGTTATCGTTCCCATCGATCCCCCTAGCAAGACAATCAGCAAGATAAGAACAATTAAAGGATAGGAAGCTGACACAAAACTGAGCGCCATCAAAACGATTGTCATCATGAACAGTCCTGCACTAAGCAGCGGGAAGGTGCCGAGCCTGTCTGACAAACTGCCCGATAGAGGCGAGACAATAATGAGAGATAACGGATATCCCGCCATAATCAGGCCAGCGATAGCCGGGGCGATACCGAGGTCCCCAAGCAGAAATATCGGCAGCGCCAGCTGGGCCGCAAAAGCAGCCATATAAGTGATAATGGTTGTCAATATGCCGAGGCTGATTCCGGCATCCCGGAACAGCTCCAGCTTGATAAAGGGACGCTCCCTGCGCCCTTCCTTGCGCCAGCGAGCAGATAGGCACCAGCCGACGAAACCGCAAGCCCCGGCAAGAAACAGGAGGATCAGCAGGGAAACCTGCCAGGACCCCCAACCCCAGCGCGCGCCCATATTGACCGCCGTAACGAGTCCTGTCAGGGAGACGGCAAACCATATGGCCCCCGGCACGTCCAGACGGCTCTCCCCATCCGGCTCATCTTTCGGGATGAAGCGCTGTGCGCATATCCACATCCCAAGCGCAAGCACAGCAAGCATCCAGAAATTGCTGCGCCAGGAGAACCACTGAATGAGAACCCCTCCGAGGCTCGGTCCGATCATAGAACCCGCTGCGACAAAGGTGCCGATTAACCCGAGCGCTTTACCCCGCTGCGCGGTTGGAAAAGCAGAAACGATCAGCGCCATATTGGTAGCCTGGTACATCGCGGCCCCCGCTCCCTGCAGCCCTCTTGCAGCAATCAGGCCATTCAGTGAAGGGGATAGCGCACAGAAGACCGATCCGGCCATAAACAGAAACGCTCCTGCGTTATGAATCACGCGCCTGCCCATCTTATCTCCGAGCTTGCCCATTACGGGCAGAAGGATGGAAATGACCAGCAGATACGCGGTCACAATCCATTGAGCGGATGAAATGGTCGTTGCAAAGGAGCCTGCGATATCAACAAGCGCAATATTAAACATCCCTGCCGACAAATTTGATAGAAACGCCCCCATGCATATCGTATATTGCGCAAGCCGCTGTGTCCTGCTATTCATCTTGATTCACCAGCTTTGTTATTCAATATGGATCATTCATGTGTTGGTTCAAACAAAAAGCTCCCTTAAAATTTAAAGAGAGCTTATCCATCCGTCGCTTCTATTCCAACGCCTTCTGTCAGCGGGAGAGTGACATTGACTCGCGATACTCCGGGGCTTTGTCAGCCCAGACATCCACGATTCGCTGTACTCCGCACACGCTGCCAAAATAGCCTGCGATATTCTCCATTGTCATCTCGTGTGCTGTTCGGGAGTATGAGGCACAGGCATCCTCGGCCAACACAATATGATAATCAAGCATAAAACCGTCCCTGGCGGTCGATTCTACACATACATTCGTGCTGACGCCCGTCATAATTAATGTTTCAATCTTGAGCGTTTTTAACACCGAGTCGAGACGTGTGTTTACAAATGCGCTGTACCGATGCTTGTTGACGATAATGTCATCCTGCGTTGGTGTCACCTCATAAAACTCGGCCCCCCAGCTGCCCACCCGGCATACGCTCGCAGAACGCCCGGAGGAACGGGTTGTCCACGCTTCAGAGTCCGTTGCCGGTTCATGAAGCGTCTGAATATAAATGACCGGAACTTGGTGCTCCTTCGCAGATATCAGCAGCTTCTGCAGCTGCCCGATCATCCCCGGTATGCCGCTGATGTCACATCCGGCGCGGGGCAAAGCCCCTTCCGGGTGGCAGTAATCATTTTGCACATCCACGACAACGACGGCCGTTTTACTGTTTAACAGCAGTTCGTTTAATGATTTCATCGGATAAAGTCATCTCCATTTCGAAAGGTTTTCGCCCCATCAGAGCGCAGGATAGGATGGCAATCGTTATTGGCCGGATCGTTCCACAAATTGCATATCTACCAGCCCGTCATACGTATAGTCGCCCTTGAAAATGCCGGTCTGAATCATAACATCCATGTCGGTGTCCAAAGCCGTCTCCGAGATCATTCCGTCCAGACTCCACAGATGATCCTCATATGCACGATCCAGGGATGCCTGAATGGCCTCGTCAGACAACGTAGGAAATTCGGCCTTCAAATTGCGCTTGGCCAGCTCCTTGTCCGTCTGTACCGCTTGCAGCGCTTCGATAATCGCGTCGGTAAAGTTTTGCACCGTCTCCGGCTCCTTCTCAATCGTGGATTTCTTCACGCTAAGCACGGAATACGAGAAGTCGCCGAGATCATGAAATTTATAGAACGGCTCGTCCCATACCTCTTTCGCAATGCCGTCACTGATCTGCGGTTCAGCCCCGTTGGCGATATCGGCTGCCCCTTGTTGAACCATCGTGACAACGGTCGAAGCATCAGCCGGCTCAAGCAGCTGTACATCCTTCTCCGGATCAAGCCCGAGCTGGATAAGCAAATACCGGGTGAGCAAATTCGGAGTTCCACCGTGACGTCCGGCGTTAATCTTTTTGCCCTGGAGAAAAGCTTTCAGCTCTTCCGGCGAGCTTCCGGCCGGGCCTGTCCCTTTTTTAGCCATAAGATAGACGTTGGCCCGATTCACCACATTCACAACCGAAATGATCGGGTCCGAATTGTTGTTGTTCGCCAGCGCGTTGGACTCCGTGCCGCCGATCACCGCCCAGGCGTCTCCGCTGACAACCGCCGCTACGTGGGCCCCGCCTGCAGCCTGAATAACCTCAACCTCCAGTCCTCTCTTCTCAAAATATCCTTCTCTCTGCGCCACATAGAGCGGCAAATAACCCGTGGAGTGAAGCGGTTCAGCGATCACAAGCTTCCTCAGCTTGCCCCCGTCCGAAGCGGCGTTCGCGCTGCCGCCCGCATTCCCGCCCGAACAGGCGGAAAGGATGCTTACAATCATGATCATGGCAAGTAACAGCGGCAGCAGCTTCGTCATCTTTTTGTACATAGGAATCCCCCTTGATTAATTAAATGGATTAATCCGTCGCCATGCTTGTGAAGGCAAGTCTGAGCATAGGTTGTCTACTGCTTGGCCAGCCCTTTGGACAGCCATTTCTCCAGAACGACCACACCCCAGTACATCAGCATGGACAACAGCGACAGCACCACGACGCCCACCCACACCAGATTGATGTCCAGAATCGTTCCTGCATACATAATCATTCGTCCGACACCCTGACTGGAGGCGATGAACTCTCCGACAATGGCGCCAGCGAGGGCAAGCGCTATGTTAATGCGCAAGCTGCTAATGATCCAGGGCATCGACCATGGAACGACCACCTTCGCGAACACCTGATGCCGCTTCGCGCCCAGAGAGTACATCAGCTTCTCCATGTCCGGGTCAACGCTTTTCACACCGCTGTAGGCAGACAGCGCGGATACGACCACCGTCATGGAGAAGGCCAGCGCAACTTTGGAGAAAAATCCGATCCCCAGCAGGATGACCAGCACAGGCGCAAGCGCCAGCTTCGGCATGGCGTTCAGAATGATCAGGTACGGCTCACTGATGCCCGCATAAGACCTGGACCACCAGAATGACAACCCGAGCAGCGCGCCTAGAAAGGTGCCAAACACAAATCCAAGCAAGGTCGAGCCTGACGTATAAGCAATATCCCCCAGCAGCGACCCCTCCGTGATCTGAGTCCAGGTGGTCGTTAGAATGGCGCTCGGACTGCTCCAATAATAGGAATCCAGCCAACCGATCCGCGTAAACACTTCCCAGACCAGAAAGATAAGGACGGCAACGGCAAAGCGTCCCCACACAATTCGTCTGCTTCTTGCGCGCGCGATCGCCTCTTCATCCAGAATATAGGGCACCACCTCCGGCCTCACAGACGTTTCCGGCACCGTTTCCGCCGGTGCAACAGCATGAACGATAAAAGCTTCCTTACGTGCAGTTTCCATCGGCAATCTCTCTCCCTTTTATGAAATTTGCTCCTCGTCATGTCCGGCAGACAGCAAATCCAGCAAATGATGCTTTAAATCCATGAATGCCGGGGAGGTCATATCCTCGGTTTTTCGCGGGCGTTCCATTGTAACGGTAATCTTGGTCTTGATTCTCCCCGGCCTGGAAGAGAACACATAGATGTCGTCAGATAAATAAATTGCTTCATCAATGTCGTGGGTGACAAACAGCACCGTTTTGCCGAAATCGGCCCAGATTTGCAGCAGCCAGTTTTGCATCGTCAGCCTCGTCTGCGCATCCAGCGCCCCAAAAGGCTCGTCCAGCAAAATAATATCCCGGTCATACAGCAATGTCCGAAGCAGCGCAGCCCGCTGTCTCATTCCCCCGGAAAGCTCCCGTGGATAATGCTTGTCGAAGCCTTTCAGCCCGTACTTCTCCATCAACGGCAGCGCCCGCTCGGTCGCTTCCTTGTATGGAACTCCCCGAATCTCCATGCCTAAAATGATATTGTCCAGAATAGTGCGCCAAGGCAGAAGCATATCCTTCTGCAGCATATAGCCGACATAGCCGGTCTTGCCCACAATGTTCTCCCCGTCGGCAAGCACCTTGCCTGTGGAGGGCGGCATGAGCCCGGCGATAATATTGAACAGCGTCGATTTGCCGCATCCGCTGGGCCCGATGATGCTGACGAATCTCCCTGCTTCAATCGAGAGGCTTGTCTCCCTCATGGCAGGAATCTCTTGACCGTCTCTGCGAAACCATTTGCTGACACCGGAAATCTCGATTTTGTGACTCATTATGCGTCCTCCTTTTGATCGTATAGTGAGTTTGTTGACAATATGGGTATAAAAAAATCGCCAGTCCAGTCCCAAAATGCAACGAAGTGCATATGGGTACCAAACTGACGATTGGCCAGCTCTCCTCTCAGAGTTCGGGCTTGTCGTTCAGATAAGCTTCCACGTCTTTCTCCAAGAACACGATGGTACCGGAGTATTCGGTCTCTGCATCGTAATCTTTAAGAATCGTAATGATATTCAATTTAAACTGCGTTTCAAAAGATTGTTTGATCTCCTGTTTCAACAATTGAAATAAAAGGTGGTCCAACTGCCGGGTAGAGAGGGGGTAATTCTCATCCAGCAGTTTAAGGACGGGGACTCGACTGTTCCTTGACACAATAATGATTTTGTTGCCGACGAAGTCGACCTTTTGCTGCTTTACACCCACGTTAAATATTTTCTTATTTATCGCGTTGTAAACCCTCAAAATGTCCTGTTTGAGTTCGCCTGCCGTTGTCATTATTCAACATCCCTTATGTGTAATATATTATTACATTGACCGGGGTAGGTATTCGGGTGTTCATCAAGAAACATCATCCTTGGGTTTAATTATAGACAGTATCAGCGTGATGTCAATACTATAACGTCAAAAAAGTTAACAATTATTCTTATTGTGTCATATATTATAACATAATAATGACATCAGGGACTGTTGTAACCGACACACCCACACCCTATCCACTTATCCCAGCACGCTTTGTAAAAATTGAACGGCCTGCCGCTTCTGATACTCGTTCACCTCATGCCCCGAAAATGGATAATCTTTCATTTCCTTCGGGGCCTGTATTCGATTGTATGCGGCATATATCGTCTCAGGCATGCAGACGGTGTCCTTCCACCCAGCCGACACGAGCACAGGCGCCTTGATCCGGGGCCCCAGGTTCAGCATGTCAAAATGGGCCAAATGCTCAAGCACGGCATCGAGTTGATCCGGAAATCTTTTAATGTAACCCGCCACCTCGCTCAATGAACTTGCTGAGTGCAGCACGCCATAATCCATGCGGCACATGTTCGGAATATCGGCTACGATCGCAGCAACCTTCCCGCTGAGGGCTCCGCACATCAATGACAGGCCACCGCCTTGACTGCCGCCCGCTACAGCAATTCGATCCGGATCAACCCCGGGCAGGACCGCTGCTGTGTCGATTGCCCGCACAGCATCTATAGAAATCGCCATATAGTAAGAACGGTGAATATCCGTAATGCCCTGCGTTATCCATCCTTTGACAACGCCGCTGTCCATCGGCAGCAGATTGCCGGTTTCCCCGCCCTGTCCCCTTACATCGACCGCAAGCACCGCATAACCAAGAAGCACCCAGTGCGCATATCGCTCGGGATATCCCTTGTCCCCGGTATAGCCCGGAAATGTCACGATACATGGAATGCGGCGTTCTTCCTCCGCGCGTGATTTCGGCCTGATATACCATGCATGAATCGGAGTGTCATCATATCCCCGATAGCTGACTTTGGATACGTCCATGGCGGAATAAGGGGTCACTTCAGGGGTTAACACGATATCTAGCATTTTGCCGGAATATCCGGTTAGCGCTTCATCCCAGAAGCGGGTTAACGTCTCTGTATCCATGGTCGGTTCCGGTCTGCAATTGTCCAGCTCCAGCTTTCGCTGCTTGATTGTGTTCATATCGGTTATAAGCTCCTTTACGACTGGATTATGATGTTAGGGATCGGGACAGCAACAAGCCTGTCCGCATGGCAAAATCCCGGTATGCTCATGATTCAGCTTTTCTAGCCGCCCCAACTCCTTATTCGTCATTGTGCGCCCAATCCCTGTCCCGGCCGCCAAATTCAAGAACGATCACAACTCAAGCTATGCCCCGTATGAATCGCCTCAGCGATTAAAATGGCTTAGTGGAATGTGAGCATAACCCTGTTCATTTGCTCCGCTTGGTTTTATACTGTTGGAGACAGCCTGATGTTTCGGTGTGATCTTTAATCAATTCTAATCATGAATGGAGTCGATAACGATGCAACAAGGACTGACAGGAGCAGGTTTGGGGAAATTGGAAAGCGACACACAGCTGATTGAACTGGCCTCCCGCTATCATTTTTCCGTTGTGGATGTAAGCGCTAAAGGACTTGTCGATCGCCTGGGTACAGACGAGGCGCTTTCTCTGCTTGAAGAGCGGCATATCCGCATTGGAGCCATCGGCCTCTCGGTAGAATGGCGTAAAGGAGACCGCGAATTTCTCGAAGGACTGGCGGCATTGCCTGCCGAGGCTGCTGCTGCAGCGGCGCTCGGATGCACCCGTTGCTGCACGTACATTCTTCCGTCCACGGATTTGCCGGCAGCGCATTTCATGGCGCAGGCAACCAAGCGTTTGCGTCTATGCGCTGAGATTCTTGGTGCCTACGGCATCCGGCTTGGCCTTGAATTTGTGGGTCCGCACCACCTCCGTACCCAGTGGAAACATCCTTTTATCTGGACGATGCAGGAGACGCTTGATTGGATCGATGCGATTCACGCACCGAATGTAGGACTGCTGCTCGATGCATTTCACTGGCATACCAACGAAATGGAAGTGGCGGATATTCACAGCCTGAAGCCGGAGCAAATCGTCCATGTACATATCAATGACGCCAGAGATGTTCCTGTTCAGGATGTCCTCGATAATGATCGCTTATATCCTGGCGAAGGGGTTATTGATCTGACTGGATTCCTCCAGGCTTTGGACACGATCGGATATAACGGGCCGGTAACGCAGGAAATACTGACAGCTGCGGCGCCGGAAGGCTCGCCGGAGGAGCTGGCAGCCAAGTCGCGCCAAGCCTTTGACAAGGTGTTCGGAGCAGCTGGACTGGTGTAAAAGTAAGGGGAGCCGCGACTCGCACCGTGCTGCACGGCAGTCGATAAATTGCTGGCGGGGCGATTGTCGCCGGATGAGGGCGTCTAATCATACAATCATGCTCCACGGGGATGACTTGGGACATATTTCCCCTTTTTACCGGGCACACTACCGACATATCCTGCAGAAGGAGTCGCTGCCATGAGCCCTTTCAAGAAGGAAGACCGCGATCGTTACACCGATCTGTCCACCGTGGAATCCCAGCGCAACGACCTTACGGCCGAGGAATTCCCGGAAGGACCTTTCGGATCCAGCATCACCGCCGAATCTCTCGGCAAGAGCACACCGTGGAGGGTCGATCAACGACCGCCGAACCGCTTTGACTATGAAAATCGAAGTCTGCATAAACAGCAGCAGCGGGATTTCCCCTCCGAGGATCAAATCCTTCAGCCTGAGCTTGATGCAGAACAGGCGTCTTACGAATCCGATCCTTCATGAAACGACCCTCCTGTCCATCATCGGACAAGGAGGGTAATTTTTTGGGAGAAAATCGGACATTCAGATGAATACCGCACGCAGGCTGGACATAAAATGGCATGAAAAATATCGAATGCTGAGTGCTGTGAAAAAAACGATACAAACACAAAGGGGAGCGGAATGAGAACGAGGAGAAACGATGAATTTGTTGTCTACGTGGTGTCGTTATCCAGCCTAACGCGGTATGTTTCCATTGAGTTTATCGGCGGGTTCTGCGGATATGTCATTGGGAAGAAGGGACTGCACTCCGAAATATTCGGCATGGTGGGCAGCGTTGCTGCACCGATGCTTCTCCGTACCGTGACTTACGGTCCCCCTACCCTACTCCGTCGTCTGGCATCGCTGCGCAGAGTTACGTAATCGTCGAACTAAACGTGGGGGTAATTTCCATATTTTGGGCACCGAACATTCGGATTATTAATATTTAGGATGTTTAAGAATTGAAATGATATAAGCCCCTGACGGGGCTTATTCTTTGTCCATGAATGTTATCTCGTTTCGTTCCTTGTCGTGCCTGATTGAACATTCATTTCTTCTGCTTGTAAAACTCATGATACAGCTTCATAAGTGCACGCTTCTCAATCCTCGACACGTAGCTCCTTGAAATGCCCAGCTCCTTAGCGATTTCTCGCTGTGTTCTCTCTTCCCCGCCTGCTTCCAGTCCGAAGCGTCCGATGACCACTTCCTTCTCTCGGTCATCCAATATGTCGAGATTTCTGTAGATTTTACTTTTCTCGATTTTCAATTGTACGGCATCCACGATATCATCCGCTTCACTGCCAAGGATATCGATTAAGGTGATCTCATTTCCTTCCTTGTCCGTCCCGATCGGATCATGCAGAGAAACATCCTTTCGTGTCTTCTTAAGTGATCTGAGGTGCATAAGTATCTCATTTTCGATACAGCGAGCGGCAAACGTAGCCAGCTTGGTCCCTTTGTTCGGGCGAAAGCTTTCAATCGCCTTGATCAGTCCAATCGTTCCGATGGAGATTAGGTCTTCGAGGTCCTCGCCAGTATTGTCGAATTTTTTGACAATATGCGCCACGAGCCGAAGGTTATGCTCAATCAGCTTGTTGCGTGATTGGGGATCGCCTTCGGCCATTAGCTGCAAATGCTTAGCCTCCTCTTCCTCGGTCAGAGGCTGGGGAAACGCATTGTTTTTCACGTACGATACGAGCAGGGTCAACTCTTTGATAAATAATGCAATGGCGGTAAACAATCCAGGCACTTGGGGACACCTCCTGCGAAAATACAATGCAACCGGTCCTAGATCGGCACGGTTTCTCGGTCCTTTCATTGTATGTAGGCAGTCGCCCAGAAGTGCATGTACAGCCACCATTTGCTAAAATATACAATGCGACGATTAACGTCCCGAAGGTGAACCTTCGGAGTACCCTTCCGCTTGCCGATTGGAGCCGGCAGAAGCCCCCATCCTCTTGTCCCCTCTACATCTGCTCTACCTTCTCATCTCAACCAGCACCGCCTCCGGTCCCGTCGGTCTCAGGCTGCCTCCCTTGGGCTCCATGCTGACCACGATTCGCTCGGCATCTCCCGTCACAACACCATAATAATAGCTTCTTCCTTGCGGCCCCGGAACGAGCATAAATCCGGCACTCGACAGTTGATTGCCGTTCTGGAGCCAGACCTGGTAGTCCTTCTCCTCCAGAGAGTGCAGGCCCTTTACAACGATCAGCATCTCCCCGGAAGCACGCTTGAGCCATACCGATCCGCTGCCATAGAAAGGCCCTACCGGTTGAATGACATATCGTTCGGTATCCTCGCTCTGCATATGGGCGATTCGCTGGTTCACCGTATGCTCAAAGGTCGCTTCCTGTTGGCCCAGATCGTTCTTGAACGAGAACAAACCGATGACAAGCATCACGAGCAGCGCACCCGCCAATGCCTGACTGGCAATGAATGGCCATGGCCTGGATTTGATTCTTCTCACAATCGCGCGTTTATATGCGGCGCGCATCAGCTTGCTCCTTAATCGGTCCGATGGCTCATGTGCGGCTGTCACTCCTGGATATGCATCGCTCGTAAGATTCCATTCCGCAACCGAAGGTATATAGTCATATGCAGCATGCTCGTCCCCATCCCTGACCATAACTCCCTCCTGGCTAGTGGCTGCGGTTCCGAGCGGCATATCATGCGTAATGGCTCCCGCTTCGGCGCCAAGCAAGTTCTGCCACTCCACGACCGTGCCGGCACAACGGGCACATGTGGCAAGATGGCGCTCCAGATGGTGTGACTCGAGCGCTGAGAGCCGGCCCATCGCGTAATCCACCAGCTTCTCTTCCGGATAAAGCGGACAGCCGGGGTACTGCTCAGCAAGATATTCAAGGCCGGACTTTGAATGTTTCATGCTCCGAGCCCCCTCCTTCCTTCCCGCTGACGATATCCAGTCGCTTTCTTACGTTCTGTATGCCGTATCGGATCAGTGATTTCACAGTGCCTACAGGCCGCTTCATCAGTTCGGCCATCTCCCGGTGCGACATCTGCTCCACATAGCTTCCGTAGACGGCCATTCGCTGCATCGGCGGTATGGTTTTCAATGCCTTTTTCACCTGCTCCAGCTCGACCTGCCTCAGGGCAGCAACCTCCACAGCTTCCCGTTCCCCCGTCCACAACGTCTCCGGCAGCGTATCCTCGCTCCATTCCGTGATCGCCAGACGCTGTTTCCGCCGCAGCCGGTCCATCGCTCTACAGCGCGTTCTTACTGCAAGCCATGCCTCGACACTGCCCCGATCCGGGTCATATTGCTCTGCTTTATGCAGCACTTCCATGAATATATCCTGGCATAAGTCCTCCGCTTCGGCGGCATCTTTCGTAAACTGGAAGGCCAGCCGGTACACCATTTTGGCGTAGGCTTCATAGAAGCGTCCAAAGGCCGCCGCCGACCCCTCGGCAATCTCCGCCAGCCATATCTCAGGATTGTCGTTCATCCCAAGCTCCTCCTTATCCCCTTTCCTTTATGGATCAGCCGAATTTTTTCGATCACATTTTAGCAAAACTGTTCGTTGTTTTGAATCCTGTTCCGGGCTTTTCATGTTCTTTTAATGAATTTTTTAGCTTCTTTTAAGCTTTGTTGTAAATCCACTTCTGCGCGTCATTCGTACCCTTTATGACCACATAAAAATCAGGAGGGGTAGTTCATGAATGTATCCAAATCCAAAATGAAACTGCTGAGTTTGCTGCTCCTATTCGTGCTGGGGGCAAGCCTGTTTACGAATGGAAAGTCGGCCTTTGCCGCGGGTGAAGTGACACTGTACACCCCATATACCTCGATTTCCGTTCCGCCGGGGGAGACAATCAACTATAGCGTAGAGGTATACAACAACACCAACAGTGTCGTCACGGCCCCGCTCCAGCTGTCGGGTCTGCCGGAGAACTGGACCGCCAAGCTGAACAGCGGGGGCTGGCAGCTGAAGGAAGTGTCCGTCAAGCCTGGAGAGTCCGAGTCCGTGACGCTGGAGGTCGGGGTACCGCTTGAAATTGACAAAGGGTCTTATCGTTTTCAATTAACGGCCGGCAGCATGGCCAGTCTGCCTTTGACAGTCGAAATTACGGAAAAAGGAACGTATCAAACCGAGCTGACCACAGATCAGGCCAATCTGGAGGGACATGCCGATTCCACGTTTACGTATACCGTAAACTTGCAGAACCGAACCGCGGAAACCCAGAACTATGCGCTGCAAGCGAGCGGCGAACCGGGCTGGGACGTGAAGTTTACGTCCGGTGGCAACCAGGTGTCCTCCGTCGAGATTGAGGCGGGACAAAGCCAGTCCATCACCGTGGACGTCAAGCCGCCAGCCGAAGTGACGCAAGGCACGTATTCCATTCCGATTCGGGCATCCAACCAGTCCACCTCCTCTGAACTGACCTTGGAAGCGGTCATTACCGGTTCTTACGGGCTTCAGCTTACGACACCTAGCGGCCTGCTGAGCTCCAATGTAACCGCCGGTGGCAGCAAAACGATCGAATTGCTAGTAAAAAATACAGGCACCGCCGATCTGAGCGACATCAACCTTAGTTCCGAAGCTCCGGTGGATTGGGAGGTTACCTTCAATCCGAAAACGATCGAAAGCCTGGCTGCAGGGCAGTCCACGACAGTTGAAGCCAAAATCACCGCTAGCGACAAAGCCATTGCCGGCGATTATGTGACCAGCCTGAAGGCTTCCGCTGCTGAAGCCAGCTCAAATGCGCAATTCCGCATCGCCGTGAAAGGCTCCATGCTGTGGGGATGGATCGGGGTGCTTGTCATTCTGGCGATACTCGGAGGGATCTACTATTTGATTCGCACGTACGGGAGGAGATAACCGTGACGGAAACGGTCATTGATATTCACGAGTTAACCAAAAGCTACAACGGAACCAAAGCGGTTGACGGTCTGTCTCTTCAAATCCAGCGCGGCGAGATTTTCGGTCTGCTCGGTCCGAACGGCGCCGGCAAGTCCACTACCATTCTGATGCTGCTTGGGCTGAGTGAGCCGGATTCCGGGACGATCAACGTCCTCGGGCTTAATCCGACAAGAGAACCGATTCCGGTCAAGCGGCGGGTCGGATACTTGCCCGACGATGTCGGATTCTATGAAGATCGAACCGGGTTTGAGAATTTGATGCTCACTGCTCGCTTGAACGGCATCCCGGAGGAGACAGCCCGCGGCAGAGCGACAGAGCTGCTGGAGCAGGTTGGCTTGACTCATGCCGCGAATAAAAAAGCGGGAGCCTATTCCCGCGGGATGCGCCAGCGGCTCGGCCTGGCTGATGTGCTGGTGAAATCGCCCGAGATCATCATTCTCGATGAGCCTACGCTCGGGATTGACCCGACAGGGATGGAGGAGCTGCTCGGCCTCATAAGAAAGCTCAGCCGCGAGCAGCACCTGACGGTGCTCCTGTCATCCCACCAGCTGCATCAGGTGCAGCAAATCTGCGACCGTGTCGGTCTGTTCGTCCGCGGGCAGCTGCTGGCTCAAGGCGACGTTTCAAGCCTCTCGCGCACCTTGTTTGCCGATGATCCGATTATCATCACCGCCGAGATGGACGGATACAGCTCCCGCCTCCAGGATGAAATCCGAAGCATCGAGGGCGTGCATCATCTGGAGGTTGGCGCTTCCTTGCAAGCAGATAACAGCCCGGCAGAAGCGGATGTGCCTGAACCGGACACTGCGGTGAGGCTCATTATCCGTTCAAGCACAGACTGCAGTCCGGAAGTTGCCAGAAGAATTGTTGAGGGCGGTGGAAGGCTGTTCTCCCTGAGCAGACAGCAATATGGCCTCGACGAAATTTACCATCGTTATTTTGCAGGAGGTGACGACAAGCATGGAGAGAAGAGCGACAGCAAGCATTACAGCCAAGCTTAAAAGCCTCGGAGCAAGCGCAAGCAGTCTGGCCGCCAAAGTGAAACAGTCGCTATCGAAACGGCCGGGCCCTTCCGCCCGTGACTCCGTGCGAGCGCATCATTCGGGTCCATCTCCATTCGGGGTACTGATCCGCAAGGAAGTGGCCGATCATATTCGGAGCTGGCGTTTTATTCTGCTGCTTGGCATTATCGCCCTGACTTGCGTAGCGTCGCTGTACACGGCCATGAACAGCATTCAGGAAGCGATCCGCTCGGACAGCGAAACGAATGACTTTGTCATTCTGAAGCTGTTTACCATCTCGGATGGCACGCTCCCAACCTTCATCGGCTTTGTCGGGTTTCTCGGCCCGCTGCTTGGAATCGGCATGGGATTTGACGCTATCAACAGCGAGCGCAACAAGGGAACACTGAGCCGGATTATGGCCCAGCCGATCCACCGCGACGATCTGCTCAATGCCAAATTTGTTGCTTCCCTCATGGTCATCAGCCTGATGTTTCTGACGCTCGGTTTGCTTACGATGGCGCTCGGCACACTCATTATCGGCATCCCGCCTACTTTCGAGGAATTTTTGCGGGTGATCAGCTTTCTGGTGGTGACGATCTTTTACGTCGCCTTCTGGCTCAACCTGTCCATCACGTTCTCGGTGCGGTTCCGCCAGCCGGCAACCTCCGCGCTCTCCAGCATCGCGGTGTGGCTGTTCTTCAGCTTCTTTTTTGACATGATTCTGAACCTGCTGGCCCGAGGCATAGCCCCGAACGCCGCAACCGCCACGATGAATGATGTGCTGAACTATCAAAATATGATGCTATGGCTGGGAAGATTGTCCCCGTACACGCTGTTTAACGAGGCGGCGAGCACCTTGCTGATGCCGTCAATCCGAAATTTGGGGCCGCTGACGACCGAACAGGTATATGGCGCCATCGCCAGCCCGCTTCCATTCGGCCAAAGCCTGCTGCTCGTGTGGCCGCAAATTACCGGCCTCACTGCAGCCACGCTGATCTGCTTTGCCATTTCATACGTGATGTTCCTGCGCCAAGAGATCAGAGGACGGGCCTGATTCGCGGACTACCTCATCAGCAGCGAACCTATATAAACAACAAGCTCATCCGAATCGCCATGATTCAGATGAGCTTGTTTCTTATCTTCTGGATGAACCCTTCATGATCTCATGTCCGATCATGGAGAAGAGCTCGCTTTTTCCTACTCCTTTAGATAACCGATCGTTCTTAACCACTCCTCGCATAAGCTTGTCCACCGCGATACATCCGGCACATCCTCGGCCAGGCCAAGTCCATGTCGTCCATGCGGGAAGACGTGAAGCCCGAACGGAATATGATGTTTACTTAACGCTCCCGCATACAACAGACTGTTCTCGACCGGAACTGCACTGTCGTCGGCCGTATGCCATAGAAACGCCGGCGGCGTGTTCGGCTGGACCGCGAGTTCTCCGGACAGCTCGCGCCGCAATGCCTCAGTCGGATGATCCCCCAACAGGTGGCTTACCGACCCTTCATGCGTAAATTGCTTGAATGAGATGACCGGATAGCACAGCACCGAAATGTCGGGACGGGAGCTCTCCCGTTCAACCGGATCAGATGCCTCTGGATCCCCTTTATCAAAATGCGTACTTGCACATGCGGCCAGATGCCCTCCAGCAGAAAAGCCCAGAATACCGATACGATTCTGATCGATGTTCCATTCCTGGGCATGGTATCGCACAAGTCGGATCGCTCGTTTGGCATCCAGAAGCGGATAAGGATGCTGGTACGGTGACACACGATAATGCACCACAAACGCCGACAAACCGATGGAGTTCAGCCATTTGGCCACCGGCTCCCCTTCATGATCCGCTCTGAGCCTGTATCCACCGCCAGGCAGCACAAGCACCGCGCCCCGAACGACTCCATCCTCAATCAGATAAGGCGTTATTTCAGGCACAAATGCCCCTTCTCCCGGTTCATAGCCTGGGGTTTGCTGTATATTCTCCCATAGTTTCATCCACTGCAGCTCCTCTCGGTTATATTGCCAGCCTCCAGAGTCTGCTATAAGACCCTGGAGCAGTCTGGCGTATGATCATCGATGCATGAAGCTTAGGACGTGGGCTGACTCCCTTTCATTTCCGCTCCTTCTTCACCCTTGTCCCTTGGCAAGCAGGTCCAGTCTGAGCGGTGTGAATGTGTCCAGCAGGACCGATGGCTCCAGCGCCTTGACGCCATGCTCCGCATTGCCGGGGATGACAATGGTATCCCCTTCGCGGATGACCGTTATTTCGCCATCAATATAGAATTCGATAGAACCTTTCAAGCAATAACTCATCTGTTCATGGGGATGTCGATGCAAAGCGCCGATGGCTCCCTCCTCGAAATGAACCTCCATCATCATCAGTTCTTTTCCCGGCTGGAACAGCTTCCGTTTCACGCCCGGCTCTGCCGCTTCCCATACTCCGATGGGTGCCATAAATAACCATTCCTCCTTCGCTTGTGATCCATTGCTCCTCCCGAGTTTCCCCGGACAGTACACCGCCTGCCGCTTCACAGATCCATGCTCAGCCTCGCTTCCTTCAGCCGATCATTTCCCGTATCTACTTCGCCGCAGGCCTATCGTTCTCCTACTCCTACCGCATCCTTTTTGCGACTGTTTATACTGGGGCGGCCCGCTTGCTGCAAAACCGCTGATCCCGGGCGAATTCCGGGAATCTGGTAGCTGCCGCTACATTTCCTTTCCGTCCAGACCCGGACTGCGGTTGTCCCTGTGCAGGGTTCCTATACGGAACGCCGGGAACGAAGGCGAGGCCAACCAGCCGACCAGCAGCTGAAGCAGCGCAATGCCCGTCAGCACCCATACCAGCGCGCCCTGCTCCAGCTGGACCGAAATCAGCATGTACAGAATAACGCCCGCACATCTTCCGGCATTGGTGAACGTTTCGCGCAGCACCACCGCCTCCACCTTGAAATGCTCTCCGAGCGGAAGATCTCCGCTAAGCTTGTAGTAGTAAGAGGTATATGCGTTGTTTTGCAGCGGCTTTACACAAGAGAACAACAGCATGAACAAAATGACCGACCACAGCTCAATTCCGGCAAACAGCGGGATCGAGCCGATAATGAAGCCGGCTGCAGCGATGTTCAAATACAGGTTGTTCAGCCCGGGCCGCCCCCATTTGGCCAGCGCAAACCCTGACAGGATCGTAACGCTCAAAAAGACAACATTCATGTAATTGACAAAGGCCTCCCTCGGCACAGCCTGATAGAGCAAGATCGCCGGAATATAGGCGAGGATTCCTTGTGGAAGCCCGAACACAAACCAGCCCAGCAAGGACCGGTAATAAGCCGGATATTTCCGCATGATTTGTAGCGCATATTTTAAATAATAGGCTTTATGCTGGGTTTCCCGTCTTTTCATTTTCAGGCTGTTCACCGAGGCATAAGCAAACATCAGAAAAGCCAAAAGATACACATAGGTATAGCCTTGAAACCCGTCGGACCATCCGACGATCACGCCGGCCAGCGCCGGTCCAGCCAACAGCGAGACGTTGGTAATAATGAGATTCAGCCCGAGGTAGCGGTGCCGGTTCTCATGATCTGTCACATCCTGAATCATCGTGAAATGCCCAAGCCAGTAAAAAGCGGTGGAGATCCCTTTCAAAAGGGCAAAGGCGATATACCAATCCACCATCCGCTCACCGGCAATCAGGATACACAGATAGAATAGCGCCGTCAGATATATCCCCAGCCGATAGGCAAGCAGCCGGTCCCTCTGCTTGGCTGCCTTTCCGATCAGAATCGAGGCCATCGGCGCCACCGCCAGCGTCATCAGATTGAACACTCCGTTGACCCATAGATCGCTCGTGAGCCGCCACAAATACAGGTTGACCAAAATCGCCGCCAAAGCGTTCCCGAATTGATAGATGCCGTGGTTGAACAGGGTGATACGCGCTTCTTCGGAGAGCTGGTTGTCCGGAGAAGATCTCCCGGACCCCCGGATCCATCTGCCGAAACTACCCATCCGCCGAGGTAAGCCTGGTGGACAGCCAGACCTTTGCAGCCGGCAGCATCTGTTCATCCAGTCCGGCAATTTGCCGCAGGGAATAGCGGATGAGAACAGCCTGCGTACCGGCGTTCATATCCCCTTCAACCTCTCCTTTCCCGATCGGAACCGCTGCCGGCATGTCGGGGTAATACTCACCCTTTTTAACCTGGGCCACATTCGGCGCCGGCGGTGAATGGTCAATCTCTCTGGAAAAACCGCCATCCGTTCGCTTAAGCCGTGCCATGTTGTCCAGTGTGATCTCCGCGATCTCAGTCAACTCCTGTTCGGTCATCGGGACATGGATCGCCGATAGCAGACTGATCGGATTGCGGATATAACACATGTCCGATGCGGTTTCATGCCGCAATGCATGAAGCAGCGCATTGTAAATTTGTTCAGTACGCGGAAGCGGCACTTCAAATTTGCTGTAGAACGTCAACAGCTTAAAGGTTCCGGATATTTGAACGTAGGGAGCGCCTTCGCCCCAGAGTCCCGTCTCTGGATTCTGTATGCTTGCAAAATAAGACAGCGCCTGCTGCAAAAACGGCTCACGCTTCTCCTCCTCCATCTGCGCTAAATAAGGAGCGGAGTTGCACAGCCTGTCGCAGCCGCGCCAGCTGTTTGCGAGACTGATCGAGCGAAGCCACTCGCCGTACGCTTCAGGCGATTGACAGTAATCCGGAAATGAACTCGCCGCATCTCCAAGGCTGCTGCCCGGCAGCGGATACAGCGGCTCCGCGCCGAATTTACGGAGTGCCCTAAGACTGTATCCGAGCGCGCGGCCCACCATCACGTCGTCTTGTCTCATATTCGGATTGGCATCATAGAAATACCCCGTCTCTGGGTCCTGTCTGCTCTGAAAAAAACGGACAACGCCCTTCTTCATGTCCTCTGTCAGGTATGGGGTAAGCCCGCAGCGCTCGATAATGTTCAGCGCCTGAGCCGTTGATTCGATATCCGGCACAAACTCCCCGGAATCCCTTGAACTGCGCGCATAATAGAAGCCTCCGGAGTCCGGATCGTATTGGCCCTCAAGCCATTCAAAAAAGCCGTCAAACAATCCGTCTCCCCGTTCAAGAATACCATCCAATCGCCGCTTCATTCCGTTCCCTTCTTTCGTCTCTAGTTATAGCTCTTTATAAGTGAATTTTCGGAAGACCGCCTTGCCGCGGCCCACGGCATCCAGTCCGATGCGAAGGCTCTGAAACCCGCCGAGCGTATTATGGTGCATGCCTGATGCGTCCACCACCTTGTCATACTTCATCCACTTCGTGCCATCAAAACTGTAATAAAAAGAAACGATGTGCTCATCATTCACGATCCGCACCCAGGCGTATCCGCTGTCGCTTGGCATCGTGGCATAATTTTTGAAGGAACGGAAAAACCGCACTCCGCCGCCGTGTACACCAAGCCCCAAATAGGCATAGTCGTTGTAATACAGCAAGAGCCTCCCCTCGACTTCCCCTTCCAGCGCAACCTCTACCTCTGCCATATACCGCTTGTGCGCCGGCATATAAAATAAAGGCGAGTGCCGCTCCTTCTCCGAAGCTCCGGACGCAATCAGCCCACCCGGACCGGTTCGAAAACGCTGTTCCGGTTCTGTGCCTTCTGTCTGCCACTCCAGGCAAAGGCCCGGTTCCTGGAAGGAATCTTGGAACTTGAAGGCTTCAGCAGCCGGATTGGCTTCTGCCTTGCCAGCCGCGCGGAACCAGCCGTCTTCTGTCCATTCAATCGGCTCCAGCAGCGTCTGTCTTCCGAGCGTATGATAGCCGCTTGCATAGGCATGATAGACCATCCACCATTGCCCGTCCGGTGCATCAATAAGCGATGCATGTCCCTTGGACCACCACGCCTCTTCCTTGCTCCAGGTGCGGACCACCGGATTATACGGGGAATGCTCCCACGGTCCCCAAGGCGTCCTGGACCTTGATGACACCGCCATATGGCTCGTAGGCGGACCGGCTGTCCCTCCGACGGCCACGGTCAAATAGTAATAGCCGTTATGATAGGTGACCTTAGGGCCTTCCAGGCTGTACCCTTCGACCACCCAATCCTCCGGATAGCGCCAGCCCTCGTAGATTTCCCTTGCCTCGCCGGCCACCGACAGTCCGTCATCGCTCAATTCAACAATGTATCCGCCGGACATATGCAGATAGCGCTTACCGTCCGGACCAACCGTATGACCAGGGTCAATCCCCTTAATTCCGAGATTGACCGGTTCACTCCACGGACCGGCCGGATGCTCCGCCGTTACGACCCAGTTCGTCCCTCCGGCAGGATAATAGATATAGTAGCGCCCGTTATGCACGGCAAAATCGGGCGCCCACACATCCCCGCCATAGCGGGTCAGCGCAGCGCCAACTTTCGTCCAATGGAGCAGATCCCGGGAATGCCAAATGATGAGTCCAGGTGTCAGCTTATAGGAAGAATGCGTCATATAATAATCTTCACCGACCCGAATAATGGAAGGATCGGCGTAGTTCCCGCCAATAATAGGCGCGTACAGCTTGTTCTCCATGAGAGCTCCTCCGAGTTTTCCTTATTATCCTTTAATCGAGCCGAGCAGGGCCCCCTTGGCAAAATGCTTCTGCAAGAACGGATATACGCACAAAATCGGAAGCGTCGCCACCACGATAACCGCCATCTTCACCGTCTGCTCTGGCGGCCGGACAAAGTCCTCCATGCTGGAGGTGTCGGCGGTCAGCCCGCTGGCCAGGATAACGATCTGGCGCAAAATAACCTGCACCGGCCACTTGGCTCCGTCATTCAGATACAGAATCGCCTGCATGTACGTGTTCCAGTAGGTCACGGCATAGAACAGCGAAATCGTTGCAATCGCAGGCATGGACAGCGGAATGACAATCCGGAACAAAATCCCCCAGTCGCCGGCACCGTCAATTTTGGCAGATTCCTCAAGACCTTCGGGCAGGTTTTGAAAAAAGTTCCTCATAATAATAAGGTTGAATGCATTAATCGCCGTCGGTACGATCAGCGCCGCATACGTATCGATCATGCCAAGCTCCTTCACCACGAGGAAGGTCGGGATCATGCCGCCGCTGAACAGCATCGTAAATACGACCATGAACATAATGAAATTGCGTCCGTCCAAATCTTTGCGAGACAGGCCATAGGCCATCAGACATGTCAGCAGCATGCTGAACATCGTGCCGAAGAACGTGACCCCGACAGAAACGCCAAGGGATTTGAATATGGTATTCGTTGAAAATATATATCTGTAAGCGTCCAGCGACCATTCCGTCGGGAACAGGACAAACCGCTTCTGTGCCAGCTCAGCCACCGTCGTAAACGAACCGGCGATGACATGCAGGAAAGGCAGAATTGTAACGAGGCCGATAATCAACAATAGCGTATAATTGACGATATCGAAAATCCGGCTCGGTATTGTTTTGTCATGTACCATAGCGCTCCACCTTTCTCATCTTAATAGATGCCCTCTTCGCCGGCTTTTTTGGCCAGCCAGTTGGCCAGCATTACCATAATCAGACCGATGATCGACTTGAAGAATCCGACCGCCGTACTGAAGCTGAACTGCCCCTGCCGAAGCCCTGCGGTATATACATACGTATCGAATATTTCCGCCACTTCCCGGTTCATCGAGTTCAGCAGCAGATAGACATGCTCAAATCCAAGCTCCAGCACATCCCCGATCTTCAAAATCAGCAACACCACGATGACACTGCGGATCGAAGGAAGGGTAATATGCCAGATTTGGCGGAACCTGCTGGCCCCGTCGATGCGGGAAGCCTCGTACAATCCCGGGTCAATCGCCGCCATCGCTGCCAGATAGATAATTGTCCCCCAGCCGGCTTCACGCCATATGACCTGGAGCACATACATTGGCCTGAACCAGTCGCTGCTCATCAGGAAATTGATTTTCTCAAAGCCCATCATCGCCAGCAGCTCATTGATGATCCCGCGGTCCATGGACAGCATGACAAATGAAATCGATACGATGATGACCCACGACATGAAGTGAGGAATGTATACCATCGTCTGGATAAAACGCTTGAATACTTCGCGCCGCACCTCATTCAGCATCAAGGCGAGAATGATCGGCACCGGAAAATAGAACAAAAGATTCATCATGAACAGTATTAAGGTATTGCTTAATATCGTAAAAAACATCGGCTCTGTGAACAGACGTTCGAAATGCTTGAACCCTACCCAGGGGCTGTTCATTACTCCCAGAAATGCTTGATAGTCCTGAAAAGCAATTACCAATCCCGACATCGGGATGTATTTAAAGATCAGGAAGTATAAGAACCCGGGAAGAATCATCATATAGATAGCTCGGTTTTTGATTATTCGCTTCATCCGTCCTGAATCTTGCTTGGGCGGCTTTACATCTACATCTGGATTCATCCCGGTGCTCACAGCTGTCTCACTCATGATCCTCGACTTCCTTTCTGTTCCCGACAATACCCGAAGGCCGAGCGGGCTGCTCGGTCTTCGGGAGACGGGATACTCGTGTACTGTTATTTCGAAGCCTCGTTTGATGCGTTGAATTCATCGATGATCTGTTGGCCTCCGCTGTTCAGCCAGTTGTCCACAGCGGCCTGGAAGCCATCCTCGTCGATATCGCCAAGCATGAAGCGGTAGGTTGCATCCTTGATAAGCTCTTGGAGCTGCACGCCTTTTTCGTTATAGGTTTTGGAATCGAGCGCTGCAGCAGGGTCTTCGATCAGGAAATCATTGTTCTCCACAATGAGCGCCTCAGCTTTGGCTTTCACCGGTCTTGTATGCTTCGCTTCCAGAAAGCCTTCAACCGTGAGCGGTCCGCCGACCTGAAGCACCTGATAAGGCTTCACTTCGCGATCCCAAAGCTTCGTGTCTTCGGTTGTAATGACCTGACCGTCCTCAAGCGTGTGGTGCTCGCCCTCGATTCCCCAGTAGATCAGGTTCGCCAGTTCGGGGCTCATCAGCTGATCCACGAAGGACAGCACTTGCTTGAGCTCTTCCTCTGTCTTGATCGCCGTTTTCGGGAACAGGGTCACCGAACCGTACCCTGGTACGGACCATACGCCAAAGCCGTTTGGACCACCGTCAATTTTGTTCTGCACGTCAAGCTCCGCATCCGGATTAATCTCCAGCACCTTCGGCTCTAAGCTGGACACATCGCCCATTGCACCGATATATACCCCTGCTTTGCCTGTGGTCAGCAAGTTCTGCTGGTCGGTTTTACTTGTCACCGGGAAGTCCTGATTGATCAACCCTTCCTGATGAAGCTTCTTGAAGAACTTCATCGTTTCCACGTACTCAGGGAACATGAATTCAGGCAGAAGCTGGCCGTCCTTCTCACCCCAGTTGTTCGGCGTGCCGAACCAGGAGCTTACCGTCTTGAATGCGCCGTAGACGAGATCGTTGCGGTCGGTGAGCGGGATCGTATCGTTCTGTCCGTTGCCGTCCGGATCGTTCTCCTTGAACTGCTTCAGCATCTCGTAGAACTCGTCAATCGTTGTCGGAGCGCCGAGTCCAAGCTTGTCAGCCCAGTCCTTGCGGTAGATGATGCCCTGACGGGATAGCGGCACCTCGCGATAGATGGCGTAGATTTTGCCGTCCACCGCCGTGTTCTTCAATACTTCCGGTTTCAATTTGCTCAAATTCGGGTAGTCCTGAAGATAAGGCCCAATTTCCCAGAACTGCCCGTTGCGGATTGCATCTCTCATATTAATAAGAGAGGCGGCATTCTTCAGCAGCGTTACCTGCGGCAGCGTGCCGGTAGCAAAGGATGCATTCACCTTTTCATCGTACGTGCCGTCTGGAACCCACTGAATCTCTAGCTTCGTGTTTGTTTTCTCTTCAATTAATTTCTCGATTTTGTCTGAAGGAACTTCCGGGGTGTGGAGGTTAGCCATAATCGTGATGGCTACTGGCTGATCGCTCTCTCCCTGAGCGCCGCTGCCCTGCTGCTTCGTTCCGGATGCGCTTCCTCCGCCTCCGCCACAGCCGGCCAATACCGCTAAAGCGGTTACAATTGCCAAGACAGTGCTGGCTTTTGTCTTTTTCATTTTTTCTGACCTCCGTTTTAATTGAAATTTGAAATGTTGACAGGAACAGCTTAAAACACCGCCTCCCGGTACGTATATAATCTTGAGATTGGGGATGCGCCGTGCACGCCATTCCATCGTTTCCGCTCCATCCAAAGGAGCGGAAAACTAATCTAATGATTATCACGGTTCCAAGGATCCCGTTGGGGACAGGCAGCAGACGAAGAACAAGCCGCTTGAATTCCGCGTCATAGGGTGAGCGCGTGCGAATTCAAGCGGCTTAAAAGATCGGTTGCGTGTATGTAATATCAGGCATTTGCCTACAGTCGCGGCTACATTTATGTTTGTGCGAATAAGCCTTTCATCATGTCAAGCCGCTGGCCCTGGCCCTAGTCTGGCTCCCTTCATTTAATCCGGTGACAACGTCCCGGCCGTTTGAGCATAAGCCTCATTATATTCCCGGATAATTCTCTCCCCGCCTTGCTGCAGCCACCGCTCCACCTCCGCCTGGAACCCGGCTTCATCCAGCATCCCGATCATAAATTGGTACGTAGCATCCCGGATGATCTCCTGCAGCCGGACGCCAATCTCGCTATCCAGCGGAGACTCCAGTGGATCTGTCGGATCATATATCAAGAATTGTTCATTATCATAGATTAACCGTTCCGCTTTCTCCTTGACTTCGTTCAGGGTAATCGGCTGCAGCATGCCCGGAATGGTGCTGAAGCCTCCGATCATGAGCGACTGATACGGCTTTACTTCCTTCTCCTTTAACCAATGGGAGTCCACGGCCATCGCCTTCCCTTCCCGAATAGTATAGTGCTCCTCCTTCACTCCCCAGTAGATCAGATTGGCCAGTTCCGGACTCATCAGCTGGTCATAAAAAGATAGTACCTGCCTCAGCTCTTCCTCGGTAGCGATGGCGGATTTAGGGAACAGCACGACCGTTCCGTAGCCTTGATTCGCCCAGATGCCATATCCCTCAGGCCCGAGAATCCGGTTATGAACATCCAGCACAGCGCTGGGATCATGCTGCTTCAACTTGGATTCCAGGGTGATGACATCCCCCATCGCTCCAACGTATACACCGGCCTTTCCCTTCACAAAGAGCTCCTGTTGATCCTGCTTGCTGGTCACCGGGAAATTCGGATTAATGAGCCCCTCCTCATGCAACTGACGGAACAACTTCATCGTCTCCATATACTGCGGAAACATAAACTCCGGCAGCAATGAACCGTCCTTCCAGCCCCAATCATTCGGAGTGCCAAAGTATGATGAAATCGTCTTGAATGCCCCGTAGATCAGGTCATTCCGATCCGTTAGGCCATAGGTATCCTGCTTGCCATTGCCGTCCGGGTCATCAAATGTAAACCCTTTCAACATGAGGTATAGCTCATCAAGCGTCGTCGGCGCTTGAAGTCCCAAGCGATCGGCCCAGTCCTTGCGGTAAATGATTCCCTGCCTCGACAAAGCCCGTTCCTGATACAAGCTGTATAGCTTGCCGTCCACCGAGGTGTTGTTCAGCACTTCCGGCTTCAGCCTCGATAAATTCGGATATTCAGGAATGAACGGCCCAATCTCCCAAAACAAGCCCGCTCGAATTTCATCACGAAAAAACGGCAGCGAGGCCGCATTTTTCAAATAGAGTGCTTTCGGAAGCGTGCCTGTCGTCAGCGACGCATATACCTTTTCATCGTAGATCCCGTCCGGAACCCACTGCACGTTAAGCTCGGTGCCGGTATGTTCCTCGATCATCTGTTTGATCTTATTGGATGGAATCTCCGCTGTATGCAGATTGGCCATAATCGAGATAGACAAGATGTCTCCTCCGGCTGCTTCGGTGCGATTATCCAGCGCCATCGATCGCAACATAAGCAAACACATCACTATTAACACAGCCCCGGACAGTACAATCCATACATTTCCCGATAGACGCCCCTTCATAACAAGCCCACCTCCGCGCTCAAGCATATTTCGCATTATGATTCGAATAACAGCAGACAGTTCCTCGTAAAATCCACAATATCCCAATCCAGTGATTATTCTTTATGAAATGATTATTGAATCATGAGAGCGTTACCAATACAATGATTATACACTTTGTTAAACGGGAAGGTGTACCCTTTGCATCCAAAAAACAGTCTTTATTCCAAAATGATACTGTTCGGCTGCGTCATCAGCATTATTCCGTTGATCGCGCTTGGATTTTTCTCTTTTATGAAATCGTCCGCCTCAGTACAAAGCCATGTGAACAGCAGCAATATCCAGCTTATGAACCAAACGAACAGCAATTTGGAGCAGGTCCTCAAGACCGTAGACTATACACTTAACTATGTTATCAATTCCAATATTTTGCAAGAGGCGCTGTATCGCCCTCTGTCCTACTATGATTTCCAGCTCTACAACAAGCTGAGAGAAGAACTAAGTTTGCTGCAATCACCGGAGACGAAGGTGACGGATGTCATTCTGGCCAACGCCACGATGAACTGGCTCGTCAACAACCGGGGAATGTACGACTTTTATGAATACGCTTCCAGTGATACATTGCTGTCGTTAATGGAATTAAAAAGCAATTCGAACTGGCTCCTTCTCGAAACCGAATCCCTGGGCTCAAGCGACACCCAGAGCTATGCTTGCCCGTATACGATCACGCTTGCGAAGAAAATGCCGCTGTCCTCCTCCGAGGCGCGCGGCATAGCCGTAGCGACTATTCCAAGCTGCAGCCTTGCTGCCATGATGGACAGTCCTTCCGATACGCGGGAGGTTATGGTGCTTGACCATGATTATCGGATCGTCGTTCATCCGGAACCCGGCAAGCTCGGCCGTTACTTGACCGATACCGGCTATGAGCAAGAAGACTTGGAGCGCTTCGACAGCAAGTCGGGGCAGTTCGAGACGAGAATTGACGGCAAGCCGGTGTCCATCACCTATGTTCGTTCCGATTTCAACGGCTGGCTGTACGCCTCCTTAACCGAGATGGCCGCAGTGACTAAGGAATCCCGCTCCATCGGATGGTTTACACTGTACATCTGCCTGGTCATGATCGGCTTCAGCCTGCTTGTTGTGTGGCTCGGCACGCGCAGGATGTATACGCCGATCCGGCATATTTTCGAGAGCATTGTGGAGCGTCTGCCGGAAATTCAGGCGAATAAGAAGAACGAGCTGCAAATTATCGATGAACATATCCGTGACATGTTCCAGTCCAACACGCAGCTTCGCAACGAGCTGCGCCAGCATAGCCAGCAGGTTCGCACCTTCTTCCTGCACAAGCTGTTTCTGGGCAAGATCAATGCTCCCGAGGCGGAAGAGCAGATCGAGCTGTTCGGTTACCGGGAACTGGTATCGAAGTGGGAGCGTATGGCGGTCTTTACCCTCCAGATCGATATGCTGGACGAAACCCGTTATGAACGAAAGGACAGCGACCTGCTGCTGTTTGCCATTCATAACATGATTGAAGAAATTATACCGTCCGAGCACAGGCTCCCGTCGGTCATTATTGATCAAACCCAGGTTACCCTGATCGGGCGCGGCGAGATCACCCTTGAGCAATTCAACGACTATATCTACAAGCTGTCCGAGGAAATTCAGAAAACGACCCGTTCCTTTCTTGATCTGGATGTCAGCATCGGCATCAGCCTGCCGTACAGCAATCTGTTCAAAACTGCGCGCGCTTATCAGGAAGGGCTTGAGGCGCTAAAGCACCGGATCAAGCTTGGCACAGGCGTCATCATTCCTTATCACAGTCTGAACTCCGGGAAACATACCCGCGTGTACTTCTATCCGACTCAGGTGGAGAACGAGCTGATCGACGCGATCAAGCTGGCCGATGAGGAACGCGCGCTGGAGTTGCTTGGACAGTGGCTGTCCGATGTATTTCACAAAGACCGGACTCCGCATGAATATCAAATCTCACTGATCCGGCTGTTGAATGATCTGATGATTGTCATGCAGGAGAGCGGGATTATGCTGGAGCAGGTCCATATCCAGGACGGCTCCCTTGTCGAGGAGCTGCTGAAGCTGTACACAAGCTCCGACATCGAGAGATGGTTCCATACCCGAGTCATTCAGCCGATGGTGAAAGTGTTCCGCGACCGGCAGCAGTCGCAATACCAGAACTTGTCCGAGCAAATGATCGAAATGATCCGCAACGAATTCGACCGCAACATTACACTTGAAGAATGTGCTTCCCGTCTGCACTATAACAATTTTTATCTGAGCAGTGTGTTTAAGAAGGAAACCAATATGTCCTTCAGCGAGTATCTGACCCAGTACCGATTCAAAATGTCAAAAAAATGGCTCGTTGAAACCGATATGCCGATTAAGGAAATTGCCGAGAAGTTAAGCTATAACAATTCCCAGAACTTCATTCGTTCCTTCCGGAAGCTTGAAGGCATGACCCCTGGACAATATCGGAGCAAATACAGGCAAGAAGGGTGAGCGCAGAATATGCAGGTGCGCTCCCCTTCTTCCTTTAAGTCAGCCTCCGCTTCTCCCAGTCCCACGACCCGCCCTCGCTTAGTACGCTGCCTAGCGCGTAGCTCTCGGCTTCTGCCTCGTCAATCTGAGCTGACCAGGGGACACGCCCGTGAGAGACCGCCCCTGGGCCGCTGCTCTCATATTCTACATACGTGACGGTGGCTTCACTTTCGGGTTTGTTCCAGTTGTCCCATCCTTCGCGCCGGATATGCGCCCCCATCCAGCAGCGGATATAAGCGACCTTCGCATCATTGCGCCACGGTCGGCCCAGATAGACACTCTCCGGGGGGGCGTCGCCAATCAGCCTGCAATCTATAAACACGTAGCCGTAGCTTCTACCCTCCGGCGTCGACGCTGCCGTTACCCAGCCGCTGATATGAGGATGAAGCTTAACATTCGCCTGGTTCTCCTCGGTTAGACGATTGCGGAGTAGATATCGCATGCTGTAAAAACAGCCGTAGCCGAACCGAATATGAAATCAACGTCGCCCTCAATGTAGCAGCGATCATACCACTGCCGGTGAACCGCTCTCCTTGGCTCTCCCTCCCGCGGTCCGCCGAAGCTTCCGCCCTGCAGCGGCTTGTCCGGCAACGGACCGGTGAACAGCGTGTCCTGATGCCCGATAAACCGGCATTCGCGAAAACAGACACGATCCCCGTCCACATAAGCCGCGAGCGCCTGCCCGACCAGCTCGCCCCGCCCCGCATCATTGCGAAAGGTGATATCCTCAGCCACGATATCATCCGCCCCGAATAGAATCGTGTAAGAGTTAAACGTCTTATACTCCGAGCCGTCCGGGAACCGCTTTCTGGCATAGTCATTGTAGGTAATGATTGTGTCATTCGCATGCTCTCCCTTTAAATAAAGAAACGGCTTATCAATATGAACCTTCTCCTTGTACACGCCACGCTTTATCCTGATGACGGTCCAGTTCCCCGCCGATCCCGCCGGCGCCAGGTCAATCGCCTCCTGAACCGTGCGGCAATGCCCGCTCCCATCCTGAGCAACGATAATGCTCCGGCCTTCCTGATTCGATATCCCCATCGATCCTTCCCCCTATCGCCCGCCATATCAAGCACGGCAATCGTATCATCTTCGTACCCTCGTTGCAGGCACTCACCTGCCAAGACGGCCGCGAAACCCTGTATATGCCTTATTCTATAAAACACACCTTATTCCGCCTACAATCCAGCCATTAGATGCTCCTCTCTCCCCCATGATGGCGGGCATATCCCATGTGATGATTATCGGCCTGCCTAACCTTCGTCTGCCCGGTCACGTTTAAGGCACGAACCGGGTGAAAACAACGCATCATTTTACCAAAAAAGGTCACGCCTATCCGGTACTCATCCGCTGGGGAAGCCTCTACAATGAAAATAGTTATCTTTTTCACCCTAGTCTGTTTCTATACCAAACCAAAGGAGATCTGCAATTATGATGCGAGAAATGCAAGCTGATATCGTCATTTTGGGCGGCGGAACAGGCGGAACCGCAGCAGCGCTAGCTGCAGCAAAATCCGGAAAAACAGTCATTATGACAGAAGAAACTTCCTGGATCGGCGGGCAGCTCACAAGCCAGGCCGTCCCGCCGGATGAACACCCCTGGATTGAATCCTTCGGCTGCACCCGAAGCTACAGACAATTTCGCGATGGCGTGCGCCAGTATTATCGGGATCACTTCCCGATGACGCCTGCGGCAAGAGCTGTGCGGAATCTCAATCCCGGCAGCGGCACCGTCAGCCGCCTATGCCACGAGCCCCGGGCTGCGCTCGCAGTGCTGCATCAAATGCTCGCCCCGTATGTGCATAGCGGCAGGGTACGTATTCTGTACCATACCGCCGTTACGAAGGCTGAAGTTCAAGGGGATCATGTAGAGAGCGTCACGGTCAAGCAGCTGGATACCGGCGATCACATCGCCCTCCACGCACCGTATTTCATCGACGCAACCGAGCTTGGCGATCTGTTGCCGCTGGCAGGCATTGAATATGTGACGGGCGCTGAGTCCATTGCGCAGACCGGAGAGCCCCATGCGGTCGACGGCGAGCCCCTGCCCCAAGACATGCAGGGCTTCACCTACTGTTATGCCGTCGATTATTTCGAAGATGAAGATCATACGATTGCCAAGCCCGACATGTACGATTTTTGGCGCCAGTACAAGCCGGACTTTTGGCCGGACCGGCTGCTTAGCCTCAGGGCGGTGAAGCCGTCTACCAACGAGCCGATCGATTATGAAATCTTTCCGGGATACGGGAGGTTCTCACTGTTTCAATATCGGCAAATTCTGAACCCTGACCATTTTGCAGAAGGGGCATTTGCCAGTCCGGTATCCTTGGTGAACTGGCCGCAGAACGACTACTGGCTCGGGTCGATCATTGATGTTCCGCAGGAGAAGGTGGAGCGGCATCTGTATGAAGCCAAGCAGCTAAGCCTGTCCTTGCTGTACTGGCTGCAGACCGAAGCGCCGCGCCCCGACGGCAAGCAGGGCTACCCGGGACTGCGCCTTCGTCCTGATGTCGTGGGCACCGAGGACGGCCTCGCCATGTACCCGTACATCCGGGAGTCCAGACGAATTCTGGCTGAATTTACCGTCCTTGAGCAGCATGTAGCGACCGACGCTAGACCGAGCGGAGTGGCCGAAACCTTCTTCGATTCCGTCGGCATCGGCTGCTACCGGATTGACCTCCATCCGAGCACAGGCAATCGGCCATACATCGACATATCGTCACTGCCGTTCCAGATTCCGCTTGGCAGCCTGATCCCGAAACGGGTCCGCAATGTGCTCGCAGCCAGCAAGAACATCGGGGTCACCCATATTACGAATGGCTGCTATCGGCTGCATCCGGTGGAGTGGAACATCGGAGAGGCCGCGGGCTACCTGCTCGGATACTGTCTTGACCACAACGCCCTCCCAACCGAGGTCCGCAATGACGAGGAGAAGCTGGCAAACTTTCAGCAAAGGCTGGTTAACGAAGGCATTGAGCTGCAATGGCCATCGCTCCGCCCGGTATAAAACACCAGCAGGCTGAATACAAGACAAAAAGCGATCCAAACCTGGCCAGAATGCCGGTTCGGATCGCTTTTTTCAGTTGCTCTTCCAACGCGGGAGCCGGGGTCAATTGCCCCGGCCCACCCGTGAACACGATTTCGGTATACTCAAACCTTGATTACCGTCCATGTGACCGGTTCAAATACTCTGCCATTTGCAGCATTCTTGTCAGCACTGCGGCCGCTTCGGCCCGGGTCGAGTCCGCTTTCGGCGCAAACAGCTGCCCGGACCGGCCATTCATCAGCCCGGTTTGAACCATCACAGCCACCGCCTCTTCCGACCAGCCCCCGAGACGGTCCCGATCACTAAAGCTTCCCAGCAGAGCATCCTTGTTCCCGAGCTCTACCCGGGTCCCGGCCAGCTCCATTGCGCGAAGCAGCAGCACGCTCATCTGTTCCCTCGTGATCCGGTCGTTCGGACGGAACTCCCCGCTGCTAAAGCCTTCAATCAGCCCGTGCTCCACCGCCGTCTTAACGGGATCGGCATACCAATCGCCCGCCTGCACATCAAGGAATCCGCTCTGGCCCGGCTGCGATTCAAGACCGAGCGCCCGTACGATCATGACGGTGAACTGGGCTCTTGTGACTGGCTCGTTCGGCCCGAACCGGGATTCCCCGAGGCCTTCGATCAGCTTCTTAGACGCCAGCAGGGTCACATCTTCACGTGCCCAGTGTTCCGTCATGTCGCCAAAGGTCTTCTCATTGGAGACGAGCGTGAATACACCGTTCTTCATGACTCGCAGCAATACGCGTGACTTCCCATCCACTGTATGGAACAGTGCCGGTACGAACACCGCCTGATCCGAACTTGGATGGCTTCTCAATACCGTTGTCGTGGACGCATGAACGACGCGGTCCAGCGTTCGAGAGAACGTAGCAAACATGCCGGAAGGCAGCTCCACCGCAGCGCCGATCTCCCCTTCTTGCTTCCAGTGCAACGCGATCTCGTAAGAGGACTCGAACGCCAGCAGATCTCCAAGCAGCGTTCGGGCTCGCTGCTCCTGTTCCCGAGAAGCCGTGCCGATCCGAATATGCAGATGCTCCGCCTGCCCGGTATTCGTCATCAGCGGCTTCAGTGCCGCAAGCGGAAGCTCGAAACGGCCCAGGGACGATTCGATAGCCACAGCGCCATCTGGCAGCCTGTTCACAGCGTTGCGGAGCCCTTCAGCCGGAAGATCCATTGTGAGCATATCCCCCTCCGCCGCTGTCCCGGCCAATGAATAGGCCAGCACCTGTGCAGCTGGCGACAGCTTGCTCAGCCTCTCGATATCTTCCAGCAGCCGCAACTCATTCACCTCGACATGGATAGCCGTCCGGCCATCCTCATCTGTCCCGCTGCTGATCGTTAACCGTTCCGGCCGGGCAGGTTCCGGCTGCGGGGCACTTCCCGTTCCCCCGTCTGATCCTGCCACGGGGACGCCAGGACTGCCTGGAGATGATCCGCCGTCTCCTGTCGATGTGCGGATGATGTCAAAGGTTTTGCTGTTCGTTTTGTAGCCGTCGACATACACCTCAACCGTGACTGAATTGCTCCCTGTTGCCAGAGGAATGACAGCGGTAAATCCGCCGTTTGCCGACAGCGCCGCATCGGCTCCATTCACTTTCACCGCAGCCTGACCTGGGCCGAGCACCTCGACCTGACCCTCAAGCTGGATCTGGCTTTCCCTCGTTTCCCGTCCTTCATCGTCCAGAAGGCCGCTTAACGCCGCAGACCGGACCTGATCGCCAACACTGTAGGCATTCGCCACAAGCTGGCGCAAGGTTCGGATGCCTGAAGGGTCCAGCGCCGAAATGACGAACCCGCCTTGCGGAATGACACTGTTATTCTCCTCCGGTGCTCCCCAGCTCCACCGAATCGCCTGATTTTTGTTCACGACCCGGGTGACAGTGCCCGTATCATCGACAACCACTTCGACTCCGAAGCGATTTGTGCCTGTGGAGTAACCGAAATCCTCGGTCATGACATTCACATTGCCTTCAACCCGGTTGACATTATAGAAGTGCCCTTCCATGAAAGAATCCGGATGCCCCGGCAAGCTCATACCAAGCTGAAAATCCTTCACCCACTCCCGATTCTCCAGCGATGCCTGAACAACGGTCCAGTTCACCTGCGAAGCATCAAACAGCATAAGCCCGTTCGTTGACGAGAGCCCCGCCTGGAACACTTCGCGCTGCACCGCCGGAACCTGCACATTATTCATTGCGATGCCGGCATACAGCGGAATTTCCCCATTGGTTACAATATTGCCGAGGGTAATGTACTTCTGAATTTCCCGGCTCGTCGTCTGGTACGCACCAATCATCAGGAAATCAAGGTACTCGATATATCCGGTATCGTAATAATCCGGTGTATACACCGACTCCTCCGGCATATTGAGCGCAGGGTGGTATCTGAAGTTTTTGCTGCCCCAGTTCACGCCGTTCAGATAATAGGTTTCATACCAGGAGCCGACATAGGAAGAGACTTTGATCTCCCTGCCTTCCCGGGCCTCATACGAATCAACCAGTGACTTCACCTCTGCGAAGAAGCTCTGGATTGTACCGGAGCGGAATTCCCACCACTCTTGAATCAGCGGACCATCGACACGGGCGTTATTCTCATAATAGAAAATATCCTCCGGCCAGTTCTCCAGCTGTTTCCCCCGCTGCTGCAAAAATTGCTCGAACTTGGCCCGCGTAACATCGCTGAAATCAGCCCCTTCATTGTCATAGCGGCCACGATCGTGCACGACGCCGTCAACGTCGTAATTCTTAATGATCTCCTCAAACGTCTTGAGTTGGTACTCCCTCACTTCGTCATGGGACGGATTGACAAAGGCCACCAGCCCTTGTCTGGCACTCTCCCGCAGACGCTTGATCTCGCCGTTATTTTCCGGGAAATAGACCCGCTCCTCCCAGTCCAGATGATCGTTCAGCACCGCATATTCATGATGAGCGATAGAACCTTCGGCAAACACGTTGATCGCAGCGTGAATCTCCAGACCCAATGGGTGTCCGTGGTCGATGAATTCCTGGAGCAGATCAAGATTCGGGCTTGCCCCCGCCTTCTCCGGCGCCTGGATTTCACTGACGTACGGCCGGCCTGTCAGGTCGTTCTTCTTATAAGACACATAGCCTTCTACGCCTTTAACATCAAGCACAACCGAGGTAATGCCGGTATCCTTTGCTTTTTGCAAGAACTGCCGCACATCCTCGCTTGACTGGAATTTGCGCACGTTGGCCGCCTGATCCACCCATAGAATCACTTCTTTATTCGATGAGAAGCCCGGCCTTGCAAAGACAGCAACATACCGCACATCCTGCTCAATGTCATTTTTCAACACTTTGACTTCAATATAGTTGGTGCCGCTAGCGAGTGGATACGTATAGGAAAAAGAACCGTCAGCCTCAAAGGAAACTTCCGTCTCGTCAATCAGCAGCTGGATCGCATCGATGTCATCCATATTATCGATTTTGCCAGAGATGACCGTACTGCCTTCAGTCACGGTGTACATCGGCTCATTGTGAAGCGACAGTCGGGCGATCAGGCCGTTGCCGCTCATCAGATCGCGAACCTGAACGACCTCACCGTTCTTGCGCAGCTTGATCACATCGCCAGCTCGAAAGTTCTCCGCCAGGAATCGTTTAATATAGTGCCCTGTATAGCTGTCATCCTGCGCCATCAGCACATAGCCGCCTTCGGGAATAGCAAGCTCGGTCGGGCCGGTCCACACCGGCGGATTCCCGTTAATGGACGGATTGATAACCTGCAGCACACGATTGTTGGCATCGACCTGAACCGCCACATTAAACTGGGGGATCAGAACGGACGCGCCGTAATCCTGTGTAAACAATGCCACGATATTCGGGACTCCCGTCACGTCCCGGTCAACATAATTCAGTTGAATGCGCGGGCCGTCGATGTCGATGGTGATATCCTTCGGAGCTGCCTCAACCTCGATATAATCCTGATCCTCCAGCGGTTCATATACAACCGTCAGATGGCTCGTCGCCAGCTCATGGCCTGACTCAAAGAGCTTTACAGGGATCACCCTCACTCCCGGCTCCAAATACACGACGTGACGGAACACGCCCTCCGGCGACAGATTAGCCGCCTCGCCATCCACTGTGACGGACAACGCCGAGCTGTCATCAGGCAGATTTGCAATGAATCCGGCCACCTCGATCGCCGGAACGGACACGATCGTATCGTTATGCGTGATCAGATGCAGCTCCGGCCCAACCGTGCCCGGGTCTGGATCAGGATCGGGTTGAGGGCCGGGATCCGGCTGCTGTGGAATAAAATCAGCTGCGGTGACCACCGTTCCTCCCCGCATCAGCTTCACTTGGTCACCAGGCTTGAAGTGCTGGAACAGCTGCTGTTGATAAGCCGACTGCTCCCAGCTCCCCCCAGCCAGCACGACATATCCGCCCGCAGGGATAGGCAGCTGCGTGTCCGGGTCCCAGACGAAAGGCGGGTCGGCATCCGGTCCGGTTACGCTGACCACACTTCCGCTAGCATCCACGGCAACAGCTATATGCTGGGATGGCACCCACACCGCTTCACGGTATACGGCATTGGTGACCCCCGAGCCGCTTGTGTACAGGGCCAAGTAGTCCGGCTTGCCTGCAAGGGCGTCCCCGGCTGCATTAATATCCGTCAGCTGCAGCGGCTGACCGCCACCCTCAGGCACAAAAGTAACCGGCTCCTCCGACGCCCCACCAGGCAGCTCTGACAAAGACGCGCTATCGCCATAGACCGCCGGCGCAGCCGGCAGGAGCATGGATATCAGCAGCGTCAGACAGAGAAGCCGGGACAGCTGCTTTCGAAGCATTCGATTCATAAACAGTACCACCTTTCATCTCATGGATTATGGCTAACACCAGATTGATTTGCAATTAAGTAAACACCTCATTTTTAGATCAATGTAAACAGATTTAGAACAGATTGTCAGATGAAGGGTGTGGAAAAAGCAGCTGCACCATGCAGACTGCTTTTTCACATCCATTTACTTCGAGGATTGAAACCATTCGTTGGCTGCCGCAACCATATCGGCTCCGCCCTCCGCCCTCCACTGGGCGAGGAACTTGTCGTAATCCTCAATTGGCTTCGCTCCGGAAATAAACTGAAGTACATTATCATCAAGCATCGTCGTTAAGCGGAGCAGGTTCTTGGAAACCGCATCGATCGGCGGCGCCGTGGACATCGGATCAACCACGATCAAGCCTTCCGCATTGCTCTGGAACTCTTCAAAATGCGCCTGCAGCACCGGGTCCTTACGAACGCGCGCCTGCCAGTAGATCGGATATTTCTCTTCATCCACACCGGTCAAGAAACTGCTGGCGTTGTTCAAATCATCATTGAATTTAGGAAGAATCGGATAATACTTGCCATCCTTCACTTCATGATGCACGCCCTCTTCCCCGATCGCAATTCCTTTGAAAGTCTCCGGCTCCAGCTTGGCGTTCAGGAAATCCATCGTCGCTTCCTTGTTCTTCGAGGACTTCAGAATCGAGATATACCAGGTTGTATTCGCTTTGGCACCGACTACCGCCTTGCCATCCTTCCCTTTCAGATAAGGCACAACGGCCGTCTTGGCCTCCGGAAAGTTCTTCTCCAATGCTGAAATCGTCGTGCCTGCATTCCACCAGGCCAGTTTATACATGGCGGCATTGCCGCCCGCAAATTTCTCGATGGACTTCTGAGCCGTATTGATCGGCGTTTCGGTGTCCAGCAGGCCTTCTTTATACAGTTTGTTCATATACGTAATGAACTCTACCATCTCCGGCAATTCTGCGCGGTGCATCAGCTGGCCGTCCACTTCCTTCCAATCGGTCAGCACCCCGAACGTCGTTGCAATATCTCCGTAGATCGAGTCTTTGCTCATCGTCAGCGGAATGACGTTTTTCTTTTCTTTGATCGTTTTTAATACGTCGTACAGCTCGTCGGTATTGGTCGGAATCGACAGCCCCAGCTCATCCAGCCAGTCCTGACGGACAACCAGCTCTTCACCGATGCTGACGCCGGCTCCCGTTTCCGGAATTCCATAGATCTTGCCGTCAATCATCGCGCTGCCAAAAGACTCCTGCTTGATGGACTGCTTGATATAATTGCCGTGCGACTCAATCAAATCATCCAGCGGCTCCAGCGCTCCTGCGGACGCCAGATTGTAGAACTGCGCCGCGTTCAGTTTCACCAGATCGTAATTATCCTTGCTGGACACAAGCAGGTTCAGCTTCTCATCAGCTCCCTCCGCAGGCAGCAGCTCGTATTCCACATTGTAGCCAGTTCTTTCCTGAATATATTTCGCCGCAAATTCCGTCTTCGGGTCAAACAAGCCGTACTGCATAATCATGCGCAGATTTGGCTTTTCAGCAGTTTCTCCCCCGGACGCACCTTGTCCTTGCTCCGGCGTAGTCGGCGGTTCATTGGGCTGTTCCGCGGTACTTCCCCCGCCACCGCAACCGGACAGTGCCAGCGTGAATCCGAGCACCGCAGCCAGAATCGAAGATCTCTTAAGCTTGATCATGGATAACCCTCCTTATAATTGAGTAACTAGACCAGCATGAATTCACTCTTAACGGGAAGCATCACCACCTTCGAGAAGTTCAGATGCTGCACATGCTTAATGACCTTTCGCGTGCTGTGATGTTCAGCCTTTGACCGAACCGACCAGCACCCCTTTGACAAAATACTTCTGCAGGAACGGATACACAAGCAGAATCGGAATCGTCGCCAGCAGGATTGACGAGGCTTGGATTGATTGCGGCGTCGTATTGATTGCCGCGTCGATGTTATCCTTCAGAAAGTCGCCGCTTGAGGATACCAGAAGCTCCTTCAGATACAGCTGCATCGGCTTCAGCCCCGGATCGGTAATGTAGATCATGGCCGCGAAGTAATCGTTCCAGAAGGCTACCGCAAAAAACAGTCCGATGGTGGCCATAACCGGAAGCGAGAGCGGGAGGATGACTGACAGCAGGATGCGGATGTTTCCGGCCCCGTCGAGCTTGGCGGACTCCTCAAGCGAATCCGGCAGACCTTCGAAATAGTTTTTGATGATCAGCATGTTGTACACGTTGATCATCGCCGGCAGAAACAGCACCGGGAACGTATTGACGAGGTTCAAGTTCTGCATAAGCAGATAGGTCGGGATCAGACCGCCGCTAAACAGCATGGTGAATACAAACATAAGCAGCAGCCATTTGCGCCCGCGCAGCCGGTATTTGGACAGCGGATACGCGGTGAGCGTGGTCACTGTCAAGCTGCAGGCTGTGCCGACAAGCGTCAGCAGCACGGAGTTTTTCAGTGAATTTAAAAACAAGGAATCCTGCAGCACATACCAGTACGTATCAAACTGCAGCCCTACCGGCAGCAAACCGACTCTTCCCGAGATCACCGCCCCCTCGCTGCTTAGCGATTTGGCGATCAGATTGACAAAAGGGAGCAGGGTCGTCAGACCCATCAGAATGAAAAAGGTGTAATTGAATACCGCAAAGCATTTCTCGGAGAAGGACAGCTTGATGACACCTCTGGCTGTGCTGTTCCCCTCCAGCGCTTTTTTGTGATCTTCCATTGAAGTTCCGCCCTTTCTTTACCAGATCCCGCGCTGCAAATATTTTCGGCTCATCGCATTGCCAACAATGACAAGCGTGAAGGAAATGACAGCTTCGAACAGGCCGACCGCGGTTGAAAAGCTGTAATCCTGATTGCCAAGCCCCATCCGGTATACATAAGTGCCGATAACGTCCGACACTTGATAGACGACAGGGTTGTACATGACAAGGATTTGCTCTGTCCCGGCCTCCAGTACGTTGCCAAGCCGCAAAATAAACATCAGAATGATGATCGGCGCAATTCCCGGCAATGTAATATGCCACAGCTGTTTCCAGCGGCCGGCGCCGTCGATTTTGGCTGCTTCATATAGCATCGGGTCAATCATCGTGAAAGCCGCCAGATAGACAATCGTGCTCCATCCGGTCTCCTTCCAGCCCGCAGAGGTGATCAGCACGCTTCGGAAGACGCTGTTGTCGAGGAAGAAGGCAATCGGCTCCATGTTTAAGGACACAAGAACTTTGTTCACGATGCCGCCGTTCGTAGAGAGCAGATCGATGAATAGGCCGCCGACGATTACCCAGGACAGGAAATGCGGCAAATAAATGACGGTCTGCACCGTCCGTTTGAACAGCATGTTTCGCAGTTCATTCAGCATGAGGGCGATAATGATCGGAAGAGGAAACAGAATGATAATTTTAAGAAAGCTGATAATGACCGTATTTCTGAATACCTGGGCGAAGTCCGGGGACGTAAACAATTTCGCAAAGTGCTTCCACCCGACCCACGGACTGTCTGCATAACCGGCAAAAATGTTAAAATCCTTGAACGCAATCGTGATCCCGTACATCGGGGTATATTTGAAGAGTAAAATGACCAGGATTCCCGGCACGAGCAGCAGATACAGATCCCATTCCTTCCAGATGTCCGACCCCAGGCGGCTCCAGTAGCCCCGCTTTCGGTTCAAGTGTGGGCCCGGTGTCGGTGAGGCCGCTGATGCATCCTGTGGTTCGATTGTTGTTCTCACGAGCTTGTTTCCCCCTTTCGATGTCATTCATCTCTTGTCGTTATTACAAATTGTAATTCGCGCCGCGGACACTGAGTAGGCGAGGATCATTACTATTTATGGTAATCTGATGTTGTGTTGGGGTAGGGGTGTCAGTAATGATGCCATGGAGTTGCGGTCGGTTTGTCACGGGATGTGATGGTGATGCTTCAACGGAACGACGTTTAGTCAACACGTCGCATCGGCTCCGGATGGATCATAAGTTCAAAATAAAAAGGCTGGGCGAGAAAACGTCAAGTTTTCCGTCCAACCTTTTGTATGACTGCTTTTACAGGAATGCAGCTAATGCCTCCCTTGCCAATGGCCTGGTGGTCCATTGTGATGTAATGTCTGCAATGAGCTTGTAAATTATCGTTCCAAGCCGCTCGTGCGTGAGGGCTTTCACGCGGGGTACCGCGTAAATCGTGTGACGTACGGAATTTTAGCAAGCTTGCCTATAGGCACGAAGGCACTTTAACCTAACTACTCTATTCGTAAGCCGCAGGCGCCTTAAAGTTCAGCGCACGCCCCGTGGCGCCTCCCAGCGGAGCGAACGAATCAATTCCGGAAAAGCGATAGCGGTCGCCTTTGGAGCTGAATTTCTTCCTTACTTCTATGATTCAGGAAATTCAGCGACAACAGCGATTGGAGGAATGATACGGTCGCGGAGCGCCTACGATTCGTCACTTACAGCGACAATGCTACGCAAGCACGCCTCTCCGCTCCACGCCCCTCTCCAGCTTGCCACTCACCCCTTGAATTCTCCCGGATTCACCCCCCAATATTTGCGAAACACCTTCGTAAAATAGCTCACATCCCGATACCCGACCAGGCGGGCGGTATCGTAAACCTTCTGTCCCTGCTGCAGCAGGGATTTAGCCCGCTCCATCTTGCGCTCCAGCACATAAGCGGAGAATGCAACTCCCACCTCCTGCTTGAACAGCCGGCTTAAATAGGACGAATTGACATATAACCGGTCCGCTACTGTATGCAGCGTAATCTCCTGGTCCATTTCTTCCTCCAGCAGGTGAAGGATATCCTTGACCAGCTGATTGCTGGATGTTTTTCGCTGCTCGCGCATGAATCTGGCGATATGCCGGACGGTTCGCGTGAGCAGCGACCAGGTCTGCATTTTGGTGCTGAGTAGCCTGACGTTGTGGAAATAGGCGATATCCTCGCCAACGATTTTCTTCAACGTCCAGCCTTGCTTATGAATGACCCGGGTCAGAAATCCGCTGACATACAGGATCGCCTCATGAAATTCATCAGAGGATGCGGAGCGCGTGAACACTTCCTCCCACAGCTCTTCCAGCAGTTCCAGCGCTTTCGTCTCGTCGGCGGTTTCCAGGGCAATTTCCAGTGCCTTCTCCAGACTCTGCTGCACGGCAACCGCCATCCCGTGACCGTCCGCTGCCTGCTGCTCGCGATATGGAATCGCAAGATCATGACCGTAGATCACCCGCTCCTGAAGCGCGCGGCAAGCCTGGGCATACAGATGCGGCGCTTCGGCAAGCGTACCGGTACCGGCACAGATGCCTGCACTCGCCGTCACCTTCAGTACCTCCTTCGTCTGGGACAGAAGCTTGGCTACTTCAGCATGAACCCGCAGCATCGCATCTTTCGGATCCCGCTTCTCATCCACAACAAATATGAGCAGCAGCTGGTTGTCTGCATCCGCACAGCCCCAGCAGGCCGGAGCCGAAAGCAGCTCCTGGGCCAGACACTGGACCGTGAACTGCAGCAGCTCCCGGTCTCCCTGACGAAACCTCGTCTCT
Source organism: Paenibacillus campinasensis (assembly GCF_002272015.1). Taxonomy (GTDB): domain Bacteria; phylum Bacillota; class Bacilli; order Paenibacillales; family Paenibacillaceae; genus Paenibacillus_AQ; species Paenibacillus_AQ campinasensis. The sequence continues at coordinate 35,272 of NZ_NPBY01000003.1, read as the reverse complement.
TCCTCCGGGATCGGATCGAGATCGACGACGGCTACCGCTATCTGCGCCTCCTTTTTCAGCGGAATGTACAGCTCTTTGCTTTTGGCCAGAACTTCCTGCTCCGCATATTTACCGCCAACCCATTGAATGAAAAAAAGATGCTGCAAGTGAGGCAAGTTGTCCTTCCAGCGCTGCTCCAAGAGCGCCCTGCGTTGCCACTGCTCCAGATCAGCCCGAAGCTGGGCTCTGGCCTCCAGCACCGCCGCAAGTACCTCCTCCTCACCCGCAGGCTTGAGCAAATATTTCGAAACCCCGTACTCAAGCGCATGCTGGGCGAAGGCAAAATTATCATGCCCGCTCAAAATGATCAGCTTCAACCGATCCAGCTCCTGCCGGTCCCTCAGTTCGCGAAGCAAAGTCAATCCGTCCATCTCGGGCATCTGGATATCGAGCAGCATGATGTCCGGCTTCTTGCGGCTTACAAGCTCCAGCGCCTCCAGCCCGCTCGATGCCAGACCGACCACCTCGATGTCATGCTCCTCCCAGGGGATATTGAAGGCAAGAGCATTCCGTAGTCTCGGTTCATCTTCCACAATCATCAAGTTCATCATCTACGACTCCCCCTTGTCTGTGTTATACGTTCTCATCCGCAGGGCTTTCCAATCTGCAGCGATCAAGCGGAATGGACAGTGTAACCACCGTACCCTTGCCGGGCTCACTGTTCACGTCGATATCAGCTTCCCGCCCGTAATAGAGCTTCATTCTGCTCAAGACGTTGCGCAAGCCGAACAGGTCTTTGACATGCTCCTCGTCTTGGGAGAGTGCCTGCACACTCCGCGCACCCATCTTGGCAAGCTCCTCCCGAATATAAACGAGCCGCTCCTCCGCGATGCCGGGGCCATTGTCCTCCACGCTGATTTTGACGATGCTGCCCTGCTCGATCCAGCTGCTGATTATCAGGCTTCCGCCCTCGCTTCTTCCCTCCATACCGTGCAGGATGGCATTCTCCACCAGCGGCTGAAGGAGCAGCTTGAGAATCGGAACCCTTCTGCTGTCTTCCGATATTCGGTACGCCACGGTGAAGCTGTCCAGAAAACGAATCTGCTGAATCCGAACATAGTAGTGAAGGTGAATGACGCTTTCCTCAATGGTGAATACCTGCCTGCCTTTATTCAGGCTTAGCCGGAAGAACTTCGACAGATTCATGACCATCTCGCTGATTTCATCGGCATCATAGTTTTTGGCCATCCAATAAATGGAATCCAGCGTGTTATACAGAAAATGAGGATTGATCTGCGACTGTAAAAACTTCAATTCGGTTGTCTTCAGACGCAGCTGCTGTTCATAGTGATCTTCGATCAGATGCTTCTGCACGGCAGCCATTTTGTTAAAGGACTGGATCAGAAATCCGAACTCGTCCCTCCGCTTTGTATCTACATTGACGTTCAGTTCACCGCTGCTCAGTCTCTTCATCCCCCGGGACAGCTTCAGTACAGGAGCGGCAATGCCGCTGTAGACAACCCAGGAGATGATGATCGCCAGCAGAATGCTAAGCGCAATGATGGCATACGTAAACAGCCTGAGCTGATCTGTTTCCTTGTACAGCTCGCTCCTTGGCTGAACCAGGGTTAGCTGCCAGGAGGAGTAATCCGAGGCGGTTGTCACCACCAGATCCCGCCCTGTCACCTCGTCCTCCAGCGTGCTCCCGGTCTCCACAATGACCTCGCCCTTCTCGTTCACCAACGATATTCGGCTGTTCACCGAAGGAAGCAGCGTTTTGATAATATTGAGCAGCTTCGCCTTTTGAAAAGAAACCATGAGCAGATTGGACTGGCGCTCGCTGTTATACAAATCCATGGCCCGGATGAGCGAGATGCTGTCGGTGTTCGTCATCGAGCCGAAGGTATGCCCGCCTGCAACCGGATAATCAGCCATCACGTAGGAGAAGCCTGTTCCGTTATTGCGCGCGGCCTCCACCATCCATTCCTGCTGCGGCTCTCCTGTCAGCTTGCGGCCTCCGGAATTGGTGGATATCAGCATGTTAGAGGCATGGTGATACACAGCAATCTGCGATACGAACCGGTTCACCGAGACCAATTTGGACAGCTGCTCCAACACTTCAGAGAAATCCACAATCGACTGGGGGGATAGCTGCGTGCTGTTTTTGTTAAGCAGTTCGTTGATGCTGGGGTCCCCCGCAATCAGCGTCGATATTTCCTCGACATTTTGCAGTGCCAGATCAAAATGATTCATCGCCGAGGACAATGCCGTTTCCGTCCGCTCGACCGCCTGCTCATACAGGATGTCCCTCGATTTCTCAATAGCAAACAGGCTGACGACCACCAGCGGCAGCAAGATCAGCAGGAAATAGCCGGTTAACCGTGTCTGTATATGTTGTGAGAACCGGTCCGAAATCCAGCGAAACGGCTTCTTCATCACACCACCTCCCCCGAGCCTCTCATCGGCCTGCCTCCTGTCTGGTATACCATTCATTCACTTCCTTCGTGATTTCATCTCCTCCTTCTTGTCTCCACTGCTCCACATAGGTGTCAAATGCATCCAACGGCTCAATGCCCATAATAATCTTGGTAAAGACATCCTCCATTCGGTCCAGCTTCTTACTGTATTTGCTCATGGCAGGGGTAGGCACACCGTAAAAAGCGTTAGGGATAATATGCTGATTGATCATTTCCAGGTTGTTGTATAAATTAAAATCGCCCAATGAATCCAGCCGCTCCTTGAACAATACCGGGTCTGGCACATCGACCAGCGACTGATAAATGCCCCGATATAAATGCTCGTCATGCAGCGCAAAATCGGTCACCATCACCCCGTTCTCCCATCTCCATATTTCATTTTCGAAGCCGAGCTTTAACGTTCTATAATCGCTCACGATAAAATCCAGCATTTTGATGACCTCTGCGGCATGCTCGGATGTGGCCGGAATCACGTTGTAGCCACGAATCACGTCTTTGCCGTAAACACCGCTATGCCCCTCGGGTCCGGTAGGGTATTCCAGCATGATCCATTCCGCATTCGGGTCCTTCAGCTTATTCGCCGCGATGGGACCGCGCGTGTCATACCAGGCTGCAGAGAAGAGTCCGACCTTGCCGTTCTCGATTTTTTCGTGGACGCTGGATTGCAAGTTGAGCGGGAATTCACTGTCCAGCAGATTTTCTTGATACAGGCGATTGAAAAAAGCAAGCGCCTCCTTCGTTTCCGGAAGAATATTTCCATACACCAGCTTACCGTCCCGTTCAAACCAGGTATCCAGCTGTGTGCCAAACGCGCCGAAGAACGGGGAGGAGCGTCCCAGCTTCGAGGTTAGCGTCAGACCAATCGTATCCTGCTGCCCGTTCCCATCGGGATCATCGAGCGTGAAGCCGCGAATAACCTCATAGTAATCTTCCAGTGTGACCGGGGGCGCAAGCTCAAGCCGGTCCAGCCAGTCTTTGCGGACATACATCAATTCAACACCGGTCACTTCGTTCAGGCTTGGCACCGCATAGATGTTGCCGCCATACTTGACCCGATCCCAAACTTCGGCTGGAATTTTCGCCTTCAGATTCGGACCGTATTGATCCAGAAGTTCATCCAGCGGATGCAGTGCCCCGAGCTTGGCATAGTGATCAAACCATACCGGGTCATAGGTATGAAGCATATCCGGCAGATTTCCTGACGACATAATGACGTCCAGCTTTTCGTTATAGACTTCAGGGGGCGGGGTGTTGACCCGGATATCGAGCCCGGTTTGTTCTTCAATATAGTTGAGGTAGCGGTTGTCGTTCTCGTCCATACCGGCGGGAAACGTCATCCCAAGATTGGAGATCACGATATTGATGGGGGATTTCGGCTTGGCGTCCGGGGGATGATCTGGTGTGGGCAAGCGTGGCCCGTCGCATCCTGCGGAAAGGACTATGCCTGCCATCAATAAGAGGAGCAGCATCTGTCTACCCGGAAACCATGGATAACCTTTTCGTTTGACATGCCGATGCCAACTGCCAAGACCTGCTTTGTTGATTCGCATTCGTCTGCTCACTCCCTCCATCTAGTAGAATTAATACTACTATATATTGATTTTTTTGTGAGTAGGATCGATTTATTTTCAGACGGAAAATAAATTTCCGCCAAGTCCACAGCCGCCATCAAAAAAAACGGACCTTGACACAAGGAATTCCCTGGTCAGGTCCGGTTCATATACACGTTAAGTTCAGTTTATGCTCGCGGGTCGCTGTTGTCATCCGGATTTCGCAGGAGCCGTGTATCCTCCCCCTGATCCGGGTTCACTTGTATAACCTCAAATGTAGCCCCGCAGTGCGGGCAGAATCTGGCGTTCATTGCCGAGCTCTTTCCACAGGCTCTGCACAGCTTTTCGTCCGAAAGATTCGCAATTTGCAGTTCATTTTGCTCCATTTCGAATTTCAGTTCCTGAATGCGCCGCATACAGGCTTCAAAGCTTTGTCTGTCAGGTGGCCATGCCCCTGACTCTGCCGATGCGTATACGATCTTGCCAATCTCCAGCAGCTGTCCGTCAATTTCGCTTCGCTTGCTGCTGTTCTGCAGCTTCAGCTTATTTACTTCCACCAAGATCTTGGCCTTGTTGCCGGCCTCCGACACACCAGCCTTGAATTTATCGAAAAAGCTCAAGGTCCAAACGCTCCCCTCGTTATAGTTGTCGCTTGTCAATCCCCCAGAGCAAGGGGCGTTCATTTCCTACATTATACATGAAAATAGACAGCCGGGTATGAAACAGGCTGTCTGAGAAGTCTCCTGGGTAAGGAAGCAAGTTATGATGGCATAGCTTGAAGATCAAAGCGTAATTCGCAGCGCATTTGCGCTCGCGTCATACGACAGGCTGGCGCCAAGCCCTCTGGCAAACACCTGAACAGGAACATAGGTCACGCCGTTAATGACCCGCGGAGGAGCAGCTATCGTCTCAGCCTTCCCGTTGTAGTACACCGTTTTGCTGCCGAGCGTGAGTGTCATTTTATAATTTTCTCTCTGTACTCCAATCGCCCCGGCCGACTTGTTCCAGCTCACCTGGGCACCCATGCGTTCAGCAATCTCTCTGAGCGGCACCAGGTTCGTATTATTTTCGATGATCGGATCGCTCCCGAATTGAAGTGCGCTGCCATTGATAAAGACTTTAAGCCCGGACTTTACATAAGCAGGCTTGCTCTCTTTCGGCTTGCTGGCCGACGAGCTGCTCGATTTCGGCGCGCTGGATTTCGATGCAGCAGAACCACCTGAAGAGGAGCTCGAGCTGCCTCCGTTATGATAATGATACTCCCCGTATTTCAATCCCCATCGTTCACAGTTGGTTCTGCAAGTATGACCGCCCTTGGAATCCGTTCTTCCGGGATGTGCCGCAGCTGCAGAAGTGGACATGAGCAATAAAACCAACATGCTTAGCAGTATTCTTTTCTTCATCGCATTATTCATCCTCCTGGTATAATATCCCTTTTATTCTAACATACCTCTATATAATCTATCACTATATAAAGATACTTTATTTAGTACTGATTCATCCTGGTTCACACGGTTAATCGTACATAAAACCATTTGCATTGCACACTATAATTGGGAAAGGAATGAGAAAATATGAGCAATAAAAAAGTCGATTACGAAGGTCAGTTTCCAGGTGTGCATCCCGTTCCCGAATCCGACCATCCGGAGGATCATGCAGCTACGGACATGCTGGATGATCTGGTTCAGGGAGTTCTGGAGAATGAAGATGCAGAGGAAATCCGAAGCAGCTCCAATGAGGCAACAGAGCAACCCAAATCGCCGAACAGCAGAAGAAGCTCCTCTCGTAAAAACACGCAATAATTGGCAGGGACAAGGCAATCGCTTTGGCATTCGCTCCAAATGACACTATAGGAGCAAACCAAATGATTCAACCCGAAACGAAAATAAAGGGCGAACAATTGCGGAACATTCGCACTTCTTCGCCCTCACTCATCTAAATATATCCAAATATATAAAGAGATTGTAACCCTATAAATGATCTCCCAAACCGTTCCTAAATAATTTATCGTTCTCATTTTGAGATCAATTACATTTATGTTATCATTACCATAGGAAGCTAGGAGCGAAGGGAGGGAAATGACTTGGAGCGTATATTGAAGACAGCACGATGGCTTTGGATGTTCGGTTTGGTGCTCATCACCGCCTTTGCGCTTTATTTTCCATCCCAGGAACAATATAAGGATGAGCATGCAGATCTGCGGTATGTATTTAAGCCTGACATTCACCATAACGCCGCGGTGCTTAAGCCATCTCATATTCTCTCCAAACTCAAAGTCGCCAGCAGCTTGCTGCCGGCATTCTTGACGACTTCGGCGGTCCTTATATTGAGAACGCCTAAGTTCAGGTTGCCCTATCGGTCGATAATCCCACTTCGGCTTCGGCTTTTATTATTATTTCCTATTAAATACACGTCGATATTTGTCAGCTTTTCGTCCCGTTCAGTAGCCCCGGTGTAATTTCAAGCTATAACTAATCATGTCCATTTTTTAGGAGGATTTTACTCATGCATGTACGTGAAACAGATCTGCCCGGAATCGGTAAGAAATTTGTGATTGATACGCGAGGCGGCGATAAGCTTGTCATCATTATTCATGACGATGGCCGCAGAGAAATGTATCATTACGAGTACGACGATCCGGAGGAAAGCATCTCCATGATCTCCGTCGATGACGACGAAGCTCGCCAAATTGCTGCCATTGTCGGCGGGTTGACTTATAAGCCGAAAGCTCTAGAAACGATTGATATGGCACTCGATGAACTCATCATCGAATGGTACCGGATTGAGCCTCATTACTATGGGGTTGGCAAATCCATCGGCGACCTGGGTGTCAGACAGTCCTCGGGCGCAACGATTATTGCGGTTGTGAATAAAAACAGCAAGCAAATTAATCCCGGTCCCGACGTTATTATTACAGCAGACTCGACACTCGTAGTCGTTGGTGAGCGCCAGCAGCAGCGGCTATTTAAACAAATCTTGATAGACGGACGGGGTTGATTGAATGGATCATTTGGTATTAGAAGTAGGACTGGCGATTGCCCTACTCGCCATCGCTGGGGTGCTGTCTGCAAAACTCCGCTTTTCTGTCGTTCCGTTCTATATTCTGATCGGGATGGCAGTAGGGCCACACGCACCCCACTTTGGCCCGTTTGATTTCCGGTTTATCGAGAGCGCACCATTTATTGATTTTCTCGGCCGGATCGGTGTACTGTTTCTGCTCTTCTATCTGGGATTGGAGTTCTCTGTCGGACGGCTCATTAAATCAGGCAAGTCGATTGCCGTCGGCGGAACCATCTATATTGCAATCAACTTCACCCTCGGATTGATGCTTGGTATCTTCTCCGGATTTCCGCTTCCAGAGACGTTGATTATTGCGGGGATCACAACGATATCCTCAAGTGCCATCGTGGCCAAGGTCCTCGTCGATTTGAAGAGAACGGCGAACCCCGAGACCGAGATGATTCTTGGTATTATCATGTTCGAGGACGTATTCCTTGCGGTTTATATCTCGATCCTGTCAGGTCTTGTCCTGAGCGGCTCGTCCTCACTTGGCGGCGTGCTGCTGTCGGCGGTTATTGCCCTTGGCTTCATGCTCCTGGTCATTGTGATCGGACGCAAGATGGTGCCGCTGCTGAACAAGGCATTGAATATTCGTTCCAATGAGCTATTCTGTCTCGTTATTTTTGGAGCTTTGTTCCTGCTTGCAGGCTTCTCCGAAACGATTCACGTTGCCGAAGCGATTGGCGCTCTGCTCGTCGGGCTTGTTCTGGCCGAAACTGAGCATCAGGAGCGGATCGAGCACTTGATCTTGCCGTTCCGTGACTTCTTTGGTGCCATCTTCTTCTTCAGCTTCGGGCTGTCGATCGTTCCGTCGGAGCTTGGAGGCGCTGTGGTACTGTCTGTAATTGCTGTAATTATCACTCTGTTCGGAAACTTCCTCGCAGGGATGCTGGCAGGACGAAGCGCTGGATTATCCTCCAGAGCTTCCTCAAACATTGGTCTGACTATCGTATCGCGCGGCGAGTTTTCCATCATTCTGGCCAATCTCGGCAAAGCGGGCGGACTTGCGTCCTTCATTCAGCCGTTTGCAGCATTGTACGTGTTGATCCTGGCTATTTTGGGGCCTTTGCTGACCAAAGAGTCGAAGCACGTGTACAATATCTTAAACAAAATCTTCAAGTTCAAGGATCATAAAGAAAAGCCGGCCAAACCCCGGCTGAAGGATGAGAGCACCAGCTGATAAAGGAGGTGCGTTGTGTCCATGCCTAATCTTCCGTATCCCATAACGGACGGTGACGCAGAAGACTGGAAACGGACATTCAGAATAAGACGGCTGCTCATGGCGGTGTTGGGCGGACTCATCGCTGCCCTTGGCCTTGATCTGTTCCTGGTGCCAAGCGGCATCATTACGGGAGGCGTGACAGGGATTTCGGCCCTGGCCTCCCACATAACAGGTCTGCATACCGGCATGTTTGTCTTTGTACTGAATCTCCCGCTTCTGCTGCTTGCCTTCCGCCAATCGGCCCGGGAGAAGGCTCTTATAGCAGCCATAGGACTTCTAACCTTCTCCATTTGCTCCATCGTGTTTTATCCCGTTCCCTCCGTGATTGACAGCAAGATCGGGTCGGCCGCCATTGGCGGGATCCTGCTGGGCACAGGGATCGGCATCGGAATCCGCTACGGCATTATACTGGATACTCTCCAAATGCCGAAGCTCTCCAGATCCTTGACCCGGCTTCTCAATCGGATCAAGCTTCCTGGCGTCCAGATCGGACTCAACCTGGCACTTCTTACCGTGGCCGGATTGGTGCTTGGCTGGGAGCTTGCTATGTACTCAGCCATTGCTTGCCTAGCGGCGCTGGAGGCCATCCGCATCTCCACCTCCAGCTTCTCGTTTCATCTTGGCATCCGGATTAACAGTGCCAACGAAGACGCGCTGGCTCAAGCAATCAACACGTTCTTGAATCGTGAGCCTGAAGAAGCGGACATGGAGGAGCGAAGCAAGTTTACCGCAGACGGCAATCAAGCACAGAGCGAGGCAGTGTCCGGAATGTTGTACCGGATTCATCTGTTCGAGCTGCCCCGGTTCAAGTCAATTGTAAGGAATTTGGACCCCGAAGCTGTTGTAACCTATGATGCAGCGTCATAATTTGAAGAGGCCGCCTTATCCTTCACGGAAAGGCGGCCTCTTGGCGTTGGATCAATTACGTGACGGAAAGTTAGCAGCTGCGGCTATTTTCGAAACATTTGAATCAGATACAGCAGCAGCGAGCCGACCACACTGATCACAAGGCAGGTCACGATAGGAAAGTAAATTTTGACATTGGGCCGATCCACTACGATGTCGCCCGGCAAGCGGCCGACCCAGCGGCCAATAAGCGGCCACAGCAATCCGATCACAATTAACGCCCCGCCTATGATCAGCAGCACTCGGGTTACGGGATGCACAGTTTGATCACCTCACGTTAGGTTTGCGTCATGCCATGCGGAATATGCATCTCTACTCTCCATCTTAAAACGGAAGTCTTCATTTTGCCAGTCTAAGAGGCGTTCACGAATGAACCGCCGCCTCAAGCCGGACACCGGAAAGATACCGCCTGTTATGTATGGTTAGCTTGTCCGGACCGTCCATTCCTGCTAATCATGAAAAGGCACGACTCTTGAAAGAGCCGCGCCCTCATTATTATCCCTTCACAGCCCCTGCTGTCATTCCGTCTATAAAGTATCGCTGAAAGGCAATGAACAGAACAAAGATCGGAATGATCGAGAAGAAGGAACCTACAATGAGCAGATCATAATTGTTGCCATACGGGGTCAACAGCGTCTTGAGTCCAATCGGAAGCGTGTATTTATTAGCATCGCTAAGGACCATGAAGGGCCACAGGAAGTTGTTCCAGCTGTTCATCCCGTTCAGAATGGCCATCGCCGCAAAGGAGGGCTTCATTACCGGCAAAATCAGTCTGATATATATGCCGTATTCACTAGCCCCATCCACTCGCCCCGCTTGAATAATTTCGCTCGGCACGCCTCGCAAATACTGCCGGAAGAAAAAGATCGTAGCCGCACTTGCAATCCCCGGCAAAACGATAGCCGAATAGGTGTTCATAAGACCGATATTATAGGTCAATGTGTACAGCGGGAGCAGCAAAATTTCGAACGGAACCATCATAATAAGCAGCACGCAAATAAAAAGCATATTTTTGCCTTTGAACTCGTAGGCGGCGAAGCCATAAGCTACCGTTGCACTGACAATGAGCGTCAAGCTGACCTGGACAATCGTCAGAAGCAGCGAGTTGAAGAACCACATGAAATACGAGTGGCTTCCGGTGAACAGGTATATGAAATTATCCAGACTCATCACCGACAGGTCAAGCCGCAGGTTAAGCCCGTAACGAATCAGTTCCTCACCCGGTTTGAAGGAAGAGATCGTCACTGCGTAGAACGGAACGAGAATGAAGAAGCACAGGACAGAGAAAAAGATTAAAAGCGCAGCGCGCGGCCAAATCTCCTTATTCATCGCTCACTCCTCCTTCTTGAACATCCCGGACAGCGTCAGCTGCGACAAATTAATGACCATGGTAATGGCCAGCAGGACAATCCCTACCGCCGCTGCATAACCGAGATTATTCCTCTCAATGCCCTGGCGATACAGATAACCGACGATGGTCAACCCGATATTTTTCGGTGAATTGTTACCGTTCCAGAGCATCATGCTTTCGATGAACATCGCCAACCCTGCATAGATGCTGATCGTTATAACATAGATCGTCGTGGGTTTGAGCAGCGGCATCGTAATTTTCATGAATTTCTGAAAGGACGACGCTCCGTCAATCGACGCGGCTTCATAATATTCATCCGGAATATTCTTCAGCCCCGACAAGAAGTAGAGCATATTCACCCCCGTCCATCTCCATGCGGCCAGCGCCAGCAATGCGATGAACCCGGTAACCTGTCCCTTGAGGAATTTGACCGGCTCGATGCCGAACCAGCCCAGTATACTATTGATCAACGAACCCTCCATCTCGCCAAACATGAGTCTGAAGATCGTGCCTGCCACAACAACCGAGGTAAGCGCCGGGAAGAAGAAGGAGGATTTGAAGAACTCCCTCCCCCACATAAATTTATGGTTGATCAGCACCGCGAACAGCATCGGCAAAGGAATTAGAATGACGAGGGTCAGCACCATGTATACAGCGCTATTCAGCACAGCCTTCATAAAGATGCCGTCCCCAAGCAGCTTGTCATAGTTGCTTATGCCAACCCACTCCGCCTCCTGCCCGAGCTGGATCTGCTGAAAACTCATGCCGAGCGAGCTTCCAAGCGGATAGACCCAGAAGATGAGAAAGACCAGAATAAACGGCAGGACAAATACGTAAGGAGCAACTTTCTGGGAGTACAAAAACTTTCTAATCATACACCATGACTCCTTTGACGAACATTATTTCAATTCCTGCTCAATCTGCTGCTGCGCATCATTTAACGCTTGCGTAATGTCCTTGCCGTCCTCAAAAATTTCATTGTAGGTCGTGGTGGAGAGTATATTGTTGATCGTTGGTGTTGCGGGGGTCGATTTAATCAATTGAATTTCATCCCGGATCTCATTGAGCACATCAAAAGGATTGTTGACGAAATACTGGACAAACGCGTTCTCGGGATTGTGAGTGACTTCCTTCATCTCCCATACGTCCATATTGACCGGGTCGAATCCAAGTGTATTCCAAATTTCCTTGTTGGCGTCCAGCGACAGTTTGGCAAACGCCAGAAAGTCTTTGGCTAGCTGAATATCCTTGGCTGTCTGGGTGATGACGGTGCCCGTTCCGCCTCCGCCTACCGATCGCGGCATTCCCTCTTCGATGACCGGAATTGGAGCGATGGCAATTTTACCGGACAAGTCTGGCATGTAGTTCGTGTATCGGGACATCTGCCAGAGCGGCATAAACGCCGATACATAATTGCCGGCATTGAATTCGCCATAGGCCTCCTCCGTATCCGGCTGACCGCCTGCAATTGTGGCGATAACTTGGTTGTCCTGCAAATCTTTAAGTACCGTCATCGCTCTTATCATCGCTTCCGAGTTCACCTGAGGATTTCCTGCCTCGTCGGTATAATCCGCCCCTTGCTGTGCAAGCAGCATGGAAGCCTGCCATGAGGCACTTGTATCGGCGGTCCCCATATATTTTCCAGTCTGTTCATATACCTTCATCCCCGCTCGCTTGAAGTCCTCCCAGGTTACAATCTCCTTGTAATCGACACCAACTTCTTCAAGAATTTCGGTATTATAGAAGGCAACGGATGCGCCCACATGGGTAGGCACTCCATAATTGACGTCATCCTTGCTGTATAAATCCACTCGGGATTGCACAATGGTGTCCCGGTACGGATCGATAACGTCATTCAGCGGAACGAGCTGGGGCGTTCCGGACAGAAAGTCCGGGAACTTGCCAAGCTCGATATCGGCGATGTCCGGTGCTCCGGTCCCCGATTGAACGGCTATGGATAATTTGTTATGCATATCATCATAAGGCATGACCGTCACATTAAGTTTGATTTGACGGTCAGGATTGTCCTGATTCCACTTCCCCAGCATCTTCTCAAAATGCTGTCCGTGCAGCTCCACAAATGTCCAGTAGGACAACTCGGTCGCATCCTCCCCGGCTCCACCGTCGATGACCGAGCTTGTGCCTCCGGCATTATTCGAGCCGCCGCATCCCCACAGCATCGTCATCGCCAAAACCAGAAAACCGACAAACCATTTTTTAATCATTTCCATTGACCTCCCCAGATTTCATTCATACGTCCCTTGATGCCTGCTCGTATGATGTCTGTCAGCCAGAAAATGAAGCGCTTACAAGTTTCGACATGCCTTATGTCTTCTGAGTTATGCCTTATTGTCCGAACCTCCGCCCCTTAGGGACGATGGAACAGTGCCGCTCTAGATGTCACTGCTCCATCTGTGATTATGCCCTAGATCATACCCGGAACTATACATGCTGCATGGCTAGGCTAAATACTGCTAACTGCTCAGATGGCTGCACGCTCTATGCCTTGGCAGAATGCGTTAACCTTTCTTGAGCCGAATGACATTCCAGGAAGCCTTTGCAAGGGATGCGGTTAACATACCGGAGTCCAGCTTCGCCTGTCCCCTGTGATGCGGCTTTACCTTCTCTTCATCCGCCGTATTGACGGCTTTCAAGTCCTCGTGCTCCATCACGATAAACTCCACAAGTTTGAAGCCTTCAAAGCTGCGCACGTCACACGTCAGCTCCAGTGACTGTTCCAGATGGCGATTCACCGCGAATATCGTAATTTCTTCCTCCGCCTCGTTATAAACGACAGCGCTGTCGAGGTATGGAACATCGGTAAAATCCTTCGAGTCATAGACCGGAGAATCGACGATGGGCTGCAGCGATACACCGCGCCCGTACCGGGAAGCATGCAGGTATGGATAGTAAATCGTCTGTTTCCATGCCCGGCCGCCATTCTCGGTCATAATCGGAGCAATGACGTTGACGAGCTGGGCCAGACAGGCCATCTTCACTCGATCGGCATGACGCAAAAAGGTGATCAGCATGCTGCCGACCAGCAGCGCATCCTCAAAATTATAGACATCCTCCAGCTGTGGAGGCGCCACGCTCCACGGCTCGATTTGTTTGTCCGCATCGTTGGAGTGATACCAAACGTTCCACTCGTCAAAGCTGAGATGCATCGTCTTTTTGCTGCGCTTTTTCGCCTTGATGTAATCACAGGTAGATTTCACGGTATGGATGAAATGATCCAGATCAAGGGTAAGCGCCAAATAATTGGCCGTATCGTTAGCACGATTCCCGTAGTATTGGTGCAGGGAGATGTAATCGACAGCCTCATAGGTATGATCCAGCGTGACGGCCTCCCATTCCGGGAAGGTTGGCATGTTCGCACTCGAGCTTCCACAGGCCACAAGCTCAATTTCCGGGTCTACCAGACGCATCGCTTTCGCCGTTTCCAGCGCCAGTCTGCCGTACTCCTCAGCTGTCTTATGCCCGATCTGCCACGGGCCGTCCATCTCATTGCCCAAGCACCATGTTTTCACTTGATGCGGCTGTTCATAGCCATGGCTGCGGCGCAGATCGCTCCAGTAGGTGCCGCCAGGGTGATTCGTGTACTCCAGCAAATTTCGGGCGGCATCAATGCCGCGCGTGCCAAGATTAACGGCCATCATCACTTCTGATCCGATTTCCTTGGCCCAGGTGATGAACTCATTGGTTCCCACTTCGTTGTTCTCCAGCGTTCTCCAGGCCAGTTCCAGCCGCTTCGGTCTCTCCGCTACTGGCCCCACACCGTCCTCCCAATTGTATCCGGACACAAAATTCCCGCCTGGATACCGAATGATCGGAACCTGCAGCTCTTGAATCAGCTCCTTTACATCATTCCGAAAACCGCTCTGATCCGCGGACGCATGCCCAGGCTCATAGATTCCGCCGTATACGGCGCGTCCAAGATGCTCGATAAACGAGCCATATATTCGGTTGTCCACTTGCGCAATTCGAAATGACTTGTCAATGGTCATCCGTGCCTTCAATGTCCCAGCTGTCAAAACGCTTCACCTTCCAGTTTAGTTTTTCTTGAAACTTTTTAATAAAACCAATATGAATCCGTTTGCAAAATTAACATAGCATAGGTGTATAATCGTTGTAAATATAAAATGTTTTATGTTTATTAAAAATAATAGAATCGGCTTAATCGGAACATTCGCACGATCACTCTTCAGTAGTACATATAGCACAGAATTATTGTTTAGTGATTTAAGCCTTCATCTTATTCCGGTCTCCTTTTAATTCAAATAAATATAAATAAAACAAGTAAAGTCCGGTCAAAATTCGACGGATTCAGCTTCAATCCTAGTCCATTTCAGATGAAGTTCTTTATTTCGCGACCATATTGATTTATACTCATTTAAAACAAACCGTCATCCGTCCGATTTAAGGTACGAATGGCGATCCCTATACGTGGAAGAAGGGTTGAAATCGTATGATTTACATCAAAGACTTAAAGAGCGGACTGGATATATTCAAAGCGCTTAGCTCTGAAATCCGGATCCAGATCCTTGAGCTGCTGGCTACCAACCAGAGCCTTAACCTGAATGAAATCGCCAATAGACTGAATTTAAGCAACGGTGCGATTACAATGCATATTAAGAAGCTGGAGGACAGCGGCCTTATCGAAATTCAAACGACCGGGGGGAAGCATGGCATTCAGAAGATTTGTTATCTGAACAAAGACAAGCTGATGGTCGACCTTCGGAGCAAGGATGCGGAGAATTTATACGAGGTTGAGATCAAGGTAGGCCATTACAGCGACTACCAGGCTATGCCAACATGCGGTCTCGCGACTAAGGACAGCATCATCGGCGACTTTGACGATCCCCGCTATTTCGCCGACCCTGACCGGATCGATGCCGAAATTATTTGGCTCACCGAGGGATATTTGGAGTATCGGATCCCGAATTATTTGAAGTCCAACCAGTCCTTCCGGGAAATCCAGTTCTCGCTGGAACTTGGCTCCGAAGCTCCCGGCTATTGCGATAACTACCCGTCCGACATTTACTTTTATATCAACGGGATCGAGATCGGCAGCTGGACCAGCCCAGGCGATTTCGGTGACACACGCGGCAATTTCAACCCGGATTGGTGGCCGCCTCAGCTGAACCAATACGGGATGCTCAAGCTGATCCGGATCAACAAAAAAGGCAGCTTTATTGATGGCTGCCGCATCTCCGATGTCACGCTGGACCAGATCCAGCTGGATTATAAGAGTGAGCTTACTTTTCGCGTCGCAGTCACGGAGAAGTCTGTGAACAAGCGCGGGCTTACGATCTATGGCAAGCACTTTGGCAACTACAGCCAGGACCTGCTGGCCCGTGTGCTTTATGATGTAAGAGAGGGTTAGAGCTGTATTCATGCATATCCGTATGATAAAAAGGGCTATCCCTAAGCCGTTATAAGCTGGCTTTGGGGGTAGCCCTTCATGCGTATTTGAAGTCACTCTTTCCATTTCAACAGTCTGGCGCTATGACCGCCAGCCCGCGGTAGACTCGCGGACAATCAGCTCCGTCTGCAGCACGATCTTCTGCTTATCCGACGGTTTCTCTTCCAGCTCTCTCACCAACAGATTGACGGCCATGGCGCCAAGCTGTTCCATCGGCTGTGCTACCGAGGTCAAAGGAGGATCCGTTACCGCTGCCAGTATCGTGTTGTCGAAACTTACGATCGACAATTGTTCAGGCACCCTTACACCCGCCTCTCTAGCCGCCTGCAGCGCCCCTACGGCAAGCAGATCATTGCAGCAGAACAACGCCGTAGGACGATTCTCATCGGCGAGGAGCAAGGCGGTGTTCCTTCTGCCGTCTTCAATCGTAAACTTGCATATTCGGATGTGGTCATTATGTAAGGGAATGTCCGCTTCCTCCAGCGCCTGCCGATATCCTTGAACCCGCTCCCGGCTGCTAATGATCGTCATGCTCTCCGACAGCACAGCACACCGGCGATGTCCAAGTCCCAGTAGATGCGAAGCCGCCGCCCTCCCGCCTTGATAATCATCGGCTACAACTGTATGGACGGGGACCGACGACCATTCGCGGCCAATGGCAACTACCGGCATCGAGCCGCTCAGTTCAGCTGCCATATCCACCCTTTCTATGCCTGTTCCCATAATGATCCCGTCTACACTTTTTTGCTTCAGTAAACCGATATACCGCTCGACCCGATCATCCTTATTGTCGGTACTGCAAATAATGACGCTATAACCTAGCTGATGGGCCCGGTCCTCCACCGCCCTTGCCACCTCGGCGAAGAAAGGATTGGAAATGACCGGTATGAGCAGCCCGAACGTATAGGTATGCTTTCCGGTCAAAGCTGATGCGATGACGCTGGGCTGATAGTGAAGACGATCCATAATCTCGATAATTTCCCTGCGCCGTTCTTCACTGATTTTTCCTTTGCCATTTATAACTTTAGAAACTGTCGCTATGGACACCCCAGCTTCTCTGGCAACATCATAGATCGTTGCTTTCATCCTGATCCGCCTCTTTCCATCTTTATCCTTCTATTATGATCAGGAAACGACCCATCGTAAAGAACTTCGCCGGTATGACAGATCAGAATCTATCCTGACCCGGGCACCCAGCCCCTTGCGCGAAACCGCCTGCCATCGCTTATTTAAGCAGCCACTCGTGATGGGGATCATTGTAGAACTTCCAAGTTCTGCGCGGCCCTGCCATCACATTCAAATAGTAGACCTCATAGCCGGCAGGCGCCGCTACAGGATGATAGCCCTTGGGCACGAGCACTGCCTGGCCGTTTCTTACGCACAAGGTTTCATCCAATGATCCGTCATCCGTATATACGCGTTGAACGGCAAAGCCCTGCTCGGGCTGGATACGATAATAATAGGTCTCCTCGAGCAGCGATTCCTCCGGCAGCGCATCCCGGTCATGCTTATGCGGCGGATAGCTGGACCAATGGCCGCCCGGTGTAAACACCTCGACCACCAGCAGGCTGTGCGCAGGCTCGGATTCCGGCAGAATATTGTGAACAAGCCGTGCCATATTGCCGCTGCCCCGATGTTCAACCCCCACATGCCCCGGCTCGATGAGCCTGGCTTCATATTCGCCGCCCCCCGGAGCGGTGCAGACCGCGAGGTCCACGTCCGTCTCGGCCACCACCTCATAGCGGTCTTCGCTTGGGACGTAAACGGAATAGGGCGGCGTTTTCTCGAACACACTCATTCTTTGGCCGATCCCGGTCCAGCGTTTCTCCGCCGTCCTGACATCGCCTTTTCCACTAAGAAAAACCAGACATGCCTCCAAGCGGCCTGTTTCCCGCGTCAAAGCTTCGCCCTTCTTCAACTTGACCATTTCATAACCGACGTAGCTCCATCCCGCCGATTCCGGCGTTACCCGCAGCACAACGCCCTCCTGATTCGGCTGCGATGCTTCAGGAACAATCAGTTTGGATTGCATCCGTATCCGCTCCTTTACTGATTCCCCCGGTACCCAGGGATTCCTCGATGCATCTGAATACCGGGTGATCTATTGAATTATCGATTTTAATCATATAGCCTGCCACTACTCGGCAGCTATGGACAGCTTCACCGGCACCGGCCTGCCCAGACGGAGAGACTCCGCCGCAGCACAGGCCATCAGCTCTGCTTGCATGCCATCCTCGCCGTTAACCGGAACCTGCCGCCCTTCCGCAAGGCAGGCAATAAATTGCCGGGCTTCATCCGCATAGGCTTCATTGTATCGTTCCAGAAAAAAATGCAGCGGATTGTCGCGGCGAACGCCGTCCTCCGTATGAATCTCGGCCGTATTCGGATAGTCGTTGTTTACCCCGACAGCTCCGCCCGATCCGAATACTTCAACGCGCTGATCGTAGCCGTACACTGCCTTTCGACTGTTGTCGATAATGCCTATCGCACCGCTTGCGAACTGAATCGTCACGACGGCCGTATCCACGTCCCCGCACTGTTCGAACACGGGATCAACCAGCACGCTGCCGACCGCGCTGATCGTAACCGCCTCCTCTCCGCTTACATAACGGGCCATGTCAAAGTCATGAATCATCATGTCCATGAAAATCCCGCCGGAAGAACGAATATAGCTTTCCCCGGGTGGACTAGGATCGCGAGATGTGATCTTCACGATATGCGGCTGCCCTATTTCGCCGCTGGACACAATCTCCTTGATCCGTTTGAAATTATGGTCAAATCGTCGATTGAATCCGACCTGCAGCTGTACCCCTGCGGCCTTGACCGCTTCCAGCGCCTCCGCCGTCTGCGAAACCTCCATGCTGATTGGCTTCTCGCAGAAGATATGCTTGCCAGCAGCCGCCGCCAGCTTAATGAATGGCACATGCGTATCCGTTGGCGAGCAGATGAACACGGCCTGGATCGCCGGATCGTCCATCCATTCAGCTGCATCCTTCGTTACGGTCCGGATCCCCCGCTCCGCTGCCCACTGCCGCAGCGCTTCGTCAGCGAACGGATCGCTTACGGCGACCACCTCTGCATTTCCTTGACGCTGTAAATTCTCAATGTGTATTTTACCGATCCGTCCGGCACCGATGATGCCGACCTTTATTGTTCCCATAGGCTTAACGTCCCCTTGTCTCCCGAATTCGTCAGTTGTATGTCAGAAGGAATGTTCCCGTTGCTCCCGGGCCACCCTTCGCACATCCTTCCTCCTACCAACGCGCCGTAACCATTTTCTTGCGGGTATAGAACTCAACGCCATCCGGACCGTTCGCGTGCAGGTCACCGTAGAACGAATTTTTCCAGCCCGAAAACGGGAAAAAGGCCATCGGCGCCGGAACCCCCAGATTAATGCCCAGCATGCCTGCATCGATCGTTTCCCGGAACTTCCGGACATGGCTGCCGTTTTTCGTAAACAAGCAAGCACCGTTCGCAAATTCGGACTTGTTCGCGATCGCGATCGCCTCGTCCAGCGTATCCGCCCGGATTATCGAAAGCACCGGAGCAAAAATCTCGTCCTGCCAAATTTTCATGTCGGAAGATACCTGATCGAAAATCGTGGGTCCGACAAAATAGCCTGTGCCGTCCGTGGCTGCATCCTTGCGTCCGTCGCGAACCAGCAGAGCGCCCTCTTTCTCGCCGATTTCGATGTATTGTAGTGTTCGTTCTTTATGCGCGTCCCGAATAACGGGACCCAGAAACACCCCTTCATCCAGGCCATTGCCGATCACGATTGCATCTGCCGCTTCCTTCAGCTTGGTCACCAGCGGATCCGCCGCTTCGCCGACAGCCACCACAACCGCGCAAGCCATGCAGCGTTCCCCGGCCGAGCCAAAGGCCGCGCTAATAATCTGTTTCACCGCAGCATCGAGATCGGCGTCCGGCATGACGATGGAATGGTTCTTCGCGCCTGCCAGCGCTTGAACCCGCTTGCCATGAGCCGCGCCGGTCTTGTAGACATACTCGGCGACCGGCTGGGAACCCACAAAGGAAATGGCCCGCACATCCGGATGCTCCAGCAGGCCGTTAACCACTTCGTGCGCACCGTGTACAACGGACAGGACGCCTGGGGGCAGGCCGGCCTCCATAAACAATTCGGCCAAGCGATTGGCCAAGAGAGGGGTCCGCTCGGACGGCTTCAGCACGAACGTATTGCCGCAGGCGATCGCCAGCGGAAACATCCAGCATGGCACCATCATCGGGAAGTTAAACGGCGTAATGCCGCCGACAACGCCGATCGGGTAGCGGTACATTCCCGATTCCAGATTGGTGGCGATATCGGGAAGCTGTCTGCCCATCATCAGCGTGGGGGCACCGGCTGCAAATTCCACGCATTCAATGCCGCGCTGAACCTCACCGTAAGCTTCCTCGTAGCTCTTGCCATTCTCGGTCGTGACAATGCGCGCAAGCTCCTCCCAATGCTCCACAAGCAGCTGCTGATACTTGAACAGAATGCGCGCCCGGCGCGGCACCGCCGTCTGACTCCAGGTACTGAACGCGTCCTTCGCCGCGGCTACCGCAGCATCCAGCTCTTCTCTTGTCGATAAAGGCACATAACCGAGAACTTCCTCTGTTGCCGGATTAACAACCGGCAGTGTGTGTGTTGAAACTGAGGTCGTCCACTGTCCGCCAATCAAGTTTTTGATCTTCGTTGCTTCTGTTGCCATGGTACACGCTCCCCTACGATTATTAGCTCTTGGACTTGTTTATTCATCTGCCTGGCTGGATTCCATGAATTCATCAATTTGGCGGGCTGTCGGCATCGCGTCCGAGCAGCTGTGGCTGGACACGACGATCGCCGCCGCCGCGCTGCCGTAAGTCATGCTGCGTTCGATCGGCCAGCCCTTCATCAAGCCGTATAACAGCCCCGCGGCATACGAATCCCCAGCTCCAAACGTCTTGATTACCTGCGCCTTAAAGCTTCGCGCGCGGTGGCTTGATCCGTCCTTGGTGTAGGCAATCGAGCCTTCCTTTCCATGCTTGATCACAACGATTTCAGCCCGATAATCGAACCATTTGGAGGCCGTCACCCGGTCGCTTTTGTCCGGATTCGATTCGAAACGCTCCATCATATCAAATTCCTCGCGCGTACCGATCACAATATGGCAGTACTCTGCGGCTAAATTGTAGTAAACCGCTGTCTCTTCATCAGAGCTCCAGGTGTACGGCCGATAGTCCAGATCGAAAGCAACGACAACCCCATGCCTTCGCGCATATTGAAGCGCCTGGAACACCGCCTCCCGTGACGGGCTCTTCGCCAGCGCCGTGCCGGAGATGAGCAGCAACTTCGCCTCGGCGATCCGCTCCTCCTGCACCTCGCCCGGCGTCAGCAGCAGATCGGCGGCATTGTCGCGATACATGAGGATGCTGCAGTCTGTCGGACTTTTGATCTCTGTAAAAGCGAGTCCGGTGACAGCGCCGGAATGATCGGTTACCACATTGCGGGTATCGATGCTGTTCTGTTGTAAATATCGCGTAATAAACCGCCCCATCTGATCATTTGACACTTTGCCAATAAAACCGGTGCTCATCCCTAGACGCGACATTCCGATGCAGATGTTAGCCGGCGAGCCGCCGACATACTTGGTGAAAGTGACCGTATCCTCCATCGGCCGATTGATCTCATTGGCGTTCAGATCAATGCACAGCCGCCCGATCGCAACAAAATCAACCGGCTTGCTGAAATCAAATGCCAGTGTGCTCATCGTGACCATCTACTCCTCTCCTTCCCTGCTGGCCGGAAGCCATGCCTTTAAATATTCAAGGGATCGCCGCGCATACTCGTACGGGGGATGGAGCGCCGGATCCTGCTCTCCCTCCAGCATCGCCCAGCCATCATATTCGCGCTGGACGAGCAGCGCCATAATCGGGGCAAAATCAATGCAGCCATCGCCCGGTACCGTAAAGACCCCCTTGCGGATGCAGGTCACAAAATCGGCACCCTCCCGGCGGGCCTCCTCCAAAACTGCGTCCCTCACATCCTTCAAGTGGATATAAGCGATCCGGTCGTAGTGCTTTTGCAGCAGATTCAGCGGATCGGCACCGCCATAATAAGCGTGGCCTGTATCATACAAGAGGTGCACCAGCGAAGGATCCGTAAGCGCCATTAAACGGTCGATTTCTTCCGGACTTTCCACCACAGTCCCGCCATGATGATGGTAAGCCAGCTTCATCCCGTATTCCGCGGCGATGCGCCCAGCAGCATTCAGTCCCTCCGCCAAAGCCTCCCAGCCGGCTTCATCAAGCCGGATTACTTCCTTCTCATTCGGCGTCCGGCGCGGGTCGAAATGAAGCGAGCCGCCTACCTCCGCCGTGCTGATGACCGTGCTCCCCATTTCATGTAAAAAAGCAGCATGCAGCCGATACGCCTCTAACTCGCTTTGGTGATACGCCGGATCGGAGAACAGCACCGACTTCCACTGAGAAACCAGACGTATCCCCCGGCTTGCCAGCGTTTGCTTGAGTACATCCGTCTCCTTCGGAAATTTTCGGCCCATTTCCGTTCCCGTCAGCCCCAGTCTTTGAATATCATCGATAATCTCTTCATAGGTGGTGTTATCCCCATGCTCGCGGACGTCCTCGCCGACCCAGTTAATCGGATGAATGCCCAGCTTCATCTTTAAGCCTCTTCGCATCTCCCGCCAGCCTCCTCATATTTGAAAATGACGACTTCGTGATGTGAAATCACAAAACAGCATGAGCTCCTTCAGGCTTCCACTTGCGCTTATTGCAGTAGCTCTATGGACAAGCACATCCTTATCTAGGCCTCGCTTGCTCAATTCGCTTTTGCATTTCCCGGTGCGCAGCAAGCACTTTCTCGCTGGACGATGCCCCCGGCACGCCAACCCTCCACCACGATTCATAATCCCCGGTATTGGTGCCAGGCACCACCTTGATGTCAATCAGCGTGGATATCGCCTCACGCTTCGCCTTGACCAGTGCCTCCTGAAGCTCCTCCGCGTTTGTTGCCGTATAAGCTTTGGCTCCCATGCTCCGCGCATGAGCGGCATAGTCGATGGGCATATATTCGCCTGTCAGATTGCCTCCGGGCACACGTCGGCGAAACTCATTGCCGAACCCGTCGCTTCCGTGGCTGCGCTGCAAATTGTGAATGCACTGAAAGCCGTGGTTGTCAAACAGCAGGACGGTGATTTTCGTTCCTTCCTGGAGGCTGGTCACCAGCTCCGAGTGCAGCATCAAGTAACTTCCATCTCCCAAGACGGCGTATACCTCGCGGTCCGGCTCGGCGAGGCTCGCACCAAACGCTCCGCTGACCTCATAACCCATACAGGAAAAACCATATTCCGCGTGATAGGTGCCCGGCTGCGCGGCCCGCCACAAGCGGTGCATATCCCCGGGGAGGCTTCCCGCCGCGAACACCACCACATCCTTCTCCGTCAGGCTGCGGTTAATGATGCCAAGCGCACGGGTTTGCGAAAGTCCCTCAGCACATTCGATTTCATACAACCGGTCAACCTCCCCATCCCACGCTGCTTTCAGATCAGCCAGCTCCTCAGCGGCATACCCGCTTTGATAGGCTCGTTCAGATAGAGCCTCTCGGAGCGCCTCAAGCCCTTCCCTCGCATCCGCCGCAATCGATACGCCGTCCAGCTTCACCGCATCCATGCCGTTCACATTGATGTTCACGAACACGGCGTTGTCTCCAAAGGCAGACTTGGAGGAAGTCGTAAAGTCGGAGTACCGGGTCCCCACGCCAATGATAACGTCCGCTTCTCGTGCTAATCGGTTGGCTGCAGCTGTTCCCGTCACCCCGATCCCGCCCATGCTGAGCGGATGCTTCCAGGAAATGGCGCTCTTGCCTGCCTGGGTCTCAGCGATCGGAATCCCGAATGCTTCCGCGAAAGCCATAAGATCGGAAGCGGCTTCGCTGTAGTGGACGCCGCCGCCTGCAATGATCAGCGGCCGGCGTTTGCCGGCGATCTGTTCGCTGGCGCGCTGGATCGCTTCCCGTGCAGGAGGCCTGCGGTCTATAACATGAATGCGCTTACGCAAGAATTCGGCCGGATAGTCGTACACCTCGGCCTGCACATCCTGAGGCAGCGCCAGGGTCACCGCACCGGTCTCGGCAGGGTCGGTCAACACCCGCATCGCCTGCAGCGCCGCACTCATCAGCTGCTCCGGACGGGTAATCCGGTCCCAGTACCGGCTAACTGGGCGGAAAGCATCCGCTGCCGATACCGTATAATCCCCAGGCACCTCAAGCTGCTGCAGCACCGGGTCGGGCTGGCGACAGGCAAAATTATCGCCAGGGAGCAAGAGCACCGGAATCCGGTTCACCGTGGCTGTCGCTGCCGCAGTGACCATATTCAGCGCGCCTGGGCCGATTGAGGTTGTACATGCATAAATTTGCCGGCGGCGCTTCTGTTTGGCGTAGGCCGCTGCAGCGTGCACCATGCCCTGTTCATTTTTGCCCTGGATGTAGCATAGCCCTGTCTGTTCCCGCTCGATCGCTTCACCGATTCCCGTCACATTGCCATGCCCGAAGATTCCCATGATTCCTCTGACGAATTTCGTTTCCACTCCGTCCAGCACGACAAATTGGTTATCCAGAAAATGCAGAAGCGCCTGGGCCATCGTCAGCCGAACCGTCTTTGTCTTCATTGTGAACTCATCCCCTTACGATTATTGGGTTAAGCGCTTAACTCGCTGAAGAATCATACGGCCAGCTCCAGCCATATGATGAATATTTATATTCCTGAATCCGTGGAAAATATGTTGCCCCTGTCATGAAAAAAAGCGACTGCGTCAAGAGCGTTCATCCGCTGATCGCATCAGCGCGGCTTTAAGCTGCATAATTTCAACGCCGGCCAGCATCACGATCCCGATACCGTGGTTATCATTCAGCACGGTCCGCAAATCATCCATATAGTAATAAGGTGAATAGGAGTACCTGGAGCCGCTGCATACACCGTGCACATTCCCCTGCAG
The DNA here is from genome assembly GCF_002272015.1 of Paenibacillus campinasensis. GTDB lineage: Bacteria > Bacillota > Bacilli > Paenibacillales > Paenibacillaceae > Paenibacillus_AQ > Paenibacillus_AQ campinasensis. The sequence continues at coordinate 10,311 of NZ_NPBY01000003.1, read as the reverse complement.
GTCGATCGCATGCCTGGCAAGCCCCTCCCAGCCTTTCATAGCTGCTTCGGCGTAAGGGCCCGTTCGATCCAGCCATCCCATACGCACCCCTCGCGAAAAGGCATATACGAACATGGCAGTGCACGACGCCTCCAAGTAAGCGTCAGGGCGGTTCAGAACTTGATGCCACAGCCCTGAGTCCGACTGCAGTGCTGCAATTCCTGCGCTCAGCTCCCGAAACATGGTGAGCAAATCTTCACGATCCTTATGATCCTCCGGCAGCCGCTCAAGCAGCTCGCTCAGCGAGAACAGTACCCAGCCGTTGCCGCGACCCCATGGAATGCGGGTGGGCTTCCCGTATTTGAAATCATAGACATGGGACATGACGCCTTGATCCTCCATGAACAAATAACGCCGGTACAGCAGAAACTGCCTCGCTGCTTCATTCATCGCCGCAGGATCGCCCGTCGCCTGGGAATAACGAATCAGGAACGGTCCGCTCATATACAGGTCATCAGCCCACATCGTGTTTGCGGAGTACTCTCCTTCGCACAAGCGATAGAACGCTCCATCCTCCCGCCGCTCCAGCTGTGTCAGCATAAAATCGGCGATGCTGTCCGCGATCTTCCTAAATTCGGGCTGCCCTCCTGAAAGATAAGCTTCCAGCATCGCTGATCCGAAGGAACCGCAATTGTCCAGCATCTTGATCAGCACCAGCTGATGGTTGATCGCCGGAAAGCCATACTCCGCTAGATCCCACAGCGAATATTCATACATCTGCGCGCAGCTTTCGATATGGGACAACGCATATTTCTCCATATCCGAACGATCCAATGCTTGTGCGGTTCGCAGCAGGCCATACATCGTAACGCCAAGCGGATAATCCCACCGTCCATAGTTGGTTGCCCCTCCGGTCGTCCATTTGTTACTCAGCATGGCGTTCTCATAGTAGGGCCGAACACGCGTGGACGGCGCGTCAACAGTCCAATATACGAAGCCGTCAAGACCGGCGAAAGGGGACTGGATGGAGCGGATCTGAGCTGGCGTGTACATCGCTTCAACGGGCAGCGGAGCCAGGTACAGCCACGGACTCGTATTCCCGTGAACCGTCACCGGTTGGGACAACGGTAAGGTGCGTCCCTGTGCAGCTGCCTGCAGCTCGAATCCCCAGCCGTCGTGTGAAGATACTGTCCGGACCAATATCTGGTTCACGCCAGGTGTAACGTCGATCTCTGCCCGAAACGCGCCGCTTTCCGCAACACGGACCACCACCCGATCGTCCAGCCAGATTTGAGCAGGTCCATAGCTCCTGCCGCTCAGTTCAAGCTTCGCTAGCGAGGCCGGCACGCGGATGGAACTCCAGCCGTAACCGGCGGCGGTACGGTCCGGGCGGCCGTACATGCGCTCCAGGTTCGGCAACGCCAGCTCGCGATACTGCCACTGGACAGCAGGCAGCCACTTCCGTCCACTATCCGCTTCCGATTTCCGCCAATCCGGAAATGCTTGACCGGCCTCACCGAAATCGGTAGACTTGACCGGCTCCGAATACACCCAGCCCGCGCTGCCCTTCCGATCGGCGAATGGGGCGAGCACTTGCATGATCCGCACCTTCGCCTCATCGGCGCCAAACCGGCAGCCGAAGCCAGACGCCGTCTTTCTCGCTTCAATCAGCAGCGTGTTCCACCCATAGCCGAAAGTCAAAGGCACCTTGATCCGCGCGTTCGGGTCAAGCTCGTCTACCACGGTCGAGCGATACTCCAGCTTCTCATTCACGAACAGCCGCACAGGGCCAAGCACTTCCATGACACCATCAATCGATCGCTCGCCCTCGCTCCAAACGAGGCCGAAGGCATACACATAGTCGCCTTCCTCCGCCTGCGGGAGCCTTTCGGAAAAATCCAGGTCATATAAGCCGTCCCTATTCTGCAATATCCCTGCTTTCGAAAAAGCCCGCAGGGCAAATGGGACCGGAGGGTTCGCCCCCATATAGCGTCCGGCCACGAGTTCCAGTATCCGTTCATCCTCATTCCCGAACCAATAACGGGCGCTTTCCCTCTCCTCTACGTACCCGATCATGCGTCTCTCTCCTCCCATCCTTCACGTGAATTAAAGGCATGCCCATTAACGAGATAGTCTTAATTCGAACGTCCGGTCATAAGGCGTGAGCACGTTCACAAGCAGTGTCCGGTAATCGGCCGGGTATCCGGCATTGTTGATTCCCATGGCCCAATGCTCATATGCGCCGCCTTCAAGTTCAATCCAATCCGCTCCTGCTGCCAAACGAACCGGCCCTTGCTTCCAAAAGTACGTTTCGCCCGCGATCTGCTCAAGATCTCCGCCAGCCAATACGCCTTCCTTGCCCAGGACAAATGAAATTTGTGTCAAAATCGGCTCCTCCCTTTGACAGCGGACTCGAATGCTCCAGCCTCGTTCGGTTTCCTCCAGCATGATTTCAACCTGATGCTGCTGTTCGTGGGTCACCTTCCGCAAATGATGCGGCAGCAAATACCAAGGGCTGACAAGCCCGCTTGCCGTTTCGGGCAGGTCCTCCTTAGAAACGGGGCCGTAATATCCTTTTTTCTCAAGCGCACTTAAACGAACACCCTGATCTAATGTCTCCAACCGGCTCGGCTTGACGAAGCCTGGACCGAAGGACGACGCAATCTGAACCCCCAGCAGCCGTACAGCCCCATGGCGCAGCGCGAAGAACGAGTTCGTCTCTGTCATGACGGTCGTGCTGGTCGCTCCGCGTCGATAGCGGGCAATCGGAGCGCCAAAGTCAGGATGAAGCTTGCTGTGATAAATCCGGCCATGATGCCCGGCGGCTTCCATCCCGCTCAGGTAGTGCTCCCGTGCGAATCCGCCGTTAAGAATTACGCCGTAGGAGTCAGGCAAGGCACTTGCCTCTACGGTGGACTCAAGCAGCTTCGGATAGCGCAGCAGCCCGAGCAGCGCATGATTGGGCAACCCGCCGGGATGCTTAAGCGACCGGCCTGCCAGCTCGGCAAGCGCCTCGAATAACGGATCCTGATCGCGGTGAGCCATCAGCTTGGCACAGAGGAAATATCCGCTCATATCGTGCGCATGCCCAAAATCCTGACGTCCGGAATAATCGGTGACTACTTCTCCGTCCGGGTGGACCAGATAGGCCATCATCCTAAGATTCCGGCGCACCGGCTCGAGCAGCTCGGGCCGCTCCAGCTGCTCCGCAGCATAATACAGCACAATATTGCTGACCGCGTTATAAATGCCGTTGCTTCGTTCTGTCCATTCCCCATCCTCCGTACAGTCCATTCCTTCCGCAATCCATTCTTCCGCCCTGGCCTTTAGCTCCTTCCGCCCTGTCAGCTTATACATAAATCCGAGCGCTGAGGATATCACCCATCGGTGATTGGGAGTATGGCATCCGCCCGTGAGCAGAACGGGAATCGTTCGCTCCAGAAACGTATAAATATCCGCCACCACCTTCTGTAACCGCTCATATCGGTCAGCATGGCTGCTCAGCAGCGCATACACTTGGGCTAGCCCGCTTACAACGAAGGCCGTGTCCGGCGGGGAATGAAGATTGGTCCATGGCGGGGAAATCGAGCCGTCTTCATGCTGGGACCGGAGCATAAACTCCGCAGCCAGTTCCAAACGATGCACCAGCTCATCATCGTGATAAAATCGGGAATCCTTGTTCACGAGGGCACAGGCCCAGGTTGCCATATCTTTTGGTGTTCCGCCGTGACTCGGCCAGGCTAGGCCGTTTGCCGGATCAACGACGCCTCCGTGGAAGCGGCTTTCCTTATCAAGCACCTGATGCTCCATCGCCATCTGTGCGAATTCATCATTCGCTGCAACTAACTTGTCATATATCGCCACATATCTCCCCACACTTTCTTATAAATGTCACGGTAACGCTGGTCATGTCATCCCTTAATTGCGCCAATCATGACTCCGTTGACAAAATAACGCTGCAGCCACGGGTACACAAGCAGAATCGGAACCGTAGCAAACATGACGCTTGCCGCCTTTAATCCTTCGGGCACGAGCTTCGCAACAGCTCCCGCTCCTTCCGCCGCCAGCAGATCGGTAATCATGTTATTCTGGATCAGCTGGTACAACTTCAGCTGCAGCGGGTACAGCTCCGGACTGTTGATGTACATGAGCGTATCTTGAAATCCATTCCACCGTCCTACCGCATAGAACAGGCTGAGCGTGGCGATGACGGGGAGTGACAGCGGAAGGATAATGCCGATCAACGTTCGGAAATGACTGCTGCCGTCGATCTCCGCAGACTCCTCCAGACTCTCGGGAATATTATTAAAGAAGGTGATCAATATGATTAAATAGAACGGATTAATCAAACCGGGCAGTACGAGCGCCCAGATCGTATCAAGCAAATTCAGACTGCGGACCAGAATGTACTCCGGTATGATGCCGCCGCTGAAGAACATCGTGATGACCACGACGGTCATAAGCAGCTTGCGCCCCCTCAGCTTTCTCTTCGACAATGGATACCCGGCCGCGATGGTCATGATCATGCAGAGCACTGTGAATAAAGTGGTCAGCATCACCGTGAAGCCAAGGGAACGTATCATCGAAGAATCGGTAAAGACCTGCTTGTAGGATTCAAAATTAATCTCAACCGGAATCAGATTGACTTTTCCCGATAGAATAGGTCCTGGTGAGCTTAAGGAAACTGCTAATATATGAATAAATGGAGCCAGACACAGCAGTGTGGCGATCGTTAAAACTATAAAATTGACAGTATTGAACACGCGATTGGCTGTTTGCTCACTCACAGACGTCCGCTCCTTTCCAGTAAATCATCCCTTGCATTGGCAGCCATTTCACCGTATCCCGCTCCCCTCACATAATGCCTTCGTCCGTGAGTTTCTTGGAGATATAGTTGGCCGAAAGAACCATAACCAGCCCTACGACAGCCTGAAATAAGCCAACGACGGTAGCCAGCGTATATTGGCCGGATTGAAGACCAATCCGATATACAAAGGTGCTTAATACATCAGAATATTCGCGCACGGCCAAGTTGCCGATCACATACGGACGATCGAAGCCGATCGTGATCAGATGCCCCAGATTAATAATGAGCAGCATAACAATCGTCGGTTTGAGACCCGGGAGCGTAATATGCCATATCCGTTTCATTCTGCCGGCGCCATCGATGCTTGCCGCTTCAAACAATTCTCTATTGATGCCGGTCAACGCCGCTAAATAGATGATCGTTCCCCAGCCCGCACTTTGCCATACGCCGATCAGTAGGTACGTCACAAGCCAAATATTTTTCTCTGTGAGAAATGGTATAGCCTCATATCCCAGTGAAGTGATAACATTGTTGATCATGCCGGACTGTGTGCCGAACACCTGGGCAGCGATACCACCGATAATCACCCAGGATATAAAGTGAGGGATATACAGAATGGTTTGGGATAGCTTCTTAAACCAGACGGTCCTCATCTCGTAGAGCAGAATAGCCAAGATGATCGGTGCCGGGAACGAGACGACTAAATCCAGAAAATTGAGCATCAGCGTATTGCGAAGTGTAAGGTAAAAGTCCCGCATGCCAAATACTTCTCGGAATGCCTCGAACCCGATCCATTCGCTTCCTTGGATCCCTTGAAAAAAGTTGAAGTCTTTAAACGCGATTTGGATCCCGTACATCGGACCGTACTTGAATATGATGAAAAATGCCAGCGGCAGCATAACCAGCGCATACAGCTGCCAATATCTGCGGAAATATACTTTTGAACTCACAGCGGCCCCTCCCTATGCGATTGGTTCACACAGGAGACGAGAGATCGAGAGATCACCCGAGCTCAGTCTCCCGTTATGACCAAACCTGACTTTATTTGGACTGCATCTCTTGATAGACAGCTGTGCGCTCGTCGAGGATCGCCTGTCCTCCACTTGCCATATAGTCCTTCATCATCGTTTCATACACGTTGTCGAATTGGTCCGGCTTTGCCATCGTTGTTTTTACAAGCATCTCTTTGAATTTCTCCTGCAATGTTGTCCCGTATTTCGTCTGGGCATCAATAGGTCTGCTCAGGACCACCGGCTCAATCAGATCGGTATTGGCAAGCTCCTGCGCGATCGCTACAATATCCTGATATTCTTTCGGGAATTGCATCGCTCTCGCTCTCAGATTCAGCTCCTCGCTTCCAAGCTGCTTGCCGTTGGAGATGATCGCCATGTCGCCACTATTGTACAGGCGGTTCAGCGCTTCCTCCGTTTGATTCTCCATCGCAACGGGAACGTCGTCTACCATCGTGTAGTTCTCTCCTTCAACGCCGTTCTGCATGTGGAACAGGTGATCGTCGGTGGCCATCCATTCGAGATACTTGATGGCTTCAACGGCACGATTGCTCGATTTCGGCACCATAATATACATGCCGTTCGGATTGTACATCGGTTTGGCATACTTGCCTTCAGGATTTAAATAGACATCCACCGCAGCTAAGGTGGCACCTGGGACGTTCTTTTGCAAAGTAGCATACATGCCGTTCTCGTAGAATGGATTAACATCGTCCTCGCTGAAGAAGCCTACTTTGCCTGAAGAAACGTCCTCGCCTAGCTTTTTCTTATCTGTATCCAGCGCAAAGTCCCTGCTCATCAATCCTTCGTTGTACAGCTTATTCATAAACTGCAGCGCTTCCTTAAAGCCTGGCAGAAGGGTCGGATAATCATTGGAGCCGAGTGTTTGCGTCAGCGTGTAGCTCTGTTCTTCCGTGAGCGGCTCGATGAAAGACCAGATCAGCGGCTCATACTGGGCATTTGCCACCGTCATGGCTAACGGAATGACTTGTCCCCCCGTCTCACCCGGGTCTTTCTCTTTGAAAGCCTTCAGCACTTCATACAGCTCCTCTGTCGTTTTCGGCACATCAAGCCCCAGCTTATCAAGCCAATCCTGGCGGATAAAGGAAGCATATTTGCCGACTTGCGAGCGCTTGGCCGGAACCGCGTATTGTGTGCCTTCATAAAGGCCGTACTGCAGGATGTCTTCACCGAGGAAAGCCGTTAAATTCGGAGCATGCTCTTCAAGCAGCGGAGCCAGATCGGTCAAGCCTCCCTGTGAAGCATAGCGGTTAAATGTATTCGTATCATACGTGAACACGATATCCGGCACATCGCTGCCGCTTGCCATCAACACATTCAGCTTCTCCACCTCTTCGGAGCGGGGTACGGGTACGAATTCAACATCGATATTGTTGGGATCGCCGAAGTTCTCCTGAACGTATCTTGTCAAGTAGTTGTCCGTGATGGTGGACCCTGCTGGAGAGTTTCCTCTATCGAACACTTCGATCTTGAGCGTCACCCGTTGTCCGGATTCCGACCCGCTTGATCCGCCTGACTCATTGGAGTTTGAATTGGACGAGCAGGCCGTGAACAGCAGCAGGACCGCTAGAATGACAGAAACCATCGCCATCCCGTTTCTTTTTGTATTTCCAAGCATCTTACCATCCCCTTCTTCGATTATGATGTTCATCCGACGAGCCCATGAATGATGGCGTTTTCATAATCGTGGTTGTCGGTCTCTTCGGAATGACCAAAGTATGGCATGATACCGGATAAAGCGGCAATAAACTTGTTTCAAAGCGATAAACTGTTGTGGATTTAGCTTTTCAGTGGTGGGATAAAGCGGATTCGCGCAATAAACCTTTTTCATGAAATGCTGTCAATGGCGGGTTTTGTCAGGCCTTATCTTCAATCTCCGGTACTCTCCCGGCGTAACACCTACCACTCGTTTGAACACGCGGCCAAACGTAATCGAATTGGCGTAGCCGACCTGAGTCGAAATATTCTGTATCGTCTCATTGGTTTCAGCAAGCAATTGCTGTGCCCGCTCCATTCGCAGCTTCACGATAAAATCAACAAATTTCAGGTTGAATTCTTCTTTGAACAAATAACTGGCGTATTTCGGGGAAATATGAAACCGGTCGCTTAAATGCTTCAGGGACAGGTCTGGATTCTCAAAATTCTCTTCGATATAAGCCTTGATCTCGCCGATCATCGCACGATGGTTTTTCGTTTCGCTGTGCGCCACGTACAAGCGGTATACTTCCGTTAAATGCTCGAAGTAACATGCCTTTAAATCCTCCAGCGATCCTGCCGTTCCATCAACATTCAGCTGTGTGACCATTTTCGGGTTCTCAAGATGGTCATATAAATCATCAGACATGGAGGACAATTCATATCCCAGCATATCCATCATCATTTGCAGCACCGTACGAATGTCCTCATCCTTCAAGCAATCCTTTTTCATTTGCTCGAACAGCCTCTCCATGCAGGTGCGCCACTCGCCGTCCAGATGCCGAAATTCCTTCACCAACTCCGAGCTGATTAATACATATTCATACCATCTGCGGTCCGACGCCTCCGGCAAGTCCTCGCTGATCATAATCGCTTCTTTCCCGAGCGATAGCTTATGCTGCAGCACATCCTCCGCTGCTTTATAGGAACGCTTCATATGCTGCCAATCCACCTCCAGCTGCCCGATGCAGAACAAGAGAGAAAAGCGCAGATGCTGCTCAACCCACTCCCTTCCTTTATCCGCAAACCCTTTGATATGATGTAACGCGGAGGAATGACTGTTGCTTACGCCAACAATCATGCCCATCCTCTCCTCGGCGACCCATTCCGCCCAGCAATACATGCCCTCCATTTGAGCAAGCTCCTGCAGCACATTGGTTAAGGCAAATTTCAGCGTGCGCTGGTCCCGCTCCGAGAATGTGCTGCGAAAATCATGGTAGTTTCTGATCTCCACCACCACGAATGCCAACTGAGGATCCTCCATATCAGGATGCACCCCGAGCTTCTTCAAGCGTTCATCCAGCCTGCTTAGCTTCTCGCCCAGCATAATGTCATAGAACAGTTGACGCCGGCTAACCAGCAGATTCTCCCGCTGCTGCTTCTCAAAATCGGCTGCCTGACGTATCAGATTCTCCAACGTTTGATCAATCAGGGCCATCTCATCCCGATTTAGACTCGGTGCATCCTCCCGTTCGTGAAGCGACTCAATCCGGCTCATCATCGTTCGAATCGGCTTATAATTTCTTTTCGTAATAAACACGATGTAGATCAAAGCGAGCACAACCGTAACGATACCGATTACTACCCATATATAAGAAATAAGCGATACCCATAAAAATAGGTGACCGGCCGCAATGCCACTCTCAAACTGCCAGCCGAGCAAATCCAGCGTGATCCGATTCACAACTTTCCCTTGCTGATCATCCTTGCCTGCATCGGCTGAACGGGTAGAAAACAACAGCTCTCCCGAAGCATCCCGTACATCCAGAAAGGAAACCTCATTGCTGTTCATCGAGCGAATCATCTGCTCTACAGCGTAGACATCAATATTGATGACCACCAGGCCATCATTGCCGAAGGGCAGAGGTTCCCTTTTATACATGGAGACAACCTGCTTCTCCTGGTCCAAGCCGAATTCCCTATAGCTTCGGATAGGTGACCAGCTTCGGGTATCCAGCCTGATCAACGCTTGTTCGATGAAGGAGCGGTCGGCGAACCTGTCCGAGTCCACGAGCCCGCTCCGTGTCAGCACCTTTTCGTCTTGAATGCGATAAATGTATATCGAGTGAATCAAGCTGTCGCTGGCTACCAGCTCGCGCAAGCTGCCCGCCACGTCAATGATAATCTGGCTGTTCTGCTCGGTAAGCGCCACATTCAGAAAATCCTCGTAACGTTTATTTTTTTCGATTTCCTTCAGCACGTCCATTTCAATTCCTTTGAGCGAACTGCTCAGCCGGCCTACCACGTAATCGGTCGTGATCCGGTCGGCTTTGACCGTTTGCTTGTACGAAATATCACTTACGACAATAATAAAAATGAATATGAGCACAGCCATCGTTACGAAAAAAATAGGGAAATAAGATAATAACATTCGCCGATACCAGTTCTTTTTCATTTCACCCCTCCGATCCTCAAACGCCTGTGGACTTGCCATGCTTAACCGACACTTTTTTGTCACCGTAAAAGAAAGCGCTTACCTCGGTATTGTAAAAGACGACCTTCAAATTCGTCAACGAGAAACGAAAGTAAACCTCCCGATCTCTCTCCTGCATCACGGATTCAGCACAGCCGTCTGTTCGTTTAGGTGATCTATAATGGGTTCGACGAATTCGAATTCATTTTGATATATTGATATTAGGAAAGATGTTAATAAAAGGAGTCGCTTTATTTATGAAAAAACTGATCAAAGGACTATTAGCCGGTATAATCGCGCTCACTACAGTCGGCGGGGGGCCCGTCCATGAAGTGCAAGCTTCCGGGAGATTTAAAGATGTGCCTGCGAACCATTGGGCCAAGAGT
>NZ_NPBY01000002.1 GCF_002272015.1 Paenibacillus campinasensis | reverse complement strand
TCGTATTATTTCTGGTACGGAAAAACTAACAAGCTTTGATCGCATTAAAGATAAGCCATACAAAATGATGTATAACCGTGGCATGATGACGGTGCATCGCATGATTGTCGTAGATGCTGATTCGGCGAAAAATCCGAAAAATTTGTATGGGAAAATGTTTATGGATAAAGATTTCACCTGGCCAATACTTGATGATATGTACAATACTTTTCTTGAAACTACAGTAGTTCCAAATGATAATACGTCTCTATCCAATGCTGCTTTTCCAACTTCTACACTGTATAACTTCACTCAAGGTTTTGGATTTGAAAGTGGAACAGTTCCTAAATATGGTCTTACCGTTTTACCAGATAGCGCTAACTTCTTAACTACTGGTTTCTTCAAAAAGGATGTTCCACGACGCTTCTGGATGCACAGATATCTGGGAGATAATGGCGGTGAAATGGGCAGCGGCAATACATTGGTTATGTTTGGGCTACCGTACACGCCACAATGACAAGGAAGTGTATAAATGAAGAGGATTAGCTATCTTATTGTCTCTCTTTTGATGAGCTTCTTAACCATTTCTACTCTTGGGATTCATTCAATCAGTGCTGCGCAAAATAATGGTCTAGTCGTTGATGTTACACCGATGACTTCAATACATATATACAATACATATACAGTCACAGATTTTGATAAACCGAATTATATATGAGATCTAGGCTAAAGCTAACTTAAATCCTATCAAGACACTTATCTTTCCGAATAAAAATTCTACCTGTTTAAAGTTCATCAGAGCCACAGCCAAAAAAGACCTCATGCCACTGGAAAAGAGGTACAGGACATCCCTGTGATCCCTTCCAAGCATGAGGTCTGATTGTCTTAGGTATTATCTCACTTCATTCAGCGCCCGAAGCAGGGTGTGGCGGTTCCGCAAGGTGTGCGCCTCCTGAAGGCTGCGCTGCACCAGCTTCTCCTCGATCCCCAGCTCTTCATGGGTGGACGGCCCTCCGGCCTGCTTCAGCAAAGAACGAAGCCGGTCCGGCGAAGGCACCTTGGTGAGCCAGTCCTGAATTCGCTCCCGATGGCGTGCGAGCCCTTCCGGCTCTGCATAAGGGAAAATGCCGCTGTCGACCGCATCGTGATACAGCTGTGAAATCTCTGCGGCAGCCACACCGACCTTCGCGCCATGCAGCAGCGCTCGTCTGCCCTCGCTTAGGAACTCCATCTCCCAATAATGAGACAGATGGTGCTCTGCCCCGGATGCCGGATGGGACTGCCCGAACAACAGCATGGCGATCCCGGACTCGATCAGCGCGGTCATCAGCACGCGGATGCCCGTCTCCGAACGCTGTCCGATGTCCTGGACATGCTCGACACAGGCCAGCAGCGCCGCTTCCGTAATCGCCGCTACTTGTTCATCATAAGGCTCGCCACCGATGGAGGATGAATGCCTCCAATCAAACAGGGAGGTGTACTTGCCCAGCATATCACCAAAGCCGGCAGCCACCAGAGACTGCGGGGCTTTCATCAGCACGTCCAGATCCGCAAATATCGCTGCTGGCGCCGAAGCCTGAAACGTCTGCTTAACCCCCTTCACAATGATCGGAGCCCCTGCCGAAGTAAACCCATCCACAGACGGTGCGGTCGGAACCGACAGGAAGGGCAGCTGACTCCGATGGCTTACAAAGCGGGTAATGTCATGAATCGTGCCTGATCCGACGGCAATGAGACATCCCGTCTTCTCTGGCGCCGCTTCGATAAACAGCTGCATCAGCGAGCGTTCATCAGCCACCACGTCGCCTTGGGCGTCTGGCTCAATCAGAATGAGCCGAACGTCAATTCCTTCATCCTTCAAACGTCCGAGCAGTTCTTTGCCTGCCGCTTCGCAGGTGTGAGCATCGGCGACCACGACAGGCTGGGCAAGACCCTGCTCTCGTAAATAGCCTCCCACCTGGGCAAGCGCGCCGCGCTCCAGCAGCATCAGCTCCAGTCCGTGAAATGCCGTTCCCCGCTGCTTCATCTGCTCCAGCAGACGCCGTGCATTCATTAAAGCATCTGACATGACCGTCTATTCCTCCCTTCGCTTGACTGATGGAGCAGCTTCCCGATCCCGAGCTTAGGAAACCTGCTTCAAGAGCCTTCAAACGAATCACCGCTTCAATTGATTCACCTTTTTATGTCACCTATCCGGTCACATGATGATCATTCAGCTGCTTGTTTAATTCGCTTCAGCCTTTTCATCACATCGTTCTCACCGCGTCCGAAATAGTCATGCAGTCTGCTGTATTCCTGGTACAGCTGCTCGTATACGGCCACATGCTCCGGAATCGGCTTGAAGGTTTCTTCCTTCACGCGCGCCATGCTCGCAGCTGCGTCGATAATGGAGGCGTACCCGCCCGCCTCTTCGCCGGCCGCGACAGCCGCGAACATCGCCGCTCCAAGCGCCGGTGTCTGCTTGGAATCGGCCACGATAATTTCACGATTGGTCACATCCGCATAAATTTGCATGAGCAGCCGGTTCTTTTGCGGCAGCCCTCCGCAGGCATACAGGACATCAACCGCTACGCCATTCTGATGGAAGGCATCCACAATTTTGCGAGTGCCATAGGCGGTTGCCTCCAGCAGCGCACGATACACTTCCTGCGGCTTGGTAAGCAAGGTCATGCCCAGCATCATGCCGGTCAAATCCGTATCCACCAGTACGGAGCGATTACCGTTCCACCAGTCCAGAGCCAGCAGCCCTGTCTGGCCTGGCTTGTAGCGCGCTGCCTCTCGTTCCAGCCATTGATGGACGCCGATGCCTTCCTTGGCAGCTTCTTCGGCCACATAGGCCGGGAGCGACTCATTCACATACCACTCAAAAATATCTCCGACCGCCGATTGACCAGCCTCATACCCGTACAACCCGGGAATAATTCCGTCTTCTACCACGCCGCACATGCCCTCAACCTGCTTCTCCTCGGTTCCGAGCACCATATGACAGATCGACGTTCCCATCGCCATAACCAGCTTGCCTGGCGTAACCACACCGACGGCCGGAACGGCTGCATGAGCATCGACATTGCCCACCGCAACGGCAATACCAGGTTTCAGGCCCATCATCTCGGCCATCGGCGCGGTCAAGCCGCCTGCATTCGTACCAAGCGGAATCACCTCGCCCCGCAGCTTCGTGTCTGTCAGATTTTCCAGACGGGGATCGAGCGCCTTGAAGTAATCCTTGCTTGGATATCCGTCCTGCTTGTGCCAGATCGCTTTATAACCTGCGGTGCAGCTGTTGCGAACGATATTCCCGGTCATCTGGGCAATCACCCAGTCTGTCGCCTCCAAGAACATATCGGTACGCTCATATATTTCCGGAGCTTCATCAAGAATCTGCCAGATTTTTGCGATCATCCACTCAGACGAAATTTTCCCGCCGTAGCGCGGCAGAAAGCTCTCCCCTCGTTCTGCTGCAATCTGGTTGATTTTGTCTGCCTCCGGCTGTGCTGCATGATGCTTCCACAGCTTCACCCAGCTGTGCGGATGATCCGCAAGCTCCGGCTTGAAGCACAGCGGCTCGCCTTGCTCATCCACCGGCAGCATCGTACAAGCGGTAAAATCAATCCCGATGCCGATCACGCTCTCCGGATCGATTCCCGATTCCTTAAGCACAGCGGGCACGGAGTTTCTAAGCACCTCCAAATAATCTCCCGGATGCTGAAGCGCCCAGTCGTATTCCAGCTTGCGGCCAGAGCCAGGCAAATACTCATCAATGACATGATGCGGATATGGTGTCACATGATCCGCCACTTCCATCCCATTGGACAGATCCACCAGCACGGCTCGGCCGGACTGTGTGCCGTAATCGACGCCGATTGTATACTTCTTCCCCATCTTTCATTCCTCCCCCTCAGTTCCTTATAAGTTCACAAGCTTCCCTTCCCCGAACATAACGATAGGCTGCGGCTCAGCCTTGCCCGTAGTACGCTTTCGCCCCATGCTTTCTTAGAAAATGCCGGTCGAGTAATGTCTGATCCATCGGCTGGCTGTCCGGATTGATCTGCAGCATTCTCGCCGCAATTTTGGCGCACTCCTCCAGAACGACCGCATTATGAACGGCATTATGGGCATCCTTGCCCCATGTGAACGGGGCGTGCGAATGCACGAGAACGCCCGGCATCTGATTCGGATCAAGATCGGCAAACCGTTCAACGATCACCTTTCCGGTCTCCAGCTCATAAGCGCCTTCGATTTCCGAACGGGTCATCGGACGGGTCACCGGAATTTCGCCATAGAAGTAATCCGCATGTGTTGTTCCGTATGCCGGCAAGGCTCGCCCGGCCTGGGCCCAGCTCGTTCCCCAAGGAGAATGAGTATGAACAATGCCGCCGATTTCTTTGAAATTCTGATATAACACCAGATGGGTCGGTGTATCGGAGGACGGCTTCAGATGCCCTTCCACCACATTGCCCTCCAGATCAAGCACCACCATGTCCTCTGCCTTCAATTCTTCGTACGGCACGCCGCTTGGCTTAATGACAAACAAGCCCCGCTCTCGGTCAATGCCGCTCACATTGCCCCAGGTAAATGTCACTAATCCGTATTTAGGCAGGTCCAGATTCGCCTGCAGCACCTGCTCCTTCAATGCCTCCAACATGAAACATCGCTCCTCTCCGCGCTTAACACAGGTCATAGTTGTACGTACAAGTACAGGACCTCTGGCTCGCTTCGGGGCGGCCATTCCCTTCGCCGCCACCCTTTAGCGATACAGCTGCTGCTTAACGCCGAGCGACAGATTCCCGCTCTACCAATTCTGGCAGGTATACGGTGTCCTCAAACACTCCGCCCTGCTCAATCATCTGAATCAGTTGTCTGGCTGCCATTTCCCCCATTTGCGTTTTCGGATGCGTCAAGGTTGTAAGCTTCAAGCCCGATGCCAGCGAGGAATCGTCAAAGCCGACGATGGACACGTCCTCCGGAATTCGCAGCCCGCACCGGGATGCGGCTTGCATCAGAAGAACAGCCAGCTCGTCATTATAGCCCACCATTGCCGTCGGCCGACCCTCGGCTGGAAGACGCAGCATTTCCACAGCCCGCTTAAGTGGAAGATCCGCCTTTTGCTCCGTCGTATATGTGATTACTCGCTCGGGAGCCGGGGATATTCCTGCTTCACGATGTGCCCGCAGGAACCCTTTTAACCGGTTCACGCCCTGAAGATCATCTCGCTTGAAAAAGCCTGCAATGGAGGTATGTCCCTTCTCCAGCATATGCTTGGCAGCCATGTAACCGCCGGATTCGTCGTCAACTTTAAGGCAGGGGCACTCCAGCTCCCTGTACTTTTCATTAATCATCAAATAGGGAATCCCGCGCTCTTGCAGCGACAGGAAATAACCCAGGTTCGGATTGCCCTCCGCACTCTTCGTCGGCTCAATGATCAGGCCGCTCAGGGGCTGGCTTGTCATAAGCCGCAGGCTCTCCATCTCCTTCTCCTTGTTGTTGTCCGTGCTGGACAGCAGAAGCCGATAGCCCTTGCTCCGCAGCTCCGCCTCTGCGCCCCGTACGATATGGGGAAAGATATAGTCGGAGATATACGTCGTAATGATGCCGATCGTCTTTACCTTCTCGCTTTCCCGCCGCTTCGGATTTCGCGCAAAAGTCCCTTTCCCCTGAATTCGCTCCAGCCAGCCTTCCTTCTCCAGCTCGCCGAAGGCCTGCCGAACCGTCTGGCGGCTCACGCCGAACTGCTCCGCAATCTCATGTTCGGAAGGAACCTGCTTGCCCGTCTCCAGCCTTCCGGCTTCGAACCAGGACAACAGCTCGTTTTTTAATGCCAAATACTTCGGAATCCGTCTGCTCATCTATTTATCATCCACCTCTAGCCCTACGAATCGTAAAAGTCAGGATAAAAATTGCAAAGTTATCTCGTTATTGTATCATAGGCCGGGCGAATGCTGACAGATCCGTTTAGCTCAGACGGTAGGCGGCTTCACTCCAGCGAAGCTCATTCTTGAACCGCTGGATGTTCGTGTCCTTGTCGATGACAACGGACTCGATACCTACCATCTCGGACCAATCCGCCAACTGCTCTGCGGTAATCGCATACGACAGCACCGTATGATGCGCACCTCCGGCCAATATCCAGGCTTCGGCCGATTCACGCAGCGACGGCTGCGGCTTCCACAGCACGCGAGCTACAGGCAGCTTCGGCATCGGCTTCTCGACCTTGACGCCATCCACCACGTTGACCAGCAGACGGAAACGATGCCCCAAATCAACCAAAGATGCATTGACTGCAGGACCGTCCTGACCGTTGAATACGAGGCGGGCCGGGTCACTCTTTCCGCCGATGCCAAGCGGATGAACCTCGATGCTCGGCTTCTCAGCTGTAATGGTCGGACACACCTCCAGCATGTGAGAACCGAGAATCATATGATTGCCAGGCTCGAAATGGTAGGTGTAATCTTCCATGAAGGATGTGCTTTGGTTGTTCGCAAGCACCTTCAGCACGCGCGTCAGTGCCGCTGTCTTCCAGTCGCCTTCCCCGCCGAAGCCGTAGCCGGCCTCCATCAGGCGCTGCACCGCAAGGCCGGGAAGCTGCTCCATGCCGTGAAGATCCTCGAAGGTCGTTGTAAACGCGCCAAAGCCGCCTTCCACCAGGAATCGCTTAAGCGCCAGTTCAATGCGGGCCTGATAAGCGATCGAGCTCCGGACAGGACCTTCGGTCAGCCCTTCCTTCGTCAGCGTGTACCGCTCGGCGTATTCGTCCAGCAGCTCCTTCACTTCCGCATCGCTAACCTCGTTCATCACCTGTACCAGATCCCCGATGCCATAACCATTCACGGACCAGCCCAGCTTGATCTGAGCTTCAACCTTATCCCCTTCCGTTACCGCAACCTGACGCATATTATCGCCGAACCGCGCCACCTTCAGCCTGCGGCTTTCCGCATATGCGGCAGCCGTCTTCATCCAACCGGCAATGCTGCCCCGGACCTCCGCATCTTCCCAGTGACCGACAACCACCTTTCTGGCGATGCCGAGCCGCGCCCCGATATGACCGTATTCGCGATCCCCGTGGGCTGACTGGTTCAGGTTCATGAAGTCCATGTCAATGGTTTCCCACGGAATATCGCGATTGAATTGTGTATGAAAATGAAGCAGCGGCTTCTGCAGCTGAGACAATCCGGCGATCCACATCTTGGCCGGAGAGAACGTGTGCATCCAGGTTAGAATACCCGCGCAGTTTTCATCGTTGTTCGCCTCCAGAATGAGACTGTAAATTTCATCAGATGTCGTGACGATCGGTTTGAATACGATCGGGTACGGAAATACAGAATCTTTAGCCAACTCAGATGCAATGATTCGAGAATGCTCTGCAACCTGATCCAGCGTTTCCGGGCCGTACAGATGCTGACTTCCAGTGACAAACCAAAAAGAATGCGGTTTCAATTCCATAATTACGACGCCTCCTGTATAATTGCTGCCTCTATCTTGTACATACATATAATTGCAATAATGTATCTTCAACAAATTTGTACGTACAAGTTTGTTGACTATATTGTAAGCCTGGAAGCACAAAAGATCAAGATCCTCTGTCACAATAAACTGCATGAAGACCAAATAAAACAACCCCGGCTTTACGCTCGGGGCTCAGATTCATATAACCAAGTTAATTGTTATGCATTAAGCGTACGATCGGGATCTCGATTCGTGCTGCCTGGGGAAGCTTCCTGCTCTAACCTACGGCTTGACACTAAGATCATGCACAACACAATCGAGGCCCAACCTTTAATAATGACACTCCGTTTCTCCATTGGCGATCCGCTCCTCCCTTCCCACGTATTCATAACCATATATAACCATATATACCTGTTAATTAACATCTATTATAATGACCGCCAACCTCTTGTGTCAATTACATTGACGTAAATTTATTTTATATTATAACAGAATACTGCCTATGTAAATTAAATTCACTCAAATTCTTCGTTTCATTCTTTTATGCTGCTTGAAATTTGTTATCAGTATCTTTATATGTAATTTTATATAACAGATATATGACGCGACATATTGAGGATACATTTTCACATCTACCATCTACCTCTTTGAATAACTGTGTGCTTCTAAAATACGCCTCCTTCCATCCTCTACCAATTGAGGCTAAGGCTCACTGTATGTTCTCATATGGGTCGGCACCATATCCGGGAAGTCAGTAATGATCCCATCAACGCTGGCTTCCACAACCAACGGCACCTGCAGTATATTCCGCATCGTCCAGACGAAGGCTTTCAATCCCATCTGATGAATTCTTCCCACCGACGTTTTATTCACAAGCCGGATCGGCAAGCTGATATAGTCCGCATACTGGGCATAACCCAATATATCGTCATGCGACAATCTTCCCGCACGCGTAATCACGACACCAAGCGGAAGCTCCGGCGCAAGCTTGTGCAATCGCTCAAGAAAAGCCGCGTCCGAAGACTGTACAACCAGCGGGACGCGGGGGCGATTCTCCTCGCCCGTTGCCATATACGGCTGCAAAATGTCCACTAATTTCCGCTCGACTCCTTCTGCGGCGACCGCTTCTTTGACTTCAATCAACAGTCCGACCTCCCCACCGTACCGCTCAAGAACCTGCTCCAGCGTCGGTATCCGCTCTCCGCGAAAAGACGTTTCATACCAGCTTCCGGCATCCAGACGCTGCAGTTGCGCCAATGTGAGGCTCTGAACAGCTCCCTTCCCGTCCGTGGTCCGGTCAACCGTCGGATCATGAATGACGACGGCATGGCCGTCTTGGCTGAATTGAACATCAAGCTCCAGCATATCCGCCCGCATATTCACCGCCTGATCAAATGCAGCGATTGTGTTCTCCGGAGCATAACCGGACGCTCCGCGATGTGCGATCGTCATCAGCCCGCGCTCTACGGCTGTTGTCCAGGACTCCAACCGATGGACCGGAATCCCTGATCCGTAAATGGCGTTGCATGTGATGCGTAACCCGGAGACGGCAAGGGCCAGCACGATGAGCAGTAATGTTTTTTTCATAAGCTTCTCTCACCCGCCTTCCATAAGAAGTACCGATCTGTGCAGCTATATTTAGTTTTTCCAAGCAGTCATCATTTGAATCCTGCAGCAGAAGCAAGAGAGAAGCACCATTTTACAGGCACTGCTTAGCCTGAATGTACGCAAGCAACGCATGCCCCCCCCCTCTTTTTGAGTTCATTTTCTAAATATCCTCTTGTAAAATGAACCTAAATGGAGTAATTTGTACATATATGAACCTAAATCAGTTCCAAAGGAGAGGATCTTCATTATGGAAAGACGTTATGCCTCACATCCGCAGGAAGTGAAACAATTCGACACGGCTCGGCTTCGCAAGGAATTTCATATCCCGACCCTGTTTACCGCTGATAAGCTTGAGCTTGTCCTTACGCATGAAGACAGACTGATTATCGGCGGTGCCTTGCCGGTCCGGGAGGAAGTCAAGCTGGAGACCGATATGAAGGAGCTTGGTGTCGGCTTTTTCCTGGAGCGCAGAGAAATCGGCATTATCAATGTTGGCGGGACGGGGACCGTCACCGCAGACGGAACCGCGTACGAGCTGAACCATAAGGAATGTCTGTACGTTGGAATGGGCACCAAGGAAGTCAAATTCACCAGCCATGATCCGCATAATCCGGCCAAATTTTATCTCAACTCGGCTCCGGCTCACAAGGAGTTCCCTACCGTGAAGGCGACATTGGAGGAAGCCGACTCCAGCGCCCTCGGCAGCTTCAAAAATTCCAATGACCGTGTCATCTACCGCTTCATTCATCAGAACGGCATCCAAAGCTCCCAGCTTGTGATGGGCATGACGCTGCTGAAGGAAGGCAGCATGTGGAATACGATGCCAGCTCATACGCATCCGCGCCGTATGGAGGCTTATATGTATTTTGACCTGCCGGAAGATGCGGTTGTCTTCCATCTGATGGGTCAGCCGTCGGAAACACGCCATATCGTTATGCGCAATGAGCAGGCTGTCATCTCCCCGAGCTGGTCGATCCACAGTGGCGTAGGAACCAGCAACTACACATTTATTTGGGGCATGGCCGGTGACAATAAAAAATACGATGATATGGACCCTGTGTCGATGAAGGAATTACAATAGAGAGGAACATCAATACCGACGGAAGAAGATGAGAATTCAGATGAACCCGATACGACGTTACGAGAAAATAATGGAATATCTGTTAACCGAGAAAGAGGTCACCGTTGCGGAGCTGAGCGAGCGCCTGGAGGTCACTGGGAAAACGATTCGCGAGGACTTATCCAAGCTGGAGGAGCAGGGGCTGATTACGCGTGTGCATGGCGGAGCCGTGCTCGCGCAGAAGGAGCATTTTGGCATCCTTCCGTCCCAAGAGCCGCTTACCAAACATGCGGATGAGAAACTCGAGATTGCTCAAAAGGCGGCAGCGTGCATACACCCCGGCGACATTGTAGCATTGGACGGAGGAAGCACTACGCTCGAAATCGCGCGTCAGCTCCAGAACGAGTCATTGACTGTCATCACCAATGATGTGTACATCATCAGTGAACTTGCGTCCAAGAACAACATCCGGCTTGTCGTTCCCGGCGGTTACCGTGTCCGCAACATGCTGGCAGGCCCGGAGGGCGCAGCCTACGTTCGTCAGCTTAATATTCAAAAAGCCTTTATCTCGGCAACCGGGGTTCATCCTGAACATGGACTTTCGATATATACGGGGGATTTGCTCGATTTCAAGCGGGCACTGGTGGAGACCTCGCGTGAGGTATATGCCGTTGTCGATCATCATAAATTCGGACAAACCGCCCTTAGAACCTTCGCATCCTTGAAAGAGCTAACCGCCATTATTACAAACCGGGGACTGGAGGCGGCTACAGCAGCAGCCTACCTTGAAACTGGAGTATTGATTATGCAATAGTTCTAGATTGAAAAAGACGAGGAGTGTGTACGGCCATGCATTTGTTTGATTTGTTTGGCAAAACGGCCATCGTTACCGGGGCCGCCCGCGGGCTCGGTCAGGGCATCGCCATCGCGCTGGCTGAAGCAGGCGCAGATATTGTGGCTGTGTCCATGAGCAGCAGCAAGGAGACGATAGACAAGATTGAGTCCGTTGGAAGAAAAGCATCCGAAATCAGCGTCGATCTCAGCGACCACACGAAGCTGCAAGCGACCTTCGATCAAGCGCTGGAGCTGACGGGCCACGTGGACATTTTGGTGAACAACGCCGGCATCATCCGCCGCACACCAGCCAAGGATCATAGCGCCCAGGATTGGTTTGACGTGATCGATCTGAATTTGAATTCGGTGTTTCTGTTGTCCCAAATTGCCGGCAAGCATATGCTTGAGCGGGGCAGTGGAAAAATCATCAATATCTGCTCCATGCTGTCCTACCAGGGCGGCATCAACGTTCCGGGATACACCGCCAGCAAGCATGGCGTAGCCGGATTAACGAAAGCGTTTGCGAATGAATGGGCAGCTGGCGGCGTACAGGTCAACGGCATCGCGCCAGGTTATATCGAAACGGACAACACCGCTCAGATTCGTCAGGATCCTGAACGTCATAAGTCCATCACCGACCGAATTCCTGCAGGACGCTGGGGAAAACCTGAGGATATCGGAGGCCCTGCCGTCTTCCTGGCCTCTTCCGCTTCGGATTATATGAACGGCCACATTCTATGTGTAGATGGCGGCTGGATGGCACGATAGACTATATCATTTTCGTTAAGGAGCACAAGCCCGTAATGATGCTGCATTTCAGCCTCATTGCGGGCTTTTTATTATGCCTTGATTCCCCTTATAGACTGGTTGCGAATTCCTTGCCATCGGTTGGGGTATCCTAACCTGTGACCCCATGCCATGGACCATAATGATGGACCGTGAACGACAGAAAGGAAGGTATCGATATGAGCGGAAGAGGAAGCAGAAGCAGGAGATGGTACATGAACATCATCCTGTTGTTAGTCTTAACCTGTATGCTGCTGCCAGGATGTGTCCCCCGTTCCCATGATCGTGTGCCAACGCCCAATATGGGCGTAAGACCTTACCGGATCAACACCGGGGGCTTGCTGCAGGATGCGGTCGAACGCGGAACGCTTCGTATCGGCATTGAGCGCGACTATCCCCCGTTCAGCTACCATGATGCGGAAGGAAGGTTGAAAGGCTTTGATGTTGATATTGCCGAAGAAGTGGCATACCATATGGAGCTGAATCCGGAATTCATAGAGATGAGCTGGGAGCAGCTGCTTCCCGGTCTGAGCGAAGGAGTATATGATGTTGTATTCGACGAGATTGCAGTCCGGGACGATCGCAGGCAGCTGTACGATTTCTCCCATGCTTACATGACCTCGTTTCCAGTGGTTGTCGTTCGCGATGAGGAGACCCGCATCCGTTCCTTCTCTGATCTGAAGGGGCAGCGAACTGCCGTCCCCATCGTAGGAAGCTATAGAGATATAGCCGAACAGATCGGCGCAGATATCAGAGAGGTCCAGCATGCAGAACAGGGGGCCCGGCAATTAATGGAGGGCGCGGTAGACGCCGCCGTCATGGACAACTTATCAGCGGCCAACCTGATGCTGCAGTTTCCGGATAGGAAGCTGCGTACCGTGCAGTCCTCTGATCATGTGTACCAGGTGTGTGCTGCGATGACCAAAGGCAACAACGATCTGCTTGCCGCCATCGACAACGCCCTGCTGACGATGAAAAGTGACGGCACTTATGCAGCAATATGGGAAAAGTACTTCGGCAGCACACCCTCGAACAATCAGAGGATGCCAGAGGAGCAGCAGCAACCCTAAACCAGCCGCAGGAGAGGACACCCGTCTGCGCTTGAAACACCAAAAGGTCGAAGCCTCCCGCTCTGAACCGAGCCGGCCTTCGACCTTTATACTTGAGTTGTGATGTTGATTATGGCCTCTCTTATTCTTCGGAAGCAGCGATTTCCTGCTCGCCCTCAGCCACTTCTTCAGCCGCCGAGACGGCACGAGGGACGATGACGCTGACCAGCACTTCCTCTTCTGATGCAACGACGGTTACACCTTCCGGAATGTGCAAATCAGCCACCGTAAGCTTGTCTCCAACCTCCAGCGCGGATACATCGGCCTCCAGCGTGGTCGGCAGATCGGACGGAAGTCCTTCCACCTCCACTTCCGTTACCTGCGTCTGCAGAATGCCTCCTGTTTTGGTTCCTGCAGCCGTTCCTTTATATTCGACAGGAATGCTGACACGAACCGGCTTGTTCATCGAAACTCGCAAAAAATCGATATGGGCGACATCCCCGCGGCTTTTCTGAACATCTTTAATCAGAACGGGAACTGAACCCTTTCCGGCCACATCAAGATGGAATACCTCCGAACGTCCTGTTACAAACAGTTTGGATGTCTCCTTCAGATTAACGGCAACCGGAATGCTCTCGGATTGCGCGCCGTATACGACAGCCGGTACCCCTCCGCCTTCACGGATTCTGCGACGGGATGCACGGGTAAACTCCGTCCGGAGTTCGGCTTTAAGTTGAACATTGTTTCCTTTTGACGACATAAATTATATCCTCCTTCTGAAAACAAGTCTAACGAATAATTACCCGCACCGTACGGCCATGAATCAGTTTTTTCCACATCCACGAAAAACATCAAAAGCCCTTACCTTCTAATGAAGATGAGGGCTTTTGCTTACGCTGACACACAGATTGGTCTCCGCGTTCATTCTTCCCCGGAGTCCGGATCATCCATCCCTTCCATGCATGTCTTCTCGTTGAATGTGATACTTTCTTGCCGGATTGGATAGAAAACACGGGTCTTGCTAGCTTGCCATATCCGGCCGAGGCACTTCCGGCTCCCACCCGGCTTCGCCGCTGCGAACCCTCCATTTGACATGCTGGACACCCGGCGGAATCTCCATATACCGGTCATGCTCTCCCTCGCGATCTTCCCACTCCTTATATCTGACGATGCATCCGACCCGACTCACACCTTCAGCAGCATGGAAAACCGCCACCGCCTTGCCGTTATGCAGCCGCGTAAAATCAATCCGGCCATCGCGCACGCCTGTGCCCCATACCCACACATTCCAGCCATCATAGGCTTGATCATCGCGTTCATATTCCAGCTCAATCCGGGTCAGCCGGGTTTTCGGCTGCGTCACCTCTTCCCGCAGCACCATGATCGACAGCCCAGGAACGATGACATCAGCACCGTTCACTACAGCAAATGGTTCGGCCCCCGCGCAGCGGTCATCTGCGAGAATCCCCCACATGGACGGGCTGGGCGGAAGCTCCACCTTCATATCGGATGCATTCCCGTTGATGATGACCACCATCTGCGCTCCCCCGCTGTGATCGCCCGGCGGATTCAATTCGATCGGCAGCTCCGGCTCCGTCAAACGAAGCACAATCAGCTGGTCACTCGAGCGCAGCACCTCCACATGCTGCTCGATCCTGTCTCTTGCTGACATTCGAAATACCGGATATTGTTTGCGCAGCGTGATTAACCCCTTGTAATAGTCAAATACCGCCCGGAATCGCTGCTTATTTTCCCAACGGATCGCGTTGATTGCATCTCCGCTTCGGTAGCTGTTATGATCGCCATATTTCGTACGAAGAAGCTCGTCACCAGCATGGAGCAGAGGGATGCCCTGCGAGAGAAGAACGATGCCGTTCGCCAGCACTGCGCGCCGGACCGCCATGGAAGCAAGCGGATTGGCCGGATCCACACAGCTATAAGGCGCTGCCGCCGTGACCGCTCCCTGAACATCCCCGCCGCCCGGCAGCTCTCCCTCTGCCATGTGCAGCAGCCCTGCTTCTTCGGCTAAACCTTGGGACACCAGAATTTTATCCCACAGATTCAGATTGTCATGGACCGTTACATAATTGACCGATTCACTTGCTTCGTGAGCAAAATCATGAATCGATCCCATCATCCCTTCAATAACAGCTCCCTCGTGCCAGTCCGCGCCTGTGGCAAAACCCTTGCCCGCACCGTCATTATCTCCCTTGATGGCGTGCCGGAAATGATCGTTGAATACGGCAAAGCCTTTTCCGCGCTGAGTCCCCTTGACGGTCTGCTCTGTAAGCGGGCTGTCGCCGCCAGTCCAAGGTTCTCCATACAGCATAATCGTCTCGTCCACTTCGCGCCGAAGCTCCTCGGCAATGTCAGCCAGCGTTGTCGTGTCGATCAGTGCCATCAGGTCAAACCGGAAGCCGTCAATATGGTACTCCTCAGCCCAATAACGCAGCGAATCTTTAATGAATTTGCGAACCATCGGTCTTTCGGTAGCCAATTCGTTTCCGACACCGGAGCCGTTGGATAAACGGCCGCTGGCATCTTGTCGGTAATAATATCCGGGAACGATCGGCTCAAAAGGTCCATCATCCACGGTATAGGTGTGATTGTAGACAACATCCATCACGACCCGGATCCCTTGCTTGTGGAGGGCCTGAACCATTTCCTTAAGCTCCCGGATGCGCACTGCCGGATCCGCCGGGTCTGTTGCATACGACCCTTCCGGCACGTTATAGTTCTGCGGATCATATCCCCAATTGTAGATATCACCCGTGCGGTCATCCGGGTCTGCCAATTCGTTGACTGTTCTGAAATCGAACACCGGCAGCAGATGCACATGGGTGATGCCCAGCTCAACCAAATGATCAACGCCTATCGCATTCCCGTATGCATCCCGAAGTCCGGTCTCGGTAAAAGCCTTGTACTTCCCTTTATATTTCATGCCGGAATGCTCATCCACCGAGAAGTCGCGTACATGCAGCTCATACACAACAGCATCGGTAGGCTGCAGCAGCGGTGGCTTGATATCGTTCTCCCATCCCGGCGGGTTCGTTCTTGCCAGATCCACGATGGCTCCGCGGCAGCCGTTCGCTGACACTGCCCGCGCATAGGGATCGACCGCATAGGTATAGCGTCCCTGCTCCCACGCTATCCGGTACATATAATAGGTGCCGTGCAAATCTCCAGCGACCTTGACGCTCCATACACCGTCTGGTGTCTGAACCATCTCATACTCCATACCACCTTCATGGTCGGTTACCTTGCCTTCCTCATTGTAGACGCCAGCATCCTCGTACAATACGAGCGTCACCTGAGGAGCCGTAGGTGCCCACACATGAAAGGCAGTCTCCTCACTATGATAAACAGCCCCGAGCTTCGCCTCGACACTGCTTGGGATCGTGTCCATATTCATCACTATCACCGTCACTTTAAAACTAGAATATACTTCATAGTATAGGCGCCTGAATCATAAGACAGACCTCTCGCAGCTGAAATGCAAGAAACGCTTTCATAGGATATTGTATGCCATATGTCCTGATCCGGCTTGGGTCCATCCCATATAACCTTATATTTAGGCATTATACAAGGTTCGTGCCAAGCTGTCTCTGTTGCCTGCCCGCCCCGGATTATCGGCTATAGAAAAAAAAGCATCCGTCCCGGTAGGACAGATGCTATAAACAGAAAAAGCATACTTGTTGGAAAAAAGATATGGAGACATCTAAACGCCTCGAAAGAGCATCATTCAGCGGAGGCAGAGATCGAGTCCACCAGGGCCACAACGTCCTCAGCGGTGCTCATCTCAAGCGCCCGTGCAGCAAGATCCTTCATCTCTGCCTGGGACAGGCGGCGAATCTGGCTGCGTGCCGGAAGAATCGAGGTCGCGCTCATGCTGAACTCATCCAAGCCGAGGCCGAGCAGAATCGGAATGGCGGTGGAATCACCAGCCATTTCTCCACACATGCCGACCCAGCGGCCTTCACGGTGAGCAGCATCAATTACCATTTTGACCAGGCGGAGAATGGCCGGATTGTACGGCTGGTACAAGTACGACACACGCTCATTCATTCGGTCAGCAGCCATTGTATATTGGATCAGATCGTTTGTGCCGATGCTGAAGAAATCAACCTCTTTTGCAAACTGATCGGCCAGAACCGCCGTCGAAGGAATTTCAACCATAATACCGAGCTGAATTTCCTCGGATACCGGGATGCCTTCCGCTGCGAGCTTCGCTTTTTCTTCTTCCAGCAGCGCTTTCGCTTCGCGGAATTCTCCGAGTGTGGCGATCATCGGGAACATGATCCGAAGATTACCATGAACGCTTGCACGCAGCAAGGCGCGTAGCTGCGTTCTGAAAATATCCTGCCGTTCCAAACACAGACGTACCGCACGGAAGCCAAGGAACGGATTCATCTCTTTAGGAAGATCGAGATACGGCAGCTCTTTGTCACCACCGATATCCAGCGTGCGGACAACGACCGGCTTGCCTTCCATCTTTTCCAGCACCGTTTTATACGCAACGTACTGCACTTCCTCAGAAGGAAGCTTGTCTCTGCCCATGTACAGGAACTCTGTACGATACAGACCTACGCCCTCGCCGCCATTGTCCAGTACGCCGGCAACGTCGTTCGGAGTTCCGATATTGGCAGCCAGCTCGACATGGACGCCATCACGAGAGATGGTAGGCTCGGTACGGAGCTTTCTCCACTCTTCCACCTGCTTGGCGTATGCCTCCTGCTTCGCGCGATACTCGGCTACCGTTTGCTCAGAAGGATTAATGATGACATCGCCTTCCAGTCCATCCACGATGATCAGATCGCCGCTTTGAACAGAGGAAAGCACATTCTTGGTGCCAACGACAGCAGGAATTTCAAGAGAACGCGCCATGATTGCCGAGTGCGATGTACGGCCGCCAATGTTCGTTGTAAAGCCCTTTACATATTTCCGGTTCAGCTGTGCTGTATCGGAAGGTGTCAAATCCTCCGCGACAACAACCACTTCTTCACTGATCTCGGACGGGTTCACATAATTGAGACCGAGCAGATGCTTGAGCACGCGCTTGGTCACATCCCGCATATCGGCGGCACGCTCTTGCAGATAGGCGCTTTTCATATTTTCGAACATCTGAATGAACTGAGACGCCGTTTCATTAAGCGCATACTCCGCATTGACCGATTCGGAGGTAATCTTCTCCTTCACCGGATCGATCAGCTCCGGATCATTCAGGATGAGAAGGTGAGATTCGAAAATCTCAGCCTTCTTCTCCCCGAGCTCCTGAAGCGTGCGGGCCTTGATATCCTCAAGCTCAGCCTGGGACTTTGCCAGAGCATCATCCAGCTTCGCAAGCTCTGCCTGAACATCGCTTACGTCTTTGCGGCTGACGGAATAGTCCGGATGCTCCAGCACGAACGCCCGGGCAATCGCGATTCCGGCCGAAGCCGCGATCCCCTTGAGATTACTCATGAAGCTCGCCCAGCCCTTCGTTAATCATCACTTCCTGAAGTGCAGCCAGCGCATCGCCGTCGTTGCCGCCTTCAGTGATCAGCGTCAGCGTGTCACCTTGCTCCAGGCCGAGGGACAGCACGCCAAGGATCGATTTAAGCGTTACTTTTTTGCCGTTGGCTTCAGCAAAGGACTCGGTATCTTTGAACTTGTTCGCGGTGTTAACCAGAGCCGTTGCCGGGCGTGCGTGAATTCCGTCTTCGTCAATAATTCTGAATGTTTTTTGCATTGTATTCATCCCACTTTCCTATTTTTTAGTTTGATTGTATGTGAACCATAAGTTAGTACCTGCTAGGATTTATAACAATCCCCAACAGTAACCTTTAAGGCGGTTACTTCAATGATATCGTAATGATTTTAGCTTCGCCAGTTTTCACCTTGCCGGTTTTATCAAGCGTCACCGAGGCTCCTTCCGGCAGGTTGGAGAAAATGACCGGAGAAATAAGCGACTTCGCATTCTCCTTCACATACTCCAGATCAACCTCCATGATCGGCTGGCCGGCGGTCACGATGTCCCCTTCCTGAACGAGGACGTTGAATCCCTGACCTTTCAGTTTCACCGTGTTGACACCGATGTGCACCAGCACCTCTTTGCCGCCGTCTGACATGATGCCAACGGCATGCTTGCTAGGGAACACATTGAACACTTTGCCGTTGACCGGCGATGCAATCGTGCTGCTCTCTGGCAAGATGGCGAATCCGTCCCCGGTCATTCGTTCGGAGAACACCGGATCAGGAACAAGCGAGATATCCATCAGCTCACCATCCGCTGGAGAGACGATCTCTTCCATGATGAGCGCATCCCCCTCCTGGGCGGCCTGCTGCTCAACAACGGCTGGCTTCTCCTCGATGGACGGAGCTTCGGCTGCTGGCGCCTTCCCGGACATGATGTCCTGGATCTGTGACTTGATCGTATCCGAACGAGTCCCGAAGATCGCCTGAACATTGTTGCCGACCTCTAGGAC
The DNA here is from genome assembly GCF_002272015.1 of Paenibacillus campinasensis. Classification (GTDB taxonomy): domain Bacteria; phylum Bacillota; class Bacilli; order Paenibacillales; family Paenibacillaceae; genus Paenibacillus_AQ; species Paenibacillus_AQ campinasensis. The sequence continues at coordinate 14,928 of NZ_NPBY01000002.1, read as the reverse complement.
GCCGGATGCGCCGAGCTGCTTCAGCCGCGACTTGTCGACATTGCCCTTGTCTTTCACCTCAACCCGCAGACGGGTAATGCATGCATCCAGATGCGCGATGTTGCCAGGTCCGCCAAGAGCGCTCAAGATGTTGGCCGGCAGATCGCCGCCTTTTCCTGACTTCTCTTCACCGCCAGCCCCTTCGGCTCCGTCGGCTGCCGGGTCTTCGCGTCCCGGTGTCTTCAAGTTGAACTTGCGGATAACAAACCGGAATCCGAAGTAATAAATCGCCGCCAGAATCAAACCAACGATAATGACGTTCCACCAAGGTGTTCGGTTCGGAACAACCCCGAAGATCAGGAAATCGATCAAACCGCCAGAGAATGTCATACCGATTTTCGTCCCCAGAATATGCATGGTCATGAAGGACAGGCCTGCAAATACTGCATGCACAGCGAACAGCAGCGGAGCTACGAACAAGAATGCAAATTCAAGCGGCTCTGTAATCCCTGTCAGGAACGACGTCAACGCCGCAGAACCCATGATGCCGGCAACATATTTTTTATGCTCCGGTCTGGCTTCATGATAAATCGCCAGCGCTGCTGCCGGCAGACCGAACATCATAAACGGAAACTTACCCGTCATGAACGTACCGGCTGTAAACTGCACGCCATCACGCAGCTGCTGCATGAAGATATTTTGGTCACCCCGTACGAGCTGGCCAGCCTGGTTCACATATTCCCCAAATTCAAACCAGAACGGCGAATAGAAAATATGGTGAAGTCCGAACGGAATCAGCCCACGCTCCACAACACCGAATACAAATGCGGACAGCGTCCGGTTTTGCTCCAGCATGAAATGTGAAGCCGTATTCAGCCCTGCCTGAATCGGAGGCCAGATGACCACCATCAGCAAGCCAAGCAGAACGGAGGTTGCCGCCGTCATAATCGGGACAAAGCGCTTTCCTGCAAAGAAGCCCAAATAGGATGGCAGCTCAATTTTGAAGAATCGCTGGTACATACTGGCTGCCAATATTCCGACGATAATCCCCCCGAACACCCCTGTTGCCAGTGTCGGTATGCCTAATACATTGGCATATTCATAACTTGACTCGGTCAATGATTCCGGCGTAACGCCCAGAACGGTCCCCATCGTCACATTCATGACAAGATAACCGATAATGGCCGCCAGACCCGCAACCCCTTCGCCTCCAGCCAATCCGACCGCGACCCCGACCGCAAACAGAAGCGGCAGGTTGGTGAACACGATCTGCCCCGCATTCATCATAACGGTAGCAGCCGCTTGCACCCAGGCTGTATCGAGCCATGACGCATAGCGAAGGAAGTCCTCATTGATCAGCATGTTGCCCAGCCCCAGCAGGAGCCCCGCAGCAGGCAAAATTGCTACAGGCAGCATCAATGCTTTACCGACTCTTTGAAGCACGCCAAAAAGTCGTTTGAACATAAATGATCTCACCCTCTGTCTATATTTGGTTAAAATGTATATTAATACTGCCCAAGTAAATCAAAAAAAGGCATGAGTATACGCAAGAAACGGATTGGTCCTAATCACACGGATTAGATTACCCAGAATTGGGTAATACCAACCAAATTCTTGTTGAATACTCATGCCTGATCGAATCAGTTACACGTTAGATCTGAAGTTTTAACTTACTTGGCTGTTGACTATTGTAGCACCCGTCATGACAGCTTGCAACAGCAATCGACATGTTCATAAAAACTTCACGTTTTTTATCCGCCCTGCTCTTTCCGCTGATTGAGACGCTGAAGATGGATCGTCAAGTACCCCGCCTCAGCCGGGTATACGGCCTTACGGAGTCGCTTCTCCATAATTTTGATCAGCTTCCACGCCAAAGAATACATTTCAGGATATTCCCGTTTCATGAGACCGTCAAGCGAGCTGGTCTCTTCCACTTCATCTCCCCTGCGGATTCGCTCCATGGCAAACCTCAAATGCGTCAATAACCGCGAATAATCCAGGGAATCCCTCGGAATTTCATACTCCAGCTGCTGCTCCACCGTTGACACCAGGTCCGATATCAGCTCCGAGTTTTTACGCACTTCGGAAATATGCTGATTGGTCAGGGCACTGTGAAAATGAAGGGCGATGAATCCGATTTCTTCCTGACCAAGATCAACCCCGAGTCGTTCGTGAATGACGCGAACCGCATAATCAGCCATCGCGTATTCCTCCGGATACAGCTCTCTCGTTTCATATATGAAAGGATTGTGTATATAGAGCCCTTGAGCATGCCGTTTAATAGCAAAGGCAATATGGTCTGTCAGCGCGATGTGAATATGTTCATTCAGAGGCGACTGGGTAGATTTCACCGCATGCATAATAATGTCATTGACCGCCTCAATCAGATTCTCGTCGATATAAGGAACCAGCTGTTTGTATTGCTCCTGCTCCTCCGGCTTCGTCAAAATAAACATTTTCTCAGCTGCAGAGACAGGAATCATATCTTTGCTCTTCCGGTTAAAGCCGATCCCCTTGCCGATAATGACAACCTCATCATGCTGTGGATGTTTCGCTATAATAACATTGTTATTTAATACTTTTGCTACTTGTAAGCTGCTCACATTCGCACCTCTTTTGATCAACACGTATACTCGGTAATCTTAACAGAAATACGCGGATGCAGCAAAGCCAATTCATAGCGGCATTCTGCCTGTCCTGCAGCCGTTAAGCTGGCGCGCCTCGTCTGCCGGTATGCCAGGCGGAAACGCTACGATTGCACTTCATTAAGCAACCTAATTATAAAAAGACCGGACAAAGCAAAGGTTCCCCTCCTGCCCTGTCCGGCTGCTCTTCATTGCTTTCCTGTAAAAGGCATCCGCCCTTATTCTCTCACTTCTCTGGCTGCGCTCGCTTCCATCCCGACGAGATCCTGCTCAATGGCAGCTGGCTGCTCCAGCGGCTGCACAGGGGACTTCGTCTTCGTCAATCCGTGGATCAAAGCCTCGACGTCGATGCCCGATACACTCTTCAGCATCTCCGGTGCGGTTGCCATCAGCTCAGTAACATAGTTGCTGACTCTGGCAGCACCTGCGCCATCGCCCTTGCCGGTATCCACGACCGTGAGCTTCTCGATCGAGGAGATCGGCTCGGCAATTTTGCCAGCGAGTTCAGGCAGCATTTTGACGATGATGTCGAGAATCGCGGCTTCGCCATACTTCTGGAACGCTTCGGCCAGCTTCTCCTTCGCTTCCGCTTCGGCCAGACCGCGCAGACGGATAACCTCTGCCTCGGCAGCACCTTTCGCACGCTCCGCATCGGCTACTGCAAGACCATCCAGACGCTTTTGCTCGGCAGAGGCCTTCGCCTGTGTCTCGATGGAATATTGTACGGCATCAGCCTCACGCATTTTGCGGGCCTTTTCCGCTTCCGCAGCCTGCTCGACCGCATAGCGATCGGCATCGGCCTTTTTCTTCACTTCAGCATCATATTGCTTCTGGCGAACCATAATTTCTTTTTCCTGAAGGTCGATTTCCCGCTCTTTCCGAACGAGCTCGATCTTCATCTGTTCTTCGACCATCGTCTGCTTCGCACGGGCCTCCTGAATATGATACGCCTGGTCGGCTTCGGCCTTGGCTGTATCCTGGTCCTTCTTAAAGGAAGCAACCTTCAGCTCTTTCTCTTTCTCCGCCTCGGCGATATTCGTATCGCGCAAAAGTTCGGCCTTCTGACCTTCTTCCTCCGCACGCGCCTTCTGAATCCGGGCATCACGAACCGCTTCAGCTTCTGCGATTTCTGCATCGCGTTTCACCGTGGCAATTCGCGGTTTACCAAGCGCCTCTAAGTATCCGTGTTTGTCGCGAACATCCTTGATTGTAAAGGAAACAATCTGAAGACCCATCTTCTTCAAATCTCTTGCTGCTACCCCTTGCACCTCTTGAGCGAACTTGTCGCGGTTACGGTATACCTCTTCCACGGTCATGGAGCCGAGAATGGCCCGCAGATGACCTTCAAGCACCTCTTGGGCTTCCCCTTTCAACGCCTCAATCGGCTTGCCCATGAACTGCTCGGCAGCGGTAGCGACATCTTCGATAGAGCTGCCTACCTTGATGATCGCAACCCCGTCAGCCATAACCGGAACCCCTTGCTCCGTATAAACTTCCGGTGTCATTACGTCAAGCTTATGCGACAGAAGCGATACGAATTCGGAACGCTGGAATATCGGTAAGATAAACGCGCCTCCGCCGCGGACGATTTTGATCTTGCGCCCCGTTTCGTCCTCCGAAATGTTCTTGCTGCCTAGAAATGAACCTGTTACAATCATTGCTTCATCTGGACTGACCGTCTTGTAGCGGGCCCAAAACGCCAGACCCAGTACGACGATGACCCCTATGACAATAGAGGGGATTACCATAAATTCAGGCATACTGTTTACTCATCTCCTTTTCGTTCTTCCAGTTCAGATACCCGGAGGACACCTTCCACTACGTCGATCACAACAACCCGGGCACCTGCGGGAAGAATCTTGCGGTCAAAGCTGGAAGCGATATGGGCTGTATTGCCCGCTCCCACCCGAACCATGACCTCACCGAACCCCTCTGCCGGAAGCGGCACGGTGACGGTTCCGATTCTTCCTGCCAGTTCTTTCTCCGAGAAGCCTGTCGAATTCTCGCTGTTCTCCATAGGCCGAACATAGCCGAAGTAAACGAGAATCGAGACGACGATGGCCGATAGAATGGAGAGCGTTACATGAGCACCTGCCGCCATATTCGTATATTGTGTGAACATGATTCCTGCTCCGCCGAATACGGTGATTCCGCCTGCGATGACCATCGGGTTGAAGAAATCAAAGGACAAAAAATCAAGCACCCCGTCCATCGCGGAACTAAGCACATCGCCCAGCAACACGGAAACTACCGCAAACAATATGCCGCCGAACAGGCAACCCCAATATAACGCCTCCATACGCACTGCCCCTCTCTCAAGAATCCTCACTGTGTATAACAAGTAATACGGCAAAAAGTTCGTTTTGTTTCAATATTTTACACCTGACATTCCTAGTTCAAATATTGGCTCATATCAGAAGTCAGTGTTTGACATCAAGCGGAGTATGCCGCTCTTGGGAAACGAAGGGACTTCCGGTCGCTGCTCACCCCCAGGTTTCTTGATATTACCGCCTCAGCGGTTGAAGTCAGGGACAAGAGCGAGCGCTTCGCTTCTCCCCGATCCTCTACACCCTTACTTCTGACCCGTGATGATGTCTGGCACGAATGATTAACTTGAGCCCGAATGTGCTATGTAACTTTCTGTCGTTCACGGAATGTCTGCACCCGGTCCCGGATGTCACATAAACGCAGAAAAGGTCGAAGGCAGCAGCTCTGGAAAGCGTTGCCTTCGACCTTATTATAGCATCTGCACAGTAAATTACAGCGACATTTTATAAATTTCGATGACGTCTTCGCGCTGCAATTTACGGAAATTGCCGAACGGGCCGAAACGAACCGTCTTCTCAGCCATCACTTCGATCTGGCTGTCGTCAATGTCATAATCCGCAAGTCTGCTCGGTGCGCCGATCGAGCTCCAGAAGCTGCGGAGCGCCTCGATCCCTTCAAGTCCGACTTGCTCATCCGATTTGCCCGCAGCATCGATGCCGAACACATTCACAGCGAGCGACTTGAAGCGGGCCGGATCAGCCTTCAAGTTGTACTTCATCCAGTTCGGGAAGATGATAGCCAGACCGCCGCCATGCGGAATATCGTATACCGCCGATACGGCATGCTCGATATTGTGCGTTGCCCAGTCGCCGGCAAGACCCATGCTGACCATTCCGTTCAATGCCATCGTGCCGCAGTACAGGATCGTTTCACGCAATTCGTAATTTTCCAAATCATCGATCAGCTTCGGAGCGGTATCAATGACCGTGCGCAGCAGCGTCTCACAGAAGCCGTCCTGAACCGGCGTGTTGGTATCCTGATGGAAATAATGCTCCAGCACATGCGACATAATGTCGACGACGCCATAAACCGTCTGGTCCTTAGGCAGCGTATACGTATGTACAGGATCCAGAATGGAGAATGCAGGATAAGCCCATGGACTTGCCCAGCCCATCTTCTCCTGGGTTGCCTCGTTCGTAATGACCGAGTTGCCGTTCATCTCCGAGCCGGTCGCCGCCATCGTTAGCACAGTTCCAAGCGGCAGCGCATCCTGCGGGATCGCTTTGCGCTCAACGAAATCCCACATATCTCCCTCGTACTTGGCACCAACGGCAATCGCCTTGGCACAATCGAGCACGCTGCCGCCGCCAACAGCCAGCACAAGATCCACTTGATGCTCGCGGCAAAGGGCTACGCCTTTATGAACCGTGGACAGACGAGGATTCGGTTCCACACCGCTCAGCTCGGTCACAACAGCCCCGATTTCCTTCAGCAGCGTGATAACCTGATCATATAACCCGCTCCGTTTGATGCTTCCGCCGCCATAGACAAGCAGCACATTCGTTCCGTATTTCGGAACCTCATTCTTGAGCGAGCTCAGCTTGCCCTGACCGAAAATCAATCGTGTGCCATTATGAAATTCAAAAGCTCTCATCGCGCCTCTACCTCCGTACTCCATATATTAAAGATCATGTTTTGATAACTTGTGCTACGATTTTCATTATATCACTTCCGCTTCTCAATACAAACGGCCGTTCCTTTCACCCGAGGGGAAAGAACGACCGTCCGTCTGTCTATTGAATATAAGTTTACAGAGCGGTATAGCCCATGCTCTCCAAAAATCCGCGAAACGCTTGCTGCCCTTCACTTGTCTGCTTGTAGACTCCCGCATGTTCGAGGATGGTCGTAAATTTGCGGCCAACCTCCTGACGAATCAGCTCAGCGGCCTGCTCCCGGTCTGCAGCTCCTGGCGTCCGCTCCTTCAGTTCCTGAATCCAGTCGCGGTGGACGAACAGCGGATGACTGTCTTGTCCGCTCGCCTCCAGCAGCTCCTCGTTGCCGGACAGAATGTCGGCAATCATCCCGAGCTCCTCCTTCAGTCGCCCAGGAAGGATCGCCAGCCCCATCACTTCAATCAGGCCGATGTTCTCCTTCTTGATATGATGCATTTCCCGATGCGGGTGGAAGATGCCCTCCGGATGTTCATCACTGGTCCGGTTGTTGCGCAGCACCAGATCCATCTCATACACGCCTTCTGCATTTCTGCGGGCTATCGGTGTCACCGTATTGTGGCGAACAGGACCTTCTTCGCTATCGGTGGAGGCGATAATATCGACCGAAGGATCACTGTAGCTTTTCCAGGCCTCATAGATGCCGTTCGCGCACTCGAGCAGCACGTCTCTGTCTGTAGCTGACAGCCGGATGACCGACATCGGCCATTTGACAATGCTGACGGCTACATCCGGATATTGGGCATGCTTGAACTCCGCAATTTCAGGCGCGAGCTGGATCGGAAACGTATGCCGCCCGCCCTGGAAGTGATCATGCGTCAGAATGGAGCCGCCAACGATCGGCAGATCGGCGTTCGACCCAAGGAAATAATGTGGGAAAGCATCCACAAAACTGAGCAGTCTGGCCAGCGTATCCTTGGTCAGTTTCATTGGAATGTGGTCGCGATGGAAGACAATGCAATGCTCATTATAATAAACGTATGGCGAGTATTGGAAAAACCACGGTTCACCGTTCAGCTCCAGCGGAATAATCCGCAGGTTCTGCCGGGCAGGATGGTTCACCCGGCCCGCATAACCGACATTCTCCCGGCATAGCTGGCACTTCGGATAAACGGGCGGCGGGAGAAGCTTCGCCATCGCGATTTCCTTTGGGCTCTTCTCCGGTTTGGACAGATTGATCGTAATCTCGATATCCCCGTACTCGCTGCCATATCTCCAGTATTCATTCCGGGATATGCGGTCCATCCGGATATAGTTCGAAGCGATACACAGCTCGTAGAATTGACGGGTCGCCGCTTCGATGCCCCGCTCCTGCTCCGCTGTCTTGAACGCGGCTGTAATCTCGGACGGCCGCCCCATCACTCTGCCCATAATTTTGGCGTCAAGCAGATCGCGGAAGGTATCGGTGTTCTCCGGAATGAGACCTTTAGCTGCGCCGTAATCGATCAGCACATCGAGCAGCGCCTGAGGTCCATCAAAATGCTCCTCGCTTACTTCGCCGGCATAAGGCTCGCTGAAGCCAAAATCGTCAAGCAGCAGATTCCGGCAGTAATCCACATCCGCTTCCTGAATCAGCCCTTGGCGAAGGGCAAACAGCACAAGCCGTTCAATCGCGTGCAGCACCTGCTGATCATCCGGAACGCTGGTTGTCACTTGCTCCATCGTCAAGTCCCCCTTAATTGTCGCCGTATCCGTTCGGATAGCTGCTATGCCATCTCCAGGCGCTTTCGATAATGTCTTCCAGCTTCACGCGAACCGGGTTCCAGCCCAGCACCGTGCGCGCCTTCTCCGAGGAAGCGACCAGAACAGCCGGGTCCCCGGCGCGGCGGGCCTCCACTACGACTGGAATGTCCACCCCTGTCACCTGCTTGGACGTTTCGATCACTTCCTTGACCGAGAAGCCGAGGCCGTTGCCCAGATTAAACACATTACTCTGCTCGCCGCGGCGCAGATAGTCGACCGCCCGCAGATGGGCATCCGCCAGATCGCTGACATGAATGTAGTCGCGAATACATGTGCCGTCCGGCGTGTCGTAATCTTCACCGAAGACGGAAATATGCGAGCGCTGCTTCAGTGCCGTTTGCAGCACCAGCGGAATGAGATGGCTCTCCGGACGGTGATCCTCACCGATTTTGCCGCTGGCATGGGATCCCGCCGCATTGAAGTAACGAAGGGATACATATTTAATGCCAAGCACCTGATCAAACCAGGACATCATCCGCTCCATCATCAGCTTCGTTTCACCATACACATTTGTTGGCTGGGTCCGGTCGGACTCGGCGATAGGCACCTTTTCCGGCTCCCCGTAGGTAGCGGCTGTTGATGAAAATACGATTTTGCGCACATCTGCTTCATTCATCGCTTCCAGTAGGCAGAGCGTGCCAAACACGTTGTTGTCATAGTATTTCACAGGGTCCTTCATGCTCTCGCCCACCAAGGAGTTGGCCGCGAAGTGAATGACCGCATCAATGTCGTTCTCTGCAAACAGCTTCTTGAGCAGCGCCTTGTCGCGCAGATCGCCCTCATACAGCTTTCCGCCGAGCAATGCCTCCCGGTGACCTGTCTGCAGATTGTCGATGACCACAACCTCTTCTCCGCGCTCCAGCAGCTCCGCCACCGTATGCGAACCGATATACCCTGCTCCCCCGGTTACCAAAATCGCCATGATCAGTTGCCCTCCTTCACTTCGGTCATTTCATGCACACCCTGGCCTACACCGCACACATAGAAGTCCGGCTTCAACCCCGTTCTTGCCTCATACCGGCTGCCTACCTCCCGAATGAATTCCTCTACGGCATCCTGGTGAACGAGCGACACCGTGCATCCGCCGAAGCCTGCGCCGGTCATTCGGGAACCGAGCGTGCCCGGAACGCGCTGCGCTTCCTCTACCATCGCATCCAGCTCATCACCCGTCACTTCATACTGATACCGCAGGGAATCATGGGACTGATTCATGAATTGTCCAAATGCCTCCAGGTCGTCGTTCTTCAGTGCAGCCACCGAATCCAGCACCCGCTGATTCTCCTCGACAACATGCTTGGCCCGCTTGAGCACCGTCTCATCCGTAATCGCATCCGCTACTTCTGCGAAGGAGACCGGATTCAGTTCTGCCAGATAGCGCAGTTCCGGCACTTTCGCCTGCAGCATTTCCAGCGCCCGGTCACATTCGCTGCGGCGCTCATTATACTTAGAGTCAACCAGTCCGCGCCGTTTGTTGGTATTGCCGATCACAATTTTGTAGTCGCCTGTCTCAAAAGGAACCAGCTCATATTTCAGCGTGTCGCACATCAGCAGAATGGCATGGTTCCGCTTGCCGTTCGCGACCGCGAACTGATCCATAATGCCGGAGTTCACGCCCACGAACAGATTCTCAGCGCGCTGGGACAGCTTGCTGATCTCCACCGTATCCACCGGCTGGCCTTCCATCGTCAAAAGCGCGTAGGCGGTGACAACCTCAATCGAAGCGGAAGAAGACAGGCCTGCTCCGTTCGGTATGTCCCCGTGGTACAACAGGTCATAGCCTTGCGACAAACGAATGTCCAGCTTGCTCAGTTCGGTGATGACCCCGACCGGATAATCCGTCCATTCCCCGCTCTTTCCTCCAAAGTCCGGCTCGGCGCTGACCACCGCCTCATAGGGCAGATTGGTGGAAGCAAACGAAATCTTCCCGTCCTTGCGCGGACGGATCAGCAATGTTGTTCCGAATTCAAGCGCTGCCGGAAGCACATAGCCTCCGTTGTAATCCAGATGCTCGCCAATCAGATTGACCCGGCCAGGGGCATTAAAAATCCGCAGTTCCTGTTCAGCCTCTCCATACTTTTCCATAAAGCGATCTATTAGCAGTTGTGTGTTCACGATATCACTCCATCCCGTTATATAAGGTGCTTTCACTGTTCTCAGTATATAATGAAACGTAGGGCCCGATAATGAAGTCTTGTGTGTTAGATATGGATTTATGTGACTTTTGAAGTTACAATGTTAACAAACATGCACCGCTCGATCAGCGCAATGTAAAGGCCATCCTCTCAACCAAAGGACGATGCTTGAATGAATGCTCAAACCTACTCCGTCGCTTCCAACCCGGCCCAGACCGAGAACGGAACCCTCCGTGTGCTGTTTGCCGGGGAAAGCCAGACGCCGCCGAAGCATGCACTCGGGCCGAAAATATACGACTATTACCTGATGCACGCCATTGAGTCAGGACAAGGCGTATTTCGGACTGAAACGGATGTGTATCATCTCGGTCCCGGGGATTGCTTCCTCATTCATCCCGGACAGCTTGTCAGCTATGTATCCGATGAAGGAAACCCGTGGCGCTATCGCTGGGTCGCCTTTGATGGCGAGCTTGCCGGCGAGCAGGCGAAGGCTGCCGGCTTCTCCCCCGAGCACCCGGTTCTGCATGTCACGCTGGACAGCCAGGTTCCGCACTATATCGCAATGATCCAGTCCAGGTTCCACTCCCGGCGGGAAAGCGCGCATATGGCCGCCATCGGCTGCCTGCATCTGATCCTGGCCGATTGCCTGGACCACGTGGAAAGGCCGGCGCAGTTGACGATGGCCGAGCCCCAGATTCAGCGCACCGTCAAGCAGATGATCAACTATATGACCTCACAGTATGCCCATCCGGTGTCGATTGAACAGATGTGCGCCAGCCTTGGCTACAACCGGGCTTACCTGTCCCGAATTTTCAAGAAGGAAACGGGCATGACCCCGGTAGCCTATCTGCTCAAGCTTCGAATCGACCAGTCCAAACGGCTGCTGCGCGAGCGGCCCGAGCTGTCCGTGGAGCAGGTATCCGCTTCGGTCGGCTTAACCGATCCGCTTTATTTTTCAAGACAGTTCAAGCGCTTCTTCGGTCAATCCCCCACCAGCTACCGCCAAAAAATAGCAGGCCGCTCATCGTCGCCAGACAAATAAACAAGGCATCCCGTCGGGTGATGTCCTGCCCTCAAGGATGCCTTGTTCATTCATTATAAGTCACTCCGGTCAATGCCGTCACGTCCGATTGGATCGATTAAGCTCCTTCATTCTCCGTTTTCAGAATGGCTTCAATCCGATCCAGCTCTTCCTTCGAGAATTCCAGATTGTTCAGAGCCGCCACATTGTCTTCAATCTGGCTGACCTTGCTCGCTCCGATCAAGGCTGAGGTCACTCTTCCGCCTCGAAGCACCCAGGCCAGCGCGAATTGGGCCAGGCTTTGCCCTCGGGCTGCGGCGATCTGGTTCAACGCTCGAATCTTGCGAAGCACTTCAGGCGTAATATGTTTTTCGTTCAGGAACACCGAGGCGCCTGCCGCACGCGAATCCACCGGAATCCCGTTTAAGTATTTGTTCGTTAACAGGCCTTGGGCAAGGGGAGTAAATGCGATACTGCCGACCCCATGCTCCTCAAGCACATCCAGCAGCCCGTTTTCCACCGTCCGGTTCAGCAGGGAGTAGCTTGGCTGGTGAATGAGCAGCGGTGTGCCAAGGCTCTTCAGAATCGAAATCGCCTCTTCTGTCTTTTCCGGTGAATAGTTGGAAATCCCGACATACAGCGCCTTGCCGGAGCGCACGATATGATCCAGTGCCATCATCGTTTCCTCCAGCGGCGTTTCGGGATCCAACCGGTGTGAGTAGAAAATGTCCACATAATCGACGCCCAGCCGCTTCAAGCTCTGATCCAGACTGGAAATGAGATATTTGCGGGAGCCCCATTCCCCGTATGGGCCCGGCCACATATAGTAGCCAGCCTTGGAGGAGATGACCATCTCATCCCGGTAGCTTCTCAGGTCTCGCGCCAGCACTCTGCCAAACGTCTCTTCGGCTGAGCCTGGAGGAGGACCGTAATTGTTCGCCAGATCAAAATGCGTAATGCCGAGATCAAATGCTCGTGTAATCATATTGCGCGCATTCTCGAACGTGTCGACACCGCCAAAATTATGCCATAATCCAAGAGAAATAGCCGGAAGCTTGAGCCCCGATTTGCCGCAGCGATTGTATATCATGCCTTCATAGCGATCCTCGCTTGCCACATAAGTCACGTGCGATCCCTGCCTCTCTGTTATCAACGTATATACTACATGTACATCTTATCCCGTTTGCCTATCCTTTTACAAGAAACCGATTTCAGCATGCCTGATCCCGCAGCAGGCTCCGCTTGCTTCGGCCTGCGGCATCATGGACAAGCTCTGCACCTGCTTGCCGGCCTTTGCCGCTTAGGACATGGACCGAATCCGGTGCCAGCCGCTAGCGAATCAATCTGTCAACCTCCGTCATGACCTGACCGATGCGGTCGGTAATGATCAGGCCTGCGCGGTGATCATAGGGGGTCGGGTCCGCATTCAGAAGCACGGTTTTGGAGCCATGAAAATAAGTCACCAGTCCGGCGGCAGGATGAACGGTCAACGACGTTCCTCCAATGATGAGCAGATCCGCCGTCGATATTTCTGCAATGGCCCGGGTCAGCACCTGATGGTTCAGCTCCTCCTCATACAGGACGACATCCGGCTTCACAATTCCCCCGCAATCCGGACAACGCGGAACCAGCTCATCCATGCCCATGATGTCCTGAAGCGAGAAGAAGCGGCGGCAATCCATACAATGATTGCGATGAACCGAGCCATGCAGTTCCAGAACCGTATTCGAGCCTGCCGATTGGTGAAGTCCATCGATATTTTGCGTGATGATCGCCTTCAGCTTGCCTGCTTCCTCCAGTCTGGACAGCAGCCGGTGGCAGCCGTTTGGCTGAGCATCGGGATGCAGCATCTTGCTCCGGTAGAAATCAAAAAACACCTCCGGATGCTTCATGAAAAACGAATGACTCAGCATCACCTCCGGCGGATACGGGGATTGATGCTCGCTCTGATACAGGCCCGCAGCCGAACGGAAGTCAGGTATACCACTTTCCGTGGAGGTACCGGCGCCTCCGAAAAAAACAATGTATTCGCTTGATTCGATCCAAGTTGCCAACTGCTCGATCTTTTGCCTGCTTTCCATTCCACACACCTCCGTCCAGCCAATATAGGAATAACACCTGTGCTTTTCAAACAAGTACTTTTAATTCATTATAATCCGATATGACAACATCGGCATCCACCAGATGAACCGGCTCCCCTTGCCCCTGGTACAGCCCGATGGCCAGCGCCGCTCCGGCCTGCTTCGCCATCTGCATGTCGGCATTGCTGTCCCCGATCACAACCGCTTCGGCCGGATCGATGCCAAGCATACTGCACGCCATTTCGGCCATCTCCGGATGAGGCTTGCCGCTGCTTACCCGATCCCGTCCGAGAACAACCGGGAAATACGGCTTCAGTCCGATCCATTCCAGCTGCTCCAGCGTCCCGTCCGTGTTGTCCGAGGTCACTACCCCCATGGGCAGCGAAGCCTTGCGGCATGCCTCCAAAAAATGCTGCAGCCCTGGCATCGGGAAAGCCGGTTTCTGACGCCGCACCTCGTGCATCGCATTTTTGGTGATCTGCCGCACCTGCGTTGTCGCCTCATTCCATGGCATGCCGGCCACATACAGCTGCCAGGCCAACAAACCGATCGATTCCTCAACCGTGGCCATAGCAAGCGGCCCCTGAACGTCATAATCGCACACCCTGCCGCTTGCATCATGCATGGTGCCAAGCAGCCGCTCGCGCGGACAGGTGAGCTTGGCGCCCATCATTTCAAGGAGCTGCTCCAAATCGTTCAGCACATAATCGGTCCAGCCTCCCCATAGCGCCATGAAATGCAGCAAAGTCCCGTCCTTGTCAAATAAAACTCCTCTACAGGGTACTACGCGCCCTCCTGCCTCCAACCGTGCCAAGGCGTGTCCTCCTTCTATTTCAGCCAGCTTAATTTAAGTTTTATCGTACTCTCCGATTGTACATAACCTTTTCCTTATTTTTCAACAGCGCACTTCGCCGGTCAACATGAACTTTTATGGTTTGCGGCCGCAAAACTGAATGCCGAATATCCCTTGTTAATTTTCCATTCTTTAGTTAAATATTGTGATTCATGACAAATAGGCGGTGGTAAGTAACCTATAACATCAGCATAACAACTACAAGTAGGGAGTGAACAACCGTGGCCAACAACAATAAACGAAAAATGACGCGAGAAGAAGCTGGACGCTTGGGAGGCGAGGCTACAGCCAAAAATCACAGCCGCGAGTTCTATCAGGAAATCGGCAAGAAAGGCGGACAAGCCACCTCCAGAAACCATAGCCGTGAATTTTATCAGGAAATCGGTCAGAAGGGCGGCGAAGCGACTTCCCGCAATCATGACCGTGAGTTTTATCAGAAAATCGGGCGCAAAGGCGGCAAACGCTGATCCCGTCCC
>NZ_NPBY01000001.1 GCF_002272015.1 Paenibacillus campinasensis | reverse complement strand
CCCATCCCTTCAAGCCTGCTGCTCTTTCGCAACCGGAGCAGGCTTCTTCATGTTTACCATAAAACTCCCCCTCTTCCCTATGAACACCTGGTAGAAAAACCTCCCTTTTTGTGATAGACTCATTTAAAACCGAATCGTGTACTTGTTCACAGGTACCCGATTGCTTTGTCGGATAACCGCACTAAAGCGCGGTAATATTAGAATGATCTGGGGGGAGAACTGACATCATGACAGCAAAAAAAATGCGTTCAGACATGATCAAAAAAGGTTTTGACCGTGCGCCGCACCGCAGTCTTCTGCGTGCAGCCGGGGTTAAGGAAGAGGACTTCGGCAAGCCGTTCATCGCCGTCTGCAACTCTTATATCGATATTGTGCCGGGCCATGTGCATTTGCAGGAATTCGGCAAATTGGTGAAGGAAGCGATCCGCGAAGCCGGCGGCGTGCCTTTCGAGTTCAATACCATCGGCGTTGATGACGGCATCGCAATGGGGCATATCGGCATGCGCTACTCGCTGCCAAGCCGCGAGATCATTGCGGATTCCCTGGAAACCGTCGTATCGGCTCACTGGTTCGACGGCATGGTCTGCATCCCGAACTGTGACAAAATTACACCGGGCATGCTGATGGGTGCGCTGCGGGTCAACATTCCGACCATCTTTGTCAGCGGCGGTCCGATGAAAGCAGGCGTGGACAGCAAAGGACGCCGCCTTTCCCTCACTTCCGTATTCGAGGGCGTAGGTGCCCATCAGGTCGGCAAGATCAGCGATGATGATTTGCTCGAGCTAGAGCAGTTCGGCTGTCCAACATGCGGCTCCTGCTCCGGCATGTTCACCGCCAACTCGATGAACTGCCTCGCGGAAGCGCTCGGTCTGGCTTTGCCAGGCAACGGTACCATTCTCGCAGTAGCCGAAGAACGCAAGGAATTTGTGAAGCAATCGGCTCGCCAGCTGATGGAGCTCGTGAAGATGGATCTGAAGCCGCGCGACATCGTGACGATTGAAGCGATCGACAATGCATTTGCGCTCGATATGGCTATGGGCGGATCGACCAACACGGTGCTTCATACGCTTGCACTCGCACATGAAGCCGGACTCGACTATCCGCTGGAGCGAATCAATGAAGTAGCTGACCGCGTGCCTCACATCTCCAAACTGGCACCCGCCTCGGATTATTTCATTGAGGATGTGCACATCGCCGGCGGTGTCAGCGCCGTTCTGAACGAGCTGCTGAAGAAGCCGGGTGCGCTGCATGGCGATTGCATTACGGTAACAGGCAAGACGCTGGCCGAGAACGTGACCGGCTGCGAGATCCAGGATACCAACGTTATTCATCCGATCGATCAGCCCTATTCGGAGAAAGGCGGCCTCGCTGTCCTATACGGCAACCTGGCGCCCGAAGGCTCCATCATCAAGGTCGGCGCTGTTGATCCGTCGGTTGGCGGATACCATAAAGGTCCGGCCATCTGCTTCAACTCCCAGGACGAAGCGCTGGAAGGCATCGCGAACGGCAAAGTCAAGGAAGGCCATGTGGTGGTCATCCGCTATGAAGGCCCTAAGGGCGGCCCCGGCATGCCGGAAATGCTGGCCCCAACTTCCCAGATTGCAGGTATGGGTCTCGGCGCCAAAGTCGGCCTGATCACAGACGGCCGCTTCTCAGGAGCTTCCCGCGGGATCAGCATTGGGCATATTTCCCCTGAAGCTGCGGAAGGCGGACCGCTTGCCTTCGTAGAAGACGGTGACATCATCGAGCTTGATCTGAACAATCGTGTCATTCAGCTGCTGGGCGTAAGCGATGAAGAGATGGAGCGTCGCCGCAGCAAGTGGGTCGAGTTCCAGCCGAAAGTAAAAACAGGCTATCTCGCCCGCTATTCCAAGCTTGTCACTAACGCCAGCTCCGGCGGCGTATTGAAAATCTAACCGAATTTCGCCTGAAACATCAAAGGGGTTATCCGCGTTCCGTACACAGATGGTACGGACGGGATAACCCCTTATCTTATATAACGGAACTAACGAACGGTATTCCATGAATAAGTGCGTGAACCTTATTATCGTGGCACTGCGGTAATGCCCTTGGAAGAAGCGCCTGCAATGGCGGTCAGCTCACTCATCTCGTCATGCTCGTGAGCCTCGTCGGCAATGGCGGCGACGGCGGAGGATGGCCTCTTTTTGCTGGCGTAGCGCTCAATCAATACTTCAACCGGCATATACAGCATTTTGGGCTCCATCGCCTGGGTCCCATCCTTCAGGCGCGATTTGCCTTTGGGATGAATGACGCTAAGCAGCAGCTTCAGATAGATTCGAGTCGAGCTGGCGAACCAGCCTGACGGCAGATCCAGAATTTGAAACCCGAATTGCTCCGGCCCCCGGGAAATCATGGTCACACCGTACAATCCTTTGGATCCTTGAAGCTCCGGCCGCTCCAGCACCATATCTGCAAGTGTCGGCAGATCCTTCTGAACTGCACGGATCATCTGAATCGCCAGCTGCATCTCCGATCTCGAACGACTGCCAAGCTCAAACAGCTTTTTGTTGTCAAAATGCAACTCAACAATCTTGTCACCCTTCTCAATCCGGCTGCCATCCTCCAGCGTAACCGGCTGCCCCCGATAAGGGCGAACACGGAAGTGCAGCATCGGGTCGGACGGGGTTACAGTCCGAAGTGTGAACAGGGCATGGAACGCTTTCTCCCACAGGAGCCACGCTGATACCAGCATTCTTTTGGCCGGAGACAGCTTCTTGGCCTTAGCCTTGCCTTCCTTCTCCAACATACGGTCGATACGAATGCTTCTCATCCCCTTCTCCTTCGCCACCTTAAGCACACGTTCCAGCGCAATCAGCATCTGCTCGGGAGCATCCGGGTTAGCCCCCATCGTCGTCCCGCAATCATGCAGCAGCATGACCTCTCCATCACGCAGCTTGCTTAGCATCCGCTGCGTCAGCCGGTCAGCGCCGATCTTGCTGCGCCAGTCGTAGAACATGGATGACCATAGAATAATTCTGCAGCCTGTATTCTTAGCGAAATCAAACAGATTTACGATCCCCCAGGGAGGTCTGTAATAAGTTGTTCGCTCTCCGGTGATCGAGAATATAATATCATCGGTCCGCTGGACTTGCCGGCGAACAGTCACGGGTCTCATCAACCAATTGCTCTTATGAACATAATTATGAATACCGATCAGATGACCTTCCTCATGAATGCGTCGAACGACTTCAGGATGCTGCTCCGCATGGGAACCAACCACAAAAAAGGTAGCCTTCATATCGTAACGCCGCAGCAGATCAAGCAGCTTGGGCGTATAATGAGGATCAGGTCCATCATCAAACGTTAAAGCGAACTCGTTCTCCCCGGACCCCCTGCGGAATACTCGGAAGCCAAAAATCCGGGTTAATATACCGGGAATAAATGCATAAAACGATGAAAGGTAAAATAGCCAAAGCAGTATTGTCTGCATACAAACTCCCCGCTTTTATCTCTATATTTCTGTAACATACTATCATATTTTATCACAGCCCATAAAGAAATAGGCTTTTTTTTAGAAAATCGTGTACAATGATATCATTGATCATTTCTAAAAAAAGGAGCCGATGCCAGACCATGCTTCCCTTATACAAAAAATACTGGAGAACCGCATTTGACATCGCTTTAGTTGTACTAACGGTATACCTGATTATGTTTATTTTTAGTAAACTTTACCAAATTGCGGCGCCTGTATTTCTGTCTTTTCTGGTATTTTTGATTATAGAGCCACTTGCGAAATTTCTGCATCGCCGCGGTTTGCCAAAACCGATTGCTGCAGCCATATCCGTCCTGCTCTTTCTAATGATTATAGCCGGGCTGCTGCTCGGAGCAGGCGCGCTCATTATTTCTCAAATTACACATTTAAACGATAATCTTCCGGCATACACCCGCACGCTGCAAACCCATTTCCAGGAGTGGCTGCTTGTGCTTCAATCCAGGCTGGATGCATTGCCGCCGGATTTGACCGACCGTTTGAACAGCTTCTTCCAGAACATCACGAATTTCGGTGCCAACGTCGCAAAGTCTTTCTTTCTATTTATGGTTGGTTTCATGGGTTCATTCTCCAGTTTTATCGCCAATTTCGGGATCGCGATGATTCTCGCCTTCTTCCTTAGCATTGAAATTACAAGCTGGAGAAAAATTGCCACCGACAAGACACCGAAAACGATCAAAATCGCTTTTCAGTTTCTGAAGGACCACGTATTCAAAGCGATTGGCGCTTACCTGAAGGCCCAACTGAAACTGGTCAGCATTACCTTTGTCATTGTATATGTCGGTCTGCTTATCCTTGGAACCTCAAATGCGCTTTCTGTCGCCCTGTTCAGTGCCGTTTTTGATATTTTGCCACTGCTCGGCGTACCGGTTATTTTTATTCCGTGGATCATTTATCTGTTTATTGTCGGCAATAGCGGCCTTGCGATCGGTCTGATTGTGCTGCTTGCAGTCGTCATGGTTTCCCGTCAGCTGCTCGAACCGAAAATTGCAGGAAATTCCATCGGCATCTCATCTGCGTTCCTTATGCTGTCTTTCATGATTATCTCCTTGTCTATCTTCGGCGTGGCAGGTCTTATCTTGGCCCCGATTCTGCTAATTTTGCTTAAAGAGTTGCTTCAGCAAGGATATTTGCAAAAGTGGATTCATCTGCCCAGCGAAGAGTTTGATGTATCTCCATTCGATATGACTCAACGTGCCGATCCTGAGCCGGAAACAGAAAAGTCCGGAGAAGCCAACAAATCAATCACCTGACCGAACAGCTGCGTAGCCTGATGACTGCTGTCAGGCGAGCGATCTTCCACAAGCACGGCCACCGCATACCGTGGCTGTTCGACAGGGCCGTACCCGATAAACCATTGGTTATTCCGGGCGCGGCCCTTTACTTTAACTTGCGCGGTACCCGATTTTCCTGCCCATCTGGCCTTGTGGTTTAACAGTGATTTTCCTGTCCCCTCACGCACTACATCCTCCATCCACTTACGCAGTATAGCGGATGTTTCCCGGGAAATATTTCCGTTGCCGCCCAGCTTCCCCATAACCACGGGTTTCGCTTCATACAATAGCTGACCATTGGCATAGGTCAGCTTGTCCATCAAACGGGGTCTATGGACCTCGCCTCCATGAAGCAGCGTAACGACCATATTGGCAGCCTGAAGCGGGCTAATCGCCGTATCACGCTGTCCGATGGCCGTTTGTACCCGCTCACCGGCATCTGATCTGTCCGCTGATTTGTCGAATATTGTCCCTTGCTCCTCATGGTCCAGCGGCTTCAACACGCTTAAACCAAGCAGATCTTTAGCTTGCCAGCCCACGGTTTGTCCAAGTCCAAGCGAATTCGCTGCCGCTTCAAGCTGTTCATGCGTCAGCCGTTCGGCCAGTGTGGCGAACACAACATTACATGAATGCGCAAACCCTTCTTCAGCCGTAATCGTCCCATGGCCGCCTTCCTTCCAGCAGGACAGACCGTATTTTCCGTATTCACCGCTGCAATGAAATTTCTCCCGGGGCTTGACGACGCCATGCTCCAGCGCAGCCGCTGCGGTGACCAGCTTAAAGATTGAACCCGGCACCGCAGCCTTAACCGCCCGATTCTCCCATTCCCCCGCTTCCGGATGGATGTCTTCGGGATTATAGAAAGGCCTGGATACCATGGCCAAAATGTCAGCATTGCGGGCATCCAGCACAACAACTGCCCCTTTGCCCATGTTGGCCTTTTCGGTTAAATCCTCAATCGCCTGCTGCATCCCTGCATCGATGGTGCTCTGTACACGCAGAGGATAATAGGGATTACTCGAAGCCTTCACCATCGGTTCCATATCCTGAATAACATGGTTGCCGCCGTTCACCGGGAAATATACAATGGTCGGTTCATCACCGCGTATAATCGGGTCCAGCGCTTTCTCCAGCCCGCTGTTTCCCTTGATCTCGGGATCATCTTTATAGAACAGGTTCTCCTTGCGCTGCCCCGACACATAGCCAAGCCACTGCATGCCGGAAAGCCCGGCAGGATAGCGCTGCTGATAAGGGAGCACTTGAATATATTCCAGCTCCAGCTCATGAATCCGTGCGATCTGTTCACTAGACAAAGCGGTGGGCACAGGCGACGATTGGGCATGCCATAGAATCGGTTCATGACTCTTATGCCATTGGTCAGTCAGCGCATCATAATCGGTATTCAAAATATCGGACAACTGCCGCAGCTTGGGCTGAGCCTCGCTCCACTCTGCCTTATTCATCGGGAACAGAACGGCCGTCCATATCAGATGCCCTGTTAGCGGCTGCCCATAGCGATCCGTAAAATGACCTCGGCCGGAATCCAGCACCACGCCCCGTTCCCTCTGGTACAAGGACGCCTCAATCATCGTATGATTGCTCCCCGGCATACGCTGATGTTTCATGACAAGCTGCACCCAGGCCAGCCTTCCGGCAAGTATGAGAATGAATAAGGTCAGAATCAGCCAGCCGTAGACGACCCGCTGCTTGCGGTCAAGCTTCATCCAACATCCCTCCGCTTGTAAGATTTCTTTTTCAGTATTGCCCGTAGCAGCGCCCCGCAACCTGCCATTCTGAAAGGAGCCTTCCCCGATCAACCCAATAAATGCGAAAAACGCCCTTCCCGCATGGGGGCATGAAGCCCCATGTTGAAAGGACGTTTCGTAGGATGACTAACCTTAACATATCCCGGACCCGCGTTTAGGCGAGTCTTTCTCTCTAGACTTAAACCGTGAAGCGAGACAGCGTTTCTTTCAGCTCTTTCGATACGTTCTCCAGCTTGCTCGACAGGTTCACAAGCTGATTGCTGATGTTCTGCTGCTCGTTCGAGAGCGAAGCCACCTCTTCGGACGTCGCCGAAGACTCCTCAGCCACCGCACTCACATTGCTCATCGCTTCAGACAATACATTCTGAGAATCGTTCAGTTCACCAATGGAGCTTGTAGCGGAATCCAGCCGCTCGATGAACTCGCCCATCTGCTGTCTTACCGACAGGAAGATATCGCTGGTTTCCTTCACCGCATCCATCTGTGCTTTAAAGAGCGGGTTCGCATCCAGCAGCACTTGAACCGTTTCATTCATCTCTGTCATGATGCGGTCTGTAATCTGGCTAACCATGTCAATCGACTGTCTGGACTGCTCTGCCAGCTGACGAATTTCATCGGCAACCACCATGAACCCGCGGCCGGCAGCGCCAGCTCGAGCTGCTTCAATCGTAGCATTAAGCGACAGAATATTCGTTTGCTTCGTAATGTTCTGCATCACATCGAGCACCTTCACAACCGAAGATGTCGTTTCTTTCAGTTCATCAACCTTGCGCATCATCGAACGTGTCATATCTTCCGTCTGATGCGTTTTATCAAGCAGGTCGTTAAGATGCTTCGTACCGAGCTCACTGGAGCTTTCAACATGACGAGCCGATTTGCCCATCTCTTCATTGGCGTTAACAACGACTTTCATCTGCTGGGAAATATGGTTGGTCAGATCGCTGCCGCGCTCTGCTTCCACAGCAAGACTGCTTGCGCCGTTGGCAATCTCTTCGGTGGCCACCGCAATTTCTTTAGCGGAAATAGCTGTTTTCTTGGAGGCGTCGCTAAGCTCAGCCGCCGTACTCAGAACATCCTGCGCCGTATTGTTCGTTTGCTGCACCAGCTTGGTGATCTGCTCCATCATATCGTTAAAGCTGGCCGATAGCTGGCCGATTTCATCCTGGCCTTTGTGATCCGTACGAACGTTCAGGTTTCCTTTGGCCCCTTCCTTCATCAGAAGGTTCAGTTTGCCAAGCGGACGGGCAATCATACGTACCATCCATATGCCGATCAGAATCGCAACCACAACGTCTACCGCAGCTACAATCCAAGTAATGAAAAGGATCGAGGTGGCATCCTTAGTCAGTTCCCTTTCCTGTACAACCCCTACCAGCTTCCAATCGTTCGTGGCGAGCTTGTTGTACACGGCAAGGACCGAACGGTGCTCTTCGTCTCTTGTCGTCAGATTGTCCGTTCTGCTATCCTCAGGAAGCTCTTGCAGGAAGCTCAGATTCGTCTCTGTTCCGTTCAAGCCGATGACAGAGCTTGATACGACCGTTCCCTCCGGACTTACCAGCTGCAGCTGCCCCTGGTCACCAAGGTTGATGCCCGCGAGCTGCTCATTCAGCACACTGACGTCCAGATCAATCATAACGACATACGTGCTGTTCAGATCATTCATGGAGCCGAGTGCACGCGCTACGGTGAAATAAGGCGCTCCGCTGTTCGCCTTTGTCGGAACCCAAGTCAGTTTCTGTGTTCCTTCCTTCAGTTCGATGAACCAAGGCTCTTCGTATACCGACTTAGCATCCGCAGATACCTGCCCTGCCGAGATCATAATTTCCTGATCGGTCGGGATCAGATACATGGCTCTAATGACCGAATCCGACGTAATTTGGTTGGACAGCCTGTCACGAATGCTCCGTTCAACCGTAAATTTGTCGTAATCGCTCAAATTGTCATGCTTGAAAGAATAAAGCAGTTTTTGCAGATCGTTGTCGTAAAAAATTTGCCGCCCCATATTTTCGTACTTATCCAGAATAATATCGATTTTCTCCGACGTCTGGATAATCATCTGCTGGTTGGCGTTGGCTGCGTTCTTCACAATCGTGTTCCGCGCCTGATTATAGGAGAGCCATCCCAAAATCACCACAAATGCTACGATTGCTGTGAAAAACACGAGGAACAAACGAATTCCTACCGACTTAGCCGGGTTAAAGGATGTCTTACCAAACGCGGTAACCGCCGATGATGCAACCGATTTCACGTTATGTATTCCCTTGGATGACCAAGAACTGAAGAGGCCCTTTCCTTCCTTCGGCTTCTTGTCCTTCTTCTCCCTGTTCTTCTTGTCCTTCAGCTTGTCTTGTTTCGGTTTCTTTTCCTGCTGTTCTACATCTGACATTTGCTGTTCACCTGCCACATTCTTTTTATGATATGGTTAGTTGACGTGACACAACTCCCCTTTACTATTTTATTTCGTCAGGTAGGGGCGTTTTTCTTTGGCTTTTCGCAAAAAAATTAATACAACATCCCTATTTTTTTGAATAAAAAAAGAATCCGGGGGGCGTCGGGCGACCCGGATTCATGTCAAACCTAGTTAATATGACCTAGAACCAGTCCATTACGGACCGACTATCCTTTCCGTTTGCGCATCATATCAAAGTTCTTCAAAGGCTGCTCCACCTTCATCCGAACGAGCTGAAGCGGATGACGCGCCGCGTCAAGCGGAGCCCCGCTCTCATCTTCAAGCGAGCCTACCTTCTGTTTAAAGAAGGTGCCTTCCGGACCAAAGAATTCGATTTCGTCTCCCGGCTTGAAATGATTGCGCTGCTGGATGATCGCGGTTCCGGTGCTATCGTCATATTCCATCACCAGTCCTGCAAAATCATACGGCACCGCTTTCTCCTCCGGCTCATAAATATGATCTTCATGGTCCGGGGTATCATAGAAAAATCCGGTGTTCAGCGGACGGTTTGCCGCCTTGTTGATCTCCTCCACCCATTCCGGCTTCAGAACATAGCCTTCCGGATCTGCCATATACGAATCAATCGCCTGGCGGTACACATTGACGACCGTGGCAACATAATGAATCGACTTCATCCGTCCTTCAATTTTGAAACTGTCGATGCCTGCCTCGATCAGATCGGGGATATGTTCAAGCATGCACAGATCCTTCGAACCCATCGTAAACGGATTGTCTTCCGGCTGAAACAGCGGAATTTGGGTTAGGCCCGGCTTGAACGGCGACAGCGCCGGTGGAGCCTGCTCCATCATACTCTCTTCGGACACCCAGCTCTCCTCGCTTCTGCCGTCCTCGAACAGATCGTATTTCCAGCGGCACGATTGGCAGCAGCCGCCACGATTGGAGTCCCGATCGGTAAAATGGTTCGAGAGCACGCAGCGCCCGGAGAAGGAAGAGCACATCGCTCCATGAATGAAAGCCTCGATTTCGATATCGACATGTTCTTTAATCGCCGCAATCTCTTCCAGACTCGTCTCCCGCCCGAGTACGACCCTAGGCAGTCCTTCGTCCTTCCAGAACTTTACCGCTTGCCAGTTCAGCGTGGATTGCTGTGTGCTCAGATGAACCTCAAGCTTCGGAGCGGCACGTTTAGCCACTTCGATGATCGCCGGGTCTGCCGCAATAATCGCAGCAATGCCGACTTCCTCCAGCTTCTTCAAATACGCCTCAATGCCCTCGATATCTTCATTATGGGCATAGATATTGGTTGCTACAAACACCTTCGCCCCGTAACGGTTGGCAAACTCGACGCCTTCTCTCATCTCTTCAAAACTGAAATTGTCCGCATTCGAGCGGAGACCATACTTCTGGCCGCCGATATATACAGCGTCTGCACCGTAGTGCACCGCAAACTTCAACTTCTCCAGGTTGCCGGCAGGCGCAAGCAGCTCCGGTTTAGCCAACCGGTAACGTTTGCCTTTATATTGTGGCTTCGCCATAACTTCCATGCTGTCCACTCCTTAATAAACTTGTTCCTTATAGAAAAAGCCAAACGACAGTTCACGCTCAGGGTCCTGAATGGCGCGAATTTCGTCCATCCACGCCTCCTGAAAGGCGTATGCATTCGGATCGGCCGCATACAGGTCTATCGCATTCCGGTAAATGCGAAGCACCTTCTCGTTGTAGGAGAGCGGCTTGAGCAGCGTCTCTACCTTGAAACTGTCGATACCTGCTGACATCAGCAGATGCAAATCCTCGAGAATGCAGATATCTTCAGAGCTCATAATATGAGTTCCGTTCACATCCTCATAGATCGGATACTTCTCTTCCTGTCTTTCGGCCTCGATCAGAAACAGGCCTCTTTCTTTCCCCAGATTCTCCTCGTCACCTACGGGTCTGCCTTGATGCGCCATGTAGCTCTGGACCAGGCGGCGCTTGGAGTGATAGATATTGGTCATGCCATGAATCTGAACCTGCGCCTCCACTTGCAGCTGCGGCTTCATCTCCGTAATTTCATCCATGTTCAGTTCACGGGCAAGAATGACTCGCGATGCTCCCTTGCTGCCCCAATAGTTGGCTGTCGAATAATTCGTGGCCGTCATCTCGGCATTCCAGTGCAGCTTGATCTGCGGCGCGATCGTCTTCACGGACGTCAGCACCGACGGATCGTTGAACTCTACCCCATCCACGCCGATCGCGCCTAGCGTCTTCACATAATCCGGCAGATCGGCAAGCAGATCATTGGTCATCAGATTGTTCATGCATACATAAATTTTTCGGCCGCTGGCATGGGCCAGCTCCGTAACTTCTCGGATATGATCCGGATTCATGCTGCCGGGAAGTCTCATCCCGAACCGGTCTTCACCGACGACAAGGGCATCTGCGCCTGCTTCGAAATAAACGTTCGCTTCAGCGACAGAACCAGCCGCCGCCAACAGCTCTGGTTTTCTAATCATGAGCGTTTCCTCCTACACCTATTGTGCCGTCTTGTTGCTGATTTCGATGTTTTTCAAATGTTCCTGATAGGTTTTAGCGAATAAGTGCTCCTGCGTCCCATCCTTCTTGGTCACATAAAATAAATACTCGGACTTCTCCGGCATCAATGCGGCCTTGATCGACTCCAGGCTCGGGCTTGCAATCGGCCCAGGCGGAAGCCCCTTGTTGCGATACGTATTATAAGGGCTCTGAACCTCAAGGTCGGCATACAGCAGCCGCTCCTTCGGTTTGTCAAGCAAATACTGAACCGTCGCGTCGATCTCGAGCCTCATATCCTGCTCCAATCGATTATAGATGATGCCAGCCACAAGCGGGCGCTCGTGATCGACCACAACTTCCCTTTCCACCAGGGAGGCGATGGTCATCAGCTCATGCAGCGTGACACCCCGCTCCTTCAGCATATCCTCCCAGCCCGGGATTTCCGCCAGACGCTTGTCCATTTCCGCCAGCATCGTCTTGATGACCGTCTCGGCAGAGGCATTCTTCTTCGGAATCTCGTAGGTTGCGGGGAACAGATAACCTTCCAGCACATGCGTCAGATCCTCGTTATCCGGAATTTCTTCGATGATCGGCACGTCCCAGCCCGCCCGTTGATCGGCCAGCTGAAGAAATTGTTCCTTGTCCACATCCCCGTCGCGTGCAATCGTCTCTGCCATCTGCTTCACCGTGTAGCCTTCCGGTATCGTAAAGCGGATCATCTCCTCCGGCTTGACCTCGCCATTGTTCATCATCGACAAGAGCTGCTCGAAGCTGGTGCCCGGTAAAGCTTCATAAGTGCCGGCCATCAGATTTCTGCCTTCGTCCTTCAGCCTCAGATAACCTTTCAGCAATAATGCATTCTTAATAAGTCCCTTTTCCTCTAATAGATCGGCAATCGCCGCCGTGCCCATCCCCGGACTCACCGTAAACTCAACCGGCGTATCCGAAGCTGGAACAGGCTGAAGACCGTTCCATATATAAAAGGCGCCTCCGCCGCCAATGAGCAGCAGCACCAGAATGACAATACCCAGCTTTTTCAATATTCTCATCCCTTCACAACCAAAAAGGGCGAAGAACTCCGCCCTTTCCAGACTTTCATTTGAAATTATGGGCCTTTCAGCCGATTCTTGCCCTAGTCCTCGTCACCTTCGGGGAATGTCAGCTCATCATAGAGCTCGGACACGTTCTCCCATTCCTCATCATCATCGACGGTGGCAAGCTTCAGGCTGCCGTCAGACTCCTTCACAATACGAAGCACCTCATACTCTTCAGCGCTGCGGTCCGGCTGAACCAATATCGCATAGCCTTGACCGTCCACCTCGAACTCGGCAGCAATATCATAGACTTCAATACGGCCATCCTCATCCTCAAGCTCAACGCTCTCGCCGAATGTTTCTCTCAGCACCTGAGTCCATACGATGTTCTCCACTGAAAAATCTGCCACTTCTTTAGTCGCCTCCGTTCAACTCTTCAACCAGGGTGTTGAAAGTCTCTTCGACAACCGCCCATTCCTCGTCGTCTTCGATCATGTACAGCTTGAGATCGTCCCCATCCTCTTCATAGCGGAACGCATACACCTCATCGGTCTCCTCGTCGGCAGCTTCCCTCGGCACAACCATCAGGTACCTGGCATCCGAGCCGTCCACCTCAAACTTCATGATGACTTCGAACTCTTCCTCGTTGCCCTCGTCATCAGGAATATAAATAATTTCCGGTTCCTCTTCCATGCCAATAAATTCATTCGCCATGTGATATCACCCTCACCTTTACCTTTTAGAATCTAAGTAGTTTTGCAAAATCAAGCTTGCGGCCATTTTATCCACGACCTGTTTGCGCTTCTTACGGCTGACATCGGCTTCAAGCAATGTCCTTTCAGCAGATACAGTTGACAGCCGTTCATCCCAAAGGTGAACGGGTAAACACAGGGCTTCACGAAGCGTGCTCGCGAATTCCATACAGATTTCACCCCGGGGACCAATCGTGCCGTTCATATTTTTAGGCAGACCGACCACGATTTCGCTGACCTCGTGTTCCTTAACGAGCTTAGCGATTCTGTCCAGCTCGCCGCTGTCCTTGCGCCGCTCCAGCACTTCGAGCCCTTGGGCCGTCCAGCCGAACGCATCGCTCAGGGCAACGCCGATTCTGCGATCCCCGTAATCCAAACCCATAACCCTCATGCATGCACTCCTAACGATGATTGGCTAGATAGAACCGGACCAGCTCTTCAATCAATTCATCTCGTTCTTTCTTCCGGATCAAACTTCTGGCGTTGTTGTGCCGAGGTATATACGCAGGGTCCCCGGACAGTAGATACCCGACAATCTGATTGATCGGGTTGTACTCCTTCTCGACCAGCGAATCGTATACCGAGAGGAGTATGTCCTGGGCAGAAGCCTCCTTCTCATCACCTTTTACATTGAACTTGACTGTCTTATCCATGGAGTCCATGTGTGACACCTCGCTTCTTCAAAGAACATGTTAACCATGCTTCGCCCGAATGGATGTAACCAGCTTTGATCTTTCCTTCTATCATAACATAATCCTTCCTCAGTAAGGAAATCCAACCCAAATTTTTAGAGACTTCTCCAAAAAATTCAGGATCGCTTACAGAGGAAGCGCCGCTTGAAACTATACACCCGCAGTGACAAGTTCCTCCGCACGCTTCAGTGCATCCGCAAGCTTCGAGGCATCTTTCCCTCCGGCCTGAGCCATGTCAGGACGTCCGCCGCCACCGCCGCCGCATACAGAAGCAACCTCTTTAACCAGCTTCCCGGCATGGTAGCCTTTCTTCACAAGCTCCTGCGGCACCGCGACTACAAAGTTGACCTTCTCTCCTGCCTTGGCGCCAAGAACCAGAATAACATCCGGCAGCTTGGTCTTCAGCTCGTCTGCAATGGTGCGCAGGGCGTCCATACCGCCTGCCGAAACTTCAGCCGCCAGTAAGGAAGTATCTCCCACTTGCTTCACTTTATCCGTCAATTGTCCAGCTTCAATCGCGCCGAGCTTCGCCTGCAGCGATTCGTTCTCACGCGCCAGCTCCTTCACCTGCTGATGCAGACCTTCAATCCGTTTAGGCACATCGGTCACGCTGCTCTTGAGCAGCCCGGCCGACTGCTTGAGAAGATCAAGCTGCTCCTCCGTATATTCGTAAGCATAACGGCCGGTGACAGCTTCAATACGGCGCACGCCGGAGCCGATGCCGCTCTCGCCGAGCAATTTGAAGATGCCAATCTGGGCCGTATTGTCCACATGGCAGCCGCCGCACAGCTCGATGCTGTAATCACCGACCTGGACGACGCGCACGATGTCGCCGTATTTCTCACCGAACAGCGCCATCGCGCCCATCGCTTTCGCTTCGTCGATCGGCTTGTTGTCAATGACGACCGGCGTCGCCTTCCAGATCTGTTCATTCACACGGCGCTCAATGTCCGCCAGCTCCTCTGGCGTAATGCTGCCGAAGTGAGAGAAGTCGAAGCGCAGTCGCTGCGGCTCCACAAGCGATCCCGCCTGGTTGACATGGTCGCCGAGCACTTCTTTCAGCGCTTTGTGCAGCAGATGTGTCGCCGTGTGGTTCTTCACAACGTCCTGGCGCTGCGAACGGTCAACCTGGGCTTGTACCGTTTCATTGACCTTCAGCTCCCCGGATTCCACCGTAACGACATGGACATGCTGTCCATGCGGAGCCTTGAACAGCTCCTCGACGCGAGCCCGGGCCGAGCCGCTTTCGATCATCCCCTGGTCGCTTACCTGGCCGCCGCTTTCAGCGTAGAACGGTGTCGCATCCAGAATGACCTGTCCCGTCTCGCCTTCGCTGAGGCTGTCCACGAACTGGTCGCCGGCAACGATCGCCAGCACCTTCGCTTGATGGACCATGTCGCTGTACCCAACGAAAGCACTCTTCTCCGTGTAATCCGACAGCACGCCGCCCTGAATGTTCATGCTGCCAGTCTCATGCCGGGCAGAACGGGCACGCTCGCGCTGCTCCTGCATCGCCGCATCGAAGCCTTCGCGGTCCACGGTCAGCCCGTTCTCGGCCGCATAGTCCTCAGTCAGGTCAAACGGGAAGCCGTACGTATCATACAGCTTGAACGCATCGCTGCCGCTGATGACCGTTTTGCCCTGCTTCTTCACCTCGGCCGTAATATCGGCCAGAATATTCAAGCCGTCGGACAACGTCTTGTGAAACTGTTCTTCCTCTGTCCGGACCACTTTTTCGATGTAATCCCGCTTTTCAATAACCTCTTTGTAGTACACGCCCATGATATCCCCGACGATTTCGGTCAGCGAATACATGAACGGTTTATCCAGACCCAGCACCTTTCCGTAGCGAACAGCGCGGCGCAGCAAGCGGCGGATTACATATCCGCGGCCTTCATTGGAAGGAAGCACGCCATCTCCGACAGCGAAGACCACGGTACGGATATGGTCAGCAATCACTTTCAGCGCCACATCGTACTCTTCCTTCTCCTTATACTGTACCCCGGCAAGCTTCGCTGTTGCCTGAATGATCGGCTGGAACAGGTCTGTGTCGAAGTTGGAGTCCACATTTTGCAGAACGGAAGCGAAACGCTCCAGGCCTGCGCCGGTATCGATGTTTTTGTTCGGAAGCGGCGTGTAGCTGCCGTCCTTGTTATGATTGAACTGGGAGAATACGAGATTCCACACCTCAAGGTAGCGCTCGTTCTCCCCGCCAGGGAACAACTCCGATTCCGGTGCGCCCTTGCCGTATTCTTCACCGCGATCGTAGAAGATTTCGGAGCAAGGACCGCAAGGGCCTTCCCCGATATCCCAGAAGTTGTCCTCCAGCTTGATGATGCGATCTTCTGGAAGCCCTACTTTCTCCTTCCACAGTCTGAAGGCTTCTTCATCCTCCGGATACACCGTCACCGACAGGCGATCCGGATCAAAGCCGATCCATTTCTTGTCTGTCAGGAACTCCCACGACCATACAATCGCTTCTTCTTTAAAATAATCACCGATCGAGAAATTCCCCAGCATTTCGAAAAAGGTGTGGTGGCGGCGGGTTTTGCCGACATTCTCGATATCGTTGGTGCGAATGCACTTCTGGGAGTTGGCGATTCTCGGATTATCCGGCTTTACACGCCCGTCAAAATAAGGCTTAAGCGGCGCCATCCCTGCATTAATCCACAGCAGAGACGGATCGTTGTGCGGAACAAGGGAAGCACTTGGTTCAATGTTGTGACCTTTTGAAGCAAAGAATTCCAGCCATTTGGAACGAATCTCACTAGCTTTCATCATCTAATCCTCCAGTTCATAATGTATCGCTTCGGCAATATCGCCGAAAGCGCAAAAACGCCCCTGAATAAATCAGGGACGAATATTCTCGCGGTACCACCCTGGTTATCGGCCGCTGTTCCAGGACATGCCCCCCCGCACGGAAGGGCTGCCTGGCGAACGCAGACGATCGCCTTATTGCTGCTGATAACGGGGGCTCCCGGTGAATTTGACTCACACTCGAAAATTAGCGTTTCGGTCTGGGACACTTTCAGGTTCTCGCAGCCAGACGGTCATTTACGTCAGGAACCTGTTCTCTGGGCAAGGCACACCAGCCTACTTGATTCTCTCATCGTTTTCATCCATATGCGATTTCCTATCGCGGTTAACTTCCATACTTATAACAACTTATAAGATGATTTTGCATTTTTAAGTATATCGACGCCTCTTCTATCTGTCAATGGACCGCCGCACCCCAGCCAACCTGTCAGGCTGACTTTCTCCGTACATAATAGGCAAACACGTGCTGAAGCAGCACCTTGAGCGCCGCCAGCACTGGCACGGCCAGGATGAGGCCGATCGTTCCGGCAAGCTGCCCGCCAACGAGAAGCGCAAAGATGATCAGAATCGGATGCAGATGCAGCTTGCGCCCAACCACCTGCGGGGAGATGACATTGCTCTCCAGCGTTTGACAGATCATGTTGACGATCGCCACCATCAGCACCATTCTCCACGAGATCGTAGACGCCATAATCAAGGCCGGAGCCGCCCCGAGAAACGGGCCGAGATACGGAATGATGTTGAAGATCGCCACAATGCTGGCGAGCAGCAGCGCATACGGCATCCCAATAAGCATGTAGCCGATGTAGGCGAGAATTCCGATGATCAGGCACACCAGAAATTGTCCGCGAATGTAATTGCCAAGCGCCGTATCGATCTCCTTGAGCAGCGTCACAATCGCCCGGCGGTGTCCCCGCGGCAGATAGGCGACCACGGTGCGCTGGAACACGTCGAAATCTTTCAATATATAAAAAATCAAAAACGGAATAATCATCACATTAAACAACACGCTGATCGTATCCCCGATATTGTTAAGAAAGGTCGATATCCCTTGTGCCAGCCTGTTCTCCATCTGAAAAAACCAGCTGTTGACCCCTGTCCGCACCCCCGGCGGAATCAAACGGCTATCCAGGTTCGTCATCAGAGTCTGCGCGTTCATCGAAATTTCAGGCAAATGCTCGCTCAGCTCCTCCAGCTGGCGAATCAGCATCGGGATCATATTGATCAGCACAACGGCCAGCAGCGTCAGAAACACGGCATAAATGAGCAGGACGGCGATGCTGCGCGGCACTTTGCGCTCCGACAGCATGCAGACGATCGGATTCAGCACATAGGATATAATCATGGCGACCGCGAACGGGGCGAGAATCGCCTTCAGGAACCGGTATATGTCCATAAACATCGGCCGCAATAGCCAGACAAAATATAAAGATATCAATCCGATCAGCAGCCAGATCATGAAGCGGAACCACTTGCTCCCCGTCAGCTGTTCCACAGGGCCATCTCTCCTTTTTTCCAGACTTCCCCTGTAGTATGTGTTCAAGACCTCAGAATTAATCGGTCCCGCCCGTCCGCACCATCACAAAAAGGGCCTCCGCAAGCCAAGCAGCTTGATCAGAGACCCTTGAAAGCAAGTAAAACTCGCTATGTAGCGCCCTCGCCCGCGATCAGGAGGACGCGTGAATATGAGGAAACTCCTGAACCTCATCGCCGAAGAACAGATCATCCAGCGAGCTGAGCGTTCCATCCTCTTCTACCTGATAAACAGACATTTTCTCACCGTTTACCGTCAATTCAATAAAGCAGCCCCAGCAATAAAATTGGTGGGAACCGATCTTTCCAATATCCTTGGAATTGCAGTTTGGACACTTCATCCTACTTCACCCTATCCGTTCACAAAATTAATGGCTTTTTCCAGTCGCTGTTCACTCATCGGCGGCACCATCACCGCATGTTCACCGATTACCATGTCCATGGTGCAAGGCAGCCATTTCCGGCCTTCAATAAGATCCGATACAAAACCGTCGGAAATTTCCAATCCTAATATTGTATTGCCCTTTTCCTGCTCAAAATAAACATCGCATATGCGCCCGAGCAGTACGCCGTCCTCTGTCAGGACCTGCATCTCCTTCAGCCTTCGCTTCCCGACATGGTACGTATAAGGGATGTGGCCTGTCCCAAGCTTCTGGACCGCCTCCCGGCTGCGGATCATGACAGCATCTTCACCGTAAGCCGTAATATCCTCCCATGCGATGAATTTCACATAAGAAGAGAACAGCGCCTTGCCTTCCAGCTCCAAACCGGTTATCAGCCATTTACCATCTAGTATAAAATCGTGGATTCTGCCAACTTCCTTGCCGCTCTCCACGTCGAATACAGCCAGTCCTATCATTTCTTGAAGCTTCATATAACGCTCGGACACCTCCTCATCCTATCGTAATTTGGATCTCAAACGCCAGGCGGCTTTATGATCAAAGCCATCACCAGCTGGTCAAAACCTCGTTTGATATCCTCGGATGAAATGGATACATTCATGCCCCCTTCCAAGTCCACGGAGAAATCCTAACCTTTATTTACGCAGCCGATTAAGGATGGTTCCAATTTTTTGGGCAGTATACTCCATTTCTTGAGTAGTATTACCCAAACCGAAACTAAATCGAACCGCCGAACGCAAAACATCATCCGGAAGTTTCATCGCTTGCAGTACATGGGAGATTTCCAGAGATCCTGAAGTGCAGGCCGAGCCGCTGGCTGCGGCAATGCCCTCCATATCGAGGTTCATCAGCATCGTCTCTGTTCCCACGTCGGGAAAGCTGATGTTTAATATATGAGGAAGGTAATGATCAGGGTGTCCGTTAATGACAAAAGCTTCTTCGCCGACCTCCCGGCGCAGCGCTGCAATCAGCGAGCTTCGAAGCTCCTCCAGTCCGGCACGCTTGGCTTCCGCCTGCGATACCGTCAGTTCCACGGCAGCGGCAAAGCCGGCAATGCCCGCCATATTCTCTGTACCCGCGCGGCGCTTCTTCTCCTGAAGCCCTCCGAACAGCCGGGCTTTAAGACCGATTCCGCTCCGTACGACAAGTGCGCCGATGCCCTGCGGGCCGTTAATCTTATGGGAAGAGAAGCTCCACAGGTCAACCGGAAGCTCATGGCAGACGATGGGCACCGCACCCAAAGCTTGGACCGCATCGGTATGGAACAAAATGCCGCGGCTTCGGCATAACTCCCCGATCTCGCGGATCGGCTGAATGGTGCCAACCTCGTTGTTGCCATACATGATAGTCACCAGCACGGTGTTGTCCTGCATAGCCGCTTCCACATCCTCAACCGCCACGCGTCCGTAGGCGTCCACAGGGACATAGGTCACTTGACAGCCTTGGCTCTCCAGCTCCTCGCAGGTATGCAGAACCGCATGATGCTCAATCGCAGAGGTAATGATATGCTTGCCCTTCAGGCCAAGCGATTCCACTACCCCGAATATCGCCAGATTATCGCTTTCGGTTCCACCGGAGGTGAACACAAGCTCTTCCGGCAGGCAACCGAGTCTGGCGGCAATGCTGTCGCGGGCGCCATTCACTATTTTTTTGGCCGAACGGCCGTACTGATGGACGCTGGATGCATTGCCGTACTGTGTGGTTAGTATATGGATCATGCGCTCCGCAACTTCAGGATGAACCGGCGTCGAAGCGGCATGATCCAGATAAATTGAACTCATGACAACCACCCTTATATATAGAACATGTAATTATCCGAAGCCGATTGCTCGTGATAATTAATCAGGTTGTCCAAGGTGGTGGAATCAAGCACCTCAGCGATGCTGTCCCGGATGCGCAGCCACAGGTCCCGCTTGGCCGGATCGTCTTCCTCCGTGAAATCCACCGGCGAGATCGGACCTTCCAGAACGCGAATCACGTCTCCGGCCGTAATGGATTCCGGTTCGCGCGACAGGATGTATCCGCCGTATGCTCCGCGAATGCTCTTGACCAGCCCGGCATTGCGCAGCGGCGCAATCAGCTGCTCCAAATAATGCTCGGATAGCTGATTCTTCTCGGCGATGCTCTTCAGCGAAGTCGGACCCTCACCGAATTTGGCCGCCAGCTCCATCATGATGGTTAAACCGTATCTTCCTTTAGTTGATATCTTCAAAGGTGACACCTCACTTCAAATTTATAACCGTGCCTTATCGTTTGGTTGTTGTTGTACATTAAGCGGGTATTAGCCGAAATCTGACCCTGATGCCGATGCTTGGACCGTTAACCCCAAGTTTTCTCCTTATTCCGATCATTACCCTCAGCTTATGGTAACATATCTAGGGTGCAAATGGGTAATCTTCCGTCGGAAATTACATAAATTGTTCACCGTGGGTGGACAATACGAGACATGTCTAAGCTTGCAAAAGTGTGTTAAAATACGTCCATGGGCACAATTTCATACGAAAATGGTGATGACGATGTCAAAAGACAAACAAAACACGCGTATCGTTGTCGGCATGTCCGGGGGCGTCGATTCCTCCGTAACCGCTCTGCTCCTGAAGCAGCAAGGTTATGAAGTCATCGGCATCTTCATGAAGAACTGGGATGACACTGATGAATTCGGTCATTGTACCGCTGAAGCGGATGCCGAAGATGTCCGCCGGGTATGCGAACAGCTTGATATACCGTACTACACTGTCAATTTTGAAAAGGAATACTACGATAAAGTATTTTCCTATTTTCTTGATGAATATAAGGCCGGACGAACGCCAAATCCCGATGTCATGTGCAACCGGGAGATCAAGTTCGGAGAGTTTCTGAACAAAGCGCTTGATCTGGGTGCTGACTATGTCGCGACCGGCCACTATGCGCGGGTCATTGAGGAGGACGGTCAATATCGCCTTCTCCGGGGCGTGGACAGCAACAAGGACCAAACCTACTTCCTCAATGCGCTGAATCAGGACCAGCTCTCCAAGGCGATGTTCCCGATCGGGCATCTGCCGAAGCCGGAGGTGCGCAGACTGGCCGAAGAGGCGGGCCTGTACACGGCCAAGAAGAAGGACAGCACCGGCGTCTGCTTCATCGGCGAACGGGATTTCAAGGAATTTCTTAGCCACTACCTGCCTGCCCAATCGGGTGATATGGTTGATATCGTATCCGGCGAGATTAAGGGCCGCCATGACGGGCTGATGTATTATACGCTCGGACAGCGCCAAGGTCTTGGCATCGGGGGATCAGGCACGGGAGAGCCTTGGTTTGTAGCCGACAAGGATTTGGAGAAGAACATTCTCTATGTCGTGCAGGGGGATCACCCCAGCCTGTATTCCACAGGTCTGACCGCCTCCGGGATCAGCTGGATAGCCGGGGGAGACGCCATGCCCAAAGACGTCTTCACCTGCACCGCCAAATTCCGTTACCGCCAGCCCGATCAGGAGGTCACCGTCACCCGCCTGGAAGACGGCAACGTCCATGTCGCTTTTGCCAAACCGCAGAAGGCCATTACGCCAGGTCAAGCGGTCGTGTTCTATCAAGGTGACGAATGTCTCGGCGGCGGAACGATTGAATCTGCTGATAAAGTCCCTTATTAACAGGCTCATACGATACAGAAAGACACGCATTGCAGCAGGCATTGAAGCTTGCGCAATGCGTGTCTTTTGTCGTCCCGTTTCATCCTTAACGCTACAATTCAATCTCCACCACCCGTCCCTGCCGGACACTCTCGCGCACATCAACCAAACGCTGATTGCGGCTGCCCCGGAAGGGAAGGGACACATCCTTCTCTGCGGCGATGAATTTTCCATCCACAATAACGTCGCACAGCAGCGCCAGCTGCTTCAGCTCCGGACGCTTCACCAACGCTTCGAACGTAAAGCCGGTGTATGCCCACACATTTTTGTCCGGACAGCGCGCTTTAAACTTGATCAGGAATTCCGCGCACTCCTCGGCAGAGAAGAACGGATCGCCTCCGCACAGCGTAATACCGTCCAGCAGGGAGTTGGTCTTCACGTCGCCGATGATTCGCCCGGCCATTTCCTCCGTAAACCGCTCCCCAGCCTGAAAATCCCAGGACGCCGGATTAAAGCATCCGGGGCAGGCATGCTTGCAGCCGCTGATGAACAGCACCGCCCGCAGCCCTGCGCCCTCATTGATGCTTTCCGGAATATAGCCGCAGATGTTCACAGATGCTTCACCCGGTCCCGGACCTCGGCCTGCTTGGCCGAATTGAAGCGCTCGGTATAATTGCCGGTCAAATACCCGGTCACCCGGCGCAGCCGCTGGAAGTGCACCTCCTGCTCGCCTGCGCCGCATCCTGGGCACGCCGAACCGATAATGCCTTCATAATGGCAGGAAGGACAGCGGTCGAGCGGATGATTGACGGAGAAGTAACCGATATCTTCCTCGAGGGCAAACTGCACGATACGCTTGAAAGCGGCGGTGTTCATTCTCGCATTCCCGTCCAGCTCCACGTAGGAGATGGCCCCGGCGTTGCACAGCTTGTGGAACGGCGCCTCCAGCTTGATTTTCTCAAAGGCCGAAAGCTTGTAATACACCGGAACGTGAAAGGAATTTGTATAGTACTCCTTGTCTGTCACGCCGGGAATGCTCCCGTACTCCGCCTGATCGACCGCCGTGAATTTACCGGACAGACCCTCAGCAGGGGTAGCGAAGAGCGAGATATTCAGATTGTACTTGTCGCTCATCTCATCGCAGAAGCGGCGCATGCGGGAAATCATCTCGAGACCAAGGCGATGGCTGCCTTCGTCCTCCCCGTGGTGCTTGCCTGTCAGCGCCTTGAGGCATTCGGCCAGTCCGATAAAACCAAGCGCAAGCGTGCCATGCTTGATCAGCTCGCGAACCTGATCGTCAGGACCCAGCGAGTCTCCGCCTTCCCATACCCCTTCGCGCATCATGAAATCCGATGCTTTGGCCGGCTGCTTCGCCTGAATCTCAAACCGGTGGACAAGACCTTCCACCGCGATGTTCATATAGCGATCCAATTGACGGAAGAAGCCTTCCAGATCCGGTTCAGTTCGTTTGCCAAATACGATGCCGGATTCCATCCCGAGGCGAACCAGATTAATCGTATTGAAGGACAGGTTGCCTTTGCCGCTGAGCCGGTTGCGTCCGAACCGGTCGGAAATGGTGCGGGTCCTGCAGCCCATCGTGGCAATGATCGTATCCGGATCATCCGGCTGATAATACGGCAGGTTGAAGGAAGCATCCACATTGACAAAATTCGGATACAGCCTCCGGCTGGAGCATTCCACCGCCTTCAGGAACAGATCATAATTCGGCTCCCCTTCGGCCTGGTTCACACCCTGCTTGCACTGGAAAATATGCTGCGGGAATATCGGCGTCTCGCCTCGGCCCAAGCCATCGATCGTTGCATCCAGCAGCGCGCGGGTCACCAGCCTTCCCTCGGTGGAGGTGCACATGCCATAGTTCAGCGAGGTGAACGGAATTTGACCGCCGGCCCGGCTGCTCATCGTGTTCAGATTGTGTATCAGCGACTCCGCTGCCTGCTTCGTCTCATGGACGGTTTCCTCATAGGCATAGGCATAGGTTCGCGGATACGCGGCCTTCAGGGACATATTGTCTATGTAAAGCTCACCATCCTCGAGCAGATGGGCCAGGCTGCCGTCTGCAGACCCTTCATGAGCTTTCCCGCTCGTCTCCCCGAGATAGAGCAGCCCTTTGCGGAAATGTCTGCGAAATGATTTTCCGACATATGGGGCCAGATCCCAGTCGATTTTATTGGCCGAAACCCCGCCAAACTGACTGTTCTGCTGGGACTGAAAAATAATGGCCACAAGCGCCATCGCGGTCATGATGCTCTGCGGCGGGCGCACCGATCCGTTGCCGGTATTAAAGCCTTTAGCCAGCAGACGGTCAAACGGGATAAAGATGCAGTTGGTCGTTCCGAGCGCATATTGATCCAGATCATGCACATACACATAGCCGTCCTTCACCGCCTTGTACAGCTCCGAAGGAAGAACAAAGCGGTTGGCGATCCATTTGGCGTATTCGGAGCCGATGCGGCTCATCTTTCCACTGAAGGATTCCCCGTTCAAATTGGCATTCTCCCGAAGCAGATCAGGATTCGCTGCACCGATCACATCACTGCTGATTTTGTACAGCTCCCCTCTTCTGATCCGCTCCAGATCGCGGGCATCCCGATATTGGCTGTAGGCATCCGCCACTTCCCCATACTGGCTTTCCCTCAGAGCCTGGATGACACAATCCTGAATATATTCCACCGTGAGGCTCTCTGCCTCCGCTACCCGATCCGTCACCTGCTGCCCGATGCGGACCGACACATCGTCTTCAGCGCTGCCTTTGACTGCCCGAAAGGCCTTGTTCACCGCTCTCACGATGCGTGACATATCAAATTCAGTCAAGCTCCCATCCCGCTTCATTACCTGCAACATCTTGATCAATCACTCCCCTGCCGAAATTCAAACAAATCAATATATTGTATGCCAGAACAAGATAACATCAATATGTTGATTTATTCTGTAACAAAAGTCACTGTTTGTTCGAGCAGGATCCGAACGGCTCTGTTTAAGTGCCGGCGAGGCTTGGCCTGACGGCGTTTTTCAAAAAAAATTATGATCCATATCATCCGTAGAGAAGTCCCATACATGGAGAACCCCCCGAGTCCGAATGAGACACGCAAAAAGAAGCTGACCTCCAATCACGATGGTGATCCGAGCCAGCTCCTTTGTTCAGCGGTTATCTATGGATATATTAACTCTCTGCCGGCGGCAGCGGCGTCCGGGTTGGGGCGGCATAACCTGTCTTATATTTCTCGTCGATGGCGGCCCGGATATCGGACAAGTGCATTCCCTCGCTTCTCATCAGTGCGGATTCCACCGCAATGTCCAGGCAGACGCCGCAGCGGGTGCCATGGTCATCCCACTCGACACTGCCGTCCTCCCGGATTTCATGAATGAAGCAGTTCAGATTGCTCTGATGACCGGCGCTATCGCCGCAGCCGCAGTAGCATGGCATGTATTCCAGCACATCGCTGACCTGGGCAGCCAGAGCATAAATCGTCCGCATCTCGCTTACCGCCCCATCCAGGAAGGTTGGAAGTTCCTCGATCGAAGCGGTGACCTCCCGCAAATCCCCGCTCGCATGATGGAGATGGTCATGCTCCCCCGGCGTGTCCCCGGCTGCATGATGCTCCTGCTCAGCCCCGGCGGGCGAGCCGGCCGCAGCGCTATCAGAGTCGGTCGTCTTGCCCGCTTGGCAGCCGCCCAGCACAATCGCTGTGGACAGCAGCAGAATCATATAACGCGACATCTTTCTTGTCATTCCTATTTCCCCCTCCAGCACAATGAATCGTTCATACGAAGCGCAGGACCTGGTTACTCACTCCGGCGAAGGCGCTGGTTATGGGCGATCTTGGCCTCATTCCCCTGCTCCGTAGCCTGATAGAACACCCGATTGTTCAGCTCCTTCGGCAAATAATCCTGTTTCACATAATGCCCGGGATAATCATGCGGGTATTTGTAGCCAACATGCCCCAGCTTCACCGCGCCTTTATAATGCGCATCCCGCAGATGAAGCGGAACCTCCGCCGACTTCACCTCATCCATGGCAGACATCGCTCTGGATATCGCATCCACAACCGCATTCGATTTCGGGCTTTCAACCGCAAACAGAATCGCCTGGGCGATATTCAGCTTTGCCTCCGGCCAGCCGTTGTTCCGGTACGCTTCCAACGCGCTGACCGCCTGCACCATCGCCTGTGGATTGGCAAGGCCGATATCCTCGCTGCTGGCGGCGATCAGGCGGCGAAGAAACACCATCGGGTCCATCCCGAGCTTCTCAACCGCATACAGAAACCAGAACAGCGCCGCATCGCTGGAGCCGCGGATGCTCTTATGAAAAGCGGACAATACATCGTACTGCGTAGACTCATCCGCCCGCACGGTCGGTCTGCGAATCGATTCCTCCGCCACCTCCAGCGTAATGTGGATGCTGCCGTCCTGCCCCGGGGGCGTGGTGAGCGCGGCCAGCTCCAGTGCATTCAGCGCGCGGCGAATATCGCCGTTAGCCATGGAAGCAATATGATCCAGCGCCGCATCATCCACCTGAAGATCCATAAAGCCCAGCCCTCTGTCCTCGTTCGCCAGCGCTCTTCGCATAGCGATCATGGCATGATCCCTGTTCAGCGGCTCCAGCTGAAACAAGGTTGAGCGGCTCATCAAGGCCCCGTTCACATAGTGAAACGGGTTCTCCGTAGTCGCGCCGATAAAAATAATCGTCCCGTTCTCCACCGCCGGCAGCAGCGCATCCTGTCTGGAGCTGTTGAAGCGATGGACCTCATCGAGGAACAGAATCGTTTTCGTTCCGTACAAACTTTTGTTGCTCTGGGCCTGCTCAATCACTTCCCTGACATCCTTCACAGACGCCTCAACGGCATTCAGCCGCACAAAAGCGCCCTTCGTCTGTGTAGAGATAATGTGAGCGAGCGTTGTTTTTCCACATCCAGGCGGGCCATAGAGAAGAATCGAGGAGACTTGATCAGCTTCAATGGCTCTTCTCAGCAGTTTGCCCGGGCCTATAATGTGCTCCTGCCCGATATATTCATCCAGCGTTTGCGGACGCATACGGTCAGCCAGCAGCCGTCCGTTCCGGTCCTCTTCGCGACTTAAACTGAACAAATCCATGCCGTTTAACACTTCCTTGTCTGAATTCAAGCTTGTCCATCCATGCCGATATGTGAACATGCGTTTCTATTTATCAGCCTATATCATAACATATTCACCGAGGCCGCGCCCATCATCCGTGGATGATTGCGATTCAGCATCATAGCTGCTGGATGAAGGTGAACAAACCCGGGGGACACAAAGAAAAAACCGAAACCACAGCCCTTGGGACCATGGTTTCGGAGGTGGTGACATTCTGCCGGTCAGAACAGGCTGCGCATATCCGTCCACGCGGCCCGCCTTCCACGGCTCCTCGTATAGCTGGCAGCTCTTTCATGAACGGGCAGCCCGCTGATTGTCTAATAGTGAGCTGCCGCTTGCCTTAAGCCGGCGGCCAGCCTTTGGCCACAATCTCGGACGGCTCAGCATCCACATAGCGCGGCACATGCGTTCCGTGCAGCAGCCACAGCTCATGCAGCGCACGCGTGCAGCCAACATACATCAGTTTGGCGTCCCACGCTTTGTCCGCATAATGATTCG
Organism: Paenibacillus campinasensis; assembly: GCF_002272015.1. Lineage (GTDB taxonomy): Bacteria > Bacillota > Bacilli > Paenibacillales > Paenibacillaceae > Paenibacillus_AQ > Paenibacillus_AQ campinasensis. Next base: position 31,669 of record NZ_NPBY01000001.1, on the reverse strand, counting down.
TATCGGCATCGGCCATCACGACGGCGTCAAACTCGAAGCCTTTGGAGAGATAGACGGGAAGGATGGACAAGCCCCCTTGATACGTCTGTTCGCTGCCATCGATCAGGTTCAGCTCCGGCCACTCCGGATTCAGCGCGGCATGAAGCGCCTTAGCCTCCTGCAGCGTCCGGGTCAGGACAGCGACAGTCCGGTACTCCTTCTCCAGCAGCGCTCGCATCGCCTGCTTGATATCCTCTTCCCGCATGGCCGGATCGCTGTATGGAATGAGCCTCACCGCATCTCCGCTGCGGAATACCGGCACGGCCAATAGATCGCTGCGCACCCCATTTTCCAGCACGCGGTTGGCAAATTCAATAATCTCCATCGTGGACCTGTAGCTCCGTGTCAGCGCGTAATACGCCGTGTTCTCCTCCGAGAACAGCGAGCTCATCTCCTCCCAGGCATGCACGCCGCGGTAAGCATGAATTCCTTGGGACAGATCACCGAGGATCGTAAAGGAATGGCCTCTGACGTACATGTCCAGCACCGCTACCTGAAACGGGGAGAAATCCTGGGCTTCGTCAATGACGATGTGATCAAAGCGCTGGTCGCTTGCAATATCGTTCAGCAGGCAGTGAAAATACAACAGCCCCGGCAGATCCTCTTCCCGTACGACATTCTGCTTCAAATCACTGCGTGTCGCTGATTTGACGCTGTCCGGAATCGCAGAGGTCAGCTCTTCTGGCCATAGGCCGGAGGATTTGACCGCCCCGAACAGCATTTTGTACAACGCCAGCGGTTCAAACTTCGGCCATTTGCCGGCATAGGATTTTTCACGCTGGGCTGCTTTTTTCTTCCGTTCCTTCATCACGGCCGCCGACGGCGATTTCTTGAGCTCCATCTCGACCCAGCGATGAATTCTGGTCAGCACCCGCTCCTTCCGCTTCGCAAGCGGATAAGGGCGATATTCCTTGAAGTACCATTCCGCAATCGTCTCCCGCGGCAGCACCGCTCCGTCCCAAGGAGAGAAATCATCGCCAGGCAGCGCACCGGCCTCAAGCGTTTCCACACAGGTCTGGATGAGCTTCATCAGCTCGAGGGAGCCTTTGTAGCGGCCGCTTGTATGCCCGTCAACATCGGGCGTCCCAAGACGAGGATCGCCTTCGAACCATTGTGCCATCGTCTCCAGCCGATCCTGTGATGTTACGTGGATGTCGAGCTGTTCGGCCGCCCAATCGGCAAAGGTGCGCTGCTGAATATCCCCGACGCCCAGCTCAGGAAGCACGTCCGAAATATAGTCCAGAAACATAAGGTTCGGCGCGAAGATGATCATTTTATCCGCCGATACCTGCTCCTTGTACTGGTACAGCAAATAGGCGAGCCGATGCAGCGCTACCGTCGTCTTTCCGCTTCCTGCAACCCCCTGGATAATGAGCGCCGTATTTCTGGCAGCGCGGATAATCTGATCCTGCTCAGCCTGAATGGTAGAAACGATATCGCGCAGGCGGTGATCCTTGTTCTCCCCGAGACGATACACCAGAAATTCGTCTGACACAGCAGGACCGCCGCTTTCCCGATCATAGGTGTCCGATACCCGCTCCAAAATCTGCTTTCGGATGACCACATTGCGCTTTAAATAAACCAGCCCTTCAATGATCCCCTCCGGCGCTTCGAAGGAAGCCGGCTCCGTTCCACCGGTAAAGGAATAGAACAAGCTGGCCACCGGGGCCCGCCAATCGATAACGAGCGGGTATTCCCCGGCCTCTTCCTTATCCAGGCCAACCTTGCCGATGTACAGCCGCTTGCGCTCCCCGACTCCGTTCTCTTGGAAATCCAATCGCCCAAAATAGGGCTCCGGCAAGCTTTTGGCCAGCGCTTGACGCTTCTCCTCTCGCCCTGCCTCCAGCACCTGCTCCGTAAAATCATGGCCGGTATACACCGGAATGCCTCGCAGCCGTTCGAGCTGACGGTCAATTTCGACAATCACCTCTTGTAGCCGTTGCTGCTCTTCTTGATAGGCACTTTGAAAAGCACTCATACTTTCAGTTACCTCCTAAGAAACGATTTTTCTGCATCCGGTTGTTATTTCCAGGCCGTGACACAAAAAGGAGTTCTATTGTAGCATAACCGCGCAGGTTATACTACTGTCTTCTTTCTGTCCTTGACGTAAAAAAAAGAGTGCCCCGGCAGCAGACAGATAATCTGCTCATCGGGACACCCTTTCCTATAGCCTCTCTCGGCTGTCGCTATCGAATTATACGGAGATTCCGCCTTTTTCAAGCAGATCCCGCACGGTCACGCTGACCATGATCAAACCGGCAACCGGCGGCACAAACGCGTTGCTGGCCGGCGGCTGCTTCGCCTTGCGAATATTCGGCGCGTTCTCCGGCACAATTTTGTCTGTGACGTCCTTGCGGGGCTTCATCGGCTCCTCCATCGAGAACACAACCTTGACCCCTTTTTTAATGCCATCCTTGCGCAGCTTCGTGCGAACGATGCGGGCGATCGGGTCCATCGACGTCTTCGAAATGTCGGCAACCTGGAACTTGGTCGGGTCCATCTTGTTCGCCGCGCCCATGCTGGAGATGATCGGAATGCCGCGCTTCAGACATTCCTTGATCAGATGAACCTTGTAGATGATCGTGTCGGAGGCGTCAATGACATAGTCCAGCTCGTACTTAAACAGCTCTTCATAAGTCTCCTCCGTGTAAAACATGTTGAGGGCGATCGCTTCGCATTCCGGATTGATCAGCTTGCACCGCTCCACCATCAGATCCGCCTTCTTCTGTCCGACCGTCGTGGTCAGCGCATGAATCTGGCGATTGATGTTGGTAATGTCTACGACATCTTTATCAATCAGAATGATACGTCCTACGCCGGTACGGGCGAGAGCCTCCACCGCAATGGAGCCCACGCCGCCGATGCCAAGCACGGCTACCGTGCTGTTCTTCATTATGTCAAGGCCTTCGGGACCGATCGCCAGTTCCGTCCGGGAAAATTGATGCAGCATGCTAGGATGCCAACCTCCTTTTGCAAATACGGTATTACTTCGACTCTACAGGCTTCTTCGCCAGCTTGATATGAAGCTGCTCCAGCTGAGCTGTGTCCACCTCGGAAGGCGCGTTCATCAAAAGATCTGTTGCGCTTGCCGTTTTCGGGAAGGCAATCGTCTCACGCAGGTTGTTTCGACCAGCCAGCAGCATCACCAGACGGTCGAAGCCAAAGGCAATTCCTCCGTGCGGCGGAGTGCCGTACTCAAACGCATCGAGAAGGAAGCCGAATTTCTCGTGCGCCTCCTCCGGGGACAAGCCCAGTGCCGCAAACATTTTCTCCTGAATGTCGCGTTTGTATATCCGCATGGAACCGCCGCCCACTTCATAGCCGTTCAATACGAGGTCATACGCCTGAGCACGTACGGCCAGCGGATCGGAGTCGAGCAATTCCAGATCCTCGTCTCTCGGACGGGTGAACGGATGATGCTCGGCAACATAGCGCTTCTGCTCCTCATCATAGCTGAGCAGCGGGAAGTCCAGCACCCATGCAAACTTGTATTCATTATCGTTGATCAGGCCAAGCTGACGCCCGATTTTCAGACGGAGCGCTCCAAGCACATCAGCCACCACTTTTTTCGTGTCGGCAGAGAACAGCAGCAGGTCGCCTTCCTCGGCGCCGGTACGTTCCTTGATCGCTTCGATCTCTTGCTCTGTAAAGAACTTCACGATCGGGCCTCTGAACTCGCCTTCCTTCACTTGAATCCAGGCCAGTCCTTTCGCCCCGTATCTGGCGGCATATGGCCCGAGATCGTCAATTTCCTTACGTGTCCAAGTGCCGCAGCCCTTGGCGTTCAGACATTTCACCTCGCCGCCTTTTTCGATGACGGAAGAGAACACCTTCACACCGCTGCCAGCTACGATGTCGTTCATCTCAATCAGTTCCAGGCCGAAGCGAAGGTCCGGCTTGTCTGAACCGTACTTGCCCATCGCATCCGCATAGCTGATACGCTGGAACGGGGTGGACAGCTCGACGCCGATCGTTTCCTTGAACAATTTCACCATCAGCTGCTCCATCATGTTCAGCAGGTCATCGCGCTCCATGAAGGAAGTCTCGATGTCCACCTGTGTGAACTCCGGCTGACGGTCTGCGCGCAGATCCTCGTCACGGAAGCAGCGGGCGATCTGGTAATACCGCTCCAGTCCGCTGACCATCAGCAGCTGCTTGTAGATTTGCGGCGATTGCGGCAACGCGAAGAATTCGCCCGGATGCACCCGGCTCGGCACGAGATAGTCGCGTGCGCCCTCCGGCGTGCTTTTCGTCAGAATTGGCGTTTCCACATCCACAAACCCTTCGCCGTCGAGGTAGTCGCGGAACACCTTGGCTGCCTTCGAACGCAGCATGAGTGTCTTCTGCATTTCCGGACGGCGAAGATCCAGATAGCGATACTTCAGACGAAGCTGCTCGTCAACCTCAACGCCGTCCTCGATGAAGAACGGAGGGGTCTTCGCAGCGTTCAGCACCTCGATCTCCGTCACCTGCACCTCAATTTCACCTGTAGGCAAGTTCGGATTGTACGTTTCAGGATCACGCTTGACCACCTTGCCTGTCACCGCGATCACATATTCGCTCCGCACCTTGTCGGCTACGGCCAGCGCCTCGCCGGAAAAGTCCGGATTAAATACAACCTGCATAATGCCGCTGCGGTCGCGCAAGTCGATAAACAATACGCCGCCCAGATCCCGGCGGGTTTGCACCCAGCCGCTTAGTGTTACGATTTCTCCGATGTTTGCGGTTGTCAGAAGCCCGCATTGATGCGTCCTTTTCATCTGCTCATCATTCCCCTTTAGTGGATTCAATTGCTTATATTGTGAAGCCGTGCTGCCTTACAGCAAGCAGCGGCATTACATAAACTCGCGGTACAGCTCCTCAAGCTTCACCGTACGCTGCTCCCCGGTCTCCATCGATTTGACCGCGATCTCGCCCCGGGCCAGCTCATCGTCACCCAGGATGGCGGTGTAGCGGGCCTGAAGACGGTCTGCCGACTTCATCTGCGCCTTCATTTTGCGCCCGAGGTAATCCCGCTCGGCCGAAATGCCGCGGCTGCGGAGATCGTAGATGATTTTGACAATTTCACGCTCCGCCGCTTCACCAAGGGCCACCAGATATACATCCAGCGGCTGCATGCCGGACAGATCCACCTGCTGGTGTTCCAGAATAAGCTGGATACGCTCCAGACCGATGCCAAAGCCGATCCCCGGCTGGTCCGGTCCGCCAATCTCGCCTACGAGCCCGTTAAATCGGCCGCCGCCGCCAACCGTATCGATTGCGCCGATGCCCTGTGCCTTGAACTCAAACGCGGTATGCGTATAATAATCGAGGCCGCGCACAAGCCGCGGGTTAATCTCATATTCGATGCCCATCGCATCCAGATACGATTTCACGTTCTCAAAATGTACGCTGCATTCCTCATCCAGGCTATCGAGAATGGACGGCGCGCCTCCGAACTTGTCCTGATCCTTCTTGCAGTCCAGGACGCGGAGCGGATTGCGGTCCATGCGGGACTGGCAATCGGCGCAGAGACTCTCCTTCATCGGCGTCAGGAATGCCAATAGCTGCTCCCGGTATGCTGCACGCACCGCCGGTGTGCCGACCGAGTTGATCTCGGCCTTGACGCCCTGAAGTCCCAGCTCCTTATAGAACGAGTAGCCAAGCGCGATCACTTCCGCATCGATTGCCGGATCGCTCGATCCAAACACCTCGATCCCAAATTGATGGAACTGGCGGTAACGTCCTGCCTGCGGGCGCTCGTACCGGAACATCGGCCCGATATAATACAGCTTCGTTACATCCGGCTCGCCATACAGCTTGTTCTGCACATACGCCCGAACGACACCGGCCGTTCCTTCCGGACGGAGGGTCATGCTGCGATCCCCTTTATCCTTGAAGGTGTACATTTCCTTCTCGACAATATCCGTGGTCTCACCGACACCGCGCTCAAACAATTCCGTCTGCTCGAAGATCGGAGTGCGGATCTCATGATAGTTGTAGCGCCGGCACAGCTCGCGCGCCTTCTGTTCAATGAATTGCCATTTCTCGACGGTTCCCGGCAGAATATCCTGGGTTCCCGTCGGCTTTTCAAATCGTTGATTCGCCATCGTTCTTCCCTCCATGGGACCTGGATCTGTACACTACAAATCGGCCCCGATTCTCTGAAAATTAAAAAATCTCCCGCCCTGTCGTCTGATCGAAGACAACAGGGACGAGAGATTGTGTAGACATATCACCCGTGGTACCACCCACATTCCGGCCAGAGAACAACAGGCTTCCTATCGCTGCTGTGTTCCAGTCCGCTTAACCGGTTAACGCCCGGCTGTCGCATAACGGCTACTGTCTATCCCACCGGCCTTCCGGTGCTTGCTTCGCCGCCTGTTCTCGGGGAGGTCATTCGTCCATTCATCAAGAGAATCCTTACAGCCTATGGGGATTCCTCTCTGGTCTTGTGGGGATGGAGTACTTGTTCCCGTCATCAAATCAGATATTACTAACTATAGTTTATCCCAAACATTATATTTTTAGATTCTAATCAACCGATCGAATAAAGTCAAGAAGCTGATTCATAAAATGTCGATAAAAAGAAAAAAACCTACAAACCGCGTCTGTAGGTTCAAAATATAGTATATAAAAAGGGGGTCATGCTGTTATTATAGACAGCTTATATTAACAGAACATTGAACGAACATTACAGTTATGTTACAAGAGTGAAAACGGTTTCTCTTGGCCGAATCACCCTGTTAATCGTCCAGCCGCTCGACATACGCGTGATTTTCGCGCAGCTTTTGGACAATTTCCTCGTAGTCTTCATCCTGAACCTTGGCCGACAACACATACCGAAGTTCGTCGTTGTCGTTGCCCATCAAGTCATCCACAGCATCTGCGGTGGCTGGCTCTTGATCCGTCGTCGCTCCGGTTGGCGACGTATCCCGCAGCGGGGCGACACCCATGACAGGTCCGCCGCCAAACACCCCGGTCGTTGCCGATGAACCCCCGCCTCCGGTATTCGTCGTCCACGGCACCAGCGGAACGAGCAGGTTCGTCCGGCTGGAGATCCCTTCCTGCAGGGCACCTACCTCAAGCTGCTCGGTGTTGTAAGCCAGCAGACTTGTTCTTGCCCCTTCGGCATCATCCTCTGTTCTGAAATAGGCTTGAATCAGCTTAGACATGTTCATTCCTCCTTTCATCCGGTAAAAGGATGTGTAATTACCTTCTCATACGCCCTGCTTAAGCGGTGACTTTTTTCAGTGCGTTCAGCAGTTCGCGGACAAAAGCCGGCTCATCCTTCGGGGTGCGGGAAGTGATCAGATTGCGGTCAACCACCACTTCCTCATCCTTGAACTGGCCGCCGGCATTCACCACATCGTCCTTCAGCGGCGGATAAGATGTCAGCGTACGCCCCTTCAACAGATCCGCGCTGATCAGAATTTGCGGTCCGTGACAGATTGCAGCAATCGGCTTGCCTGCACGGTCTGCTTCCTTCACAAATTGAAGGATATTCGGGTCCAGGCGAAGATTCTCCGGAGAGGAACCGCCAGGAATCACCACCGCATCATAATCATTCATGTTGGCATCAGCGATCGCTTTATCTGACGTGTACGTTGCCTTGCCCTGCTTCCCTTTCAGCTCTGTCCCCTGCTTCAGTCCGATAATATCCGCTTCATGTCCTGCATCTTTGACAGCCTCGTAAGGGGTTGTCATTTCGGAGTCTTCAAACTCATTGGCGAGTAGAAATGCAATTTTGCCCATCTGCTAACTCCTCCTTCGACTAGTGATGTTCACATGATGTTATTACCCCATCCGAAATCATTACTAACAGCTGTTTGCAAATCCCGGCCATCATGAAGTGCGGGAGAATTTCTGGTTCCTTGCATTTCAGCTATGCCGTTCAGCTTCGTGGAAGCGATTGGCGGGGACTGCCCTTCTGCATGATATCCCTGTCCGGACTGACCGGTCCAGATGTCAGCCGCGCGAGGCTTGACGTTTCCCTCATGCCGCCAGACCATCCGCCGGCTGCCAGGCTTTGCCACATCGTAAACTTGGGAGATTGCCGCATGAATGCCAGCTCCTTCGAAAGATTGGAGAACCATCAATTGCGCTTTCTTCAGGATGCCCTATTGTTGTCGTCTCCATGCGGAGGATTGCGCTTAAGCCCTGCTGTCGATGATAAGCGTTACCGGCCCCCAGTTGGTTAGCGATACGTCCATCATTGCCCCGAACACCCCGGTCTCCACAACGAGGCCTTTCTCTCTCAGCTCCCGGTTGAATGCTTCATACAGCAGCTTGGCATGATCCGGTCTGGCCGCCGCCATGAAATTCGGCCGCTTTCCTTTGCGGCAATCGCCGTACAAGGTGAACTGGGAGACCGACAGCACAGCCCCTCCCACATCAAGAACGCTATCGTTCATCTTCCCGTCGGCATCTTCAAAAATCCGCAGGCCTGCCACCTTATCCGCCACATATTTTGCATCCTTCTCCTCATCCTCATGCGTGACGCCTACGAGCACCATCAACCCTTCTCCAATGCTGCCTACCGTCTCATGACCTACGGTCACCTTCGCATTCTTGCATCTTTGAACAACGACTCTCATCTCATACCTACTCCTTTGCACAAAAATATAGCGGCCTGCCTTCCCACTTAAGGAACGCAAACCGCATGGCTGTTTACTGCATAATCCGATGGACGGTGTACACATCCTTCACACGTTTGATCCGCTCCACTACCGCGTGGAGATGATCGGTGTTCCGGATCAGGATCGTCATATGAATCATCGCCATCTTGTTTTTGTCCGAGCGGCCCGTCACCGCCGAAATATTCGTCTTGCTCTCAGATACAGCCTGAAGCACCTCGTTGAGCAGCCCGTTCCGGTCGTGACCGGTAACCTCGATGTCGACACTGTAATTCGCTTCAACTGAGGATTCCCACTCTACCTCAATGACGCGCGCTGCATCCTCCCCTTCGATGACCGAAGGAAGATTCGTACAGTCCGAGCGGTGGACCGATACGCCCCGTCCGCGGGTAACATAGCCGACAATATCATCGCCTGGGACCGGGTTGCAGCAGCGGGCAAAACGGACGAGCAAGTTATCAATGCCTTTGACCCGCACACCGTTGGTCGGACGGCTGCGTTTCTCCGCAGGCTTGATCTCCTTCATCTCCGACGTCAGCTCAAGCTGGCTGGCTTCCTCCTGCTCTTTGCGAAGCTTCTCGGTGATTTTCGTACAGATCTGGGCGGCGGTAATGCCGCCAAAGCCAACGGCGGACAGCATGTCTTCAATATCGTTAAAGGCAAACTTCTTGGCTGCCTCCAGCAATTTGTCGTCTGTCATCCATTCCGAAACTTCAAGGCCGAGTCGCTTGAGCTCACGCTCCAGCATTTCACGCCCCTTCTCCACATTCTCTTCCCGCTTTTCCTTCTTGAACCACTGCTTGATCTTGCTGCGGGCATGCGAGGATTGCGCAATCTTCAGCCAGTCCTGGCTGGGGCCGTAAGAATGCTTGGAGGTCAAGATTTCCACGATATCGCCGGTCTTCAGCTGATGATCCAGCGGCACGATTCTGCCGTTGACCTTCGCTCCAATCGTGCGATTGCCAACCTCGGTATGAATCCGGTAGGCAAAATCGAGCGGTACCGAGCCAGCCGGCAATTCAATGACTTCCCCCTTCGGCGTAAACACAAATACGAGATCCGAGAAAAAGTCCATTTTAAGCGATTCAACGAATTCGGAGGCATCCTTCGTTTCATGCTGAAGCTCCAAAATTTCGCGGAAGAACGTCATCTTGTTGTCGAAATTTCCGGCGGCGGTTCCTTCTTTGTAAGCCCAGTGGGCCGCAATCCCGAACTCCGCCGTGCGGTGCATTTCCCATGTCCGAATCTGCACTTCGGTCGGCTCCCCATTCGGACCGACGACGGTCGTATGAAGCGACTGATACATATTGGTTTTGGGCATGGCAATATAATCCTTGAACCGCCCGGGCATCGGCTTCCACAAGGTGTGAATGATTCCGAGTGTGGCATAACAATCCTTGATGTTGTCGACAATAATCCGGATTGCAAGCAAATCATAGATTTCGTTGAACTGTTTGTTCTTTACGGTCATTTTTTTGAACACGCTGTAGATATGCTTGGGTCTGCCGGACAGGTCTGCGGAAATCCCCATTTCGTCCAGCTTCTCTTGAATACAGACAATGACGTTATCAATGTACTGCTCACGCTCCGCCCGCTTCTTGTGCATCAGATTAGCAATCCGATAATACTGCTGCGGGTTCAGATAGCGAAGCGCAATGTCCTCCATTTCCCATTTGATCGCGGATATACCGAGACGATGGGCAATCGGACAGAAAATTTCCAGCGTTTCATAGGAGATTCGGCGCTGGCTTTCCTCCGACTGATACTTTAGGGTTCTCATATTGTGCAGCCGGTCAGCCAGCTTGATTACGATGACGCGGATGTCCCGGGCCATCGCAATGAACATCTTGCGGTAGTTCTCATTCTGCTGCTCTTCCTTCGACCTGAACCGGATGCGTTCAAGCTTGGTCAGACCATCCACCAGCATGGCGCAGGTCTCACCGAAGCGCTCGCGAATTTCTTCGAGAGAAACCGTCGTATCCTCCACAACATCGTGGAGCAGAGCAGCTATGATCGACAACGTGTCCATCTGCATGTTGACCACGATGTCTGCAACCGCAAGCGGATGAAGAATATAAGGTTCTCCCGACTTTCGCACTTGCCCGTGATGGGCCTGCTCCGCAAATTCGTACGCTTCCTGGATGCGGAGAAGATCGGGTTCTTTTATATAGGCGCCGGCCTTTTCGAGTAATCGCTCTATGCCCATTTTCGAGTCCTTCTCTTCCCTTTCTATATAAAATGGAACCCGCCCTTTGTCTAAACGTGCAGGTTCCCTTATCAATTTGGTTTTCCTATCATTATGACGCTTAACCCTGTTTACGTCAACCGTACGCATACTGGGAGGTTCTGTTGATTTACCCTTATTCTCTCGAACTAAATTTGCAGGATCAAGCCGATCTTTTCGGTTTTTGTAAAATCCTCTCTTGAAAAAACGAACAATAGTATTTAATCTAGTAAAGATCGTACGCGAACGGTCTATATTTAAAGTCCTATAAGAGGAGTGGAATAACTTGCAACGCGAAATTCAGGTAGATGAAAAGCTTCCGTTTGGCCCGGGCTTTCTGCTGAGTCTTCAGCATCTGTTCGCCATGTTCGGAAGCACTGTGCTCGTTCCGAACATTTTCGGTGTAGATCCCGGCATGATTCTGTTGATGAACGGGATTGGCACCCTTCTTTATATTTTTCTGTGTAAAGGAAAAATACCCGCTTATCTCGGATCCAGCTTCGCCTTTATCGCTCCGGTAGGCCTCGTGCTTGTCGATGATCCGGGTGCGAACTACGGAAAGGCGCTTGGCGCCTTTATCATAACCGGACTGATCTTCTGTGCCGTCGCCTTAATCGTCAAATATGCCGGCACCCGCTGGATCGATTTTGTGTTTCCGCCAGCCGTCATGGGCGCGATCATCGCCATGATTGGACTCGAATTGGTGCCGGTAGCGGCTGATATGGCCGGTTTCCTGCCTCCGTCAGATCCCGTGCAAGCCGAAACATGGGCCATGAACCCGAAGACGGTGACGATCGCGCTTGTCACACTTGGCGTCACTGTGCTCGGTGCGGTATTATTCCGCGGATTCCCGAAAATCATCCACATCCTGATCGGCATCGTGGCTGGTTATGGCCTTTCTTTTGCTCTCGGGGAAGTGGAAGTTGAGAAAATAACAAGTGCTAGCTTCCTGTCGTTCCCGACAGTGACAACTCCGGTATTTGATATAGCAGCGATTCTGACCATCATTCCGGTTTCCATCGTGGTCATCGTCGAACATATCGGACACCTGCTCGTCACAAGCAACATCGTTGGCAAGGATCTGTCCAAAAATCCGGGACTGCACCGCTCGCTGCTTGGCAACGGGATTTCGACGGTGCTGTCCGGCTTTGTTGGCTCAACGCCCAACACCACGTATGGTGAGAACATCGGAGTGATGGCGTTGACCAAGGTCTACGCGATTCGCGTGATCGCTGGCGCAGCCGTCATTGCGATCCTGCTGTCGTTCTCGGGAACGTTCTCTGCGATCGTGGCTAACATTCCCCGTCCGGTGATGGGCGGCGTGTCCCTCCTGCTGTTTGGCGTCATCGCCGCATCGGGTCTGCGGATCTTCGTCGAGCAGAAGGTGGACTTCTCCAAAGCCAGCAACATGATCCTGGCTACGATCGTCCTTGTAGTCGGCATCAGCGGAGTTACGTTAAAGTTTGGCAATGTCGAGCTTAAAGGAATGGCTTTATCCACCATCGTTGGTGTTGCGCTGGCTCTGCTCTTTAAAGTATTCGAAATTACCGGCCTTTCCAACGAGAAGAATAACGAACAGCCGATTGTTGAGATAATACCGGATTAAGCTGTACACCGCAGGCTTCATCCGCGAAAGCCTGCATATGCAAAAGCGCGAGCTGAGGGAGCAATTGCCCCTTCACTCGCGCTTTTTTATGTTGCTGCATGGATTCATGAATGATTGATTCATGAATTAATTCAGTTGAAATTAGTGATCGTACTTCATCAGCGTGAATACGTCCACTCCCGGCATTTTATCCCGGCCCTTCAAATCTTCAAGCTCGATCAGGAATGCAGCGCCAACCACATTGCCGCCAAGCTTGCGGATCAGGTTCACCGAGGTGGAAATCGTTCCGCCTGTAGCCAGCAGATCGTCGGCAATCAGAACGTTTTGCCCTTCTTTAACCGCGTCGACATGCATAGCAAGCTTATCTTTGCCGTACTCCAAATCATAATCCGCTTCGATTGTTTCATACGGCAGCTTTCCACTTTTGCGAATCGGTGTGAATCCAACGCCAAGCGCATAAGCGAGCGGCGCTCCAACAACAAAACCACGAGCTTCCGGTCCAGCGATCACGTCGATTTTCAGATCACCTACCATCGTCTTCAGTTCCTCGATCGCCTTCCGGTACGCCTCCCCGTTCATCAACAGCGTCGTAATGTCCTTGAAGCTGATCCCCGGCTGCGGGAAATCCGGGATAACACGAATGTACTCTTTAAAATCCAAACTAATCTCCTCCTGTACAATTAACGGCTAAGAAACACCTTTAGAGCGGGACATCATCCAGTGGGTTAATTGCTTCGTATCGGCGTGCAGCAGATGCTGCTCCATCTCTGCAAGCTCGCTCAGCTCCCGGAAATGACGGGAGGCATCCAGCGGCTTCTTCTCGGGCTTCGGGATAAACGTGACCAGCCCTTTGGAGCGCTCGATAAACACAAGCTCCTCAAAAACATCCAGCACCTTCGCAAGCATTCGGGAAGACAGCGCCGTCTTCTGGCGAAGTCTTGCAATGACTTCATTCTCGGAAACCGGGGATGCGGCCATTCCAGCCAGCAGGATATACAGCTGTTTGAACTGATCCCGGCTTGGAATGAGCAGCTTCTCCCTTGGCATCCGGGTCGGATGAACCAAAAATATATTCGGAACGGACTGGAAGACGGTCAGCAGCGTTTGAAGCTGTTCCGCCGTCTCCGGTACATCCAATACGAACAATACGGAAATGTCATCAGCGCCGTGTTCTTCGGCAGCGTCATTATCCGGCAAAACGCCAGCATTTCTATCATATACCCAAAGGCACATCTCATACAATTGGCTTTTTATTTCCGGATGCGATTCCCTCGTGTACACGATGGCGCTCCGGTGAGCCGGACAGCGTAGATGCGGCTCCAGCTCCGTTCTCCAGCGTTTTATTTCCTCGACAGGCTGCTGTATCCCCCGATAATCAAATACTTGCCGATACGGCGCGCTGATGTCCTGCAGCATAAGCTGTGTCTTGCGGCTGCCGTTCCATTCGTTAATGGATAGCTCTCCCAGCACATCGACCTTGGTCCCCTCCGGCAAAATATCGGCGAGATGCCCCATCCCGAAGGAGATGGCGTCCAGGTGCTCCTGATTTTGCTGAAGCCGCAGCTTCAGATGCTTGCCTTCCTTGCCGATCTTCTTCGCTTCCTTCACCATCGCTTCCCGGATGATGATCTTCGGCACGGCATTGGCCATCCCGAACGGCCCAAGCTGATCCAACTGCTCGATCACTTCAATCGTCACATCCGAGATGGTGCATTCCGCATCCGCTTCGCATACCGGCACGAAATGCTCTTCCCGAAGCACCTGGCCTGCAAAATCATGCAGCCCTTGCTCAAAGGCAGCAAGCTGATCGCGATGAAGACTCATGCCTGCAGCCGAAGGGTGGCCGCCAAAATGGTCCATCGAATCCCTGCAGGCACATAACGCTTCGTATATATCAAGTCCAGGGATGGAGCGGGCAGATCCTTTGCAATTGCCTGTCTCTGGATCAATGCCAAGCACGACGACAGGCCGGTAAAATCTCTCCAATATTTTGGAGGCGACGATGCCCACAACACCAACATTCCAGCCTTCACCGGCGACGACTATAACAGGAGGAAGTTCTCCTGCTCCATATCGTTCCCCAATCATGCCAAGCGCTTCCTGAACGATCAGCTCAACTACCTGCTGCCGCTCCTTGTTCAGTCCGTCCAGTTCCCAGGCCAGCCGGTCTGCGTCCTCCGGGCTCTCCGTCGTCAGCAGCGTCACCGCTCTTCCTGCATGGTCGAGCCGCCCGCTGGCATTGATGCGTGGAGCCATCGAAAATGCGATGTTGACGGCATTGACTTTATCGACCTCCACCCCGCCCACTTCAAGCAGGCTGCGGATGCCGACAAACCGGGTCTGTCTCATTGAATCAATGCCATGCTTGACCAGTATGCGATTCTCCCCGATCAGCGGCATCAGGTCGGCAATGGTTCCAATCGCAACAATTTCCAGCCACTCCTTGGGCGGGTCCCCCAGCAATGCCTGGGCCAGCTTATAGGCAACACCCACACCAGCAAGTCCTTTGAACGGATATGGACAGGTCGGAATTTTCGGATTGATCAGCGCATAAGCCTCCGGCAATTGCTCAGGCGGCTCATGATGATCGGTGACGATAACATCAATACCAAGCTGATTCGCATACGCGATCTGGTCCACGGCACTGATGCCTGTGTCCACGGTAATAATCAGGCTCACTCCCTGCTGATGAGCCCAGTCCAGCGCATGATTATGTAGCCCGTATCCTTCATTGGAACGATGAGGAATATAAATATCGTATGAAGCCCCTAGATGGCGCATCAAATGGACCATCAAGGATGTGCTCGACACGCCGTCGGCATCATAATCCCCGTAGATCAGTATGTGCTCTTGATCCTCCAGCGCTTTTCGAATGCGCGGAACCGCCTCAGCCATCCCCTGCATCAGGTACGGATCATGACTATGTTCAAGAGAGCCATTCAGAAATTGGCGCCCCTCCTCGGAATCACGAATCCCCCGCCCAGCCATTAATGCTGCTACAAACGGAGACACCGACAACTCCTTGGCCAGCATACTCGCGGTCTGCATTTCCGGCCGCTGCACCTGCCACTTATATTTGGAAAACAACAATTTAGACTCACCTTCCTTCCTGCCTTCTCCCAGCGGTCTGAATGGATCTGATGTCACTGCGGCAATGTTGGCAGATCATTATCCATCAGATCAAAATTGGTTTTGTAGGGATAGCCAGGGTCGTAAGGAACGACGATCACTTTCGTTTCGGTTACCCGGGTAAAACGATGCATCAACAGCTTGCGGATTCGCTCCGCAATTTCGTTGGCCTCAAATACGGTAATTCGAGGATTAACGCTGATTTTTACATCAATGCTGATCTGCTTGATTTGTCCGAACTCCTGTACCTTCAGATCTTCCACGGTAATGACTCCGTGTACGCGCTGAATGGTGTCCATGAACTCGTCTTCAAATTCATGCCGGGCTTCCTTGACCAAAGTTCCGTAAACCGAACGAACAATCAGTATATAGCCTTTTCGTACAACAAGCAATGCAACGATGATTGCCGCAATGGAATCCATGTACAGCAGACCAGACCACTCAAAATAGCCTCCAGCCATTGACAAGGACACCCCGATAATGACCGTTAATGAGGAATAAAGACCGTACCGATGGTCTTCGGACAGCGTGACCCACGTGCGGTCATTATGTTTTTTGAACTGATGATATTGAAAAAGGAAAAATGCCTCGTTCACCGCCAGGGAGATCACGCCCGCAATTAAAACCCACCGGTCCGGCGCGGCCGGATTGCCCGTGGAGATCTCCTGCACCGCCAGAACAACCAGCTGCAAGCCCCCCATGATCAGGAACACCGCAATTAGTATCGGAATAATAAACTCCGTTCGTTCCGCAGACTTCCTGTTTCTCCAGCGGCCTTTACGGCTCGGACGTTCAAGGTTCGTCCATCGGTCCGCAAGCAGCGACATCGCAGTAGCTGCCGAGTGCATAGCATCTGCAATCAGCGCCTTGCTGCCCATCAGAAACCCGACGGCCCCTTTGACGATGGCAAGTGCCAAATCGCTGAAAATCCCGGTCCAGACAACCTTCTCAGTCGTATTTATATGTTCTTGACTCAATTGTGGCCCCTCACTTTCGCGTCGTCACCATTCATCAACATACATGCTAACTTAAGACAACCCCACAAAAAAGAGGTTTAGCTTCGAGTTCATTCAGGTACTTTGCGGGGACCCCGGGAATGAACCTCCATATTGATCCTTATAATGTTTAGAAAGCCGCGTCGCCAGCGACGCGGCTTTCCCGGGTATAAGTTCATTTCTTCAAACTACAGCAACATCCGTCGCTTAAACCTCGATTTTGTCCTTGTTCGGCTTCGGAGCCTTTGGTTTGTTGCTTACATTACGTCCTTTCAGTGTCAGCCACAGCGGGCTGGCAATGAAGATCGAAGAGTAAGCCCCGAATGCCAGACCGATACAAATCGCCAGCGAGAACATTCGGATCGACTCGCCACCAAGCAGAAGCATGAAGAAGGCGGCGATGAACACGGACAAAGCCGTAAAGATAGAGCGCCATAGCGTCTGGGCCAAACTTTTGTTCACCAGATCTTTCAGATCAGCGTATCGCTTGATTTTGGCAAATCTCAAATTCTCACGAATCCGGTCAAAGATAACGATCGTATCGTTGATCGAATAACCGATAATGGTAAGCACCGCAATGATGAAGGTCAACGATACCTCAAGGCCGAGAATGGAGAAGATACTGATCACGACAAATGCATCATGCAGCAGCGCAACGATGGCTGCAATCGCAAACCGCCATTCAAAACGAATGCTGACATAGATGATAATCCCGATGCTGGACAGCAGCACGGCATAGATCGCATTGCGGCCAAGCTCCTTCGCCATCTCGGGATCTACCGTGTTGATCTCAAAGGTAGCTTCCGGGTCCAATTTCTCGACACCAGCTTTAAGCTGCAGATCCTGTTCCTCGGCCAACACTTCGCTAAAGCGGACATTTACCCGGTCGTTGCCCGGGGTAATGCTTGCCCCTTCGGAGATACCGACTTCTTCAAGAACAGACTGAATCTGCTCGGTCGTCACCGGCTGCGAGAATGCCATGTCCACGTTCGAGCCGGAACGGAAATCGACGCCATAGTTAAGTCCGCGCGTCAACAGAAACAGAAGACCAACAATCGTGATGACGATGGAAATGATATAGAAAATTCTGCTTTTGCCTACGAAGTCATATTGTTTAAAGCTCACGAATGTCACGCTCCTTTACGCCGTAGTGGCTCGGTTTGCTAGCCCAACCGATATTCACAAGCAGGTTGAGCAAGAAGCGGGAGAAATATACGTTCGTGGCAATACTTACGATAATCTCCAGAATCAATACAAGCGCAAATCCTTTGACCGCACCGGTACCGAACGCGAACATAACCGACGCTACTAGAATTGTGGTCAGGTTAGAGTCCATAATCGCACGCAGTGACGACTTGCCTCCGGCCTTAACTGCAGAGGATACCCTTTTGCCGGTCTTGATCTCTTCCCGGATGCGTTCATAGGTAATGATATTAGCGTCAACCGCCATCCCGATCCCGAGTATAAGTGCCGCAATCCCCGGAAGCGTTAAGGTGAAGTCTGCCAATACAAAGATAAGAATCAGCAGCCAGGTGTGCAGAATCAGCGCGAAGCTGGCCAGCAATCCTGGTACCCGGTAGCGGAGAATCATAAATAGTAGGATAGCGATCGATGCAATGATGCCGGCCTGCAGTGTTTTGTTAAGCGACTGCATGCCGAGCGTAGCCCCGACACTCTGGGAATACTTCTCTTCAAGCTTGAGCGGCAGCGCACCAAGATTGATTGTGTCCCGAATCTCCTTCGCTTCATCAAGCGAATAGGAGCCGGTGATCTGTGCACTACCATCAGTCAGAATTGCGTTAACCGTAGGTGCGGACAGCATCGTGTCGTCCATAAAGATCGCAAGCTCCCTGCCGAGAAGCCGCCCCGTAATTTCAGCAAATTTCGCTTTGTCCTTCACTTTAATATCGATTACAGGCTGGTTCAATTGGTTATAGGAAATGGAAGCACCGTTCTCAACAAAATCATCACCACGAAGCTCGATTTTGCAGAACTCTTGTCCTTCTTCACAACCATCGTTACTTCTAAACGTGAGGTTCGCAGGTTCTTTCATCGTCTTCCGAACCTCGGCCTCATCGGTTACGCCGGCAACCTTAAGCCGAATCCGGTTCGATCCTTCCGGCGTGACTTCCGGTTCGGTCGTTCCTAACGCGTCTGCACGCTTCTGCAGGCTTTTTGCTGTTTCTTGAAGCGCTTCAGGTGTCACCTGTTGTCCTTCCATCAGCGGCTGCGCTTCATAGAGGATTTCAAATCCGCCTTTCAGATCCAATCCCAGGCGGACATCTTTCAGCAAGCCCGGAGTTGTAACGGCCATTAAAATAGTGATACCGAGTACGGTAGCGATGAAACTGATGATTCTTTTCATGCCGTTCCTATTTCCCCCTTTTTACTCAATATTCCTATTATAGCTATGTCATATAACCCAGTCAATTTATCAAAATTTGTCGCTGTATCGCAATATCCCTGTTGACCGCAAGGGAAAAGGGACCTCTTCCACTATCCGAAAGGAGATCCCTTATATGCTGATATTGTCATATAATTCATAAGAGCCGTCGCCTTCAATGATAGAATATCATTCACTAGCTTGTGTAAAGAGGGGAGTCCATCCTTCTCATACTTGCTGCTGACACAGTTCCATATATCTACTGTTGTCACATATTCGTAACCGATTAGCCGAAATTCCTCGACCTTGCTTTGACATATCATATCAATGGTACGCATCAATTCTTCGCTGTTCATGTCCACCGGTTCCATCCCTATTACCTCCTCCCTGTTGCCTACCTAGAATACTTTCGACTGAAAACGCCACACTCCTTCTTTTCGCAGCGTGCTTTCACAAAAAAGTAAAGTCATTAGAATGGACAGGTTAGGCATATCCATAAGAGTAACCAAAGTGGACAGTCCTTGTAAAGGCAACCGTTCTGGAAGTTTTTGCGCCAGAGGCCACGCCGTATTTAAATAACCAGGGAGTGGGATGGACAGTGACGAAGCAATCTTTTATTAAAGGGACCCTTATCTTGCTGGCCGCCGGAATCTTGAACCGTCTGCTGGGCTTCATTCCCCGCATCGCCCTGCCTCGGATCATCGGTCCGGAAGGGGTCGGCATTTATCAACTGGGATACCCCTTCTTTATTGTACTGGTCACGATCATTACGGGTGGAATTCCTTTGGCTATCGCCAAGATGGTCGCAGAAGCTGAAGGGGCAGGCAAGCCGGATGCCTCCAAGCAAATTTTGCGCGTCAGCCTGACTTTGACGGTTACGACCGGCGCTTTATTCATGGGGCTCAGCCTGGCGCTGGCACCATGGGTAACGACGGTGCTGCTTCCGGACGAGCGTGTATTCCAAACCTTTGTGAGCATGACCCCCATGATGATCATCATCGCCGTGTCGGCTGTGTATCGGGGTTACTTCCAGGGCAAACAGAATATGATTCCTTCTGCCAGCTCCTCGGTCATTGAAACGATTGTGAGAATAATTTGCATGCTATGGTTTGCCCATCTGCTTATGCCCAAAGGGATTGCTTACGGTGCAGCCGGGGCGATGCTCGGAACCGCTGTCGGCGAACTGATTGGCATGATCGCGATTTTGCTTCAATACTTCGGTGATGATCGCAAGCGATCCAAGCTGTCCCCTCAACAGCACGCGGTTCAGCCTGCCGACGCCAAGCCTGAAGCAAGCGAGCCGGGTAGACACATCCTCAGGCGTATGCTGGGCATCGCTCTTCCGGTGACCGGCGGCAGAATGATCGGCTCCTTCTCCTATCTGCTGGAGACGATTCTGACGAACAGAAGCCTCGCCCTGGCCGGCATCGCTACCGGTATCGCAACCGCACAATACGGCGCACTGCAAGGAATGGCCATCCCGCTCCTGCTTCTACCCGGAGCGATGGCCATGTCGCTGGCCACTTCGCTCGTTCCTTCCTTATCGGAAGCTGCGGCACGCGACGACCGGGCGACGATTCATAAACGGATGAATCAGGCGCTCAGGCTAGCGCTCGTCACCGGCGCTCCATTCGCTACCATTATGTACGTGCTGGCAGAACCGCTATGTTTGCTGTTATATAACAATAAAGAGGTTGGCACCATGCTGAAGCTGATGGCTCCGTTCGCCCTGTTCATCTACGTACAGGCTCCCTTGCAGGCAGCCTTGCAGGCACTGGACCGGCCGGGTAGGGCCTTGATCAATACGTTGACGGGCGCTGTCATCAAGATGGGTCTGATCGTCTATCTGGCGTCGAATCCGGCCTTCGGCATTCGTGGAGCGATCATCGCCATTATCGTGAACAGTATAGCCGTTACGATTCTGCACGGCATCAGCGTATCCCGGTTAATCGGGTTCCGTTTCCGCTTTCTGGATTACATCAAAACAGCTGCCGTCATGCTGATCATGGGTTCAGGCGTACTGTATGCTTATCGTCATCTCCCCTTTGCCAATATGAACTGGCTCCAGTTTCTCCTGGCCACGGCATGTGGAATTTTGATGTATCTTTTGTTGATTTTCATCACACGCTTGGTCACCTTGCGTGATCTGGAGCGCATGCCGCTGATTGGCACCTGGCTGAATGACCGAAAATCCCGTTAATTCGTTTTCTTGCGGTCAATATAAAATTGCCCTTTATGGTCAACGGAGCACAGGAACACGTCCTCAAACTTGTCGGCGCCCCCCTCCCTGATTCGATCTTTCAACCAGGAGCGCGACTTCTTAAGAATCTTCAAGTTCTCATCCTGCACTTCACCATCCAGAATTAACGGAATGGGGAGTCCCTGTGTGGACATCAAGTCATAAGGGATTTCAATGGGTTCTTCTGTATTGATCACCGACGAAGACCCGCTCGGTTCGCTGTCGCCGGAATGGGAACTGTCCTTGGAGCCTGATTCAGAATCGGAACTTGAATTGGTGTTAGAGCCAGCGCGGGAACTTGTGTCTGAGCTGGCGCTCGAGCGGGAGGTCTTGTCCTTATCCACGGAGTCCTTGCGGATGACGGTCAATTGTCCCGATGTTTCCAGTATGGCAAAATCCACGTCTGCCAGGCTGTCGATATCCTTTCCTCGCAACTGCAGCATCAAATCGTCCAGATTGTATCGCAGTCTGGCCATTTCCCGGCGGTGCAGCTGACCATTGGAGACGATAATGCTCGGCCTTCCGTCCACAAATGTTCTCAGCTTGCGACTTTTCAGACTGAAATAGGCCAGACCTACCTGAATCGTCACGAGCACGGCGATAGGAGCCAGACCATGCCAGATCGGTTTATTCACATCATCCAGGACAAACACCGCAATTTCGGCAATCATGATGGAGATAACCAGATCAAAAATCGACAGTTTACCGATTTCCCGTTTTCCCATAATCCGCATCGTAACAAAAATAACGGCATACATCAGAATCGTTCGCAAAATCAGATTAAGCATATAAGGCATTGGTTTTCCTCCTGGTCGATCTACTCATCCGTTGTACGGACCCGCTGTCAATTCAAGAGATCCTGGGAGTTTGTATCCTGGAGCAGATACGTATTTTTTCATGTGCAGAGCCTGTTTTGTTTGTACTATCTGTACAGGCTTGGCCATACAATGTGTAGTAATCAAGATTCGTTAAGGGGGCTGATTCATGGAACCGATCCGTCGCATTTTCACGATCAGGATCACCAATCCGATTCTGTCAGGGCTGCTTCATTCCTACTTGTGGATGCTGCTTGGCGCGCTTGTGCTATCCCTCCTGCTATGGGGCAGCGGACTTGCAGAGGATGATCTGTCTTTTTACACCTTTGTTGTACATGCCGTGGCTGCTTTTATCGGTGGCTGTGTCAGCGGCAAGCGTGCGGGCAGCAGAGGCTGGTATTATGGATGCCTTACAGGCCTCATGTATGGAATTCTGCTGCTGATCATAGGCTTCCTCGCCCTCAATAGCTCCATTTCCCTGGGCGATCTGACATTGCTGCTTTCGGTTTTTGTTGCCGGAACGATCGGCGGAATGTTTGGTGTTAATTTAAGTAAATAATTTGTTAATATTCTTTCCGAAACCTGTGATAGACTATTCTGGTGTTTTCGGGAAGAAAGGAAATGATGTATTGCTGTATCAATCTATGACTGCCATTGCGTTACTCACATCCATCAATGTTGTACTTCTGCTCTGGATGGGTACACAGCGAAATCCGGTTTACGTGTTTCTGGGCATTGCACGCGAGTTGTTCTCTTCCATGCGATATTTGCTCCTGCTTGCAGCACTGGTCTCGATTTTCCTGTTGAACTATTTGGAACAGCAGCTGGAGGCTTTGTTGGTAGCCAGCAGGCTGGACTTTACTCCTTGGGTATTTCAGCTTGAAGGGGCGTTTGTTCAGTCGGTTCAGCATCTCTTTCATGCTCCCTGGCTGACGCCAGTGCTGGTCTACTTTTACATCACCGTATTTCAGGCGCTTATTATCGGTTCTTTCGGTGTGTATCTGTTCCAGCGAAATCATCAGTTCGCTTATGCCACAGGCTATGCTGTTTTAATCAATTATGTGGTGGCGATGCCATTCTATCTGTTTTTCCCTGTTCACGAGACATGGAACTTCGAGCCTGCTGGGGTTTCCTTTTTCATGCTGGAAGCATTCCCTGATTTTGAAGCCGTATACCGGCCTTTGTCTGGACTCGACAACTGCTTTCCAAGCCTACATACCTCCTTGTCCATTACGATGGCGGTACTGGCTGCTCGGTCGGGAAATAAGATTTGGATGCTGATCACCAGCATCAGCGCAGCGATTATTGTGTTCAGTATTTTCTATTTGGGCATTCACTGGCTGACAGACATGATCGCGGGAACAATGCTTGGGGTGATGGCTGCATCGCTTGGTGTCTACTTCGGGGAACTGACCATGCGGAAAACAGCGGCTGCTCCAGCTATGAATTTCTAGTATGTTACTTGGATGCGGGCATTATGCACACGTAAACAAACAAAGACCGATTCCATATAGGAACCGGTCTTTGTTTTGTTATAAACCGCCACATAATGTGCAGCGCAGATTATGTATCAGAGCCGACACTATGGCTGATCGAGTTGCGGTCAAACGTCAGCTTTGTGACATCGTTTACTTTCAATACCACAATATCATCGGTAATTTCCACAATCGTACCGTGAAGGCCTCCAATCGTCACGACCTTGTCCCCTTTTTTCAGGGCACTCAGCATCGCCGTACGAGCCTTCTGTTTCTTCTGCTGTGGACGAATAAGCAGAAAATAAAACACAACAAACATCAAGACGAACGGAAGGATCATCCCAAGGATGCTTCCACCCGGTGCTGCCTCTCCTGCAAGTTCAAACATATCTTTCCCTCCTTTCATAACCCCCTAGTGCATACCATGCACCATTAAAAACCTTTTTCATTATCATGCAGGCCGTACTTATCAAAAAACTCATCGCGGAAATCAAGCAGACGGTCCTCCATAATGCTTTGACGCACATTGCGCATCAAATTCAGCAAGAAATGCAGATTATGGTAGGTGGTCAGCCGAAGCCCAAACATCTCGTCGCTCTTAATCAGATGACGGAGATAAGCGCGCGAGTAGTGACGGCAGGTATAGCAGTCACACTCCGGATCCAACGGTCCAAAGTCCCTGGCATATTGAGCATTGCGAACGACAAGACGGCCTTGACTTGTCATCGTTGTCCCATTGCGTGCGATTCGGGTTGGAAGCACACAGTCGAACATATCCACACCTCGAATGGAGCCCTCAATCAACGCATCCGGTGATCCGACCCCCATCAAGTAACGAGGCTTGTTGTCCGGTAGCAGGGGTACCGTGTAATCCAGCACTTCATACATGATCTGCTTGGATTCTCCCACACTAAGTCCACCAATAGCATAACCCGGAAAATCCATGGAAGTCAAATCGCGCGCGCTTTGGCGGCGCAGGTCTTCATACATGCCGCCCTGAACGATAGCGAACAGAGCCTGATCCTCTGGACGGGCATGGCTTTTCAAGCATCGTTCCGCCCAGCGCGACGTCCGTTCTGTCGATTGCTTCACATAATCATATTCCGCCGGATATGGCGGGCACTCATCAAAAGCCATCATAATATCCGAGCCAAGCGCATTCTGAATGTCCATGGCGACCTCAGGCGAGATAAACAGCTTGTCCCCATTCAGATGGGAGCGGAAATGCACGCCTTCTTCGGAGATTTTACGCATCTCAGCCAGGCTGAATACCTGGAAGCCTCCGCTGTCGGTGAGAATCGGACGATCCCAGTTCATAAATTGATGAAGCCCGCCGGCCTCTTTTACAATGTCATGTCCCGGGCGGAGAAACAGATGATACGTGTTGCTCAATATAATCTGAGCATCCATCGATTTCAGTTCCTCAGGACTCATGGATTTTACTGTAGCAAGCGTTCCGACCGGCATAAATGTCGGCGTTTCGATAATTCCGTGCGGGGTATGCACCCGTCCGAGTCTGGCGCCGGATTGCTTGCAGGTCTTGATGTGTTCATAAGTAACAGCTGGTGCCATTGTGATATTCAACCTCCGAATTAGTAAATAAACATCGCGTCGCCGAAGCTGAAGAAGCGGTATTCCCGCTCTATGGCCTCCTTGTACGCCTTCATAATATGCTCCCGTCCGGCCAAAGCGCTGACCAGCATCACCAGTGTTGATTTCGGAAGATGAAAATTCGTAATCAGCGCGTCAACGACAGTAAAGGTATACCCCGGATAGATAAAGATATCCGTCCAGCCGCTGCTTTCTTTAAGCGGGCCGCCGGCACATTGATTCCCGACCGTCTCCAGCGTTCTGCAGGAGGTCGTACCTACAGCAACAATTCGTCCACCGCGCTTCTTCGTTTCATTCAGCAAATCCGCCGTTTCCTGGGACATCATATAGTATTCTTCATGCATGACGTGGTCTTCGACCCGATCAACGGACATTGGCCGAAACGTCCCGAGTCCAACATGCAGCGTGATGAATGCAATATCCACGCCTTTACCACGAATCTGCTCCAGCAGCTCCTCCGTGAAGTGGAGGCCGGCCGTTGGGGCAGCCGCAGAGCCTTCATGACGGGCATATACGGTCTGATAACGGTCGCGGTCTTCAAGCCGTTCCTTGATGTAAGGAGGAAGCGGCATCTGACCCAGCTCATCCAGGATCTGCTGAAAAATTCCCTCATAGGCAAAAGACAGCGTCCGTGCGCCCATATCGCCTTCTTGCTCGATCACAGCCTTCAGCTTTCCACCGCCAAAGGAGATGACACTCCCTTGGCGCAGCTTTTTCCCCGGCTTCACCAAAGCTTCCCAGCGATCTCCCTCCAGATTCTTCAGGAGGAGCACCTCCGCTTTCGCACCGGTGTCCTCCTTCTCTCCAAATAGCCGGGCTGGTATCACCTTGGTATCATTCAATACGAGGGTGTCACCCGGGTTCAAATCATTCAGAATATCAGCAAACACCTGATGTTCAATCCGGCCTGTCGCTTTGTTCAGCGTCAGCAGCCGGGACGCGCTGCGGTCAGGCAGCGGTGTCTGCGCAATTAAATGTTCAGGTAGATCAAAATCATACAAGTCCACGTTCATTCGAAGTCATTCCTTTGAAATAGTTACGTTGCGGTAATAGTGTTGCAGTATCTGCTTATAATCATACCCTTGGTCAGCCATCCCCTTGGCGCCCCATTGGGATAAACCTAGACCGTGCCCATTGCCTCTGCCAATAAACTTAAAGCGCTGGGTATTGTCAACGATGCGGGCCTTTCCTTCGCCATTCAGCACCGTCGTCCCTGCTCCTCTGACTGGCCCCGTCCCGCTGGCGGAGATAACCGAAACAGTCTGACCGGCAGAAACGGTCGTGGCCGCGCCATTTGCGCCCAATACAGTATAGCTTCCTGTCGGCTCAATATCAAACATCGTGCTTGGCAAGCCGTTCAGTGCCGAGCGATATAGATCCGGATATCTAACTTCCAGCAGCTGGCCGTTGGCTCTGACCTTTAACACCCGGCCGGAAGGGCCACGCTCGACAACCTCAAGAGATGTGATGCTGGCCGGAAGCGAACCGGTCACCCTTCCATTCAAGGAAGATACCAACTGCTCCGAAGTAAAGGGACCTCGAATCCATTCATAACTGTTAGACTCCGCCACAAGCTCCAGCACGACAGCGGTGTCTCCCGGATTCAACCGGGCAACAGGCTCAGCACTCGATTGAATCAAGGGCAGTGGGCGAACATTCGTATTATTCGCGGTTACCGTCATGTAAGGAAGCCCGGCTAGCGTAGTGTTGCCGGTCAGCTTAACGTTATCTTCCCGCACATATCCGGTGATCCCGCTCGGAAGCACGACATGGTACCAGGAATGCAGCTCAGCCTGCGCTGAAGCATCTCCCGGACTTTCTACCGCACCGAATGTAGGATTGGCATTCCCCCATACTTCCAGCGGATCGGCACTCATGCCGCCGCTGTTGGAGGAGAATACGGCTTCCACCAGTCTCCCATTGCTCAGCAGCACTTCGCCCGCAGTGGCGTCAACCGCCTGAATGATCGACGGATACTCATAGGAGGTTCCATAATAGGCCTGGCTTAGGGTAGTATCTACCACATTCGCAACTTGAAACTTGTTCCCTTGGAATAGCGCATAGCTCCGGGCAGCGACGGCCTGGGCCTTTAGAGCCTCTGCTCCCCATGACGAAGGCACCTCTGCGCCGACGACAGAGTATAGATACTCCTGCAGCGGAAGCTCGTTTACCAGGTACAGTTGACCGTTATGGCTGCCAATCTCGACGGCCCCCCGGTAAGTGCGTTCAGAGCGTTCCTTCACCTGCGTGCGTGACCCTGCGTTGCCTTGTATCCACAGCTGGCCGTCTCCGGCGAGGGTGTAGTGTTCAACCAGTTGAAGACTGTCCAGATTAAGCGAAGCATCCTGTCTCAGGATCAGTCCATGCGTTCCGGCACGTACGGCCTGCAAAGCTGCAGAAGACGCTCTGCCTGCTTCGCTCTGAACAGCAGCCAAGTCCGCCTGGTTCGCAGCTTCACCAACCCATACCTCATAAGCCTTCCCGGCTCCCACCGGCACAATCACTGTGAAGGCTTCGAGTCCCGCATCTCGATATGCAAGACGGACAGCATCCGCCTCGGCTGCAGAACTGAACTGGCCTGCCGTCAAATGAAGTCCACCCTTCACCATCGGATTTTGCCCGTTCAAATACGCGGCCGCCGTCTGTGCCACCCTTGAAGCGGCATCTCTTGCTGCCTGCTCGCTGGCGTACATACCAGTATAGAGCTGATACACCCGCCCTGCGCTTGTGCTGTCTACATAGAGCAGCGGCTTATCATTCGTTCCCTGCAGCTTCTTGGCTGCCTCCGAAGCCACTCGCCAATCCGCCGTCTCCAGCACCTTGACTCTAAATCCGTCAATGCTGAAGCGCGCCTGTCTTCCCGCAGGCAGAAGCGCCAGTTCTTGTCCGCCTGAAGCTTTGATAGAAGCCGTCATGGCTGTCTCCGGCACTAAAGTCACAGCATTCGTTGTTGAGCGATAAGTGCTGCCAAGATCCAAAAACATCGCCACTCGAATGGAATCCGTTCCGGCCGCATCAGCTGCCGGGCTCTGCCATACCCCTCCTACCAGGGTTAAGGCCAGCAATCCTTTAACGCACCATCCCAGTGCTTGTTTCCAATTTCGTTTCATTTATTTCTCCTCCTGACCCTATATCCGTGTACGTATGATGACGTTCGTGTTACGCATAACAATCGAATTCAGCAGGGACGTAAAAGATGCATTATCGCCGATCCTCCGGCATTGGCACACCTAAGTGCTGGTAAGCTTGAGGAGTCACTACGCGGCCGCGCGGCGTCCGCTGAAGAAACCCGATCTGGAGCAGGTACGGCTCATATACGTCCTCAATCGTCTGGCTTTCCTCACCAATGGTTGCCGCAATCGTATCTAGACCGACCGGTCCCCCGCGAAAGCTGTGAATCATGGCGTTCAGCATTTTATGGTCAATCAGATCGAGCCCCCTCGGGTCCACCTGGAGCATCTTGAGCGATTCCTGTGCAATATCCGGCGTGATCATGCCGTCGCCTCGCACCTGGGCATAATCGCGCACCCTCTTCAGCAATCGGTTGGCGATACGCGGAGTTCCCCGGGATCTTAAAGCAATCTCGGTTGCAGCATCGCCCAGAATCTCAATGCCCAGAATGTCCGCGCCCCGGGAAACAATATAACTGAGCTCATCGACCGAATAAAATTCAAGCCGGCTGACAACGCCAAAGCGGTCCCTCAATGGAGCAGAAAGCAGCCCCGCTCTTGTTGTCGCCCCGATCAATGTAAATGGCGGAAGGTCAAGACGCACGGAACGGGCGCTCGGGCCTTTGCCAATCATAATATCCAGCGCAAAATCCTCCATCGCGGGATACATAACCTCCTCCACCGTGCGGTGAAGGCGGTGAATCTCATCGATAAACAGCACGTCTCCCTCCTGCAGATTCGTCAGCAGGGCAGCGAGATCGCCTGGCCGCTCAATGGCCGGTCCGGACGTGGTGCGCAGACTAACGCCCAGTTCGTTGGCGATGATGTTAGCCAGCGTCGTTTTCCCGAGACCAGGCGGTCCGTAGAGCAGCACATGATCGAGTGCCTCCTTGCGCATTTTGGCCGCTTCAATATAAATTTTGAGGTTCTCCTTGACCTGGTTCTGTCCAATGTATTCAGCCAAATAACGGGGACGAAGGCTAAGCTCCACCGCTTGGTCCTCCATCATTAAATTGGCGGTAATAATTCGATCATCCATCTGTTAAGCTCCTTCCTGCCGGGCCAGTTAGCCGGCATACAACAGCTGAAGCGCCCGCTTCATCAGCACGTCCACAGAGTCGTTCATGCCTGCGGAGTCCTTGATGGATAGCCACACCTTGTCCAGCTCTCCGTCCGTATAGCCCAGCGCCTTCAGACCTTCACGGGCCTCCATCCAGGCTGAGCTGTCTTCAGGCTGCATTTCCTGTGGCGCAAACAGACCCGTTGTAAATGCCGCATTTCCGAAACCCTCCAGCTTGTCCTTCAAATCCAAAATCATGCGCTGCGCCGTTTTCTTACCAATCCCCGGCAGCTTAACAAGAAATGATATATTTTCTTGATAAATAGCAGATACCACATGATCCGGTGAACCGCCGCCCAATATGCCGAGCGCTACGCGCGGACCGATGCCGGATACCTCGATCAGCTTTCGAAACAGCTTCTGCTCTTCCCGTGTTGGAAACCCGAACAGCAAGATGGCGTCCTCACGAACATGCTGATGGGTGTAGACCGTTACAGTCCCTTCGGTTTTGGCAAAAGCATAAGGATTCGGACAAAACACCTGATAACCGATCCCCTGCACATCAACCACAATATATTCACTTTCCAAATAGGCCACCTGGCCTCGCAAGTAATCCATCATTTTCGCAATACCTCATTTAACTTGGAATTGAGCGTGTAGGAATGGGCATGGCAGATCGCAACAGCAAGCGCGTCCGCCACATCATCCGGCTTTGGAACACTTTGCAGCTTCAGGAACATCCGCACCATCTCCTGCACCTGCTTCTTCTCGGCTTTACCATAGCCTACAATCGCCTGCTTGACCTGCATCGGGGTATACTCGGCCACAGGCAATCCCTTCTGGACAGCAGCAAGAATGAGGACGCCCCGAGCCTGAGATACTGCCATGGCCGTCGTGACATTGCGGTTAAAAAACAGCTTCTCAAACGCCACCGCCTCAGGTTCATACTTCTCAATCAACTGGAGCATCCCTTCATAGATGAGCTGCAACCGCTCCTCTTCCGGCGTGTGCGCCTCCGTCTGAATACTTCCATACTGTACCGGCGTCACTTTGCTCCCGACTTTATCTACAAGACCGAAACCGACAATAGCCAGCCCCGGATCAATGCCTAATATACGCAAACCAACCTCTCCTCTGAAGCGAACATATGTATTCGTCCTCCCATTATAACAAAAGATTGGCTGTTCGTTGAGGAAAAACTTTTAACGATCGGCAAACAGCGCACATTCCCCGAACGCACAAAAAAAGCCCGGGAACATTCCCGGGCTTTGCGAAACCCATCCGCGCTATGGTGCAGGGCTCATCACATTTTCGGCCTGATCGCGCGCATAATCGCTGAAGGTGGACAGCACGCTGTTATACTCATCAATGTCTTGAATACGGATGCCTTCCTCAAGCTGCTTGATGACCCCTTTCGGAAGCGAGGACTCCATCGAACCGATATCCAATTGAAAAAAGGTGCGGAGCACCTTCTCCTCCTCTGGCGGCCCGTCAAACAGCGTTAGATTCCCATTGGCATCGACACTCATGTAAGCCTGCCTTTTGCATTCCGGCGAGAGGTCCGAAATGCTGCGCTCCAGCCACACTTCGCCATCATCATTGATCCGCCCCTGCCATTGCGGATTTTTATTTAACAGTTCGTAAATGCTGTCCGCATTCAAACGGCCTAGTTTTTGCTCTTCCACACCGCAAACGTATGTGGTCTTCAGATGTACCTGACGTTTCACTTTAGATTCATTAAGCTGCTGCATAAATTCCCGTTGCTTTTCGTCAAGCTCTGCCTTATGCTGTTGTTCTTCCTCACTTTGCAGAACATGTAAAGTTTCGATTGCAAGCGGACCTTCCGCACGAAATTCCGTGAGTAGATTGGTCATCTGCTCTTGAAGATTCTGCCCAGACCATGCCGCCACACCGAAGAGCAAGAGGATCAGACATGTCCAGATCGCTCTTCTCCAGCGTCTCCAACGTTTTCTAAACAGCTTTTTAATACGAAAAACACTCAAGGTTATCCCCTTCTATCCGATGTTTTTCATATTGTGGCCTGGCAGTTCTTAAAATATTCAGCAGATTCCACCTTTCAGTCCATTGCAGCAAAAAAAGAAAACCGTTTCCCAATGAACTTGGGCAAACGGCTTTCGATGAATCGGGACGACACGATTTGAACATGCGACCCCCTGGTCCCAAACCAGGTGCTCTACCAAGCTGAGCTACGTCCCGATAAAATAGATGAGAGAATGCTAGATTCCAGAAGTCACGAAATTCATTATAAGCACATAATAGGGTGAAGTCAATCATTCGCAACTTAAAA